>CAZPUS010000020.1:0-51628 GCA_964589825.1 uncultured Fibrobacterota bacterium | reverse complement strand
GAAAAGGACGAGGGCAGCACCACGGGCTATCGCGTACGGTGTCCGCAGCAGCGGGAACCTTCCCGACGGTTACACCGGTGCATATTTGCCCGAAGGGGTCCAGGTAAGCGATCGCAGCTCGCTGCTGGGCCGCACACAAAAGACCGGCTTCCCCCCACCCTACACCAGGGTAACACAGGCGGATTGCACCAAACATATCGCCGACGGGACCATTGTTATTCTGGTAAACATCGCAGTGAACAAAGGGCATAACATCGGCGGCCAGTGTACGCTCACTATGAAAAATCACTTCGGCACTTTCACGCCAACCCCCAGCGGCCACGGCAACCTCGAATATGCCCTTTCCATCAACAAAAGTAATGCAATTCTGGGCGGCTCGCCGGTGCGCCAGCAGCTCTGCATAATCGACTCTCTCTGGGGCATGACCTATGGGCCCAACGGCGTACCAAACAAGAACACCTACCGGCTTATCATGGGCACGTTCGGCCCGGCCGTCGACTATCTTACCGTCAAAAAAATCCGTGAGCCGATCATGGGCGCGGACCACACCGACAACGATGTGGCACGTTTTCTCACCGAATTCGGGTATAATGAGAACGAAGCCGGAGACCTTGTATCGGTAAGCGCCGCATCCCTTGGCATATTGAAATATAGTAGTGGACGCAGGAGGACGACACGTATGATTTCGGTAACTGTGGACGGTTACGGTATTAATATTCGCTCCACTCGAATCAGATTGCCGGTTGAAGAAAAAATTCATGGGATCGATATAGTCGATGTACTCGGAAGAACTGTACGTAGTCTGAAACCTGCGTCTCAAAGCACGCAATCTGACATCAGGTTGTCATGGGATGGAAAAAATGAGAACGGCCGGAGCGTGGCTACTGGAACATATATAGTATCTGTGTCGGGAGAAGCCAGGAAATATTATGGTTCCGTGCTGCTGAGAAATGCTAAGAAATAACCCGCGAATGCACGCGGAAATTGGAGGTTTAACCGGTTTAAACATCCAATTTCCGCTTTCTTCATACAGTATTGCTGTCCATACAAATGTGAATCGCCAACAACTCTTTTCTTTGTAGCTTTTTTCGCTAACACCTGCAACAACACACAGCTTTTCACCTTTTCAATACGATCAGGATATCGATAATCCGTTCGCACTTCCCACGACGATTGTTGGCAAGTCGTATATCTGTAGAAGGCACGATGTCCCCGGGGAGCACATGTGCTGTCGATAATTAGTTATATTCTGATTCGCAGTACATATACACCCATTCATTCGCATTTGACAAGGGGGAAACCTCTCATGAACACACTGGTGGTCTACTACTCCCGTACAGGCAACAGCAGCTACCTTGCGAACAAAATAGCACAACGAACCGGGGGCGATATCGAAGAGATCGTACCCGTAATTAAACTGCTGCCGCTGCAGATGCTGTTTTCATTTATCGGGAAAGGGGCGGGAATCAGAAAACTCAGCCACTCCCCGCATCACTACGATCGTATCGTTATGTGCGCTCCTGTATGGGCGGGAAAACTCATCGCTCCGCTCAATGATTTTCTTTCAAAGTACCGCACGCATATATCGAAGCTCTATTTTGCACTCAGCTGCGGCAGCAGCGATGAAGAAAAAGACGGAAAATTCGGCTATGCGTCCGTCTTTGCACAGACAAAAAAGAAAATGGGCGATGCATGCATACACTGCGAGGCCTTCCCTATTCCACTGGCATTACCCGAACAATCCCGCAAGGACAGCGACGCCATCATGAAAACGCGGCTGAGCGAGGAAAACTTCTCGGGAGAAATAGCCCAGCGTTTCGAATCGTTCATGAGCCATCTGGAGGACAACTGAATCGCGCACAGGAGCACGCCATGACGGCCGAGATATTCTACTTCACCGGCACCTGAAATCCGCTCCGTATAAGCAATCAAAAAAAGCTCCCGTATAATTCCACCGTTGCATAACGACCCGGAAACCCTTTTTATGCCTGCACCACAACGAGATACTGCACACAGACACTTTTTTCTTTTTGGTGCCGCACTCCTGCTGCTGCATTGTAATGACCGCGTTACACATAATGATGAGCCCGACATACGCAGTATCAGCTTCGGCTTCGAGACTACGCTGCAGGCCTGGAAAGATCTGGGAGGCGGCGGCGAACGTGCGCACGACAGTGACATAGTCATCACTTCGCACCTCAGCGCCGAGGGGGAGCGAAGCTGCCGTTTCCGTGTATCACCCGTAAGCAATGTCAACGGCGGCACCAGGGCGGAGCTCACCTTTGACCAGCATGCGGTGGAGGGCGATACCTCCCGCTACCGCTGGTCGGTGTTTATACCACACAACTACCCCGATGTACCACTCAAAGACAGTACCGGAGCGCCCAACTGGCAGATTATGGGACAATGGCATCAGCAGCCGGTTTTTTTGGACGGCGAGGACTGGGACAACTACAGCGCAAAAGGGGCTTCGCCCCCGATCGCTCTCTATTATAATTACTTTACAAAGGCGGACCCCCATTACAGAGCAGTGCGCACGGATACTGCCTTTACCTCGATTCATGGTTTTGATACCGCATGGAATAACGTCTCGACATTTACCGTCTCTTATGCTGAAGAGCCGGTTGCCGTGTTTATAATTGACAAAGGAGAGTGGATCGAGCTACGGTTTCAGATCGTCTGGTCCCAAGGATCGAACGGAGAAATGTGCGTCTGGAAAAACGACACCGTTGTCACGCCCGGCTGGGTAAACGGGGCAAACATGTACAACAGGGCATCCCACTATTTCAAGTTCGGACTCTACCGGAATCCGCATATCGACACAGTACAGCATCTTTACTATGACGATATACGAATTTGGTGATTCGTAAAACCTGAATTCAACGATTGTTTTGATGGAAGCTGCGCTAAGCCGTGCTGCTAGTGTATTAGCGAAAATTACGGGGGACCTTTGTTGGTTGTCTCATGATTATCGAAAACATAAGATTAGTGCGGATTGCAGCAGAGATTTCACAAACAAAACCGATCAATTCAGGTAGAAGTAAACGGGCATCAGGATTTTTCATAAAATGCGCCCTGCCACAACAGGGACTTTTGTGTTGCTTGCCTGGTATTTCCTTGTAATAGACTCCCACACGACCTGCCATACATGAGAACATTCACACGCGCGTTGCACAGGGCGGGTTGCCACCCGCTTTTTGCACAGAAGAGGTGAAGAATATGTATTTTCTTTTTCAACCTGAATGCATCACTTTTGATAAAGGACAGACAATGGAGCAGCTTCGACGCGACCAGATGGCACGGGCTGTGCACGATTCACGCATACAAATCATCGACGTACGCGCAGTGAATGCATATAACGGCTGGCCCGAAAAGGGCTGCAGTCGCGGCGGTCATATTCAGGGGGCAAAAAGCCTGCCTGCAAAATGGGCCGATTATATTGACTGGATCGAAATCGTGCGGCAAAAGGAAATTAAAGAGGACGATCCGCTTTTTCTGTACGGATCCGATTCAGACGAGACCGACATGGTAGCGGATCTGTTTACCAGAGCGGGATGGCAGGACGTTCACGTATACCATAATTTTGTTGACGAGTGGTGCCCTGATGCCGCATTGCCTTTGCAGAAATTATCCCGCTACACACAACTGGTTTCACCGCAATGGCTGCATGGGCTTACCACCACCGGTACCACGCAGCAGTTCGAGGGGAATCGGTTTGTGCTGTGCCACGCCCACTACCGTAATCCGGACGACTACCATCAGGGTCACATCCCCGGTGCGATCGATATCGACACCAACTCGCTGGAGTCGACCGAGACATGGAATCGCCGCAGCCCGCAGGAGCTGGCCGGCGCGCTTCAGGCGCTGGGGATCACCTGCGACACCCCGGTTATTCTGTACGGACGTTTTTCATACCCCGACAACGACGATCCGTATCCCGGCAGCAGTGCCGGACACCTTGGTGCCATACGATGTGCATTTCTTATGTTGTATGCCGGTGTTAAAGACGTGCGCATACTGAACGGGGGACTGCAGTCGTGGCTCGATGCCGGATATGAAACGACCACCGACCCTTCCGAAAAACACCCCGTGGAGGACTTCGGCACCAAAATCCCCTCCCGCCCCGATCTGGTAATCGATACGCCGCAGGCAAAGCAGTATCTTGACGCACCGGACAAAAACCTTGTCTCGGTAAGAAGCTGGAAAGAGTATATCGGTGAGGTAAGCGGATATAATTACATAGAGAAAAAGGGGCGCATACCCGGCTCGGTATTCGCCGACTGCGGAAGCGATGCGTACCATATGGAAAACTATCGCAATCTCGATCATACCACCAGAGAATATCACGAAATCGAGCGTTTGTGGAAAAACGCGGGGATCACACCCGATACGTACAATGCTTTTTACTGCGGCACGGGATGGCGCGGCAGTGAGGCCTTTCTGAATGCATGGCTTATGGGCTGGCCGGACATATCGGTATACGATGGCGGCTGGTTCGAGTGGAGCAACAACGGCAACCCTTATGAAACGGGCGAACCCGACGGCACCGGGCGCACCTGAAGGAGTATCTCGTATGCAGCCGCAAAACACACAAATTACAATTGACGACTATCTGCCCCACATCGAAGATGACAGAACGGCCCGAATCCTCGCCGGACTCGATGCCTCTCCTAAATATCTTCCCAGCATGTGTTTTTACGACGATTACGGCTCGGAGCTGTTCGAGGAAATTACCAAATGTGAAGACTACTATCCCACACGGACGGAACAGCGCATCCTCAGGGATATCGCTTCCCGTATCGGCCACACGTTCAGCGACGTCGATTTTGTAGAGCTTGGAAGCGGTGATTGTGCTAAAATCTCGATACTTCTCGATGCAGTGCCCGATGGTCGGCACGAGTCGGTATGTTATGTGCCCTTTGATGTAAGTCGCAGCGCAATAGAGAAATCCTCACGCATACTGCTGCATGCATTCCCGACTCTTGACATACGCGGTATTGTTGCGGATTTTGAAACACAGCTTCATCGCATTCCGCATAACAACACGCGCATTTTCTGCTTTCTGGGATCTACGCTCGGAAATCTCGACAGAGCGCAGGGCCTGGATTTTATCACGCGTATCGGCGACGTAATGCTGCCCGACGACATGCTGCTTCTGGGTCTGGATATGGTAAAGCCTGCGCATGTCCTGGAGCGTGCCTATAACGACCACGACGCGATTACCGCCCGTTTTAATAAAAATATTCTTCGTGTGGTAAACGATATCGCGCAGACCGATTTTGATCCTGACGATTTTTCGCATGTCGCCTTTTTCAACAAACCACAGGCACGGGTGGAAATGCACCTCGAGGCAACACGTGCCCTGCAAATATCCACGCCGCTTCGTGAAGAAACTGTTGCACTGGAGCCCGGCGAGCGAATACATACCGAAAACTCTCATAAATTTACCCGCGAAGATATCGCGGAAATCGCGTCATTGAGCGACCTCGAAATCCGGGAAATTTTTACTGATGCACAGGGATGGTTTTCGGTGGTACAACTGCATAAACCCGACTGAATGCATGATATGATCGATATATCCGCACTGCGGGAACAATTCCCCATATTGCAGCAACACACACACGGTGACCACCCGCCTGTCTATCTTGACAATGCCGCCACGACCCATAAACCCTGCGCGGTACTGGAGAGGATCCATGCATTTTACACGTCTCAGAACAGCAATATTCATCGGGGTATCCATGCGCTGAGTGAAGAGGCAAGCGATGCGTACGAACGTGCACGCGCCTGCGTGAAGCACTTTCTCAACGCTGCGCACGAATCCGAAATCATCTTTACGCACGGTACCACGGATGCACTCAATATGCTGGCCGACGCATTTTCACAGAGGCATATCGCAGAGGGCGACGAAATGTGCGTCACCGCAATGGAGCACCATTCCAATTTTATCCCCTGGCAGCAATTGTGCAGAAGATGCGGTGCACGCATTGTCGTGGTGTCACCTGAAGAGGACGGCACGATTCACCCTCATACGCTTCGCTCCCATCTCACCGAGCGCACCAGACTCGTGGCACTTACCCACGTATCCAACGTTACCGGTGCGATCAACCCGTTGCGTGAGTTGATCGGGACCGCACATGGGGCGGATATCCCCGTGGTCGTTGACGGTGCGCAGGCTGTGGCTCATTGTCCGGTAGATGTCAGGGAACTGGAGTGTGATTTTTTCGTATTCTCGGGACACAAAATGTACGCGGAAACCGGGGCGGGTGTACTCTATGGCAGAAAGCAGGTGCTGGAATCGCTGCCACCTTCGCGATTCGGGGGCGGCATGATCGAGTCGGTCTCCTCTGCACACAGCAGCTGGGCCGGGCTGCCGCACAGGTTCGAAGCGGGTACCCCGAACCTCTCCGGGGTGCTCAGCCTGGATGCTGCCATACGATTTCTCGACAGCCTCGGGCGTCCGAATATTGTTGACTATGAAAAAAAAGTGTATGCGTATGCCTGCGAGGCGCTTTCACGCATTCCCAATCTGACTATATACGCACCATCGGCACCACGATGCGGCGCACTCTCCTTTACTATCGATGGTGCGCATCCGTATGACGTTGCGACTCTGCTTGACAAGCTGGGTGTTGCGGTACGCAGCGGTTCGCATTGTGCCGAACCGCTTATGCGCCATTACGGCATCGACGGTACCATCCGGGCGAGTTTTGCGCTCTATACCACATACGAAGATATCGACATGTTATGCAGGGGACTCAAAAAAGTAATTCCCATGCTTGTGTAACACATAGACGGCATACCGGCAATGCCGCCACCAGGCGTGACAGAAAGGCAGCAGCAATGACGTTGACCCAACGGCAGGATTCACTTATTCAACAGTTTTCAACGCTCAACGACTGGTTCGACACCTATGCCCGCCTTATCGAAATGGGTTCAGCCCTTCCGTCCCCGGATGCACAGTACCTGCGCGACGAGTATGCGCTGGGAGGCTGCCAGTCCAAAGTATGGCTTTATGCATATATGGAACAGGGACGGATACGTTTTCGTGCGCACAGCGATGCAAAAATCACCAGGGGGATCCTTGCGCTGCTTCTCTATGTGCTTGACAATCAGCCCCCGGAGGATGTTTTGTCGGCACACCTGTACGTGATAGATAAAATAGGACTCGGCTCCCACCTCTCACCGGCACGTGCGAACGGGCTGAGCGCGATACTGCACCGTATGCGTGAATATGCGCGGGAGTTTGCGCAAGGCTAGAACGCATTTTTGCTTTGTTGTTTACGTTTTCCCCGAAAGAGCTGCGCATCATGCAGCAGCGTCAGTACATTCGAGCAGGCAAGCGAGTAGTGCACAGATGATCCCTTGCGCTCAGAAGTAACCAGCCCCGCATTACGAAGAACCCCAAGATGCTTGGATACGTTCGACATACGCTCATGCGTATGCTGTGCAAGCTCGTCAACGCGGTACGATGTATGGGCCAGCAATTTGATAATCTCAATCCGGACCGGATGTCCAAGGGCCTTGAAGAGGACGGCACATTCATTCGCTGTCGCGGTGACCGGGTCGGATAATGGTCGAGTGGTTTGCATACATTTTTGAATTATACCATCAACCCTGAAAAAATTCAACCGTGCCTGAGCGGCTTTTTACGAAAGGAAGAACCAATACACCGTGGCGGTAGTGGCTCCCGTGCGTATGGAAACTCCGTACGATAAACCCCGACTGTAATACGACAAAAGCCTCACCACGCCTGCCATAGCCTACAGCCGCATGCGCATGATTTCCTTGTAGCCGTCCATCACCTTGTTGCGAATCTCCATAAGAAGATTGAACGAAACCTTCGCTTCCTGGGAGGCATTCATGACCTGGTGCACATCGGTAATCTCCCCTGCCATGAATTTCTGCTTCGCTTCTCCTGACTTGTTCTGCAGAGAATTGACTTCACCGAGAAAACCCGAAAGAGTCTCCTTGAAATTCTGCGCATTCTTCTGCCCCGGTTTTGTCGAAGACTGCAATGCCCCGCTCTTACCGAGCTGATCGAGTGCGGAAATGCCGGAAATGGAGTTCATATATGCCTGCCTTTATCGTGTATAAAATCATTTGAGTGTCTGCTGTTTAATGGCTGCATCGATCGATGCATACGAGCCACGCAGAAATTTTACCCCGTAATTGAAAAGTATCTGATTTTTAGCAAGATACGACATTTCCTCATCGATGTCGACATTGTTTACCCCTCCGGGCAGCGTGGGATCGTTTGGACGATACGCCTGCGGATGCACATTGCCTGGATCCGACTTGCCCACATCCATGTGATTGCCGTCGGTTTTGTCTCCCTGGATTTTGCTGCGATCAAGCGCATCTTTCAAATGACTCTCGAACTCGACCCGTATTTTTTTATACCCCGGTGTGGTCGCATTCGCGATATTATTATTGATCGCGCGCGAGCGTTTCATCGCGGTATCCAGCCCCCGGTTGTAGAGAGCAATGTTTGTTTTGTTAAACAGCGCGTTTCTCAGCATTACGCATTTCCTGTGTGCAATTTAAAAACGGTAATTCATCCGGGTATATATATGCACATACCATACCACAAATCGTCGCCCCTTCGTATTTCAGGCGGCAGAAAGCCTCCATGGGGCTGATTTTTTTGAAGTTACATCTCATTTTACGGCCTTTATCATACAAATTGGGCACTGTTTATCCCATGGTATCGCACTCTCCTTACGGGAATTTTTTGCCGGACATCCGGAAAAAAATACCTGCTGCAGTGTTTATGCACTATTCGGAATATGCTTCGGTATTCCCCCAATCGGACCCGACATACACCGCGGATACAATTGCACCGGTCCTGCCTGATTGGCATAGTGATTATATTATTTTTACCTTGTAGCACAGTATTTTACCATAGTATCTGCAAAAATCTTAGTTACAAAGGAACGATTTATGTGTGGCATCGTTGGCTATATAGGAGAAAACAGCGCCTTACAGGTATGCATCGAAGGGCTGCATGCGCTCGAATATCGCGGCTACGACAGCGCGGGAATCGCGCTCGTATCTCAGAACAACGCGCTTAAGCTGTGCAAATGCAAAGGCCGGGTGGGAGAGCTGGAGAACAAATGCAAAAAAATCCGCAACCAGACCTCTCTGGCCATCGCGCACACACGATGGGCAACCCACGGCGCGCCCTCGCAGAACAATGCGCATCCGCATATGGACAACGGAAAAAAAATTGCGGTAGTACATAACGGGATCATCGAAAACTACCGCACAATAAAAGAGCGGCTCGAAAAAAAAGGAATAACCTTTCGTACCGAAACCGACACCGAGGTCCTTGCACAATTGATCGGTCATTACTATACCGATGGTGATCTAGGCAAAGCGGTACGAAAGGCACTGCAGCATGTGGCGGGTACGTTCGGCATCGCGGTGGTTGCGGCAGATCAGCCCGATCTTCTGATTGGTGCCAAAAAAGGCTCGCCACTGGTGGTCGGTATAGGAGAAGACGAATATTTCCTCAGCTCCGATGCTGCCGCAATTGTCAAACACACCGACAAGGTCCTTTATCTCAAAGACAACAATATGGTCGAGCTGTGCCGCCGGGGTTACACGACAACGACATTCGATAATCGTCGGGTCAGTCACAAGATACATACACTCGATTTTTCAGCCGAAGATCTCGCCAAGGGGGGATTCTCCCACTTTATGCTCAAGGAGATTTTCGAACAGCCGGACACCATTAACAACGCAATGCGGGGACGCCTGTTGCACGAAGACGGCACCGCACGGCTCGACGGGCTCAACCTCGTACTGAACGAACTGCGTCGTATCCGCAGAATTATCCTGGTGGCGTGCGGCACCAGCTGGCATGCCGCACTCGTAGGCGAGTATATGCTCGAAGAACTCGCCGGCATTCCCGTAGAAGTCGAATATGCATCCGAATTCCGCTACCGCAATCCGATAATAGACGCGGAGACCATCATATTCGTAATAAGCCAGTCGGGGGAAACCGCGGATACACTTGCCGCGTTACAGGAAGCACAGCGAAAAGGCGCAATGGGGCTGGGCATATGCAATGTCGTCGGCTCAACCATCGCGCGGGAGACCCACGGCGGAGTCTATCTGCACGCCGGTCCCGAAATCGGCGTCGCCTCCACCAAAGCGTTTACCTCACAAATCACGGTTTTGCAGCTGTTCACCCTGCTTATGGCACGCATGCGGCGCATGTCGCACGATGATGGTATCCGCTTTGCCGAAGAGATGAACCGCGTTCCCCGTATGGTTAAAAGCATCCTGAAGCAAAACGACCATATCGAGACGATCGCCAAAGAGTATGCTCGTCACAACAATTTTCTTTACCTGGGACGCTCCTACAACTATCCCGTGGCACTCGAAGGAGCGCTCAAGCTCAAGGAAATATCCTATATTCATGCGGAGGGATATCCGGCTGCAGAAATGAAACACGGCCCGATCGCGCTCATCGACAAGGATATGCCATCTGTGGTCATCGCGCTTAAAGACAGTGTCTATGAAAAAGTCCTGGCAAACATCGAAGAAATACGGGCACGGGGCGGAAAGGTGATCGCCATTGCCACCCAGGGGGATAAAACCATACAGAAATACGCAGAACATGTTATCTATATCCCAAAAACACTGCCTCATATAAGCCCGTTGCTTTCGGTTGTTCCGCTGCAGCTACTTGCGTACCACATTGCGGCGATTCGCAAATGTGAAATCGACAAACCGCGCAATCTCGCAAAAAGCGTCACCGTGGAATAAACCCACACAGACCGCATGGAGAGAAGAAATAAGCCTGGAGTACCGCTCGCATGAATGCGACCTGGATGAAAAATGAATATCTGGTAAAACTCGACCTCTTCGAGGGGCCGCTCGATCTTCTGCTCTACCTTGTAAACAAATCGGAGATGGATATCATTCATTTGCGGGTTTCGGATATCACCACACAGTATCTTGAATACCTTCAAATAATGAAAGAACTCAATATCGATGTCGCGGGTGAATATCTGTATATGGCATCGGTTCTTATCCGCATCAAATCGCGCGAGATGCTCCCACGCGATCAGCAGCGTGATGAGGACGACGCGCAGCAGGAAGATGGAATCTATAATCGCGAAGAGCTGATACAACAGCTGCTTGAATACAAGAAATACAAAGAAGCGGCGGAAAAACTTCGCGCATTCGAAACTCAACACCACGAAACGTTTGCCCGAGGAAAAACAGAAACACCCGTTGCACAGCAGTCACAAACCGAAGAGACGCTGCCGGGTAACGTTGGCATCTATGACATCATGCAGGCATTTCAGAATGTGCTCGAAAAGAGCAAAAACGCAGAACCTGTCTATCGCCTCGAACGAGAGGAATATACCGTCTATTCAAGAATCGAATCACTCTGGGATGCACTCACACAAAACGAGCATCTGCGCTTCAGCCAGCTTTTCACCAAAACCAGTGACCGTCTTTATGTCGTCGTAACATCTATGGCGATACTCGAACTCGCCAAAATGCAGCGAATATCCTTTATGCAGCAGGAAAGATTCGCCGAAATTCACGTGTATAAAAACCCTGAGGCCCAATCCGTTATTGACGCAGAAGATGACGTATGAACCAACAAAGCAATACCGAGGAAACTAAACCACCGGCAACAACCGATGAAGAGCTGCTTCGAATTACAGAAGCATGCATTTTCGCTTCATCAGAAATCATTCCCGCACAAAAGCTGCGAAAACTTCTTCCCGACCACCCCCCGCTCAAGCATATCAGGAAGATTGTCGCACAAATCAATCAGCGTCTGCAAACGCAACAGCATCCGTTCGAAATCGTGGAAGTGGCCGGTGGATTTCAGTTTCGGACAATCGGCGCCTATGCCCACTGGGTGCAGCGACTCAATGAGTCGAAAAACACAAAACGGCTTTCCCCGCAGGCACTCGAATGCCTCTCTATCGTCGCCTATCGGCAGCCGGTTACCAAGGCACAGATCGATGCACTTCGCGGCAGCGGCTCCGACGGGTCGATGAAAACACTCCTGGAAAAACGCCTTATCACGATCTCCGGGAGAAGCGACAAGCCGGGAAATCCGCTTTTATATGCAACGACCAACGATTTTCTCAGCTATTTCGGGCTGAAATCACTCAAGGATCTTCCCAGGATAGAAGAATTCGAAGCGATCGCCAAGAAAAAAACCGAGCAACTGCTGCAGGAGGAAGAATCGGACTCTGCAGCGCAATAATTCGAATTACCCCACATTTTAGTCACGTATGTTGGTATGAGTAAGAGCACGGCACAAAACACGAATGGCGCTTCAGGGGAGAAACTTACTCCTATGATGAAGCAGTACCTCGAAATTAAGCGGCGCAATCCCGCAACCATTCTGTTGTATCGCATGGGCGATTTTTACGAACTCTTCAATGAAGATGCCAAAATAGGCTCCCGTGTGCTGGGACTCACCCTTACCAGCAGAAATCATGGGGGCAAAGACGAAACTCCCCTTGCAGGGTTTCCTCATCACGCCCTGGAGCGATATGCGCATCTTCTTGTCAAGGCGGGTCATAAGATAGCGATCTGCGAACAGACCGAAGACCCGGCAAAAGCGAAAAAAGTGGTCAAACGCGACGTCACCGAAGTGATTACCGCAGGAACCGCTACCGACGATGCGTTTATCGAGGAGAAGTGGAACAATTATATCGTTGCGGTGGCCCACGAGCGCGACCGAACCGGTCTGGCCACCTGCGACCTCTCTACCGGCGAATTCACAGTGGAAGAAATCCCCGCTGAAAAACTTCTTGACGAACTGGTACGCATCGGCCCCAGTGAATTACTCGCCGCAGAAGGTGCGGATATCGGTATTGCCAACGAACAGGTCAAAAATCTCGGAATAGTAGTCTCACGCTACAGCGGATGGAAATTCGATCCACAGACCGCGGGATCGTACATACGGGATCACTTCGATATTGTATCCCTCGACGGCATGGGACTTGGGGGACTTGACTGTGCCGTCGGTGCTGCAGGGGCACTTCTGGCGTATCTGAAAGAACAGAAAAAGAACAGCCTTACCCATATTGCCGCAATCGTCCCGCGCAGGATGAACGACTTTGCGGAAGTTGACCGTGCCACGGTCAATAATCTCGAACTGCTGCGCCCGCTTCACAGCGACGAGCGACAGGGCACGCTGATATCGGTGCTCGATAAAACCTGCACGTCGATGGGTGCCCGTCTGTTGCGGCGCTGGGTTACGCGTCCGCTTCGGGACGAACAGGCGATCAATACCAGACTAGACTGCGTGGCATGGCTTAAGGACAACAGCCTCGCACGAAAAGAACTTGCGGGACACCTTCGTAAAATTGCGGACCTTGAGCGCCTTACCTCGAAAATCACCTTTGAGCGTGCCCATGCCCGTGATCTCAATGCGCTCAAAAACGCCTGCGAGGTGTTTCCGCATATTAAAGAGACGCTTGCACATGCGCAGCATACCGATATCGCCCGACTGATCTCCCGTCTCGACGGCTTCGACCAGCTTGCACGAAAAATCGGCAACACCCTGGTTCCGGATCCGCCCCTCACCGTTCGTGAAGGAAATATAATTCGCAAAGAAGTCGACCCACAGCTCATTGAGCTGCGGGATGCGGCATACAACGGAAAGCAGTGGATCGCCAACCTCCAGGCCAAAGAACGCAAACGCACCGGCATACCCTCTCTCAAGGTCGGCTACAACAAGGTGTTCGGCTACTATGTGGAGGTGTCAAAAACCCATCAGTCACGCGTGCCGCGCAATTACATACGAAAACAGACACTGGTAAACGCGGAGCGTTTCGTGACTCCCGAGCTCAAGGAGATGGAAGAAAAAATCCTCGGCGCCCAGGAGCGCATGTGTGCCCTGGAATATTCGATCTTTACCGACCTGCGTGCAGAAGTCTCGCAGCATTGCCGGGCCATACAGCAGGCTTCCGAACACCTGGCGATTCTCGATGTGCTCAACTGTTTTGCACATATCGCGGCGCAGAACAGATACTGTCGCCCCGCGCTCTCATCAAATACACAGATCGATATCAGACAGGGACGACATCCGGTTATTGAATCGATCGAAGGTAAAGAGAACTTTGTACCAAACGATCTCTTTTGCGATGGGGAGACATATCAGGTTTCGCTCATTACCGGTCCGAACATGGCAGGGAAATCGACCTTTCTGCGGCAGAATGCCCTCATTATACTCATGGCGCAGATGGGTTCGTTCGTACCGGCGGAGTCTGCACAGATCGGCATTGTCGACCGTTTTTTTACCCGTATCGGTGCATCCGACCGGATTGCCCGGGGACAGAGCACGTTTCTGGTCGAAATGGCCGAGGTGGCGAACATTTTGCACAACGCCACCGACAAAAGCTTCGTGCTGCTTGACGAAGTGGGACGAGGGACCTCCACATTCGACGGGGTGAGCATTGCCTGGGCTGTAGCCGAATATATCCACGAGACAGAAGACCGACGGGCACGCACCCTCTTTGCCACCCATTACCACGAACTCACCGAATTGTCCCAACGATACGAACGTATAAAGAATCTGCATGTCACGGTCAAGGAATGGGACGAAAAGATCATATTTCTTCGCAAAGTGCAGCAGGGCAGCTGCGATCATTCCTACGGTATCCAGGTCGCAAAACTGGCCGGTGTGCCGAAGCGTGTCATTGCCCGCGCCCAGCAGATTCTCAAATGGCTCGAGGGTATGAACGATGTGGCAAACACCTCCTCACTCATTCATGCCGCCGATAGTGCGCAGCCACACACCGGGTCGAAACAAACCGAGCTGTTTTCAGAACCATCCCCCACTCCCAGGATGAAAACTCACGAAAAGATCGTAGAAGAACTCGAGGGTCTCAATATAAACACGCTCTCTCCGGTACAGGCACTTCTGGTGCTCGAAAAACTGCAGAAGCGACTTCACGATACTGATCCCGCCTGACCGTATCACTTTCCTGCTGCCGTTTCATTCCAATCGGTACCGGGCATCCACCGTTGCACCTATTGCACCCGGGCGATGCCTTTTTATCCACCGGCATAACGACATGAATCGCTCACACGTCATTAGTTATTTTTTGTGTTAATTCACGGTACTACTAATGAGTAAAATCGCTGCCCGGCAACAACGCATAACCATGCCGGATCACGGCTGCGTTTTTTCTGTGTATGCTCTTTTGCATGCAATCGCACTTCATTACGTACAGTATATGAAAGGCCGAAAATGACACAGATAATAGACGACATGTCCCGAACATTTTCCGAGTACCTGCTCCTTCCGCGTCTGACCCGCAGGGAACACACGCCAGACAATGTCACTCTCTCCACGCCTATATCGCGCAGCAGCGCGGATGGAACTGACCACTTCCGGCTTAACATCCCGTTTGTCTCTGCATGTATGCAGGCGGTATCGGGAGTCGATATGGCGATTTCTCTTGCACGTAAAGGAGGTCTCGCCTTCATCTACTGCTCTCAGCCTATCGAATCACAGGCCGGGATGATCCACCGGATAAAAACGCATAAAGCAGGATTCGTCGAAAGCGACTCTAATCTTAAACCGAACGATACTCTCGCGGATGCTCTTTCGCTTTCACAAAAGACAGGGCATTCAACCATACCTGTCACCGATGACGGTACAAATCACGGGGTATTGCTTGGAATCCTTACCGACAGGGATTACTGGGAATATGAAGACGATCTCAGCTCACCGATTCACGAATATATGACGCCGCGGGAACGAATCGTCCACGGGGATTCGGGTATTTCACTGGAGCAGGCGAACGAACTCCTTCGCAAACATAAAAAAGAATGCCTTCCGGTAATCGACCGCGAAGGAAGGCTCGAACGCCTTGTATTCAAAAAAGACTACGTCGATCACCGGAAAAATCCTGACGAGCTTCTCGATGAAAACAAACGTCTTTGTGTGGGTGCGGCGGTCAACACGCATGACTATAAAGAACGTGTGCCTGCGCTTATTGACGCCGGTGTGGATGTGCTCGTATTCGATTCCTCCGACGGCTACACCGAATATCAGAAAGATGCCGCCTGCTGGATCCGCGATCATTACGCGGATTCAATAATCATCGGCGGGGGCAACGTGGTAAGCGCCGAAGGCTTCGATTACCTGGTCCGCGAGGCGAAGATGGATTTTGTTAAGGTCGGCATAGGCGGCGGATCTATATGCATTACCCGGGATCAAAAAGGTATCGGCCGGGGCCAGGCCTCCGCACTTATGGACGTGGCCCGTGCACGCGATACACATTTTGAACAAACCGGAACGTACATACCGGTATGCTCAGACGGTGGACTGGCAAACGATACACAAATCATTATCGCACTCGCGATGGGTGCCGACTTCGTGATGATGGGCCGTTATTTCGCAATGACCACCGAAAGCCCCACGCCGAAGGTCTCGGTCAAAGGCCGCATGTACAAACCATACTGGGGAGAGGGGTCGAACCGGGCCCGCAACTGGCAGCGCTACGGGGGGCCGGGTGAACATACGATGAAATTCGAAGAAGGAGTCGAAGGGTATGTGCCGATCATGGGGTCGGTAAAGGATGTGCTGGGTATAACACTCTCCAAGATACGCTCGACCATGTGCAACATCGGTGCAGATTGTTTGCAGCAATTTCGTGAAAATGCCGTTCTGACAAGGATTTCCCAGCAGTCCTTTGTTGAAGGTGGCACATCGAATATCGTGAAATTCGATGAAGAACGTCGTTTCGAGATGTAATCTCGCCGGCCGCGAAACGCCTTCTCAATATTCAGCGACTATATCCGTAGTCTCATATTACACTTTCTTTTCTCTTCCGGACAAAGAGTAGCGTCATGGTACAGGCGGAGATCTGAGGAGGAATGGCCGTAATTAATACCGGCCCCCCTCACTAACGACATGAAACCGGGAAATACTGCCGATCATCTTTTTTTTATATCCCAAAGGAGGATAGTATGCGCACTCGAATGAAACATGTGCTCTCTGTTTCACTTTCCCTTTCGATGATTGCTGCTGCGATCTTTTTCGCCAACTGTAAATTTTCATTTGCCGACTCCGCGGGTGACAGACCCGAACCGGGGAGTATCACCTTCGGAAAAGAAAAAAAAGAGCAAAAGGAGGCGGTATCTCCTGCAGTGGAGAGTTTCAAACACCTCTTTGCCGATATTGCGGACGATGTGCGTCCTGCGGTAGTCTCCGTCATCCTGACCAAAATCGATACCGTGGTGATCGGGCAGAACCCACTCTATCGTTTTTTCGAAGACTCTCCCTTTGGAAGCAATCCCTTCGAGGAGTTTTTCGGAGTTCCACGACAAAGACGTCAGCCGCAGATGCGCAAAGAAGAACGGCGAAAAAGAGGGATCGGCTCTGGTGTCATCGTATCCAAAGAGGGCTATATTCTTACCAATTATCATGTGATCAAAGGTGCGGATGAGATAGAGGTCCGCTTCAGCGATGATCGCCAGGTGGAAGCCAAAGTGGTCGGCAAAGACGAGCCCAGCGATCTTGCGGTCATCAAACTGACCGAAGAGGTGAAGGGTCTCGATGTGGCGACACTGGGCAACTCGGACAATCTGCGTCCCGGTGACTGGGTTATGGCGATCGGCAGCCCGTTTACGTTCCATTCAACGGTAACCTCCGGCATTGTCTCCGCCCTGGGCCGGACAAACGTCATGCATTCTCGCAGCTATAAAAATCAGAATTTTATACAGACCGATGCGGCGATCAACCCCGGAAATTCGGGCGGTGCGCTGGTAAACATAGAAGGCGAGGTTATCGGCATTAACACCATGATATTTACCCGCACCGGCGGCAGTATGGGCATCGGATTCGCCATCCCGATTAACATGGCGAAGTGGATCATGAAAGATCTTATTTACGAGGGTGAGGTGAAACGGGGCTATCTTGGGGTGATGATACAGAATGCGAAACCATCGACCTTTGAGGCGATGGGAATAGACGAAGATACCGAAGGAGTACTCGTTGCAGAAGCGATGGAGGATGCACCGGCAGCCAAAGCGGGTATAACACGCGGCGATGTAATCATTTCAATTGACGACAAAAAGGTTGACAAAGTGAGTGAACTCCTTAATATCGTCGCCTCGATAAAGCCGGGTACCACCGTCCCGGTAACCGTACTGCGGGACGGCAAAAAGAAAACATTCAAGGTCAACGTGGTGCAGCGCCCCGGCGACGAAGAGAAGGCGGACACCAAACAGACTCCCGATGAGGAAGAATCGAAAGGGTATACCTCTATCATGAATACGCTCGGGTTCTCGGTGCAGAACATTACCAAAGAGGTGCAGGAAAAATTCGATCTGCCTTCAGGTATCGAGGGCGTTGTGATCGATGATATGGATCGCTACTCCACCGCAGCCCGGGAAGGACTCCGTCCCGGAGACGTAATCATGCAGGTTATCGTCAGCAGAGCGCGCTATGGTGTTAAAGACAAAAACGACTTTGAAAAGGCGATTGAAAAAGTCGAAAAAGGTGACGCCATCGCATTTCTGGTGCAACGCGGATCTCATACGCTTTATGTGAGTATGCGTGTGGAATAACGCGTTCGTTTATGGTCACCGTTTTTTGCTCTCGTGTACAAAAGGCCCGGATCTCCCTCGAGATCCGGGCCTTTGTTAAAACATATTGTATATTTTCTGTCTGAATATAGTCTCACCTGAATTAAGCGGTTGTGCAGCTGCTTTCGCAAATTAACACGCTCACTTCAGGTCTTACATCACCATACTAACCGGGGAGAAGCTTTGATGCCTTTTAACCGACGATCCATTATCCGCTGCGGGTTGTGTGCGGGAGTTTTACTAAGTAGTCTAACCGTAGGTGTCCATGCAAAAAAAACGCAACTTCCGGATAACAGCAAATACGTGACGGTAAAAGACGGGCATATAGAGCTTCACGGGAAACGAGTTCGTTTCTGGGCCACGACTGGTGCAAATATAGGAAAGAATCATGCAGAAAACCGTATCGTTGTTTCGCGTCTTCACGATCTTGGATTCAACATGGTACGCTTCTGGGAAAAACCGCACGACTATACCAAAGGGGACGGCAGCAGAGGCGATCTGATCGACCACTTTGTATGGTGCTGCGCACAAAAGGGGATGAAAATATGGTATGCAGGGCTCAATCGTCTGGGTGAGATATCCCCCTCTGATGCAGACATCGTGCCACAGGGGGCCGACAAAGAAGAATGGAAAAAGGCGGTACAGAAACTTTCTCATAAAACGATCAGAAATAACCATGCACGCTACTGGGATGAACGCATTCACCGTCTCGGTATTGAGCGAATGAAAGAGATCCTGAATCATAAAAATCAGTATACAGGGTATCGATATGCAGACGATCCGGTATTCGCGGTATGGGAGCTTTCCAACGAAGAGTGGTGGTTTCATGAAATGAAGCGCGGCCAGTACCTCGATATGCCGACCTGGTTTACCCGTTCTCTTCAGCAGCAGTGGAACGAATGGCTACAAAACAGATATGACACACACAAGGCGCTGAGCCGGGAATGGATGGGCAATTGTATCCCCGGAGAAGACCTGAAAAAGCAAAACATCCTCCTTGCGCCGCTTCTGGGGGAAATAACCGATAAACAGGCGGCTTCGCTCGGGGTTGGCGTTGCCGAAGGAAGTAAAAAGAGCAATTACAGCCATCGTGACTTCAACGACAGGCGCGGGGCTGACGTGGTACGTTTCCTGCTGCACATATGGCTTTCTCATAAACAGGAGCAGGAAAACGAAATTGAAAAAACCGGAAAAAGCGTACGTCTTGCACCTACGGTCTGGGACAACGGCGTCGGCTGGGGACTTCAGACGCAGTTTATGCAGCAGCATGCCGATGCGGTCTCCCATGATTCCTACTTTAACGGTGCGTTCACTCCCGATTCCACGCACAAACGCTTTCCGTGGATGAGCATGCTCGAAGAACTGCCAAAAATCAGCTGGATCGATCCCTGGCTTGAACAGAACAAGGCGCCCGATAAGCCATTCTTCGTGTATGAAACCCAGATCATGAAACCCGCCAAATACCGTGCGGACTACCCCATGAATCTGGTGCGGTGTGCGGCTATACAGGACTGGGACATCATTACCTGGCACTACTGGGGCTTTGCACCCGACACCGCCGATTCTCTTCCCTGGGCAAAACCACTCAATTATCCGAAGTCAAGCCATCCGACACAGGGGTATCATTTCCAGTACGACGAGGTACAGCAATCCGCAATGACCGCAGCGGCCGAAATATTCAAAAACGGTCACCTGCATCCTCCCGAAAATCCCACGACTTTCACTTTTGGCGCACCGAGTCTGTACAGCTGGGATATGAACGGCTATGGTGAAACCGGAGAGATGTTCGTGCCTACCACCTACCGCTACGGCATGCGGCTTTTTATAGATTCAACCCTCGATAAAAAAGTGGTTGTCGAGGGACCGCGTATCAAGGGACGCGGTATTTTCGAGCCTTGTCCCGTTGAACCGACACCACAGATAAGTCACGACTGGCAGCGCGGGGGCCTTGTATTCGATGCACCGGGCACCGCGATGTTCTGCGGATTTCTGGCCAATTACGACAGTGTCCTGCGCTTTAACAACGGGGTCACACTCAAAGATGTCGTGTTCAACAATCCCGAGGGTATGCCCTATCCGGTAACCGAAGACGAAAAGTATTGTGAATTCAGTATAGTCTCCACCGATGACAGGCCGCTTGCTGAAACAGATACCGCATATGTATCTCTTGTAAGCACGAGCTTCAATGCCGGCTTTGAGATCGACCACGACACACTCGCTCAGCATGCGGGAAGCTGGTTCAAGGAGTGGGCGCTCGATCTGAACGCGGTGACCAACCCCAAAGGCGCAGAGGTACTCGTATGCCGTGTTGGAGCGAGGGTGGAGCTGCCCATGTGTAAAGGGATGCGCTACAGTGCATTGGACTGGCACCTCCGGGAAGTCGCTTCCGGAACGATATCCGAAAACGAAGACGGTATACCCGAACTCGTTGTACCGGAGGATAAACCCATATTTCTCTTTCGCTTGACAAGAGAATGAAGCAACGCGCTACGGTTCGCCATGGTATGAACACGGACAGGTCATACAATGCAGCCAGGGGTCTCCGGGCGCTCAGCGTTCCGATATGGCTACTCGCGGTGACGGCTCTATGGCATAGTGCGTGTGCGGAACCGATCGTCATAACCGGCCGGATGCTTCCCTCGCTTCTCGGGACCCCTGTCGCCCACCTGCGGGTATTTGATACCCGGGGCGCCCCGGTCGTGTTTCAGATAGACGAGGTGAATGCCGACGGCGAGTATATCTGCACACACGGCAGTGCGCCCAACGACCATAAAGGCAACGGTCGCTTCGACGCCAATGACGAGCTTGTATTTCTGTCACAGGACTGCACGGTCGAACATCCCTGCGACACGTCGGCACCGCAAAATTGCCCGGACGGTATTGCCGTCTCCTCGACCGCAGCTTCCGCACAAAACTGGCGGGTATATATTTGTGCAGCCCCGGACGCAGCACGTTCCACAAAGAAGTATATTGACTATGATGCCGATAAAGAAATTGTATCCACACCCTTTTATACCGCACAATTTGAAAAAAAGCGATTCCATTTTGTAAAGGCGGGGCTAAAAATGCCCGAAGCTTCTTCTTATGACATGTGGATTGACCGTCTGCGCATTAAAATCCGCGTCAGTCTTTTATGGGGTCTTATTCCGGTTACGTATGATGAACAAAGCATTCACTGCACGGTTACACGATATAAATGCGGACCGATTCGCCTTATCCGGCGCGGAGATTTTTATCTCAAACTCGCTCCCGGGGTGGCACAAAACAGGGCCGCCGTCAATCAGATTTGTTATCCGGCCATCGTACGTGTCCCTGTGTATACCAGACTACCTGTCCGGCTTGGTACATTCTGCAGTCGTGCCTGGATCGAAATGACCCCGGTAATATCTTCCTCCCCCGGTACGCTCGCATTTCACATACCCGGAGAAAATATCAAATTCGACATCCCCTTCCACAGGCCGGTAGATACCATTCTGCGTATATCTCCCTATGAAACCATGTGGAGTATCCACAACAACAGGAAAGGGTTCGGATGGGTTGTACGCAGCAGCATCGATTCCTCCTGTCCCGGTGATAAAAGCTCTTTTGTTTTTAGAAGCGACCATACGCGTTTTGACGCGTCACATTGCGGGTATCGCCTGCAACTAAACGATCTTGCGCGGGGCACATACCTGATAACAAACTGGGTGGTTTTTTCCCGGCAGGGACCTGCATCATTACACACACGCACCAATGCACTCCTCTCTCACTGTCGGCTACGTGCGGGAACACGTATATTTACCAACAAGCTGAATAAAATCCACGGCGATATATCAGATTAACGGATTAGCATCAATGTCATCACAAAAAACAAAATCGAATGATCTGGCTCGGCTTTGTGACGAGATCATAACCATGCAGCAGGCATATACCGATATCAGAGAAAAAATTCATTCGCATGCCTGGCGTCTTGCCCGGGAAAACAAACCGCAGACTGCCACAAGGCAGCTCGAACGAATGGTCGATTTTTTTGGAAGCATCGAGGACAAAAACGAGGAAATAACCGACGATCTTGCAGATGTGTGCATTCTCATCGGGGAAATCTACAGAGAAGCCCTGGTGTTTCAGGAATCTATCGAGTGGCTGCAGACCGCGATTGCGATAAACGATCGCAACAGTGAGCCTTACCGCTGCCTTGCGGGAAGTTACGAAGGTGTCGGTGACATCGAACGCGCTGCACGATGCAGAGAACAGGAGATAATCCTTAATCCTGGCAATTACTTTGCCTATCTGCATCTCGCGTCACTGTATGAACAAAACGGCGACATCGATCAGGCAATTCGGGCACTGAACACACTCACCGAACGCGATCCGACAAATACCCACGCGCTGCACAGACTGATATCGATACACTGCAAAGAGGGAACCAGCGTACAACTGCTGCGTCGCCGACTCGTCACTTCGGGCCGCATACATACCAATTCCGAATTTACGATCTGGACTCTGCACATGGGGGAGCTGTACGGACCACAGCATCTTCTTGACACCATTCAAAATCCCCATCGTGGTTTTGAACTGTGTGCGGACAGCTACCTTCTCCGCTGTATTCAATCGTACATGAAGGCACGAATGGATGCCGACGCCGATGCATATAAGCTTTTAAGTGAATGCCCCGCCCCGCAATCACGTTCCGAACGTGCAACCTGTGCGAATGCGCTGCGCTGTTTCAGTTCGGTGTACAATGATACCGTTTCGAAAAAAACCGTACACAATGCACGAAAAATATGGTTGACAAATGCATAATGAGGATGTCACGCCATTATCGTTATACCGGTCGGTTCAAGGGCATGGGATTTACTGATACGGACTGCATATCATCCATTACATTGCACATCTGAGAAGCACTCCCCGTGGCGCAATACTTACACTCTTTGCCACTGGGTATGTACTCATCGTTCGGGTAACGTCCAATATACAGCCCCCTAAAAAAGACCCTGCCGAACACTGCATCGATACCGGCATACACCCGCATACTACCGCCACGGCGTATTTTACCGATACAGCTACTGCTTATGCCTTAAGCTCCTGTGCCTTGTTCTGTATTTCATGCTGCCAGATTTTCTTTGCCTGGGTATACCAGAACTGCGGGGTATTCGATTCATTATCGTCCGATACCGGCAAAGCCTCTATCATTTCGGTAAACTGATTGTATATCTGGGCTGCTTCGTTTTTCTTTTCCATGTGAAGACACGCGTTGAGTATTATGAAATAGGACTGAGCGAGTTCCCGGGGATTGTATGATTCTTTTTCGTTGATCACCTGCATGAGCCATGTGCGACAGTTCTCGATATGCTCATTGACCGCACTTGCGCTGTCACAGTAATTGATGGCAAGATAATTGAGGTAGCCGATAGTAAAATTCGTAGCCGCTTTTTTATTTACCACAAGGGAGCGGGCACACAATTCCGCCAGCAAATACATGCAGTAGAGCTGTTTCTGTGTACGCGGAAGATGGAAAAACGAGTCACCGACAACTATTTTTTGTGCCTGAAGCAGAGATTTTCGTTTTTTTATCGACTTTGAAAGCATCACCTTGGAATCTTCATCAACCCTGGAACCTATCGCCAGATTTCCCTTCTGGTCTATTACATTGAACAGGTCGGGCTCGATCCCGCTCATATAGCAGTCGGCGCATACCACCGGAATGTTGCTAAAGATATCGATCTGTTTTCCACTCTCCTTATCCTTTGTCTTCGGGAACGGTGAGACCCCGTCCCATTCCCATATAAAAGAGTGATAGTCGACATTATAGCCCACCACTTCATCCGATCCGCATATCGGGCACGAAAGCCGCAGCCTCGACGCTTCTTCGGTACCGTCCGAATAGGTATAGGGCGCATACATTTCAAATGCATCCCGTGTCGTCTCCTGCTGAATTTCATCACAACTCTGGATAATAGGGAGCTTGTCATCGAGTTTTGCGTTGCGCAGACTCTCCATCACATCGTCAGACGGATTGAGTATGTACATCTTTCTGTTCTGCTCTTTTACCCGACGGTTGGAATTTATGATCAGCCATATACCACTCGAATCGATGTACTTTACATTTGAAAGATCAAGCACCAGATGTTTTGTGTGCTCGGAAAACAGATGATCGTTTATCCGCGGTGTCAGATGGGGAATATCGCTTATTTTGAGACTTCCTTCGATCTTATACACGTCATAGCTGTTAAATACATTGACATTAATCTCCATACCCTCTCTCCTTGTTAACTCATAGTAACCTTTGCACTAAGTCCATAATGAGAAATGTATACGTGAATAGCTGTAATGCAATATACTATCGGGACGCACCCCAAATGTAAATTTGTCCGCGTTTTCTGTCATGTTTTTGACGCCCGGCCGTAACCCTCGATGGATACATCGGCCTGCAATCTCTTGTCTGCCGCAGCATAGAGACAAAAATCGGTTTTTAAAACTTTGCAGGGAACATGGCTGTATTTGACGCGCATCATGGTAAAAAATGCGCAACATACGCCTGGTATGGAAAATCGCGCACCATGCGTCGAATAACCGGAATGAACCCTTCCTGATAAATCTGCGTCGAGGTAGCGACCGGTGTGATAAGGTGCACCGTGTCATCAGTGGACCTCATAACAACCCTGGTACGATAGTAGGCCCGAAGTGTATCCATGAAAAAAACGAATGAATCTGCATACATTGTCGCATACATCGTTGCCCGGGCTGAATCACGTACACATGTATACGGGTATGATTTCTCTTTTTCCAGAAGCCGCGACCGTATCTTTTCTCCTAGCGAATAGAGTTCCTCGTGAAGCAGTGTACGGGTTGCCGAATCTCCGGGCCAGGCGGGATGATGCCGCAGTGTTCTGAATTGCGGGATAAACCTGAAATACAGCCGCTGATATCGTATGTCTATTCTGGCCGCCTGCGGTGCATGCGCGCAATAAATACCACCGGCAATTATCGACATCAGTACCACCACACCTATTGCCCGTACAAAAACGGACGCCGTGGACACTACGCAGCATCTTTTGCAAAAGATAAAAAAGGTCATTGTTGAATAAGAACCTTCCTGGCAATCGTTTTTCCACTTCCCTGTAGGAGCAAAAGATACGTGCCGGCGGCCGGGTTTTTCTCCCGCAGCTCAACACTCCATTCAAGAATATCTCGGGAGCGTCCTTCGCTCCAGCGCCATTGCGACCCACTCAGTGTGCCCTTGTGCCCTCCGATACGGGTAGTTGCGATACACACCCCGGAAAGCGTGCGCAAGGATACCGATGAGTAGGTCTGTGAGAAATCCTGTGCTGAAATAAAAAGCGATCCATTAGAAGGCAGCGGATTCGGGTAGACGACAAGCTCCTCTGAAATAGCGGGTTTTTTTTCCGGATAAACCTCATTACCCCCAAAAAAGGAAAAATAGTGCGCGCGGGAACTCGTGCCGTTTCCATTGCTTGCACAAAACACCACGTGTTCATAGCCTTTCCATGATGCAATCACGACCGAATCCTGCCCATAACTTCTCATCCCGGGCAGAGATATAATTGTATCCCCTCCATCACTGCTGCCGATGAGATGATACCGCCACAGTGAATCCCGGGGCAACGCTTTGCTTTCCTGACTGCCGTAATATATCACCAGTGAATCGGGATCAGTTTCATCGGGGGTGAGCATATAAGATTGCATCCCGTATGGTTTTACCGTATCCGCATACCATACATCTCTTTTTGCCGTTGCGACCTGCCATTGCTTCAGCTCGTTCGCCTCGGCAATAAAAAAAGCCGAATCGACCCTGGAGCCGGTAAAAAAGCTTTCGGCATGAAATCGGCCCAGAATATCACTCCATGAATAACCAGAATCTGCCAGGGGAACCGCTGTTTCGATGTTGCGCACGAAGCCTGTTCTCTGCGCCTGATTATTCAGATATACATGATGGAAAAAGTCAATGCCACCCAGCATTTTATATGCGAAAAGTGAAATCAGCGAATGTGAATAGACATAGGAGCCATAATCATCATATGCGTCATTAAACAACGCCCGGGTGGGATCGTTGAAATAGGAGAAGCTGTACTGTACAAAGTCGTCCACCGAATCGAATGCCAGATCTTCCATCATTACCGCCGTCCCCTCTGTCCAGGATACGGGAAAGTCATCGAGCAGAATCCCGTTATGCCCGTAAGAGTGTACCATGCTATACTGAATCGAATGAAAAAACTCATGCGCTGCCGTCACCTGTAATGCTTTCTCGTAGGCAGTATCATATCCCATGGGGGCGAATTCGGGCTCACGCCAGTCGTGGCGCATTTCTATATACGAAGGGAACCCGATCCCGTCATCATCGGTTACGTTACCCGGATAGCTGAAGGCATAAAAGCCGCGCAGATGCAGATTGCGCACCACCACCGCATAACGTTGCTGCGCACGAATGGTTTCGAACGAAGACTGCGGCGCACTAAAACCGAATCTCTCCACCTCCATAGACCAGCTGCTGTCGAGTGCAAACGCGAGTTCATCGATATAATCGGGTACCCCGTTGGGACCCTGAATCTTACGCCGCCAGTTGGCCGTATCGTAACCGAGTGTGTCGGTACTGTCTATCGCATCCTGTGCCAGTGTGGTGTCATTTGTCGTGTAGATGATATAAAAATGTCCGCCAGGAGAGATGAATGATTGAGAATCAACCGGTATTGCGGCGGCAGCTGCCTTTTTGTAAAGCCGTTTAAAGGATGGGCTGAGTCCATCCCATTGCGCCGCAATAGCGAAAAGATCTTTCCGGGATGGAACCTCGATGTATCCCGGTACTCCGGCAATATCTTCACGCTGTGCTTTTACGGTAAAAAAAGCGCGAAGACGCTGCTCGATGCCGGCCGGCGTCCACGCATAGGAGTCCTTCACTGCCTGATTCGATACATGAGGATATCGCTTAAGCGACACACCGGATATTCTCTTTGCCGATATTGCGACGGTGCCGCAAAGCACCACCGCAACCGCAACAGATAGTAGTAAAAACCGTACACGAACAATCATATTATAAAAAACCGTTACTTTACATTAGCGTAATAGAATCGAGTTGTGCTCTCATTTGCACCGTTAACCACAATGAGAAACGCTGTACTCTACACCCCACCCTTATACACCTTTGTCGTTGAATCCTCTCAGGCCTCTTCCGAAAACCGGGCGTCGATATTCATAAGCGAAGGAATCTCCTGCTTGTATTTATCAAAGATCGCTTTGGCCTCTTTACTTTTTCCGCAGTGTTGAGCCGCATCCCGGAGATTGAGGAATGTTTCCGGACTCACCGGATTGAGCTTGAGTGCCTGAAGAAAAAGGGCATAGGCATCTTCATATTTTTTCTGCTGGAACGAGATGACCCCCAGTCCGGCATAAGCCTCTGCCGTAGGCCCTTCCTCATCGTTTACCTGCAAAAACAGCCGCATTGCATCGAACTGCTTCCCTTCGTCAAGCAGCGCATACGCTTCGTCGATTCGCGGATTGTAGACTCCCACCTCGAGCGCACGCTGGCTCTGATAGATATCGTCTCCCTGTTCCCGTATCGCATCGACGATTATTTTCATCTCTTCATCATCCGGATTCTCGTGAAGCGCTTTTTCAAAAAACATCTGTGCCTCCGGAATACGTTTCAGCTTCAGGGCCGCGTCGAAGAGATTGTATAAGGCATCTGCGTAATCAGGTTTGAGGGCACATGCTTTCTTGAACATACGATACGCTTCCTCCCAGTCTCTCTGGCACCAGGATATTATACCGATATTATTGAACGCACGCCAGTTAGCCGGATCTTTCTCCACAATGGGTACGAGTATCTTTGCCGCAGCGGAGAGATCTCCGGAGGTAATATACGACTCGGCTTGTTTATTTTCTTCGATAAACCGGTCCTGGGTATTTGATGGCGTTTCCGGGGACATTGATTCCTCCTTTGCGTTAAGTAGTTACTTTTACCGTAACAGGGCGATTGTGTGTGCACAACCGCTCGATTCAGGTTGTATGCACGTACGTGGTGGTGACAAACCCGGTCCGTACATACTTACAATATAATATTATTCAATGGGGTTACAACAACCGCATCCTGCACAAAGCCTTACTAAAAGCATCTGCATATACCATCTCATCCTGCAGTCAACGAATTGAATATGGTATTTTTTTTACATGCGTCTTCCTGCGATATTCATACCATCACCGGCAGCAGCGTTTACTGTATGTATCGCGTTGGTATGCAGCGTTCTTTTTACCCCGGGGTGCGGTGGCAGGCCGCAGCCGACTGCACGGGAAATTACACCCCTGCTTGCACGATGGTTCGTACAGCAGGACTCCTCATTGTATACACAGCTGCGTGCGCAATCCGTATCGGTCGCCACACTCGACTCTGCACTGGGTATGCTTACGCGAAGCACGGCGGACACCGGCCATCACGACACCATACTCACCGATAACCAGGGTGGGCGCTACACCATGGGCTATCATATTCCCGAGGGGTTGAAGCCTGAGGGCAGCTATCCGCTCATCATCTATCTGCACGGCGGTGTGGGGACCTCCCGCACCGACAAGGGGCGTCACGCCTACAGGATGCTCGCCGGGCTGGGTGACTCCTGCCGACTGCTTCTTGCCTCCCCCTCTGCAAACCGCGCAACTCCATGGTGGCACCCGTGCGGTCTGTTCCGTATTGCACAGACGGTTCGCTACATGTCGCTCTACTATCCAGTGGATCACAAAAAAATTTTTCTCGCCGGTGTCTCCGACGGTGGCACAGCCTGTTACGCAGCGGCAAACACCATTGGGGCGCCTTTTGCGGGTTTTATGGCAATCTCCGGGTTCGGCCCGATGCTTTCACGTCTGGGCATTCGCCTCTTTCCCTCCAATCTTGCACAAAAAAAAATCTACACCGTACACGCGGGTAACGACCGCCTCTACCCCATAAAACCGGTTAAAAACTTTGTCAGGCGTCTTCGGGACAACGGCGTGAACATCTCCTTATCGGCTCATCCCGGAAAACCACACGGGTTTTCATATAAAGAAGAGGAATACGATTCCCTGCTGCACATGGTGCGCACCTGCTCTTTGCCCCATTACCCCGGATTCAGCCACTATTTTTCCAAAGGGCTCCCGTTTCTGCATCACCGGATACTTTCCGCGCATTTCACCTTACCTTCTGCATCTCGTACACCCGCCTCTATTCGCGGCTATTGGAATAACGACACACTGATGCTGACCCAATCAGGGCTCTCCCGTGTTTGGCTCTCACTCGATGCCGACCGCTGCAGCAACCATTTTTTATTTTTTTCAATTAACGGGAGCTCGCCGATAAAAAAAAAGGTGCACAGCGCCACCGCTGCATATCAGCTCATGCAGATGAACGCACGCGCACTCCCGCGTTGTGATACCACGCAGAAACACTGCCGAATTTATTTTACCACGCACAGGAGGTAGGTTATGAAACCGACCATCGCGATACTGCTTGAACACGGATTTGAGGAAATCGAAGCGCTAACACAAGTCGATCTGTTGCGCAGAAGTGCACTGCCCATTGTCTCGGCCGGCGTCTCCGACACCCGGATTCTCGGCGGCAAAGATACGGTTCACGAAACCGATGTCCGCGTCGATGATCTCGACGGATCGCTCGAGGCCGTGATTATACCGGGCGGTCCCGCAACCCCCCGCCTGCGCAGCAACGTGCAGGTGCATGCACTCATACGTCAGGTATACGATAACGGGGGATTGTGCGCCGCCATATGTGCGGGTCCCTCGGTGCTTGGCAAAGCAGGAATCCTGGAAGGCAAAACCGTTGCCTGTTATCCCGGTACCGAGGAATACATCCCGGAAGCCAACATCGTCACCGAGCCGGTAGTACGCGACGGCAGCATTATAACCAGCCGCGGTCCGGGCACCGCTATTGCATTCGGCCTCGAGATTATCTCGTATCTCAAATCGGCCGACGAGGCGCACAAAATAAAAACCGCTATTCTCTACGACTGAGTTTTCGCAGTCAGCAGCATTACTGTTGTTGCGTTCTTCCCGGCGGGTATGCCGCAGCTGATGGAGCCCCGCGTTACCGGGGGGAGCGGATAGAGACGGGGTTAGCTCATGGGTTACGGTATATTGTGTCTCGTACAAAAACGACATTGCATAACAGAGAGAGCGTAAAATCGCCTGCGCGGCGACTCGGGACGCAACGCATACTCCGTGCTCTCCATCCGCGGACACGGATTAGCGTACGTATTGTTTCGCCTCCATACCGATACCTGCATCACGAATTGCTATTATGTATTTTTCCCTGAACTGAGCGATTGGTTTGGTGAAAGATGCGCTAAGACATGCTGTTATTGCGTTTCCGAAATCAACCAGCCAGCCAGAACGGTCGCCTCATTTTTTCCGGGAACGCAGCAGCAGTGCGGATGGCAGCATATTTTGCACACATAATCGCTCTGTTCAGGTTTTATTGAACCAATTACTAATTACTTAACCAAAGGCAGGAGGGATAAGGCTCTATGGCACAAAAAAAATCGAGCGCGTCGAGTTCTTCGACCGCACAGACAAAGGACACCGCACTCAATCAGGCACTTTCTCAGATAGAGAAGCAACACGGCAAGGGTGCAATAATGCGGCTGGGAGACGGCACACTCAAGGAAGATCTGCCCGCGATATCGACCGGATCGATCTCACTCGATTACTCGCTCGGTATCGGCGGATTCCCCAAAGGACGTATCATCGAAATTTTCGGCCCGGAATCGTCGGGGAAAACCACCTTGGCGCTGCACGCCATTGCAAATGCTCAGCGGCAGGGCGGCGTTGCGGTACTCGTGGATGCGGAATGCGGATTCGATGCCGGCTATGCACGAAGAATCGGCATTAACGTCGAAAACCTGCTCGTTTCCCAGCCCGATACCGGCGAGCAGGCCCTCAATATTGTCGATACACTCGTACGAAGCAGTGCGGTCGACATTATCGTGGTCGACAGTGTCGCGGCGCTTGTTCCGTCCGCGGAGATCCAGGGAGAAATGGGGGATTCACACGTCGGGCTGCAGGCACGGCTTATGTCGCAAGCGCTTCGCAAACTCACCGGGATTATTTCACGCTCGCGCTCCGCACTTGTATTCATCAACCAGCTTCGTATGAAAATCGGAGTCATGTTCGGAAATCCCGAAACCACTCCCGGCGGCAATGCATTGAAATTTTACTCATCAGTACGCATCGACATACGGCGAATTTCCGCTATCAAAGAAGGCGACAGCATTATCGGCAACAGAACCCGCGCAAAGGTGGTTAAAAACAAGGTGGCGCCGCCGTTTAAAAACGCGGAATTCGATATCATGTACGGACAGGGCATTTCGTTCGAGGGCGATGTACTCGATATGGCGGTCACGCACGAAGTCGTACAGAAAAGCGGTGCATGGTTTTCATATAAAGGAGAACGTCTCGGACAGGGTCGGGAAAAGGCCAAGGATTTTCTTTCCGATAATCCCAAAGTACGCGACGAAATCGTTGCAGAGCTCGCTCAGCGCCTCGAGTTATCCGGCTACGGCGATAATGAATCCACGCAACCAACATCCGAAAAGACCGAAGGGACCAATGAGCAAACGAGCACATCAGATACGCAATGAATTTATCGAGTTTTTTACCCGGCGCGGGCACACCTATATTCACAGCTCGCCGGTAATCCCTACCGACGACCCCACCCTGCTGTTTACCAACGCAGGGATGAACCAGTTCAAGTCGATTTTTCTCGGGGACGTTACGCCGACGGTACCGCGTGCGGTAAACTCCCAGAAATGCATGCGGGTATCGGGTAAGCACAACGATCTGGAAGAAGTGGGTCGTGATCATTCACATCACACGTTTTTCGAGATGCTGGGCAACTGGTCGTTCGGCGATTATTACAAAAAGGAAGCTATTACATGGGCCTGGGAGCTGCTTACCGAAAAATGGGAGCTGCCGGTGGATCGCCTCTATGCCACCGTCTATACCGACGATGACGAGGCGGAAACGTTATGGAAAACGCATACCGGTATTGCACACGATCACATCCGGCGATTCGGCAAGTCCGAAAATTTCTGGCAGATGGGCGATACCGGACCCTGCGGACCATGCTCCGAAATCCATATGGATGTCGGTCCGGGATCGTGTCCGTTTGAAAAGAATCCCGACCACACCTGCGAAGTCAACAGCCCGGGCTGCGGCAGGTTCGTAGAAATCTGGAATCTTGTCTTTATTCAGTACAATCTCAACCAGGACGGATCGCGCATCAGCCTTGCGCACACGCACATCGATACCGGAATGGGGCTGGAGCGCATAAGCGCCATTTTGCAGCGGACCGGCTCCAATTATGAAACCGACCTGCTCAAACCGCTTATCGATAAAGTGGCGGATATGAGCGCAACTGCCTATTATCACGATGAACGCGGCATGCCGATGCGCGTTATCGCCGACCACATAAGAGCGCTCGTTTTCTCGATCACCGACGGAGTCTTTCCCTCAAACGAAGGCAGGGGCTACGTTATACGCCGCATTCTACGCCGTGCGTTCAGATTCGGACGTAAAATAGGATTCCGAGAACCCTTTCTGCACAAGCTGGTCGACGATGTCGTCGCGATCATGGGAGAGGCGTATCCCGAAGTAACAAAACGTGTCTCGTATGTCAAGGGAGTGATTCAGTCCGAGGAAGAGCGTTTTGCCGAAACACTCGAAGTCGGACTCGATAAATTATCCGCCATGATACGTGATGCAAAGTCACGCAATGCGTCCCGTCTTCGGGGTGAGGACGTATTCGTACTTTACGACACCTATGGCTTTCCCGCCGACCTGACCCGCCTTATCGCACGCGAAGAAGGTATCGATATTGATGAAGCCGAGTTCGAATCACACATGCAGTCGCAGAAAAAACGCTCACGTGAGGCAAGCGATGCACGAAGCGCGCAGGAGGGAGTAAAAGAGTGGACTGAGCTTCGCACGCAGGATCACACCAAGTTCGTGGGGTACGAGCGTAATGAGTGTGAGGCGAATGTGCAGAGCTTCGCGCAGCTCTCCGATGCGGAGGATGTTGCCTGCACCTGTCTGCTGGTACTCGACAGCACCCCGTTTTACCCCCAGGCCGGCGGCCAGGTCGGCGACACCGGCGTAATCATACTCAAAGACGGAACCACACTTACGGTCACCGATACCTACAAAATTCATGATACGCTCGCACATAAGGTAACATCGGATTATGCTCTGACCCCGGAAAATCTAAGCGCGCCGGTTATCGCCCGTATCGACACCACCCGCCGTGATGCGATTCGCCGCAATCACTCGGTCACGCATCTTCTTCATGCCGCACTCAGAAAATATATCGGCAGCCATGTCCAGCAGTCCGGCTCGAGAGTCGCACCTGATGAACTGCGCTTCGACTTTACCCATTTCGAAGCACTTGCACCACAACAGCTATCCCGTATCGAACAGCAGGTAAACGAATGGATTCTGCACAACCTTACGGTCACCGCAACGCACATGAAGTATCAGGACGCGATCGATGCGGGAATTACCGCACTCTTTGGCGAAAAATACGGGGATGAAGTGCGGGTAATACAAATGGACGAAGTGAGCCGGGAGCTCTGCGGCGGAACCCACGTTCGCCGAACCGGCGATATCGGGCTGTTCCATATCACCTCCGAGTCGAGTATTTCGGCTGGTATTCGCCGTCTTACCGCTATAACCGGCATGGCATCGCTTCGCTACCTGCAGCAGCTCGAAACTCGCCTTTCACATACGGCGCAACTTCTGAAAACCGATCCTGACCATCTCGACGCCAAAGTGAGTGCGCTTGTCGAAAGCGAATCGAATCTGCGTACACGCACGCAGGAGCTACTTGCCGAACAGATACAACAGAAGGCAGAAATGCTTATTTCGCAGGCCCGGTCACATGCCGGACTGCACTATGCGATTCGTCACATGCAAAATGTTGATAAAAAAGAGTTCGGTCTTTTTACGAATACGATCAACGATACCCTCAAACAACATGACGACGCGTATGTCGTAATACTCGCCAACGCAGGAGAAAACGGCGTACAGTTCAGTGCAACCGCCTCACCGTCCGCAGTAAAGGACTTTGACATCCACTGCGGCAACATTGTCAAGTCTATGGCTCAGACAGCCGGCGGAGGTGGTGGTGGACGTCCCGATCGTGCACAGGCCGGCGCAAAAAAGAGTGAAAAAACATCCGAAGCCCTGCAGGTTGCGCAACGTCTTATGCAGGAACATGCAGAAAAGGCGGATACGTCGCCATAGATTGGCCACGTATGGAGGCAGGCATATCATAACTGCGTCGAGTATGGTATAGATGTATACTGATCGCCACGAATACAGCATGCGTTTCGTTGACGCACAAGAGCATAATTATCCGATGTGAATATCCGCACATCATGGAAAAGAGCACGCCGCACAAGTATCCATGCACAATAATTTATTGACCGAACAGTACAATCAGCACGAGTGAGGAAGGGTATGCCCACCACACAATCGAAGATGTACGAACAAATTACTGCCGACATCGCCACACACGGCCCCGCGCACTGGGTCCTGTTTGACCCCGACGATTTTACCATACAGCAGGGAATAGAGTATGCACAGAAGGCACAACAGTTCGGTGCCCGCGCATTTCTTATCGGGGGGAGCCTGCTGTACAGCAACCATTTCGATGAATTCATCTCCGCGATAAAGCAGGCGGTTTCGGTTCCGGTACTCATATTCCCCGGTGATGCGACCCAGCTCTCTCCTCATGCGGATGCACTGCTGCTGCTCTCTCTTGTGTCTGGCCGAAATCCCGTCAACCTTATCGGTGAACATGTAAAGGCTGCACCGATAATAAAGCAGATGGATCTGGAGCCTATCCCTACCGCATATATGCTGGTACAGTCGGACGTGGTCACCTCGGTTGAATTCATGAGCAACACCCGCCCTTTGCCCCGCAACAAACCGCTCATTGCAGCCGCGCATGCCCTTGCCGCATGCTACATGGGTATGAAGATGTTTTATCTGGAAGCGGGAAGCGGCGCACAGCACAGCGTACCCGAAGATATGATCGCTGCGGTTCGCAAAAATTGTGACGGACCGCTTATCGTGGGCGGTGGTATCACCGATCCCGACAGTGCCCGAAAAAAGATTGCTGCAGGAGCCGACATCATTGTAACCGGCAATGTTCTTTCTCATCGAAACGGTATCGATAAAATGCGGGCTATCGCAGAAGCGGTATCTCTGGCCTCCCGATAACCCTTCGGGTATTCAATAATTCCGCTTTCTACGCTTGTGTACTAATTACCATGAAGACGCTGATACATTTTATCCACCTGTGCCGGTTTTTCAATGCCGCTATTGCCGCCGCAGCTACGGCACTCGGTGTCTGGGTATCGGGTGCAATGGCCCATTCCGCAGGGATCTATGAATTCGCACTGCTGTGCATTGCCTCTTTCTGCGCCACCTGTTACGGTAACTGCATCAACGATATCGCAGATGTCGAAGAAGACCGTATCAACCGGCCTTCACGGGTACTCCCCTCCAACGCGCTCCCGGTAAGAATCGCGCTCATCTGTGCGATATGCACGGCACTACTTACCGGTATCGCAGCGGCGTTTGCGTCCATACTCCACCTCTGGGGTGTGATCATACCGCTTCTGCTGCTCACACTCTATACGCTGCGGCTCAAATCGATACCGCTTCTGGGCAATGTGGTGGTAAGCCTGCTCGTGGCCTATGCACTTTTATTCGGGGGATTCCAAGGGCCGGAGTTTTTCCGCCTTTTCATACCGGCGACACTCGCTTTCATTCTCAACCTGGTTCGAGAACTGATAAAAGACGTACAGGACGAATACGGAGATCGACGCGCGGGAAAACGGACCAGTGCGGTTCTCAATGCTTTTGGCATAAAAACGATAATCGTCGCATGTATGATCGTTTTTATTCCGTGTTCATTGGTTGCCTATACCACGGGACAGTATGGCCATGCCTATCTGTATATTCTTATTGCCCTGGTTTATCCGCTGCATCTGCTTATCTCGGTCATTGCCCTCGCGGTACGGTTTCCCCACGGCACAGGCAGCCTGTCACTTCTTGTCAAGCTCGAACTCGCTGCCGGGCTTATCGCAATAGCGATGGATACACTGGGGGCATACGGCCGCATGCCTTTCTGACTGCACTAATAGTACAAAACTCCGGCTACTGCAGCTCTATCTCTACCAGGGGCTGATCCTGCTCGACCATATCGCCGTCGGCACAAAGATACTTTACGAGCCGACATCTGGCCGGCGCTTCGATTTCGTTGAAGAGCTTCATCGCCTCGACAATACAGACTTTCACCCCTTCATCCACCGTCTCACCGGTCTGCACATACTGGGGCTTGCTTGGATCGGGACGTGAATAGAATGTCCCGGCAATGGGTGAATCTATTGTCTTACGAGCAGAACTATCCGCTGAAACCTCCCGGGATTCAGCCTGCGAATCGGTTCCGCCGTGCCCAGCTGCAGCTGCTTCCTGCGATTTCGATGTGGCATGATCACCGCGAGCCGATGCCTCTGCCGCTGCCTGGGTTCCGTATATGCTGAGGCAAAAGTCACCTTTGGAAATATTGATTTCACTGAACGATATTCCTTTTGCATTGGATAACAGCACACCGAGTCCTTCGTAGTCTTCAGGGTGCAGCATCAGCTGCGCACTCCCGTGCGCAAGCACATTCGAGTGTATCCGGGGTGACGTATCTCCCGCCTCTTCTTTACTTTTGCGCAGTTCCCGGTCGACCGGGGGCTCGGGTCTCTGTTCGGCCGGAAGCGAGCGCCATTCAAAATAATCCCGGGCTTCGCGCGGAAAAAGTGCGTAGGTGACGAGATCTTCCTCATGTTCCACGTATTCCGGTTCGAGCTCGTCGGCCGCGTCTTTCAGCCCTTTGGCTGCGGAAAATGCCGCAGGGTAAAGTCTTTCTGACGGCGCGTTCGAAATGGTATTGCGCACATTCGAATCGATCTCTCCCGGAGGACTTCCGAGATGGCCGTTGACGTACTCTTTGAGGGTACGATGAATCGTCTCGAAGCGCTGTGAAGAAAAAACATTTACCAGTGCCTGAGATGCAATCATATTCCTTACCGGATAATACATAGGCGGATATCCGAGTTCTTTACGTAAATTCTGCGCTTCCCGGCAGACATCTTCAAGACGTTCTAACTCCTCTTTTTCCGCCAGCTCGTCCCGAATACCCGAATACATCGGATACGGCAACCCGTAGGTAAGTACGGCATACTCGGCGTTGTCGTGAGAGTACGTCGCTACACCGCGCTCATTCGATATCCTGCTGAAAAAATCGGCGACTTTGCGCATCGCGGAAAAATCGAGATCGAGGTTGTACTCCGTATGACGGAATGCAGCCATGATCGTCTCGATTGCAGGCAAAGAGGAATAGCCCGCCATTGGAGAAATGGCACAATCGAGCGCACCCGCACCGGCACGTACCGCTTCGATATACGCCGCAGTCGCGGTCCCAACGGAGGCATGACAGTGCAGCTGTATGGGCAGATCCACCGCGTTGCGGATTTGTGTCACCAGGGAGCCCGCCACAAAGGGAGAAAGCAGCCCGGTAATATCGTTTATGCATATCGAATCGACACCCATTTCCTTCTGCCGTTTTGCCGCTTCGACATAAGTATCCACGCTGCGCAGCGGATTTTCGTTATAGCAGACCGTCCCCTGCACATATCCGCCATATTTTTTAATCGTCTTTATGACCGTTTCGAGTCTGTCAATATTGTTAAGCGCATCGTAAATCCGAAAGATATCCACGCCGTTCTCACTCGCGAGCGCGATAAAACGGTCTATTACTTCGTCCGGATAGTCCCGATCTCCCACAAGATGTCTGCCGCGAAGCAGCATCTGAAGCGGCGTCTTTTTTGCCTTTGATTTAATCATCCGCAATCGCTCCCACGGGTTTTCCCGCAGGGAGGTAAGGCAGCGTCTGAAGGGTTCTCCACCCCAGACCTCGAGCGAATAATAGCCGACCGAATCGATCACGTCCATGATTCGCAGTATATCTTCGCCGCGCATTCGCGCCGCCCACATACTCTGATTCGCATCCCTGAGCGTCGTATCGGTAATGCGGATTTTGGCATGCTCATTCGAGGATGCGTTACGCCCGGTTTCTGTTGCAGTCTCTTTCATAGAACTTCTCTTTTTTTCCATGTGAATGTATCCCCGTCAGTTCTCTTCGCTCTGTATGAACGTTCCTATTTTCGCGATTTTCTTTTCCCGTCTGCGAACCAGTCTGCCGGATGAGTATTTGCACAGCGACTGAAGGTGCTTTACTATAACCTTTTTTATCTGAAGCGCACTCTCGGCATAATCGGCGTGTGCACCGCCGTTGGGCTCGGGTATTATCTCATCGACAATGCCGAATTTCTTCAGCTCTTTTGCGGTTATTTTGAGTGCTTTTGCCGCTTCGGGCGCTTTTGACGAATCTTTCCACAATATGGCCGCGCATCCCTCGGGCGATATGACCGAATAGACCGCATACTCACACATACAGACCACATCGCCCACGCCGATGCCAAGCGCGCCGCCGCTTCCGCCTTCGCCGGTTACCACGGTAATGATAGGTGTACGAAGATCGGCCATTCGCGCGAGATTTCGCGCAATCGCTTCGGCCTGGCCGCGCTGCTCCGCTCCTATACCGGGGAATGCTCCCTGTGTGTCCACGAGCGTCACTACCGGCAGCGCATACTTTTGTGCAAGCTCCATAAGGCGAAGCGCCTTGCGATATCCTTCGGGCGAGGCCATCCCGAAATTGCGCGCACTCTGCTGCTTTACATCCTTGCCTTTATTATGTCCGATCAGCATGCACCGGTAAGAATCGATAGTGGCAAAACCGCCGATGAGGCCGCGATCATCACCAAAGCAGCGATCACCATGCAATTCTATGAATTCATCACACATGTGTTCGATATAATCCTGCAGCACGGGACGCTGCGCAAATCGCGCGATTTGAGTAATCTGCCAGGGAGAAAGCTTTTTATATACCTCTTTTTTATTCTTTTCGAGTTTATGCTCCAGCCGGGCGATCTGTTCGGAGTAATCTTCATTGTTCTCCTTTTCAAGCTTTCTCAGCTTGTCGATCGTCTGCTGAATCGGCTGCATCGATTCGTCGAATTCCAGTGCCATTATATCATCCTTTGTTACGGTGTATACCATACCGGAGTACTCCAGCAAGCGTATCACGCATTTGTGCACGCGGCACGATCATGTCGATAAAGCCGTGCTCCAGCAGATATTCCGCGGTCTGAAAATCATCCGGCAGTTTCTGCTTTATTGTCTGTTCTATAACGCGTCGCCCGGCAAACGCAATCAGTGCACCCGGCTCCGCGAGGTGAATATCACCCACCATGGCAAAAGAAGCGGACACCCCTCCTGCGGTGGGATCGGTCAGCACGGATATATAGGGTATCGCATTGTTGTGCAGCTTTTCGACTATGCTGCAGGTCTTTGCCATCTGCATCAGGGAGAACATTCCCTCCTGCATGCGTGCTCCACCGGAGGCGCAGAATATAATAAAGGGGATCTTTCTGCTGAGGGCAAAATCGGCTGCCCGGTAGAACTTCTCCCCCACCGCGCTTCCGAGACTGCCGCCGATAAAACGAAAATCCATGGCTGCCACAACCACCTCGGTACCGTGAAGCTTTGCATGGCTTGACACGAGCGCGCTGTTGAGCCCGGTTTTTTTTCTTGCGGCATTGAGCTTTTCCATATACGTAGCCTTACCATCGCTGAAATCGAGAGGATCGGCCGGAAAAATAGTCGTATCGAGTTCGGTCCCGCTCTCGTTGTCAATCACGAGCTCGATGCGTTCTCTGGCGCCGATTCGTCCGTGATAGCCGCATTTGGAACATACCGAGAGGTTGTCGAACCATTCCTCTTTAAGTACATGCGCGCTGCAGCCGCGACAGCGAACCCACAGGTCCTCTTTTTTCTCTCCGGAAGCAGTGTGTTTGTGTGTATGGGTAAACCACGCCATAATAGTCTCAATCTCTCCAATTAGTGAGTGGTTTCATCGTTGTCGTCTTTGAACAGGTCGAGAAACCGCTTTTCGTATAATTCGTACAAATTCCAGCGATCGAGCTCCTGCTTGAGCTCGGAAGCCTTTGACTTATCCTTTTTCACCTGTTCGAAAAGCCGCTCTATCTTGTCCATGATATACTGAGGAATTTCATCCTGATCCATATCGGAAAGCTCTTCGTGTTCCTGCTGCATGGTAGGGAAAAATTCCTTAATCCGTTCTTCTATCGAATCGAGCCGCTCGTCCATCTCGTCGACCGCCTGTATGAGCTCCCCGGTATCGACCTCGATATTGCACGCTTTTTCGAGCACCCGGAGGATGGCAAGGCTGGCTTTGGGGTAGGAAAAATTGGTTGCATACGACGGGATCGTTCCCAGAAGACATCCCGCCTCTATATCCCTCGATCCGGCTACCCCGAGCAGTATCCCGTTTAGTCCCGCAATATAGCCGTCGGGCATGGGATTGACATCGAACGATTTCATCTGGGAAAGCAGTTGCTTGCCGTTGCAGGCGCTCATTACCTGCGATTCATCCACATGACTCATGGGCTGCGCAAACGCGGCCGCGGTATAAATCCGGGTTACATCGAACTGACGTGCAATATCCAGCAGCGTCTTTACAATCGATATTCCTTCGCTGCCCCCCGGCTGAGAGTTACTTACAAAGATAATCATATTCGGATCATGGGTATAATAAAATGAACTCGACGGCACTTCGGGAAACTGGGCAATACCGTTTTTAACCACAATCGAATCCGGAATGAAAAAGGGGCTCATGTCGATCTCTGCAAATTTTTGAGCCTGAATGGTACTTCGCAGATAATCCATCGTTATAAGTCCCACATTGCCCATTCCCTGCCATGCCGCAAGCATTATCGGCGGATAGTCGAAGGAAATTTCATTGAACATTTTCATATGTTGTCACCTTTTCGCGGATATTTACTCCATCGCACAAGTGAGGTAAAAATACAAATTGCACATATCTTCGACGAAAGTAAATGTATTTTTACGTCTGTACGCACAAATGTATCCCGCAACGTCCACGATCATTGCATCGTAGTAATTTGATGAAGGTTCACACACCGGGGGCTTCACCAACTTCATTGCGCCACCCCTCTACTTACGGTATGGATTTTTCCGGACATAAAATATTTTGTGCCCCGCTTGCCGGCATAACAGACAACGCATTTCGCACTGTATGCAAACTACACGGTGCCGATGTCGTGGTTTCGGAGATGATCAGTTCCGCGGGGGTGTGTTACAATTCGGAAAAAACGATCCGCCTGGGCGATTTCGACGATATACAGCGGCCAATCGGGCTGCAGCTTTTTGGAAGCGACCCTGTACTCATGGCACGGGCGGCGGCATATATGCAGCAGCGGGTCCGTCCCGATTTTATCGATATCAACGCAGGATGCCCGGTACCCAAGGTCGTCAAAAACAATGGCGGCGCCGCCCTGCTGTGCGACCTTTCCCTGCTGGCACGGATCATATCGGCCGTGGTCGACGCGGTTTCGATTCCGGTAACGGTCAAGATCCGCTCGGGGTGGTATACCGGTGAGTGGGTCGATGTCGAATGTGCCCGTATCGCCGGAGAGTGCGGTGCCGCCGCGCTTTTTCTTCACGCCCGATCCCGCAGTATGGGTTTCGGGGGTAGTGCCTTGTGGGAACGAATCCGCGAAACAGTTCGTCACAGCAGCATTCCGGTTATCGGAAACGGTGATATTGCCTCAGCCGCCGATGCACAGGCCATGATCGATAACACCGGTTGTGCAGGTGTCATGATCGGACGCGCGGCATGTGGAAACCCCTGGTTATTTGGTCAGTGCCGGCAACTGCTCGATGAGAGGAATCAGCCCTCGCCTCCTTCGGTTGCACACATACGCGCCACCGTACTGCAGCATCTGGTTTTTCACCGCTACTACCATGAATTGACTGCACAAGGCCCGGGTACCCGACTCGGTGAGATGAAAAAACACCTTGCATGGTATGTCAGGGGCCTGCCGAATGCCGGTGCATTCAGAAAAGCGGCCTTCGAAGCGCACTCCTATGAAGCGCTTGCCGAAATAATCAGAAGCCTCTGATCCCATACGTTTTGTCCCGGGATGTGCCTAAAAAGCTCGGGCGGCACAAAATCTTGGTATTTGCCCAAAAAAAACCTCGGCGCGTCAATACTGCGCCGAGGTTTTGGAAATACGAAAGAAAAAAAGGGCACACGCAAAAACCACCCCTTTCTCATCTTTGCAGGATGTCGGCATCGGCCACGCAGGAACAATTCGGCGTTACGTTTTACCCGTGCGCCGATACCGCTTGTAAACGATACACAGGTTACACGATTCCGTGATCCAGCATGGAATCCGCCACTTTCACGAATCCGGCGATGTTGGCACCCATTACATAGTTGTCGGGCTTACCATATTCTTGCGCTGCATCGGCACATGATTTGTGTATGTTTATCATAATATTTTTCAGCCGATTATCCACTTCCCATCTGCTCCAGCTTACTCTGGTCGCGTTCTGGCTCATTTCCAGACCGGAGGTTGCAACACCGCCTGCATTCGCGGCTTTGCCGGGACCATACAGAATCCGCTTATCAACAAAAATATCCACCGCTTCCGGTGTGCTTGGCATGTTCGCCCCTTCTGCAACAAGGGAACACCCGTTGTCCACAAGCGTTTTGGCGTCCTCACCGTTGATTTCATTCTGTGTCGCACTAGGAAAGGCGCAATCACAGGGCAGATGCCACGGTCGGTTGCTTCCATAAAACTCGACATTGTACTTCTCAGCATATTCCCTGATTCTCCCTCTCTTCACATTCTTCAATTCCATTACATAGGCGAGTTTTTCCGCATCTATTCCATCAGGGTCATAGATAGTACCATTGGAATCAGATAATGTAACTGCTTTTGCACCCAGTTCTGTGAGCTTTTCAACGGTATATTGTGCAACATTTCCGGAACCCGAGACGGCACATACTTTACCTTCAAGCGAATCATCGCGGGTTTTCAGCATTTCCTGCGCAAAATAAACCGCACCGTATCCTGTTGCCTCAGGCCTAATCAATGAACCGCCCCAGTTAAGGCCTTTCCCCGTTAATACGCCGGTAAACTCATTCCGGATACGTTTGTATTGACCGAAAAGGAAACCGATTTCACGCGCCCCGACACCGATATCGCCTGCGGGTACATCCGTATCCGCACCGATATGCCGTTGCAGTTCGGTCATGAATGACTGACAGAAACGCATGACTTCACCATCCGACTTTCCTTTGGGATCAAAATCAGCTCCGCCTTTACCTCCCCCCATTGGAAGAGTTGTCAGGCTGTTTTTAAACACCTGTTCAAATCCGAGAAATTTGAGGATACTCTGGTTTACACTCGGATGAAAACGCAACCCTCCTTTATACGGCCCGAGGGTACTGTTGAATTCAATACGGAATCCACGATTGACCTGTACATTACCGTTGTCATCCACCCAGGGTACCCTGAAAAAGATCTGTCGCTCCGGTTCTGCTATACGCTCAAGAATATTTGCTTTAACGTATTCGTTCTTCTTCTCGATTACAGGGCGCAGAGATTCAAGTACTTCACGTACGGACTGCAGAAATTCCGTTTCTCCGGGATTGCGTTGTTCAACCGACTGCAGTACATCTTCAATATGACCCATAGACACAACTCCTTTCACTAAAACAAGATATAATAAAATATGCGTATCTGTGTTGCGCGTAACCGTCAATCGTTGGAATTGCAGGTATCATTATGGTGTAAAAAAAGATACCTGTTACTCGTATTACTCGTGTGAAAATAATTTATTTCATCCGATGCTTAGATAATTGTATGCTCACCGACTGCAGACACCCTGTCATGACCAAAAAATGTACCGAAAGACAAAACGCGTACTGCTTTCATAACCAGAAATTACCGGCAGCATTGGGTCTCTGTATCAATACGTCTTTTCTGATACCCTTGCAAACGAATTCATAACGATGCAGATGCACACGCTTTTTTATGGTGTCACGATATTTTTCGTACCCTTTCCGCTGTCGGGAGGTAATTCGGCATACTTTACATATCACAGCTATTGCTTATTCGACGGCAAAGATGCCCTTAAGTATCTGTTGCGCCTTCTCGAAATCGTTGCGCCTGACGCACAAATGAATTGTCACTAAAAAAGTGTACTTTTTGTACACGCATTGGAAAATAAATTATTTTCTTTGCATACGCGGGAACATAAAGAACTGGAAGCAATGACACGCCGCGATCCCACGATTGTTTCGCGGATATGGCTGTAGGCAGAAAATTATGCTGCAATGGTAGTGCCCAATGCGCTCTTTATGTATCAAGGGAACCAGCAGCTTATCAAAAATAACAACACAACAGCCTGCATGAATTAAGTATCGGTCCGGCACAGCCGACACGCCTTTGGGCAGCGACAATGGCTGTGTATCATGTCTAACCTATGGAGATTGTCGGTTTATGAACGAAGAACAAATAGTACAGCAGTTACCCATACCTTCAAATATAAAAGAGATGCTGCTTAACTGCCCCTCTCTTTCGATCGCCAGTGAATTCCGCCAGCTTGCCAGACTCGCTGTCAGAGATGCACCTGATAACGGATGGCATGAAGTTGCCTATCCGATACCCGAAAAAGGTCATGTCAAAGAAGCACGTGTATGTACTGTGAAAAACGGCATTTCAATCAATTATTATGAACCCTATATGCGACGTCGCGATCCGAGTTGTATGCATATCGGCGACGACCTTCCCACCGACAAGACCCGCTTCAGCGATGTCTGGGGATATCCGTTCAATGATTTGAGAGAAGAAACTGTTTCCTGGCTTACCCAACAGCCGCTTGCAATCTTTTTCTTCAATGCCGGCCAGACAAAAGGCATGTATGGAATGGCGGTGGTTCCGCAAAACGCCGGTTTTTTCGCACTGGGTCTCGCACTACTGCAAGGGATAGAAGATCTTAGTGACAAAGAGCCGCCCCGGCATATTCAGTGTATGATTTTTACCGCCCCGCCGTTTCGTCACACGCATTTTAACGGCAAGCAGGTGGTGGTACACAACCGACGTGAAAATGCACATGAAATATTCAGCTACAACCTCTATCCGGGACCGAGTGCCAAAAAAGGTGTCTATAGCGCACTGCTGGATTTCGGCGAAAAGGAGAACTGGCTTACCCTTCACGCTTCTGTTGTACAAATGATTACCCCTTATGATAACAAACTTACCATCATGCATGAAGGTGCCAGCGGAAGCGGTAAAAGTGAAATGCACGAGCATATGCACCGGGAGTCTGACGGTACCATAATGTGCGCCCGTAACACAATCACCGGTGAGACCAAAAAACTGGTACTGCCGCGTGCCTGCGACCTGCGTCCCGTAGTCGATGATATGGGCTCCACCCATCCTTCCATACAAAAAACGAAACAGAATCTCTACATCGCGGATGCGGAATACGGCTGGTTCATCCGTGTAAATCACATAGAAAACTACGGCACCGACCCTGATATCGAATCGCGGACCATTCATCCGAAACAGCCGCTGGTATATCTTAATATTGATGCAAAGCCCGGCAGCACGGCCCTGCTGTGGGAACATATCGAGGATACACCCGGCACCAAGTGTCCAAACCCGCGGGTCATTATTCCGAGAAACGAAATCCCCGATATGGTCGACAAGCCGGTAAAAGTCGATATCCGCAGCTTTGGACTGCGAACCCCTCCATCGACCAGCGAACGTCCCAACTATGGCATTCTGGGGATGTTTCATATCCTCCCGCCTGCAATTGCATGGGTCTGGCGACTGGTCTCACCACGGGGACATGGCAACCCGAGTATAGTAGGCCCCGCCACGATGGAGTCGGAAGGGGTCGGCTCGTTCTGGCCCTTTGCCACAGGAGAAAAGGTCAATTTTGCCAATATGCTGCTCGAACAGATAATGGATACGCCCAAAGTTCACTACATTCTCTGCCCGAACCAGTACATTGGGGCATGGCACGTCGGATTCATGCCGCAATGGATCGTGCGGGAATACATTGCCCGCCGCGGCGGTGTAAAATTCCCGCGCAAAAACCTTTCGGTCTCACGGTGTCATTTACTCGGGTACTCGCTCAACAGTTTTACTATTGAAGGACAGACATTCGAGCGGGAATTTTTTCAGACCGAATATCAACACGAAATGGGAGAAGAAGCGTACGACGCCGGTGCGAATATTCTGAAGGACTTTTTTAAAGCCCAGCTTCCGCAATACAGAGACGAACGGTTGCACCCGATCGGAAAGACAATTATCGATGCGGTACTCGAAGACGCGCCCTTCGAACGCTTCAGCAAACTAATCCGCGATGATAACATCTTTATCGACGAATAACGCGGACCGATATTTTGTGCGACCGCTTTCCAATCGGTCCGTGCAGGAGGCTATTTTCACTCCGGTCTAAAATGCAAAGCCAATCTATATGCACGGTCCTTCTTCAGAACAACCCTCTTCTCTTTCGTCCTCAGGTCTGATAGATTCACTTTGTTTGGAACCCCATCCCGAAGGCGGCTATTACCGGGAAATTTACCGCAGCCGGATCAAGGTTCCCAAACCGCAGCTTTCAGATGATTTTTCGGGCGACCGATACCTGAGTACCCATATATACTTTTTACTGCATGGCAGTGATATATCGAAATTTCACCGACTTAAGGGGGATGAGCTGTGGCATCATTACCTCGGAGCAGGCCTCACCATTCATTTGATCGATAACGACGGAACACACGTAATCCGCCGACTGGGGAAAAACACGGCCGCCGAGCAACAGCCGTGTGTAGAAATACCCGCGGGGACCTGGTTTGCCGCTGAATGCGACAATCCCGACGGCTATGCACTGGTCGGATGCAGCGTTTTCCCGGGCTTTGAATTTGATGATTTCGAGCTGGCCCGACGGGATGCGCTGTATAACCTTTATCCACAACATGCATCGCTCATAGCCCGATTCAGCTCCGATTCATGACAGGTGCGAGTAATCGGGCCAGATTCTCTCCCATCTCTATCATGCCATAATCTCCCGGATGGAGCAAATCGGAGGTAAGCCCTTCGATATTCCGCAGTAAATCGGGCCCTTCCAGAAGATGGACGTTATTGCCTGGATACGTACGCACGGCCTCCCTGAGCGCATTTCGAAAATCTTCCGGCACACCTCCCAACGCCTGGTTCTCATGCCCTATGCCAAAATCACGGTGGTATGGAAAAAGAGTCACGCACACTACCGGTTTATCCGGATTGGTCCCCGCAATTGTATGTACCATGTAGCTCACACGTCGCGAAAACTCATCAATTGTAAAATGCTGCATGTTGACCGATAGCGAAAGTAATGCACAGTCCCAGTCTTCTCTTTCCGCAATATAATCGGCCAACGGTGGCTCGCAGTAGGCAGAACCTCCAACCCCGAGATTATACACATCAGCATTCAGCTTTCGCGCAGCAATGCTTATATAGTTAAGATACTGGGTGCTTGCCTCCGCACCCTGGGTAATCGATGTTCCATATGCAATAATTTTTTTGTCAGGTAGTTCACTCGCAACCGGTTTACGCAGGCTCTCCGCTTCTGCTCCGTGTAAATACACCGGATCACGGTATACACTGCCAAACAGCACTCTGGTAACCCGGGGATGAAATGCCATTTTTTCCACATAACGCTCATCCAGCTTGCGAAGGTTCTCAGGATAAGCCATCTCGATGGTAATCGGTTTCTTTCCAATCACATATCGGCATCTGCGTGCAAAAAGCCCATGAAAAACGACCACTTCTGTGTTGTTTTCTGATGACAGAGTCAGCCTGCAGGGGCCGTCACCAACAAAACGGATTTCAACATTTACCGGCTCAAGCATCCTCATCTGCGCGGTTTCGTTAAGCGCAGATCGCACATGTTGCGGCACGCGCTGTAACAGATATCCTTTCCTGGCCGAATCGTATCGTGTCTGGGCGACATTGTGCAACTGCACATTTTCAATCAACATAAACTCCTTATTACACGTAATTTAATTAAATATCCTCTCCACACATTTTACAGGTGCAGATCTATGATATGCAACGATATTCACATCACCATGAACGAATCGAATCCGTAATGCCTGTCGATAGTCGCTCTTGTTACCAAAAAAATAATACCTGATACCAGACTGAGCGATTGTTTTAATAAAAGATGCAGGAGCCGCGCTGTTAGCACGTTTTCGAAAATAAGAAGACATTCTTGTTGGTTGGCGCTTTTTTGCGGGAGACACACGAAGTGCGGATGGCAGTATAATCCACACACAAAATCGCTTTGTTCGGGTAATACGACAACGGTGTTTTCCAATCAGTATTTTACCTGAATTGAGCGGTTTTATTTGCCGAATCTGCTGCAATCCGCACTACTCTTATAATCTCGAAACCCATGAGACTACCAACAATATTGCCCTCTTATTTTCGAGAATACAATAGCAGCACGGCGCACAACCGCCTTCATCAAAACAACCGCGCATTTCAGGTTTTATTTTCACCTAATAACCGGTTACCACACGATAACGGGGATTGTATCACCTGTATAAACCACTGTGTATGAAACAGCTTTTATCAGCGGTTTTTATCCTGCTGACCATCGGCACGACATTATTGCATGCCATTGTATTCGACACCACGCTGCATGCATTCGGCAGCGCCGGACCGTACGTGATCACCCACCGCTTTATCGACACCGCTGAGTTACAGGTACGACTTTCTCCCGATTCCCTTATCCCCGACACGGTTGAATACACGATTATCCCCGAAATGAACGGGCTGCTCTTTTCACGCTCACTCGAGTCGGGAGTGCGAATTCATGTCCGTACACAAATCGAATATTATGGCCTTTCGACCCGCTACCACCGGTTTACCCCTATCTATACCTATAAGACCGACAGCCTCGATTTTGCACAACAGTTTTCACCGATGCGCTCCGCCGGTGATACACCACAATCACAACTCACTCTCTCCGGTTATAAGAGCGTCGGAATCGCTCTTGGCAACATGGGACAGAGCAATATCAGTCAGGGGATCGACGTGCGTGTGTTCGGTGATGTAGGTGAACAGACGCAGGTAAGCGGACATATTACGGACCAGGGAACTTCTATAGGCAATGTTACCCGGGAAGTGAACGAGCTCGACCGTATCTACCTTACCATTACTCACCCGCACTATACCGCCACGGTCGGAGATCAATACCTCGAATGGATGCCGCAGGGGCTCATCTACAACAAAAAGAAGATAAAGGGCATCTCTGCTTCCTATACACCCAATAATGGACTGATAAAAGGATTCGGTACGGTAACGAAAGGTGAACATATGGTCGTCACCTTTCGTGGTGAAAACAACATGCAGGGACCGTACTATCTTCGCACAAGGACCGGAGATCCGTCGCTTTCCCTCATCTCCGGCACCATTCGTGTCATTGTAAACGGCACACAACTCGAGCAGCGGAGTCAGTATACGGTCGATCACGAATTCGGCAGTATCACGTTCACCCCTTCCTTTCCCATAAGCCGCCACGATGTTATCAGAGTGGAGTATGAATACACCAAAAATGATTACCTGCGCTACTGCAGCGGCACGCGAACGTCCTTATCCACCCGTGACTCCTCACTCACGGTTCAGGGCGTTTTATGGAACGAATCCGACAATAAAAACGCACCGCTTACGCTTTCTTTAGGCCCCCACGACCGTGACAGTCTTTCTCGTTATGGTGACAGCACCTGGTACCGACCAGCAGGAGACTATATAGATCCGGCCGCGATCGACAGCGCCGCCGCATATTCGAAACTCTACTATCGCAGCGACTCAGGATTCATCTGGGCTGGGCCTGTACATAATCTGCGCAGGGATAAAAAGCTTTATGCCCTCTCATTTACCCGGGATTTTAATGGATCATACGTGCAGGATACCGTATGCCCGGGCGAAACGGTAAGGATCCGCGACCGAACCGTTAGCGCCATTGATTCGTGCCTGCATTTTTTCCGCCCCGTGGGTACGGGTAAGGGAACACATGCACTTACAAAACAGGCACTTACTCCCCCACAACGGGCAACTACCGGTGAAATACGTCTCTCTTTGACTCCGGGTCCCCATTTCAGCACGCACGCCGACATACTGGGACGGGCACGGGATAAAAACCTCTACTCCTCCCTGCACGATGATGACAATACCGCTGGTGCCGCCGTTGTAGGCTTTAATGCCGGGAAAAAGCGCACCGATACATTCGCTCTCTGGGCAGGAGCAGAGGGTTTCGTACGGTCAAGAAATATGCAACAGTCTCTTCGTCACGGTTGGCGTCAAAACATTGAATGGGACGACACCTCCCTTACCCGTACACGCAGACAGCAAAAATCGCTGCAGGTATACGGTGGTATTACGCCGGTACCGGGACTGCAAACCAGCCTGCGCGGGGGTATACTCACGCAAGACAACGATCCTGTCACCGAGAAAGTGACATCCGCGATTGGCTATTTTCTCTCAGATAAGGACAGTCTTTTTCATACGCTTTCTCTTTTTCGGCATCTGCGCAGCGATGAAATAAGCAGAAAACAACGAGCCGGGTTTACTATACATGGCAGCCGGCTTACCCTTTCCCTGCAGGGACACGAACAATGGCGCCGCGGTCCCCGGTACCGGCATTACGGTCGCGCCGGAGGCCTTTGCAACGTACACCTTACACGAGTAGACCTTTCACAGACTCTCGACTACCGGGTACACAAAACCGGAACCGGCTCTATCCTCTCGGCACAGGATACCGGTTATACATTCATCTGGCAGCAGGAAATCGCACACGATCCTCTCCCGTTCTGGAATCTTTCCGCCACGTCTTCACATTTGCGAGATGTTATTTATTCGCCTCAGCGCAGGGATATATCAACACTGGTTCAGCTCACCAGTGATATATTACCCCTTCAGTGGGGATTTTCAGGCTCTCA
>CAZPUS010000019.1:53225-56171 GCA_964589825.1 uncultured Fibrobacterota bacterium | reverse complement strand
ATGGTATGCACCACGCTTGCTGCCGGCGGGCGTGTGGTGGTGTGGGGAGGCAGAAGCGGTTCCGGACTAAAGCAAGTACCAGATGGGTTAGAAAATGTTGTACAGATCGAGATTGGTATAATCTATATATGTGCGTTAAAAGAGGATGGTACCATTGCAGTGTGGGGGGAGGAAGAGTGCCTTATACCCGAAGTGCCTGAAAAACTGCCTCCCGTTAAATTTGTTTCTGCAGGTTCAACGCATATTCTGGCTCTCACTATGGACGGGAACGTAGTTGCATGGGGAGATAAAATGTGTGGAGAAACCGATGTTCCGCCACATCTTACTAATGTCGTTGATGTGGCTGCCGGGGGGTATCACTCGGTTGCGCTGAAGCGAGACGGCACGGTAGTTGCTTGGGGTTCACGATGTTTCAAGCATCCACGAAAAGACTGGGGACAAGCAACTGTTCCGGATAGCGTAACCGATGTTATCGACGTGAGTGCTGGTAGTCACCATACACTGGCCTTGAAACAAGACGGCACCGTAGCCGCGTGGGGCTCTAATTACGAGGGGATGTCAGATCCACCGGCAGGCTTAACAGACGTTGTTGCACTACACGCGGCAAGATTTTTTTCACTCGCGCTTACATCCGACGGCACGGTGGTCGCATGGGGAGGGGATGCTACCGTACCTGAAGGTATAGATAATGTCGTCAAAGTTGCTACGGGTGGCTGGGGCTTTACCCTTGCTTTGAAACGTAATGGTACCGTGGTTGCCTGGGGTGACAACAGGTATGGGCAGTGCGATGTGCCTGAAGGACTGACCAATGTAATAGATATAGCTGCCGGCGGATGGATCGCCGCAGCATTGGTAAAGTAAAGGAGTATGTAGCATGGAAAAGGTTACGCGTTGTGTGGTAGTGTTTCTTGCAGCGATGAGTTCGTGTGTGTTCGATTCCGGCTCGAATACCTCCAACGTCGATAGGCCGGAGCCGATTTCGATTGGCCGTGAATGGGTGTTCAGGAGTAAATCGGTGAGAGACGGAATGCCGGACTACCCGGATACCCTGACCTCGTATTCATATTGCGTATGCAGGGCAGAGACCACGATACGGAACAAACGCTTTTTCATTGTTCATCAGACGCATTATTATCCAACCATTATAGCGGTGGATACAGTAACGGCACGGTATTATCTGCATACCGGAGAAGATTCGGTTATTGTGTATACCACGCCCGGGTCGCAGATGACTACCTGCGGTGTTTTCAAACGCCGGGGTGTACGTGGCGGCTATGTACCGGGTTATGATAACAGCCCGCTTGTTAATCGCAGCATTGCCACAAAGGGCAATCCAATGTATTCTGATAGGTTTGCTACCAGATTCGTACCGCTCGTATTTCCGCTCGTGCAAAACGGCTCATGGACGTATCAGAAAACGGCATACGGAAGTAATCTCACACTCACCTATCTCACACGCGATACCGTCATTGTACCTGCAGGACGTTTTGCCACATGGAAAGTAGCCCATGAACGCGAGTGGCTCTATCCTGACCGGACGCACATGCATGATTGGCTCACGCGAAGCGGGGTCATAAAAAGGCGGTGGGATTTCGGATCTTTTGAAATTGTGCCATTTGGGTACGATGAATCCATTACAACAGAACACTATGAAATATATGAATACTATGCATCCAGCAAAGACGAAATGCCCGCGGTAAAACAAATGATTCCCCAGCCTGTAATCGATTCCGTGCTCGAAGCAGCGCTCGAGCAATGGGAATTTCCCTTGTTTAATGAATGGTATCAGGCATTATGGGACTATTGTGACAGCGCATCGTGCGGCTATGGCGATGCCCGTAACGAATCCTCGCTCTCTTTGTTTATACGAGCTGTATGGGGGGATACAATCGATACAATCGAAACGATACCGTCGTATCTGCAGCGTGCTGAATTCCCGACCACATCTTTTGCATTACACGATCAGGAGGAAACACTCAACTATCTTGTCAATTCCAGTGTGTTCGTGCAGGGCTGGCCCGATTGCACATTTGACTGGCGGGAAGCCCCTAAGCCCTTTTTAGATGGTGTTGGCGCCCCATACGGTGATTCACCGATACGGAAAACTCTGTATTCGCATCTATACGGCAGATTTGATTGATGTTGAACGTGTTATGAAACCAGATACCAGTGAGGGACGGTGGTACGTTATTAGCAAACGGTACCTTTTTCGATCAAGCTAAGAAAAGCATGAATAACAGGTGCCGGGGCCGTGCTGTCAACACCGGTTTAATATTTCCCATTTTTGTTAAAAAAATATTGGTTATTTTTGTTCCTTTGTACGGGGGACGAGGCCGAGTTTCATACGATTTTTGATTCGGTACGAGTCTCCCTAATGCTGAACTACTTATGAGCATAAAGGATTTATCATCGATAGACACAGAACGTCAAATTGTAATCATGGATACGGAAGAGACCATATCCAGAGAGATCACCATACAATCCTCAAAAGAGATAATAATATTACCCGAAACACATATAGATGCAACTACCGGTGGAAAGATGGTAATCACACCAAAATAATGAGCTGTAACTTGAAACAAACGAGTTTTTCAATTCAACTCATGGGGTTGATATATGATTAAAAAGATTCTATTGGTAATAATTCTATCAGCTTGTGCAGGAGTTTATTTGCATTGTGATGGTGGAGTGGCTCTATTATGGCTCTGGTCACAGGGTGTTGCAGCGCAACAGTGGCCCACCTATGATACCACGAACGGGCTTCCGAGTAATCGTATATACGATGTCGCTGTTGATTCTTCAGGCAGGGTCTGGGCATGCACCCCCAAAGGAGTGGCAGTTATTCATGATTCATCGGTGATAACGTATGATTCGTCGAATGGTTTGGTATCAAATGAGGTGAGGTGTATTGCTATAGACAATGAAGGGAGAAAATGGATCGGTACC
>CAZPUS010000019.1:41884-53125 GCA_964589825.1 uncultured Fibrobacterota bacterium | reverse complement strand
TTCTCGATATCGCTATAGATTCACAAGGTACTGTATTGTTTGGTACCGGTAGTGGTGGTGTGCGCATGTTTGACGGTACAACATGGACTGGGTATGAAAGGCGCCGGGATGGTCTTGCCAGCGATTATGTTTTTTCTATTGCGATAGATAATAAAAGAAACCAGATTTGGTTTGGGACTCATAGAGGGGTATGTATGCTGGACCGGAATGAATGATGTGTTGTGTATAGTGCTCTGAGAATTTAGTACAGGAAAACGATAAAACTAACGTGACTCCATTAGATATTTTACCAATATTCAAAGGAGTCGTTAAAGTGTCGAAAAAAATCGCAGGATGTGCGATGATGTATTTCATAATTTTAAAAAAAAAGCCGGACTTGCCGGACCTGTAGGTCTAATATGAATGACAGAAAAATACCCTCACAATGGGATATCCTGTGCAATATATCCCAGGCTGCGATCCGTGAGGTTGCAGCACCGGAATGCGTATTTCGTGTGCTGCAGAGAGTTGGAGATTCGCTCCAACTCGTCAACATCGAAGGCGTTGGATCCTGGGATCTTTCAGACTACCGTCGCGTGGTCGTTCTGGGCTGTGGAAAAGCGGCGGTAGCAATGTGTTCTGCGGCGATAGAGGTAGTGGGGGAGAAACGGGTGGATCGTGCAATAGCGGTAACCAAATACGGTCACGGCACTTTGGCTCACAAACTGCCCGGGGCTTCGATTATCGAGATATATGAAGCAGGCCATCCCGATCCTGATACGGCGGGGTACGAAGCAACGCAACGCGTATATAATCTGTTGGGGGATATGGGGAAAGAAGATCTTGTGTTATGTATGATGTCAGGCGGAGGTTCGGCACTATGGACATATCCTTCTCAGGGGATTACATTGGAGGATATTCGCGCAACAACCTCGCTGCTTCTGAAATGCGGTGCATCGATAGATGAGATAAATACAATACGAAAACACGTCTCCAGCATAAAAGGCGGTTTGGCCGCCGCGGCCGCGTATCCGGCACAGTGTGTTGTGGTCGGAATATCGGATGTGGTGAGTAACGATCCGTCGGTCATTGCCTCGGGTCCGTTTTCACCAGATGACACGACTTGGGAAGATGCCCGCAGTGTACTCGAGCGCTATAATCTCGGAACAAAAATGCCCCGGACAATCACACAACGTATCGATAACGGTATCCAGGGCCGGATTGCCGATACACCGAAGCAGGGGAGTCGAGAATTCGACACGATACATTATTGTTTGTGTGCAACGCTGCATGGCGCACTGGACGCTGCGGCACGGGCTGCACAGGAGTGCGGATTTAATGTAATGCGAATGCCGAAGATCGTGCAGGATGACGTAAACAAGGCCGCTGATTCCATTTTTTCATATTTTATGCACGCTCAAAACGATGCATCTTCAAAACAATGCGTGCTCAGTGGCGGCGAACCGACCGTCACATTGGCTGACAATTATGGAAAAGGCGGGAGAAATCAACAACTTGCATTGCTGATGGCGTTAAAGTTTCACGAAAATAAATGTAATAGGTTATCATTTATGAGCTTAGGCACAGACGGCACAGACGGACCCACCGATGCAGCCGGAGCGATTGTTGACTGTAACACTGTAACCAATTGTATAAAAGCAGGATATGATCCATACAATTATGCACGTCGTCACGATGCCTATTCGCTCTTTTCGCAAACCGGACACCTCGTAAAAACCGGTCCCACGCATACCAATGTAATGGATATCCATCTGTTATTGCAGCAGTTATAATCAAAAAGCACAATAGACAGACCGAATAGGCAGGCTGAGTGGTATCGATACCAAAAATAGAGTGAATAAATAAACGCACGGTTCTATAATTTTTGGTGTTTGTGGATCATTATCAGTACGCAGTTACCATTCGGGTACATTTCGGGCAATTATTTGTGCGGTCATTTTTAGACATGTAATATATATTCACAACTGTTTATTAAGTAAACACGGTGCTGGCATACGACACGCATCTGCAGCAATATAAAGATACGGGGCCCCGCACATTTTCAGCTATTTGTAATCAATTGAAATAAAAGACAGATACAACAAGCGGCTGAATTGACCTGATATTTGAACGATATACGCAATGTCGTATAACATATATTATGTAAACCTGCGTTAGTTACAACATCCACCCCTCTCTGCATTTGTTTTATCGTCATCTCGTGTAAAACGCCTCAATGCCGGAGTATGCAAAATGGTATTTTCATCATACATTGCGACTTCAATGGAGCGCTTTCCAATAAAAGATGGATGTAATCAAAAGAATACTATACTAAAGGAGCGTGTCGGTTATGATTTCATTCGATGTCGATGTACAGGACAGCAAAGGAAAAGAACATGCGTTTTCTTTTGACTCGTTGGATAGTAACGTATCCCGCAACGACGAATCCTTTTCAGTAACGCTTGACTGTGCCGTTGATCCGTTTAAGGTTATTGTCACACCAAAATCAGATGTACACATCACGAATGTTACCTATCGTGTTTCGACCTCACTTAAAAATTTCCATCATGTTATTGTGCCGGATACAGGGCGTTCATATCCAAAGGAAACGCAACTGGTAGATTTCTGGGGGCGGAATTTTCCTTCCAGAATAAATAACATTCGTATGCCTGTTTTTATTCTTACCGGACAGAATCAATCCACACAGCTCATGTTCGGCGTGATAGGAGAGAATTATGAAACCGATTTTATCGTTAAAGAGCCATTAAAAAAGCGTGCGTTGCTTACCTGGATGAAACGGTTTACGCTCGAAATCCGCCGTGGGGTGGACCACTACCCTGTTCCCGATTTTGCCCTTGATGAGAATGGTGCGCTTATTGAATATATATGGTTCAGTGAACACATGGATGAAGAAAAGAACTGGGTCGTGGCCATGCGTGACTTTTCAAATACCCTTGCGGCGTATACGGGCGCATCCGCGCATACAACCTCTGACTCGCTTTTACCCTACTGGTGTTCGTGGACAGACTGGGATTCATTAGACGTAGATGAAGCGCTGGTTCGCGACAATGTGAAAAAAGGGGTCGAACTCGGCATAAAGAATTTTATAATTGACGACGGGTGGTTCGGACCGGGACTTGACAGTGAATTCGATGTCAAATTGACGCTTGGAGACTGGAAGTCTGACCCGCAACGGTTTCCTTCCATTACAAGACTTGTAAAAGAAATACAGGACAATGGCGGCAATGCACTTATCTGGTGCGCGCCTCATGCGGTTTCGCCCGATGCGGCATGCAGGGAGGCACGTGCGCCGTTTTTTATTCAATACGAAAAAGGAAACATATTCAAAACACACAACGGCTACCACTCGCTCTGTTTTATGTCACCCGAGGCGCGGCGGATAATGGTTGATATATGCGTCGATCTGGTGAAAAAATACGGTGTTGACGGTGCAAAATACGATTTGTTCAACAATATCCCCGGCGAACCATGTGTAAGCTGTGAGCATTCACACGATACAAGCTCCATGATAGAAGGTCTGCGTCGTACGCTTGAAGAAATTCATCGCAGAACTACGGAAATCAAACCTGAATTCATTACCGAATTAAAACAGAATTACGCCACGCCCTATCTGTATGGATACGGTACCTGCGTCAGAGCGGGAGATACGCCCTATAACCCCGAGGGAAATTTTATTCGTACCGCGTATATTGCCGCCTATACCCCCTACTCTTCCAACGATTACCAGACCATTACCGACCGGGACAGTCCTGAAGAGAGCAAAACAATTATCGGAAAAATGCTGGCGGTTGGCGTGCCTACATATTCAATGGACTGCGTGAATCTGAGTGAAAAGACACAGAAAATTCTCGCCTGGTACAATGCGTGGTATACACGCAATCTCGACGTGTGCACGCAATGGCGAACGCCCCTTGATCCGGGGCTGAGTTGCTGGTATACACAGGGAGAAGCGCATGACATCTATTTTCTTGTCAACGATGCAAAAAGTGTTGAATGTGTACGGTGTATCGATACGATTACCATTTTGAATGCCACATTTTCCAGGTCACTCTTTATTTCGCTGCCGTGCGCATGCGCCTGCCACGTACGTATCGATAACGTCGAATCGCAGCCGCGCACCGATTTTTCGCGCAGCAAAGAGGACGTATGGAAACTTGATGTGCTGCCCGGAGACATAATTACCATTACACCCGGTCAATAAGATTTTATCCGGAATCGGGCCTTGTGAGGCCCGGGAAAAACGACAGCCGTGTACACCGCATCCACGTGTTACACAAATTGCCCCAGCATTGTACTCAATTCACTCATTTTGAACGGTTTGCTGAGGCTTGCCGTAAACCCGAAACGCTGCGGCTGTGTCATTATCTCTTCCGATGCATAACCGCTTGCTACAAAAACAGGTAATGTCGCTCCCCGCTTCCTGAGTTTTTCGACCGTCTCCTTGCCTCCCATACCTCCGGATACCGTCAGATCGAGAATACACGCGTCAAACGGCGCTCCTTTCGTCTTTTCCTCTTCATACATACCCAGCGCCTCCTCCCCGGTTGACGATGTTTCTACGATATAACCGAATTTTTGCAGCATTTTTTCGAGCACACGCTGCATCACCACATCATCGTCCATTATCAGTATCCTTTTATCGTGTACCCTGTGCAGAGCCGATGTGTTTTGTGCTTCAACGTGCTGTACTTTTTGCGCTGCGGGTATGTAGAGGTGAAACGAGGTGCCTTTGCCCGGTGTTGATTCCACATCGATCGTACCGCCGTGTTTTTTCAGTATGGAATAGCTTGTTGCGAGTCCGAGCCCGCTCCCCCTTGATTTGGTAGTGAAAAAGGGGTCGAATATATTGGCTACAACATCCTTTGGCATGCCTATCCCGCAGTCCTGCACAGTAATTCGCACATACTCTCCTGCAGGAAGCTCGGGATGCGCACCATGTGCGATAGTTACCCCGTTGCCGTAAATGTAAATCCCTCCCCCTTTAGGCATGGCGTGTATCGCATTTATCACCAAATTGTCTATTACCTGTGCAATCTGATTGGTATCAAAAAGCGCCGGACTGAGATTCTCGTCAAATGAAAAGTGCGCGGATATGTTTGATCCGCTCAGCGCAAACTGCACCGCATCCCTGGTCACCGACGAGATATTTTCCGCCTTTATCACCGGCGTGGCGCCTTTGGCAAAGGTGAGAAGCTGTGAGGTCAACCCCCTTGCCCGACCGATGACATTAACCGCATCGTCAAGATAATGTAGCGAAAATCCTGCATCCTCAAGCTCCTGTTTGGTAAGATCGATATACCCGAATACCCCGCCGAGCAAATTGTTGAAATCATGCGCGATCCCGGCGGCAAGCACCCCGAGCGCCTCGAGTTTCTGGTTTTTCTGGGCCGCGTCGATAAGCTTCTGTTTTTCGGTAATGTCACGAAATACAAGAACCACTCCTATGGTAGTGCCCGAGGCGTCTTTGATCGGTGCACCGCTGTCTGCAATAATGCGTTCGGTACCCTGCCTTGCGATGAGCAGTGTATGGTTGGCCAGCTCGATAACCTCTCCTGTATCGAGTACTTTTTGCACCGGATTTTCACATTGTTCCCTCGATAGTTCGTTGATGATCTGGAAGACCTCTCCTATCGGTTTTCCATCTGCCTGTGCCTGCGACCAGCCGGTAAGACGTTCCGCTACCTTGTTCATGAGCTGTACGTTTCCTGCGGTGTCTGTAGTTATAACCCCGTCGCCGATACTGCGAAGGGTCACAGCGAGCCGCTCTTTTTCGCTCTCTGTCGATTTTTCCGCTTTTTTCCGCGCGGTATTATCATGCAGATGTTCGATCACCATGGATATCTCGCCGTGATCGTCAAGGATCGGATAGGCATAGACATCCAGGTATATATCCAGATCCGGGAAATACTTTTCCACATGTGCGGTCTGTCTGGTGTTGTAGGCAATTGACGTGGCGCACGTTTCGCACGGAACCGATCTCCCGATAAGCTCATAGCACTTTTTACCTGCCACTTCCTCATATGTTTTGCCTAAAAACCGATATCCCGCTTTATTGTAGCGGATAATGTTGTGGTGTGCGTCCTGTACCCCGATTACATCAGGGATTACATCGAATAAAGAATCGAGAAACATCGCGGTTTGTCTGTATTTGCGCTCTTTTTCACGCAAATCCCGCTCCACTTTTTTCCGTTCGGTAATATCGGTGTGAATACCCGTAACACTGGATAGCCCCCCCTGACTGTCATGCATCGCATAAGCGCGAAGCAGAATGCTTCGTATGTTGCCGTCCCTGTCATACATCTCGACCTCACCCGTCCACTCTCCGCCGTTTCGAATAGTTTGGAAGACCGTTTCCGCGATGTTTTTGTTCACATACATGGTACGTGCATCCGAACCGATATCGCCAAACAGACTGGTAAACATGGCATTTTGATAGTAATGACGCCCTTCTGGTGTCGACATGCCAATGGCATCCGACGAACTTTCGACCGACATTTTAAAGAGCTTGAGCTCTTCGAGCGTATCCTTGCGCGAGGGTTTCCCTCTTTTTTTGTTTTTTCCCTGCATGTATGGCCTCCCTTTGCGTATTCCACCCCGATTGCCGCCTTGGTCCGAACATCGGGGTTATAGATCCCGACTTATGCATTTTGTGCGATACCAAGAATTTATTGAATTTCCCCTTTCGTTTTATCGAATATAGTAATTGGCACTGTACAAACGAAAATGTGTATTACCTGACTTGAGCGGTTGTGTTGATGAAAGCTGCGGTGAGCTGTGCTGCTGTTGTGTTCTCCAAAATTATGGAGCAAGCTTGTTGGTTGTCTCATGTGTTTCGAGGATATAAGAGTAGTGCGCATTGCAGCAGATTTCGCAAATAAAATCGCTCAATTCAGCTATTATTGTTCTGTGTAAAACAAATTCGTGTTCTGATGGACCGTACACTGATTTTTTAAAGGATGAGCCTTGCCCGCAGTCTCTGTCATGCGGCTATGAGAAAATCGTCCTCTTCTACGTATCCGCACTGGTCAAGGAATTCACGTATTTGAGCCCTGCCCTGGGGATGGTTTACATACGCGACAATGAACATCCGGGGCTGTGAGGGAATTTCACTGTATTGTATAACGGGGATGCGGAGGTCATGTCTGCGGCGCAGATCGATATATGACTTAATCCGAATGCCGTATGATTCGAGCATACGTGCCCGGCGCCTTGCTATTCTGCTGCCACCCCATATCGCGACAAAGGGATGATACGGATTGTGATGCTGCAGCCATTGCGCCAGATACCGGGTTTTTATCCGATAAAAGGCTTTCATGGTATAATCGGGGTGCGCGCGGGTAAGCCTTGCGGGTGAGTCGTACCAGCCCAGGACGTACTCTTTTACTTTTACGATCTTGACATTATTGGAGAGGAGTCTGAGCCACCATTCGTAGTCCTCCGGAAAATCACCGCTGCGAAACAGTCCGTACGAGGTGTTGAGCTCGCGACGCCACATCGATGTCGGGTTGATCACCGGGGATTCGATAAAGCGGTTTCTGCGGATATCGTTGAATGTACGAAGCGAATTGCTCCACTCGACATACTGTCGAAACCCTTCGGCGTCATTGTGGTCGCTTTTATACTCGGCACGCCCGCCGACCGCACCGAATTCGCGATGACGATCGAGAAAACCGGTCTGTAGTGCCATCCGCTGCGGGTAGGCGACATCATCGGCGTCCATACGGGCAATGTACTCCCCCGTTGCTTCACGTATTCCGGCATTTGCCGCATGTACCACGCCGCGTCTGTGTTCATGAATCACCTTGAAACGACAATCATTTGTCGCCCACCGCTGTGCGATGCGCCCGCCTTTATCGGTGGAGGCGTTGTCAACGAGTATGCACTCGAACCAGTCGTTTGTAGTGCACGTACCGGGCGGCTGCTGTGCCGCAATGCTTCGGCATGCTCTTTCCAGTGTATCCGCCGCATTATAGAACGGCAGCAGTACCGAGACGCGTGGTCGATCCATTCGTTGTACCGTCTGTTTTTAGCCGTTGATATCCAGATGGAGCGCATCGAGAGAAGTGTAATTTTCAAGCTTCTGGAGAAGCTCATCCGCTTTTTCCCGGTCGACGATTCCTGTGTTTTTTGCAATAAAAAGGATATAGGAAGCTACATGCTGAGCAAAAAGAAGTTTGCCTTCATCGCTGATGTCATAAAACCGGCGACGCTGGGCATATCCTTCCGGACCGTGATCTCCCAGACGGGCCCCGCTGCCCTGCGCAGCAAGCACATATAAAAAGTTGTATTCAAACCACAGCATATGATCCGGTGACGGCGCGATCACATCGAGGCTGTTGCGCAGCGACTGCGGAGAACTGAAATCGGGATGTGCGTTTTTCGGGAAGGAACGCTCGATAAATTCCCTGGCGAATTTTTTCTGCTGCGGGTGAGAAGAAAATGCTCCCTGCAGTGCGAGCTCCTTGCAGAATGCGTACCAGTCGCTCCAGAGCGCACGATCTCCCGGATCACGGGAGGTGCTGAGCGCATTCCCCATCTCATAGGTATACCGCCCCGACGTCTTTATTTCGAGGTTTCCGTGTGTACATTCGGAGAGAATACGATAATTTTCTGCGGATTTTCCGCTTCCGGAGTGAATACCGAGAGACACACCGAATTTTTCGGCAACCGCATAGAGGGCGGATGTGTTCGAGCGAAGCTCATCGTTGTCTTCATAAGGAAAATTTTTCTGAAATCCGAGATTGGGCGCCACAAACTGGAAATCAACACCCAGCGCCTCGGCGAATGCGAGTGAAACACCAAGAACCTGCGGGGTAGTCTGCCCCGGAAGCTCGTCGATCGACAATTCACGAAAATACCGTTGGCCTGTATCAGTGGTAAAATATTGTTGCCTGATGGCACTGTATTTTCGATCCCTGATTTTCATCTTGTCCATGGCCGGGGCAAGATAGGTTACGAGTCGCCGCAGTTGGGTGTCGTCTATCTGCAGCTGCAGTTCTTTGATGCGGCGAGTAATCGTATCGAAGAGTTCACGGTCCACACGTGAATCGAACGCGTTCGCCAGTTCTTTTTCATCTTCTATCATTGAGTGCTTCGAAAGTTCGGGGCTGAGGTCATAGGTGATATAGGAAGCAAAGAGGCTACCTTCCACCAGTTTGTCTTCAATCTCGTCGAACCGTCCTCCGATGGGCTGGTGATCTGCATTAAAGCCGTAAGGTATGTCCGCATGATGGAACCCGAGTTTTGCATAGGTGATGACAGAGGCCTGGGACATGCCCTGTACCGACTGACCCTGATGGCCCTCCGGTACCGTCCCGCCGATAAAGGGGAATGGCATCTCTGAAAGCTGATCCTTCATCATTGCGTTGACATCGTACACCAGTTCCCTGGGGACCGAATTCTGATTTGCGGTGAGTGAAATGCCTGCCTGCGACATTACCCAGGCAACGGCGGGCCAGTGGAGGGTGGTAAAGCGTGCTCCCACCCCGATGCTGGTGTGGGAGAGCATTCCCTCTGCTTTGGGAAAAACCGTGCTTTTCGGGTCATGCTGCTGTAGAAAATTTTTCCAGTGAATGATGTTGTGCCAGTACAGCGGGATAATGCTGCAGCCTATTGCAAGCGTGACCGTATTTTCGAACGGAAGTGATGCGGAACCGAACGCAATGAGACAACAATCGCCGTTGGCGGAGGCTTCGAGCAGAAAGAGGGTAATATCCCCCGCATCCATGCGGGATTTTGTATGCAGAATAAGCCCGTCAAGTTTTGCCGAGAGTTTTTCCACCGATAGTTTTTCTGAGGCGCATTGGGATATTATATCGCGGTTTTTTTCCACATATTGCATAAATCCCGAAAAATCGAGTACTGCATCGGGTGAGACGGCCGGATTTTCGGAAATAGTAATGTTGTGTTCAACCAGAAACGAATTGACAGATGATGGTGTCGCCATTGGAATACTTTCTGTTATTTGGTGATAACTATTGTAACACTTATAACTGAAAAATAGTATGCTGCACGTATTGCGGTGCCTTTTTTGCATGAGCGCTAACGTGTTGTTGGCACCGGAAAATATTTTCCCAAAAATGTCGAAAAAAGATCTCCCGTAAAAAAGGGGATGTCCGTTTGGTAGTATATTCATGCGTGCATCTCGAATACCATCCCCACCCGTCATAATTACCGCTTCCGGAATAGGAGTAATTATACGCTAACGTGATGTGATCGTGTTCCATCACATACAGTAGCGTATTAGCCCCCCAGTTATCAGGTATACCAGTTGCCAAAAACCCGGTATGGGTGAAATAGTTCATCTTCCTCTCCCTCGGTTTTTGTACAGGGGTTTATGCCGCTACATGGGATGCAACACGCGAAGAAGAGCGCATTGTTACGTATTACGTTTCTCACGTATCCACGGTCAAATGCCATTATTTTATTTTATATCCATGCCATAACCATAGTTACTACACCTTCAGATAAAGGACACGTAATGGAATTGTTTGTTCCCGGACGAATATGCCTCTTTGGAGAACACAGCGACTGGGCGGGAAGCTACCGCAGAATAAACGGTGAGCTCGAAAAGGGCTACGCGGTCGTAACCGGTACGAACCAGGGAATCTATGCATCGGTGGAACAGAATCCCGGAAAGATTGTCTATCAGGGTTGCCTTAACGACGGCACACGCACAGAGAAATACGAAATTCCGATGCAGCGCGAAACGCTTCTGAAAGAAGCGCAAAACGGCGGTTTTTTTAGCTATATTGCGGGTGTGGCATATCAGATAACCACGCACTACCGTGTTCGCGGTATTACCATCGACAATTACCGCACCGACCTCCCGATCCAGAAGGGACTCTCTTCGAGTGCCGCACTCTGTGTCCTGATCGCCAGGGCATTCAACCGTATTTATGACCTTAAAATGACCATCCGGGGTGAAATGGAGATGGCCTATCGCGGTGAAATTACCACCCCGTCGCGCTGCGGTCGCCTTGATCAGGCCTGCGCATACGGCAGTCGCCCCGTACTTATGGAATTCGACGGTGACCGTATCGATGTAAGAGAATTGCAGGTTCCTTCCCCGCTGCATTTCGTTATCGTCGATCTGCACGGACATAAAGATACCAAAAAGATCCTGGCCGATCTCAATGCATGTTATCCTTTTGCTGAGAACGAGCTGCAAAAAAATGTGCAGCAGTATCTCGGATCGGTAAACAAAGAGATCACGCGTCAGGGGGCCGAGGCGATTACAGC
>CAZPUS010000019.1:0-41784 GCA_964589825.1 uncultured Fibrobacterota bacterium | reverse complement strand
TATCTCGAAGTCGACGGGGTCGAACCAGAACATTTCCTTACCGTGTTCGGACAATATGTGCTTGATCCTGATATTTTTACCTATCTTGCCCATAACATTACCAACAATGTACGCAGCAAGGGTGAATTCCAGCTTACCGACTGCCTCGACATGTTGAGAAGAGAGAAAGGGTTCGCCGGAACCATTGTAAAGGGCATGCGCTACGACACCGGAACCCCGGACGCCTATCTCAAAACGCTGCAGGAGTACCGGCATGCGTCCGCGCGCGACAAATCAGTGCCTGCCCAATGAGATGACACACCATTATTGACACCACGTGTGTCTGAATTCTTCGGTGTTCATATAACGCATTATTGTTGCGTTTTCATTCTTGCTCCAGGGCTGGTGTTGTGGTGCAAGCCCGAGTGCGCACGAAAAGCCCCGGGCAAGTGCGTCGGTAAGTGCGCCGCTTGTGGCATCGCAAATATGATCCCGAATGCAGGTACATTTTTTTCTGAACAGTTTTTTCTGCACCGTTTTCTGGCGATCGTCGATGCGGCTGTAATCGGCAAGCGCATGAAATGCATCGGTCAGGGGGATCGATCCGTGTTGCAGCACCGCGTCTTTGGAACGTTTCTGGGCAGACCCTATCAGTTTTTTGTTTTCGACCATCACTTCGTCCCTGTTGGGGGTAAGAAAACAGGGCAGTTTTACCTCACGCCGTGCCTGTGCGGTATCGAGAGCGGTATCGTGTCCCGTGCACGGAATCCCGAACTCTTCCAGCCCGTGCGCGAGACACCGTGAAATGAGTGCGTACGTCTCTGCGACTGAGGCGCCCATCATCGTAAGATGGGTCGGAAAAATGCAGCTGTAGGTGAGATCTTCCTTATGCAGCACCGCACGTCCTCCGGTAACACGGCGAATCCAGCGTATTCCGTCACGTGCGCATGCGTCGAGATCGAGTATTTCGGCAGGTTTCTGCATATAGCCGAGTGTTATCGAAGCGGGATTCCACTCGTAAAAGCGCACATAAATCGTCGATACGCTGCTGCAGGTCTCAAACAGGTGCAGATCGGCCGCCATATTGAATTCCGTACCGGCAGATCCGTCATTTATGATTCTGAGAGACGGTTTCATGGTTTGAGGGCGGATTCAGGCAGGTTCGCTTTCATCTATATAATTGAGAAATGCGTTTGCTTTGGGTGTCCGGATCGCCCTGAGAGCCTTGCGGGCGTTGTTCACCACCATTTCGTTTTCAGACATCAGAAGGTAACCCGCTTTTTCTTCGAGCAGAGGGGTATATACGCCTGTCTGAGACATAACCCACAACGCCGATGCTTTCATGTAGTTGCTGTTGGACTCGACCATTTTTTCGAGGTCTCTGCGGATATCGACATTGCCTGCCGTATGCAGCGCCTTGAGCGCATTGCCGCGAATACGGTTGTTAGGATCATTTCGAAAGCGCATAAAGACGGGTATAATCCGGGATCCGCCCACATTTTCGAGCGATTCGAGCGTGTTGGCACGCACACGGGGATCTTCATCATTCAACACTGCGAACACGAGCTGTAAATCATTTTGTTTGGCTATCTTACCGATAATGTTCACCGCAGTGGCACGTATTCGCTGATCCTTATTCTGCAGCAGTTTTGTAAGAATATCTTTTACACGGGGGTTGTGGTGCAGCAGTCCGAGTATCTGGACGGCACGCACTCTGACGGTTTCGTCGCTGCTGTAAACGTCTTTGCTTATCCGGTCTACGATTGCAGGATCGAGAGAGCCCATGAGTGTGGCGAGTTTCTGCCGCACCTCAGGAACGAGTTCGTGAAAGTGCTGTACGAGGTTTTTCCGGATCAGGGCGCACGCGGTATCCTGCGCCTTTTTTCTGACCGATTCGTTCGGACTTTTTGTAAACGGCGTCACTTTGGGAAGGTCTTTGAGCAGACCGTGTTCCTGCAAAGCTTTCATCCCCGCAGAATACTCCCCTGCTTTTTGTGACTGAATCGCGTTCAATGCTTCGTCACGAGTCATGATTCCCCTTTCACCGCAGCAAGCATGTCGCGTAATCCGGCCGCTTTTTCGAATTCAAGACGTTCCGCCGCCATATGCATCTCATGCTCCAGTTTCCGGATACGTTCTTCATCCGACAGTGATGTGTCCCCATACAGTGCGGCTTCCTCTTTAAGCTGCGCCTCTTCGTGTCGGGCCTCGTCAAGAGAGGTCTTGTATTCTCCCAGAGTATCCTTTATTTCAGACGTAACCGTTTGTGGAACAATCCCGTATTGTTCGTTATACGCAAGCTGCTTCGCGCGTCTTCGTTCACTCTCCTCTACCGCGCGTGCGATCGAACCGGTACGTGTATCCGCGTAGAGCACGATCGTGCCGTTTACGTTACGTGCGGCACGCCCCGCAATCTGAATCAGGGAACGCGTCGAGCGCAAAAACCCTTCCTTGTCCGCATCGAGAATTGCGACCAGTGAGACTTCGGGCAGATCGAGTCCCTCGCGCAGCAGGTTGATGCCGATCAGAATGTCGAACTCTCCTTTTCTGAATGAGCGTATCAATGCCGAACGCTGGAGCGTGTCGATTTCAGAATGAAGATACTCGGTGTTGAACCGAAGCTCGGAGAGATACTGCGAAAGATCTTCCGCCATCTTTTTGGTGAGTGTCACCACGAGGGCGCGTTCATTGCGTTCCACGGTGCGGCGCAATTCGTCAACCAGATCGTCGACCTGACCCTGTGCGGGCCGCAGGGTTATGGGCGGATCGACCAGACCGGTGGGGCGTATCACCTGTTCGATGATTTCTCCCCCGCATTTTTTGATCTCATACTCTGCGGGAGTGGCCGAGGAGTATATGCTTTTGTCGACCATTTGTTCGAACTCCTCGAACCGAAGCGGACGGTTGTCGAGCGCACAGGGAAGCCGGAACCCGTGCGATACAAGGGTCTGCTTTCTTGCACGGTCTCCGTTGTACATGCCGCCGATCTGCGGTACCGTCACGTGCGATTCGTCTATTATGGTGAGAAACGGCGGAGTGAAAAAATCGATCAGCGAACTCGGCCTGCTGCCGGGCTCACGCCCGTCGAGAATGCGGGAGTAATTTTCGATGCCGGTGACATAGCCTACTTCCTGCAACATTTCCATATCGTAGCGTGTACGTCGCTCAAGCCGCTGTGCTTCTACGAGTTTGCCTTCTTCACGAAACACTGCAAGCTGTCCGTTAAGTTCTTTCTCTATCTCTTTGATTGCCTGGTCGATAGGGACCGCAGTCGACACATAATGCTTTGCAGGAAAAATCGTCACGCTCTCCTGACTGTACAAAGGTGCCCCCCGTACCGGGTGAATCCGCGATATCCGCTCGATTTCATCACCAAATGTCTCGATTCTGAGTGCGGTCTCTTCATATGCCGGGAATACGTCTACCGTGTCACCACGCACTCTGAACGTGGCGCGCGAAAAACTGTCGTCACTGCGGGTATACTGCATCCCTACGAGCTTTTCAAGAAGGGTCTCCCGGTCGACTTCATCACCGCATGAAAGAGTATAACTTGCATCACGATAAAGCTGGGGAGATCCGATATTGTAAATACACGAGACACTGGCCACCACTATTACATCGGGGCGCGAGAGCAGCGAGCTCGTTGCCTTGAGCCGCAACCGGTCGATGTCTTCATTGATATCGGAGCTTTTTTCTATGTAGGTGTCAGTAGAAGGGATATAGGCTTCCGGCTGATAATAGTCGTAAAACGAAACAAAATACTCAACCGCATTCTCGGGAAAAAACTCCTTGAACTCTTCGTAAAGCTGCGCCGCAAGTGTCTTGTTGTGAGAAATGATGAGAGTGGGAAGCTGTACCTCTTCGATCACTTTGGCAAGGGTGAATGTCTTACCTGAGCCGGTCACCCCAAGCAGTGTCTGATGCGCGGCATCCTCTCTTACCCCCTGTGACAATGCATCGATTGCAGAAGGCTGGTCACCTTTAGGTTCGAACGATGTGTGAATTGTAAACTGCATCGGATTGTTCCTGGGCGGACGTGGAGCATAAAGGCGCACGTAATATGTAAAGAAAAATACAACAGGGGGTGCTTTGTTATAAAAAAAATGAGGGACGGTGGCTTTTTATATTTTTAAGCGTTCGATATCTTCACTGAATTTTCGTCCTTCACGACACAAATTCGAGGCGGCACCGGGACTGATGCGAAGATAGTGCGCAATCGCACTCGTGGGCATGCCGTGTTTTTCTCTACAGATAAATGAAAAGGCTTTTCGTGCTTTGGAAACAGAGCCGCCACGGTGTCGAATATGCAGCAGCTCCGGTGGCACATTCCAGGCTCGGCACACCGACACCTTTGTCTTTTCGAGTAGCATCCTGCGTTGGTCGACATCCTGAAGTCGCAGACGCTGCGCATGTGATTGGTGAACAACCCGCCGCACAAACTCGGGATCGCCGATAACCCACCGGTGCGATTCGCGCCCCTTTTCTGTCCCGGCATTGCTTGATCTGACAAGACGAAGAAGCTCCTGATTGTCGGCATTACTCCCTTCCTGAATAAATTGCCGGTATGCGTTTCGTGCCGCTGCACTTCGCTTGCCAAACCGCGTAAGAACGGCAGCCGTATCCTGGAATTTATTGTGATGTCTGCCCGCCAGGGCCCCATGACCACACCAGGGATATGATTCCAACGCCCGCAATGACGGGCATATGCCGGCACGCAAAGGGTTAAGGTGAATGTAACGTACAAGCTCCTGAATGTAATTCTGATCCTGGGTGATGATTGACTTGTAACGATCCATAAACAGCGGTCCGCGGCGTCCGTATTTTTTGCCGTGGTACTGCGCATAGCGCATATTGAGCGGCTTCATAATTTGCCACAGGTGATTGGACCCCTGACGAAGCAGCAGGTGATAATGATTGGGCATAAGAGCCCAGGCATAGCATCTGCACTCGGTCTTGTTCACATAGATCCGCAGTAACGACAAAAAACGGTCGCGATCTTCGTCGTCACGAAACAAAAGGTGTCCATCGATGCACCGGGCCATTATATGGGAGACACAACCGGCAACTGATAATCGAGCTTTTCGTGGCATACCTTAAAAATATAAAAAGCCACCGTCCCCAATATTAATTACTTATTTAACAACATGCTGCATCGACGAAATCTGCATCTTTTTTCCGGGAATAACATGGCATGTAAGTGCGCCGTATTGCAGAAGATCGTAGCTGTCCGATACATGATCTGAATCGACCGCAGCTTTTGCGACACGCACCACGGGTTTGGCTCCCCCGGCATCCGTCGTGGTACTCCTGTTGAACCTGACGACATCTGCAGATGCCCTCCCCCACTGCGGCATACCATGTGCGGGGCCGGTACATGCCTCGTAATCTATACATACACAGTGACCCGGTGCGGCGATACGTACAACGGCACCCCGACGAAACAGCCGGGAGACGGACGGAACGTAGCCGATTTCACAGCTGCAGCGCTCGTGAGGCAAAAATCGTGTGGGTTTTCTTACATTGCGCACTTTTACTCCGTATTCGCCACAGAGTGCTTTGATGTAGCCGAATGTTTTGTCATATGGCTCAAAATCACATGTAATGACATGCCGCAGCCTGCCGTTCTCAAGGTATGGAAGCAGCGTATGGTGCAGGTTTATTTGTGGCGTGGTCAGCACCAGTACCGTAATTCTCACTCCGGGTTCATTTCTGAGCCAGGGTTCAATTAGGGAATGATATTCATCTCCAAATCGATTGGGAGTTGCTTCCGACACTATCCACGCGGAACGATTGGGCCAGACTATCGCGCTGACGGCATACCGCTCATGAGAAAAAAACAGTATCGATGTGTTGTCAGCACCGGTTTTCTTTAGAGCCACAAACGGTATCGTACAAAAAAGAACCAGCGCCGACCATGCGACATACTGCATGAGATGTTTTTTGCAACACATTGCCAGACCGGCAAAAAACAAAACATAAATAGACAAAAAGGGCAGGTGTGTCAGCCAGGCGGTACGAAAAGAATGTCCCGGCGCATCGGCCATAACACGGGCCACAGCAATAAGTATGTTCAGTACGTGAGAAGAGAAATTCACACAGAGCGATCCGATCGGGGGTACCAGCCAGGAGAGGCTCAATCCGGCAAAAAAGAGCCACATCGCGAGGGTCATTATAAAAACCGAACAAAGGTTACTCACCAGACTTACCGCAGACGCGCTGCCGAAATGAAAGAGCAAAACGGGCAATGTCGCCGCAAAAGCGGCAAGCGATACGGATGCGGTATCAATGATTCGTTTTAGTGCGCTATAAAAAGGTGTCGCCCCGTGTACTATGTGTTTTGCCAGGCTAAATACCGGGGTGAGCAGCAGAATACCGGCAGTTGCGCCAAAAGAGAGCTGGTATCCGGGAGAGAGAATGCTCGTTGGATAGAAGCAGAGCCAGACGATCCCCGCCAGGCCCAGAGAATTGATTCCGGTATTTCGCCTGCCCGCAAGTGCGGCGCACAAAAAAACAGTCGCCATTAAGGTCGCTCGAAAAAGTGAGGGGATAAACCCCACAAACCATAGATAGGCCCAGAGTATCCCTGCCGTGATGATATTCCGGACCGCAACAGGGATCGGGCAGAGTGAAAGCAGCGCAAGCACGAATACCGTGAGGATGCCCACATGGAGCCCGGATATTGCCAGCAGGTGAAAGAGCCCTGCGTCCTTGAACCACCGGGACAATGAGTAGGAAATGCCGCTTCGCTGTCCCATGAAGGCGGCTCGAAGCAGATGCCGTGTATCCGCATCGATCGCAGAAAGAAGTACGGTATCGGTGTATGCGCGTATACGCTGCGTAATGCGTGAACCATAGCTTCCCGCAGTGATATGCTGAAGCATGGAATCGATCCTGAAACCGCCCCTCCCGTGACGCGCCAGTGCAGCTGCACGTTCATTCCAGCCTCCCGGATTCATACGCGGTTGCGGGAAACGATAGTTTCCCTGCATCACAACACGGTCTCCCTTTCCCGGCGCGGTTCGGGGTGTCGCCTTGTAAGAAACGCACGATACGGTTCCGCTTCGGAATAACGGTGTACGGTCGGATTCGAGCCGAAGCGTATCAATGACCACCGTGAATTCGGTACGGCCATTGTATATAGCGGGATGATTTGTAATACTACCGGAAAGGATATAACGGGCATCGGATACATATATGGTCTGCGCACGTTCCATACGTGCGGTATCGAGCTGATTGGCGCCGATACCGAGTGTAAGTCCGGCAATCAGTGCCAATAGACATCGCAGCCATCCGCGGCGCATAAAAATAGTCGCAGTGATCGCCCCCAGGGTTGTCATGCGAACTACTTTACTGTATAATTCTGATGAAAACTCATACTGCAGATGCAGTCCGGCGCACAAACCCATGGAAATACCAATCCATACAACGAACGCGGGGAAGCCGGCGCATAACCATAATCCGGGAACACGTGCTCGCATACGCTGCACGAGAGAAGCTCTTGTCATTGTGATGATCCGGTGCTTAAATTTGCCAATATACCGCCCCTTAAAATACATAAACGGAGTGTAGTGAATGTCAATGCGGCGAAATTCGATACTTGTTGTGGAAGATGAAGAACTCATGCGTGAATACATTGCCGAATTTCTGCAGGAAGAAGGCTACTCTGTGTATAAAGCGGAACACGCGCAGCAGGCCCTTGACGAATTACTCCCTTCTCAAAAGATCGATCTGATTCTCACCGATATAAACATGCCGGGTATGAAGGGGTATGAACTGCTTGACAAAGTCCGGGAGTCCTACCCTTCGATCATCCGGGTTCTAATGACTGCTTACAATACCGAGGATTACCTCGAAATCGCCATGAAGCACAGCGTAGAGAATATCTTTGCCAAAACCACGCCGATAAACACCGATGAACTGTCACGCCTTGTCTACACGCTCCTTGCGCGCGATATCTTCGGCATATCGAAACACTTTTCAACCCAGCCCGTGGTGTTCGGTCGTATCACCTCACCGCATAATATCGAGGAAGATGTAAGCCATATCATGAGCTATCTGCCCCAGAACGCTCATAACTCCAAATTCAAACTCGTACTCTACGAAATGCTTGTAAACGCGCTTTTTTACGGTGCCACGACGCAATCCCCTACCGAAAGAGATAGCTGGGATTATGACTTCGAGCTTCCCGAAGAACACGGCGTACAGGTCGAATACGCGGTCGACAATGAAAAATACGGCATATCGATTACCGATTACGGAGGCAAGCTCAACAAAAACGATGTGCTTTACTGGCTTACCCGCCAGGTCAAAGCGCGTGAGGGATCCGCACCGGATGCACTGTATGAATCACATGGCCGTGGGCTGTTTATTTCACGCAATTTTATCGACCGCATGATCATCAATATCGAACAGCACAAACGCACCGAAATCATTCTCATGAATTACAAGGAAGCTCCGTACAGGGGCTTCAAACCACTTTATATAAACGAAATTTAGCCGATTATCAAGTGGGAAGTACCGGTATACGTGTCGGGTATTTTGGGCCGCCGTATTCCACACAGAATCATTCGGGTACATTACCGTACATGCAATAAACGAGACTAGCTTTTCTGCGCCCTTTGTATCAGCGGATCCTCGCATCCCGCCTCTTCAAACCCCTGTGCCCTGAGTCTGCAGGCCGCGCATTCACCACAGGGCGGAAATGTGCCCTGATAGCATGTATGCGTCCGGGCGAGCTCTTCGAGTTTTCCGTATTCTTTCATCATTTCGACGGTTTGCGCTTTTGTTTTGTACATAAGCGGGGTATGCAGTGTCACACGGTACTCCAATCCCAGCCGCAGGGTTCGTTCTAATGAATGCAGGGTGTCGGCACGGCAGTCGGGATAACCCGAATAGTCGGTCTGCGATACGCCGAGTACAATATCGCGTATTCCTTTGCGGTATGCGTATGCTGCGGCGAATGTAGCGAATATCACGTTTCGTCCGGGGACAAAGGTCGATGGCAGTCCTTCGTCCTCACTGTCCGATACTGATATCTCGGATGAATTGAGCGCGTTGCCTCCAAGTGCCGCAAAGGTGTCTATCGGCAGCTGCGAATGTGTCACACCGGCGTGCTGCGAAATGGTCACTGCTGATTCGAGTTCGATGCGATGTCGCTGGGCATAATCAAAGGTAAGTGTATCCACGTATTTGTTGCCGCCGAAATTATGCAGTGCCCAGTACAGCGCGGTGGTGGAATCCTGGCCACCAGAAAGAAGCACAAGTGCAGATTGCATAATGACCGGGGTATCCGTTCATCCACCGGATACAAGTGGAACAGGTGAGGAGGTGCCTAAGTGGGCCTTTCTACATTACTCAGGCCACTTCATTATGCCTTAAAATACGATATGGGAGACAAACAACTCTGCCCTTACCTGGTTTGTATCGTCTCTTGCCTGAGGTACGCAAAATGCGTCTGCAGGTGTCGTAACGAATCGAATCCAGCGTCTACACAGCAGCAGGGTCACTGGTTACCGCAATTATATCTACTCTGCCCATGGGATATCAATGATATTGCGTCCATCATGTGTAAATGCCTATTCGTAACAGACTACTGCATGAGCAGTATACGCCCGAGAATGGAAAAGTGTTCGTCGCGGTTATATAATCCCACAAGAAAAAAACCCTGCGCACCCGGCAATTCGATGCGCAGCTGCTGCGGTTTAGTGTCAATATTCCGGCTATAGCGCACTGCTCCGTTGCAATCGATAACGACTAACCTGCGGGCATCGTATGCGTGGCGGGGCAGGGTTAGTTTCCACTGTAGTTCGCTGGTTCGCTGAAACAACATATCGATGGTCGCACACCCGGCGACCGGAGAATCAAACGCTGCGATAGCGGGTGACGGTTCTGGCGTGTATCCGCTGTCACATTGCCCCTCGCCTTTGGTTTTAAGGTTTCCGTGTGCCGGATATCGCGTATGCCCGCTTTGAGAATCCGCAAAAGAAAAAAAATATTCCCTGCACATAGATGCCGCAGGCAATCTACGTACGTAAACGCCGTTGGCTCGAGACCCGAATTTACAATGCATCTCATATTTTTGTCCCTGGATATAGACCAGGCTCGAATCAGGACCATCAGAAAGTGTGTCCATGAAACCCGCCATAAACAGGATGGAATCATTGCGCAAAAAATGGCACCCGCCGGTTATGGGCGTTGTATATTGCGTCCCTGCTCGTGCGCAGTCAAGAGTCCAGAAGTGACGGTATTGTTTCGAGCCGTATGCATAGCCTGCACCCATCTCACCATACGAGGCATTCATGATATTTTTTCTGTGTCCGTCGCTGCCCGAATTGTCGGCTGCCGGTCTCTGTGTACCGTAATCGGTAATGTCAAGAAGCCACTGCCGCATGGTGGATGCGGCATCCTCGTTTCCCGACGCGACGTTTTCTCCCCACCCGCCTGCATTTTCATAATACGTTCGGATACGATCCCCGGCAGAGGTTCCATCGCTGGAATTATGCGATAAACCGATATTGTCTGCCATATCGATACTGTGAGCCCTTGCTGCCCTGTTAAGGTCGATGTGCCAGTAAACCTGGGGAACCGACGGATAATACTGCTGTGTAAGTATATCACCGGCCCCGGGATTATACGGCACCAGACAGGCATCACGGTATTGGCGCGGAGCGCATCTGCACGCATTGACAAGTACAAGCATCCTGCGCTCTTTTATGGAAGGGAAACCGGGGTAATTGTCAATCCAGTCTCCGTACCCCCAGTCACCGGTGTCTGCAATAGCTGCGCGAGAAAGGTAAATGACTGTAAGGATCAATATACGTATCATAATGTTCAATTCTTACAATATATGGCGCAATCCTGTGTTATGAACCGCATAAAAAATCAAAACACGAGATGACCTTCCAGTGCAGCGCCGAACACGGTACCGGGCCGCCTCCGTGCTGAAAAAAGCGGCGTGTAGAAGAGTCGCAGACCTGCGATAGTGCGTGAGGCGGGCGATTTTTCGAATTCGATTCCCAGCAGCAGGTTCACCATGGGACCTGCGGCAAAAAAATCTTCACCCCGATTTTCGAGATTGGATTTAAAGTCAGGGCCATAGTGAAAACTCATCCCAATGCCGGGTCCTGCAACAGCCCGTCTCTGCCCGGACCCCAAACGGTATTCATACGTAACCGCTGGTTCAAACTGCAGCATTTGGAAGGCAGCCGCAAAAAGCAGGGGCCGCATTACAGGCAGATTGAGTGCCACAGCCGATCGCTCATTCAGACGGCGCCGCAGATCGAACATTACATCCCCCACTGGGCCGCCCTTTGTCCCCGAAGGTGTGGAGACACACATGCGCATGTCATCATACCGCACCCCTGCCATGAGATGCACGCCTGCAGAGAACCCGCTTGTCCCGGCTGCATTGCAGACGGTGAATGCGATGATAGCTGTCAGGAATAGTCGATTGAAATGAAAGGTATAATGCATACGGTATGTCCTTCAGTGCGGTAGTGAAGCAGTTTAACGCAATAGATGTGTCGTTTTTACAATATAGTATCCGCATTCAATCACGATTCAGCACAAAAAACTATTTTACTTTATGAATACAAAAAACTGTTATGCGGGCCCGAGACAATAGCCCCTAACCACATTATAAAGGGATCTGGGTTGTATGAGGAACAACGACACCACACGAAACCGGCGCACGGATAGCATTGTGTGTACAATCATGATGCTATTTATAGGGTTTCTCACGCCCCTTAGCGCATATGAATGGACCCGGTTCGTTGCGCTCTCGAATGTAAACGCCATTGCACAGGAGAACGACACATTATGGATAGGGACAGACGTTGGTCTTATCGCATTCACCCGAAGTGACAGCACCTACCGTTTCTGGGATCACGTCAACAGCGGGATAACCGATCCGGGAATCGAAGCGGTAGCCGTTGATACGAACGGTATAAAATGGCTTGGTACGAAAAGCGGCCTGATCCGGTTCGACGGCCGCAACTGGGAACTGCTCGATCATACGAATTCGGACATTCCTTCCGACGTTTCCTATGCACGCATCAAATCTATTATCGTCGATGCAGATAACAGAAAATGGATCGGGACCTGGAACGGCGGACTGGTGATGATGGCGGATACGGGCACACGTATCTTCACCCATGCCAACTCGGCACTTCCGAGTAATGCAGTTAACTGCCTGGCTATTGACAGCAGCGGCAATATCATGACGGGCACCTATGGCGGTCTGGGAGTGCTGCAGGCCCCTGAATACGAAACAATCGATACGTCACTCAACCCGAGACTGCCGGCCGATCCGATCTGGAGCATCGTGGTTGCACCCGACGGCAGCCAGTGGATAAATGCGGCGCAATGTTTTATTACCTGCGGTGAAGGAGGTCTCGTGCATCATTCGGAAGGGACGGTTACCGTGTATGACGGTAACGACCTTTCTGTGTTGAGTAACAAAGTAAACGATATGCGCTATGGGGATGACGGAACTCTCTGGCTTGCGACTAATGACGGGATGGGTTCCTGGGACGGGGCACAGTGGCGCACACGTGGCTTGTCCGGTACGTATATCTATGTGGTATTCGAAGATAGCGACGGAGCCATATGGTGTGGTACTTCAAAAACTCTGTATCAGCGTCGTTCCTCTTCGTGGATTTTACACTCATACTCAGGCACGGGGCTCCCCGGAAACACCATATGGGATGTGATGGGCGATTCAAAAGGTAATGTGTGGTTCGGCTGGTCACAAGGCCTGTGCACGTATTCGGACGGCGCGTTCGAGCCGGTAAACGATCCTGTGTTTGACGGAAAAGGGGTTTCGATGCTGTATGAGGATCCGGACGGGCATATCTGGGCGCGCACTCAGTATAGCCGGGGATATTCGACCTATTACTCACTGGTAACAAAAGATGCGTACGGGTGGCGCGAATTCCCGCTGGATGATGCAGGATTACCATCAAACGCAAGGGTAAACAGCATACTGAAGCAGCAGGATGGAACCCTGTGGATAGGAACCAGCCGCGGTGTGGCGACAAATCCTGACGGAGTCTGGAGTGTGTTTGACACCACGAATTCCGATTTGCCCCATAATAACGTGAGAGATATCGCCCGTGATGCATCGGGCAATATCTGGATTGGCGGGGGAAGCTACCGTTTTTCCGAAAACGGGCTGGTACAGATTATTGACGGTGGGTGGCTCGTGCACAACGCCAATATCGGATTGCCGGTTGACAACATTTACGATATCGAAGTTGACGCTGCAGGAGATGTATGGGCAGGGGGGCAGACAAGCCCTTCATTCAACAAAGGCGGCCTTATGCATTTTGACGGCTACAGCTGGGTCGACACTCAGTATGTATCGCGCAGCTCGTATGTAAAGGATATTGGTACGGGCGCCGACGGATCGGTATGGGCAGGTGTTTATAACAGTGTAATCAATTCGGACCTGACATGGAGTCTAATAGAATACAACAACGGAGAAATGACATTCTACGGTCCGGACAATTCGCCGTTTAGAGGAGCGTCTATCAACAGTATCTGCTTTGATAGGCAGGGGCGTCAATGGGTGGTCACTTCGGGAGATGGTGTCTACATGAGAAAAACCGGTATAAGCCGTGCGATCGCCGCGCCCGCTGAAAGAAAAAAACGGGCGACACCCGTTTTAATTGAGCAAACCGAAGGCGGCAGTTTCAGGATTACTCTTGCTGCAGGCACAAATTCCGATGTGCGCATTAATGCGTATACGCTCTCCGGAAGGCTCTGTGCGCGTCTCTATTCAAGACATACTACGTCGTCGTATTCTCTTACATCCAAGGTGCGTACCATCGAGCTTACTCCTTCCGCTATCTCGCGTAAAATCATCGGCAGCGGTATTTATACCGTCGTTGTTCATACAAACCGCGCCTCTTATTCAAAACGCATCTATCTGGAATAGGCGTATATGCCTGAAACGCATCCCAGGTATGTCCCAAAGTAGACTACTCTGGCTGAAAGGATCGGCACATGAACTCCTTTACACACGGCTGTGTGTGCAACAATGCCCGGAAGAAACGCAGACGGACATTCGAATGCGTCACATTGTTTTGTATGCCGCTGTGCCTGTTTGTATGGTTGCTTCATTGTGGGGATACAACCTCTGCGGGAGGCGGCAACGGTAACGGCTTCATCTCGGTGGACAGCACCACCCCTGCATCCAACGATGAATATGAACCCAATAACATCGCGGATAGTGCGATACTGGTGACAGAAGGCGCTGATGACCACCTTGTATATGTGCCGGGTGATCTGGACTGGTTTTATGTTGTTACGGATTCACAGGAAAAGATCGTGATATCGCTCTTTACCTCTGCACAAAACACCGATTCGTGCAGGGGACTTTATATACAGGTATTACAGGACAATGGCGCATCTACACAGTCGGGACGCAACTACACCGATATGACGTTCTCCTCACCCGACAGCATTGTGGTAACCACCCCATCTCCCGAGACACTTTATATACGTATCGCAGGCTACGCTATGCCCGATTCGATCTATTATGCGCTGCGTATCAAAAGACAACGTCTTGCCGACGATACATTCGAAGAAGACGATGCGTGTAGCGATGTTACCACCTTCGTATCATCTACCGGGTTTACCGACCGCGTATTGTACGATGTCGATTGCGCCCGCGTACCCGTCTCGCGCGGTGATACGCTGATCGCCAGGCTGGCGCATTCATACTTTTCGGGCAACAGGTACAGCTTCAGGCTTTACAACAGGCACGGATCACTCGTAGCCAATACCACATCCTCGTCCGATACTCTTACTCTTATACGGGCTCCTGTCGTGGACGATACCCTATGTGTATATGTGGCTGCCTACGATGCGAAGGCGTCGGGGCCGTATACGCTTTTGCTTGATATCAGAAATGCGGATATAGTGCAGGTCAGCGGTGACAATGATCGCTTCGAACCCAACAACCGTCGGGAAACTGCAGCTTCAATGAGCGCGGCATCGTACGATTCCTTGCGCATCGTTGCGCCCGATGACAGTGACTGGTATGCAATCGACGTACCGGAAGGTACACAAATCCTTGATCTGACAATCGACTGTCAGGGTACTTCATCACAGAGGCTATCCGCTGCATTATACAAGGATTCCTCCGGGCACCGGCTCGAACACGAATATTCGGAAGCTCCCTTGCGTATCTCTTACACAAGCCAGGCACCGGGGACGTACTATCTTCTCGTGCTCCCCTATTCCTACAATCTTACCATACTGCAGGGAGATACGAGCGGTCATATCATCCCATACTCGGTTGATGTCGAAATTACGACCCAAACCGGCGGCGACAGTTTGGAGCCCAACGATACCATTTCGATGGCCACACCGCTGGAACCCGGCACCTACGACGATCTCAATGCGTCGAATTACGATATCGACTGGTATCGGCTCACGATCGAGTCCAAAGGCCAGCTCGCGGTTGGAATCGACTATACTCCGCATGAATTTTTATCATATATAACCGCCCACCTGAGTCTCGCACTTTACGATTCCATAGGCTCATATATTGAATCCGGCTCAGGATCGGGACAAAAGCGTATCAATCGAATCATAGAAAGACCGGGAACTTATTATATACGAATCACATCCACCCGGCCGACTCTCGACCATGTTTTTTCCTATACGCTCTCTTACAGTCACATTTCCACACAGAAAATGGACGACCGCTTCGAAGAGAACGATACTGCAAAAAATGCAGCCCCGCTATCCTATGCTGCATACGACAGCCTCCGTCTTGTGGGCGATGATAACGACTATTACCGTATTACGGTCCCCGATTCAGCAGGTACGACATCTGTAATATTTACCCCGGAAGAGGTCTCCGACCTTTCAAAAATCAACATATCTGTCGAAAATAAGGGGAATGCGGTTGTCTGGGGGAGGAGCCTGCGCAAAAGAGTTACAAGTCTGCGACAGGACTCGTTTGTGGTGAGCATTTCCCGGTTCAATCCCGGTACATGGGACACTTCGGATGCTGTGGTCCGCTATTCCCTGCAGACCGTTTTCTCCCCGTTTTCAGTATCTGACGACAGATATGAGGAGAACGATTCTATGACACATGCCGCAGCTATAACCACCGGTACGCACGACTCTTTGTTACTCGTTCTCAAGAATCGTGATTACTATCGACTCGAGGTGCCGGCATATACGCAAGTGCATCTGCACACGCGATACGAACCGGTCTCTTTCGACCGTACCCGGTATGCCGCGCAGATACGTATCTTTAAAAATCCTGATGATCTGTGGATTTCCACGTTCGATGCGCTCGATACCTCCTATGATCATACCGTAGCATTCGATAAAGAGAGCACCATCTTTATCGAAGTATATACCAAACCCTCCCTGAGCGGCTGGTCCGATTTTAACCGTGATTTCATTCATCCTGCGGTAGTACCCTACACATTGCAGCTCACCTCCACCACGTTTTCGGACGACACCCTGGAAGAGAACGACTCCGCACAAGCCGCCTTCGCACTTTTACCCGGGACCTATGACCAGCTCGCGCTATACGATGATGACTGGTTTTCATGTTCCCTGTCGGCCGGGGACTCACTGATCGTGGAAGCTGACCTTGGAGAGAATCGTACTTCCGGGTTTCGTATCAGCTTGATAAACCAAAGCCTGCGCTCCAGAGCGCTTGCATCGTCCTCAGACACATCCGCAATATGCAGATTCGAATACACGGTCGCAGACGCAGGAAAATACTATATCCACTGCTATATGAACGGTGACACACTGGTTCTGCCCGGATATAGCCTGAGTTTTAACACGCATTAGGACTAACGATAAGGCGGATACGTTTCCGCTGCATATTGGCAGAAAAAGAATATGAGAATGAGGGGAAATGAGGGGGACGGAAATGAGGGGACGGTGGCTTTTTATATTTTTAAGAGAGCAATAGTGTGCCCTGCCTTCCATCTTCCATGACCTGAAAACGACGGCTTTTCCGACCTCGCCACGCCGCCGTAACCACTTAATATATTATTAGTTACAATACAGCCTTCAACTGCTGCACGAGCTATTGTGGTAATTCTTAAAAATATAAAAAGCCACCGTCCCCTGTTTTTTATTAATTACCTCACCACCCTTTCTATCCACGCAGGATACCCCATCGACATTTCTGCGTTGAGTTCTGTATTGTGATACGAACGAAGAAATACGCGTACATTCCGCCAGAATGCATCGAGCATATTATGATCGGCGGGAAAGGCTTCGAACCCAAGTGTCCATGCACGTATATCCCCGCATTCGATCTGTGTGAGTTCGATGTGGATGCCACGCTCCATCGGGCTTTCCTGCGAGGTGATTTCGCGTGCATTGGCAAATGCATCAAGGCTGAGACGCCGAAGGAGACGTTTTTTCCGCACAGTGATAAACAGTGGAGTTTTTTCTCCCGAAAGCAGCCGTGCAAGCGTATCGCCGACATACGACCATTTGGTCCACATTTCCGGGCACCCGAACAATTGTTCATTTATACGGAGTTCACCGAGTCGGGCAGTCCTCCCCTTAATGTCGATTCGTGTGCGTGATGCGCGTTGCGACGGCGCACCACGCAGCTTTATTCCCATGTCGGGATGGCCACCCACGTGCAGATACGTATCATCGCGCCACTTCGGAGGCCATTGTAAGCGTTGTGCATCGTAGTCCCCAGCCCATGGTTTTGTCGATTTAAACCACGATTCAACCGATTCGTGCAGTTCTGCAGTAAAAAACCAACGCAGTTCGATGGTTGAGAGTGCCATATGGTAGCTCTGATTGCGGTGCGGATCGCACCATATTGGATGTGCAACAACGCTCGGTTCCGGTAGTTACGAAAAAAATAATTAATCGTGCGCGCAGAGCCTATTTTTTACCCTGTGAAAGGAATGATATGAAAATTAAAAGTCTCATACTTATTTTTTTACTGTATACCACCATATTGGGTCTGCGTCCCGCAGTTGTGCATGCAGAACTCTCAACACAAGCGCCAGAATCCGACTCCGTATACCATTCTGTATACCGGGGCGTGGTACAGATTTCGTTTCACGGCTATTCAACATTCCATGATTTTCGGGGTCGTGCCGTCAGCGAACCATTTGAGTATCAAACCGCATCGGACACCAGTGCAGCCGACACATCAACGGTTACACGCATCGAGGTATATGCCGAAAGCCTCGCCACACCCAATAATGCATTGAACGAAAACATGCATTCCACACTCGAAGCGGAAAAATTCCCGGTTATTGCAGGCATGCTCAATCATTCCGCATTTCTCAACATTAGGAAAGGCACACAAAAACCGACTGAATTTCGTTTCAGGTTGAAGATACGCAATAGTACCCGCATCATTAAGGCAGTGTCGTCCGGTTTTTTCGCAGACGATGACAGCCTCGGTTTTCATGCCGATTTCAGCGTATCGCTATCCGCGTACCGGCTCGAACCTCCCACACTGCTGCTGGGATCGGTCAGGGTAAAGGACACCATCGACATACGTACACGCGTGCGTATGCACCGCATCGAAACAAAGCAGTAAGAATATCAGGCTGGAGAAATGAAGTCGCTCCGCTATCAGCCTGCATACGTAGCAGTCGTTGGCTCCATAGCATTTAGGGGTATGGACTTTTTTTAGAAGGCTTCTGATCCCGGAACCCACAGATGTACGTACTTGCAGTCTTTCCACCCGTGGCTCATGATTCCCATTTTTCCGGTCGGTAAGGTGATCGGTTGTGCACCGTCATGATGCTCAAATCGATCGTCGATCATATACTGAATCCATGTGCGTGCCCCGGCATCCGCTTTTTTGTATACCCACAGACGACATCTGCTGCGATACGGTGCGAACGGGTCGTGTTCGCCGCATATAATTTCAGCGTTTCCGTCTCCGTCCATATCGACCGCGGCAACCGAATGCGGGCATCGCATTTTGTCTATTACATGAATTTCCCACTTCTGCTTCCACGGGTTCTGTGGATGTTCCAGCCACGCCAGCCTCGACCAGGGAGTGGTTCTATTGGCAAAATCGAGAACCTCCTCCCCTATCACTATATCATACTTTCCGTTACCGTTTATATCGACCACAGCGACACGGGCGGGGTAAAAATCATCCACCAGCTTATGAACAGAAAACCTGTATCCACCTTTATTTTCAAGCACCCATGGTCCGGCGACAATGTCGTTCAATCCGTTTCCGTTTATGTCGCACGCGACCATCTCTTCACCGTAGTCAATCTGCGCCAGCACCTGTTTTTTCCAAGGAGTGTTATGCAGGTCCTCCGGAATTTCAAATATTTCAGGATAATGCGGGTTCTCTTTCTCTTTTTTTGCGTGTGCGCTGTGATACGATGCGGCAAATACAAGGGTCCCGTCCCCACGAAGATCGGTGACAAGACTTCCGTGAGGCCAGTCTCCGCAGCCCTGACCAAAATGGATTACCTCCCATTCATCATTGTGCGGATCGATTGCTTTGGCCCAGCAGAAATTGTTGGTTAATGTGGTGTCCGATTCAGAAGGATCGGTGCCCACTGCAGTGGTCGTGGCAATCAGTTCGTCGCGACCGTCCCCGTCAATATCGGCAGCGCAAATAACCTGAAGGATCCCCGGTATTTCGTGTCGCTTTTGCTGATGAGTCCTATACCACCATTTGCCGCACACCACCTCATTGAAACCGTCCCCGTCTATATCCGCGCTCACAATATCAGTTCCTGCATATGGTTTGTCACGGTCAAGAAATATATGTCTGTAACCATGAAAACAGGAGCTTTTATTTTGTTTTTTGATTATCTCCAGTTTTGGTTTATGCCGTGTGTTGCCCCATATTTTACTGACAACTTCACGCTCCCCGTCGTCATCGATATCGCACATTATCGCCTGATGAGACCCCTCACCTTGGCGGATGAATTTTTTATCCCATTCCGTGCCTTTGTTTTCAGTAGTATACTTCATTATCCTTGCGTTGAAGTTATACGGAGCGGACCACCCCCCTGCAGCCATTTCAGCACAAAACACGTGTACGTGATGACCATCTTTCCACGCCTGCAGTGAATGTGCAAAATTGAGGGAGGAGTCCATTGGATGTGCAACTAATTTAGCAGTTGAACCTTCGTCAATACGGTTTTCGTACCACGCCATGCGTCCATCAGGATACTCGGATTCCACTATAACGATATCGGGACGACCGTTCCCGGTAATGTCAACACAAGCCGTGCGTGACATCTCCCGGAACCCCTCTGCATACACGTGACGATTCCAGTCATGGTTCAACGGACCGCCGGGGGGTTGAGTGTAATAGTCGGGGCCGTGCACAATTTCCCATGCCCCGTCACCGGTTACATCCGCAATGGATATACCTTCGCTAAAGATCCCTTCGGATACTGTATATTTGTCCCATACCTCGGTAACATCTGCCCGAGGCTTGTATATATAGAGTCCGGGTAGAGGGCAATAGGCTGCATTGGCTATTATTTCAACGATACCGTCGTTATCGATATCAAAAAACACGATGTCATGCGCATGACCGTTACAAAGAGGGTCTACGAGATGACTCTGCCAGGAGGAACGGGTATCCGCACATGGTGTATACCAGCGCAATGACCACGATGAAGAGCCCACTGTTTTAACTCCCGCACATATTTCCACGATGCCGTCGTTATCGATATCATGCGCGGCAAGTCCCACACCGAATTCACCATCTCCGATAATTCCGCGTTCATGGGTTAAAAGCGAATACCACAATAAATGCCCATATCCTCCGGTCACTATTTCGGGGAGGCCATTCCCCATAATATCAGCTACTACACAACTTGCGAGGTTCTTTACAGGAGGTGAGGAGTCAATGATAATTGAATCCCAAACGAGGTTTCCATTACGCATGATAAGGGGTCCTTAGCGCTAAAGGTTGTAAAATTATATGCAGCACTAGCTTTTTGCTCTTCCTTACACACAGCTGCTTTAGATGTAATGAGGTACATGCTTAAAGCAAGCCCACACTGTGACAAACAAATTACAATATGGGCAATCCACGCTGCAACTTTATTATACATACAAAAACGGACAATATATATTTTACCTGAAACGAGTGATCAGGTATCCTCTTCTGTTTGTTATGCCAGTGGTATGGCTTCAAATCAAGCTGAACCCCATCGGCTCTTTTCTACGCGAGGAGGCGACAAGAAGTCGACAGCAGTGCTTTTTCTTTACAATAGGCGCTTAGTTCAGATATCGATCGTATCGAAATTGAACACTCTTTTGTCAACAGGAAATAAGCTTCATGCATAGAGTGCTGAAAAAAATCCGCAGAAAAAACCGTCGACGAATTATGGTGCTTTCGGCAGGGCGTCAGCACAGCGGTGTGCAGGGTGTATTCATCGAAACCAATCATAATGCAGATTCGTGGCGCATTCTCTCCAGTGCATTTTATCCCTACGACAGCAATCATGCCGATCTTTTTTCATATCTTCTTCACATCCAGCAGGAAAAAGAGACCAGGGCCACGCTGCGTGACATGGCGGCGGCCGATTATTATATCTCACGGCTTTTTGCAGAGTGCGCTCGCGGGCTGCTCGATAATTCTCCCGGTATGATACGAACTGTCGATATTGTGCTTATGAACAAGCTCTCGTTATGGGAGGAAGAGATACACGTCAATACGCCGTGGCGTTGTGAGCTGGGCCGTCCATGGATGGTGGCGCGTCAAATACAGGCACCCGTACTTGGCGGTACCACCCCGACAACGCATTTTAACGATATCCCGGTTGCCGATGGGATACGTACACTGGCACGTCGGTGTAGTGAAGAAATTGTTGTATACGTCAATCTGGGTCTTATTTCCCGTGTGCTTACCTGCAGCAGGAATGAAGATGCGCTGCTGCACGATTTTGATGCAGGTCCGGGAACATGCTGTATAAACGCCTTCGCCCACAAAATCGGCATAGCACAGGGAATCGATCGTGACGGCGATACTGCAGGCGCCGGAGAGGTAAATACCGACTGCGTCGTCCAGCTGCATCGCAGGCTGAAAACCATCCAGAAAAAGTGCGGTACACGGCTCACGCCGTCACAGCTGCTGCCTCTCATCCACACAAAATGCGTGAATAAACTGAGCCAACACGATGCCATGGCGACAATTACTGCATTCACCGCCTATACGATTTTCAGATATTTCAAGGAAGAGCTCTACCCGAAAGGACTCGGGGTAAGTGTGTGGGTCGGCGGCGGCGGAGCAAATAACCGAACGCTGTTTGAGTGCCTTGCAGCCTATTTCGAAACCACCCCTCTGCACTCTGTCGAGGAGCTGGACATCCCGGTGCACGGATTTATCCCGACATGCGAAGGACTCGCATTCGACAAACTCATATCCCGCGCATCTTTTTCAAAAAACAACGAAGATCCGTTATCCTACTTTTACGAACTCACCAATTACCCCTGGTAAGAAACCGTCGCTACATGCGCAGCAGCCCGCGCGAGCTCTGCGTTGCAAATGAAACGAGTGCCTCAACCTGGGCATTACCATCGTACTCTTTTTTCAGCGTATCACACGCCTCGTCGAGTTTGAGACCCTGCCGAAACAGTATTCGGTAGGCGCGTTTTATGCTTCGCCGCTGCGATTCACTGAAACCTTTTCGTGTCAGTCCGATGGAATTGATTCCCTTGACCTTTGGCGGTGAATCGGCTACCAGGGCATACGGCACCACGTCGTTTGAGACATACACTTTTGCACCGAGTGTGGCATACTCGCCTATGGTACAGAATTGATGAATCGCGACATCTCCCCCGATGAACACATCGTGCGCTACCGTCACATGTCCTGCCATGGCGAGGCTGTTTGCTATTACCACATTGTCGCCCACCACACAATCATGTGCAATATGTGAGTAGGCCATAAGAAGGCAGTTGTTCCCGACCCTGGTTGTGCCGGACGCGTTGGTTCCACGGTTGAGTGTACAGCATTCGCGTATGGTTGTATTCTCCCCTACCTCGAGAAGCGAATCCTCCCCCTCGAATTTGAGATCCTGCGGGATCATTCCGAGTACCGCATTGGGAAAGACGCGGCATCCTCTGCCCAGCCTGGTTCCGGAGGCAATCATCGCATGCGCGTATATCCGGCAATTATCACCGATAGCCGTATTGCGCTCGATGACCGCATACGGTCCTACCGTTGTATTCTCGCCCAGTTGTGCATCCGAATCGATCACTGCGGTGGGGTGTATTTCGGTCGGCACGTTTTATCCTTTCCAGGAAGTGTTGTTTGCTTGTTAACTCATAGCTGTTAGCTCAAATCCCTATCCGAGCATCGCGAGAAGTTCAGCCTCGCATACGAGATTGTTGTGCACAAAGCATTTTCCGCTGAAGCGCATGGTATTGCGTCGTCGTTTTATCACGTTGACCTCGATGCGCAGGGTATCGCCGGGCCTGACAGCGCCCCGGAACCGTGCATTGTCAACGCCCATGAATGCAATGCGTTTTTCTTTACCGATTTTTTTGCCGTACATCCCCATGATACCACCCGCCTGCGCCATTGCTTCGATCTGCAATACACCCGGCATAATCGGTTCTCCGGGAAAATGTCCCTGGAAAAATGGTTCGTTTATAGAAACGTTCTTAATGGCGACGGTGCGTTTGTCCGGCTCCACTTCTTCGACAGAATCAATAAGCAGAAAGGGGTAGCGATGCGGCAGGATATTGAGCACCTCTTTTATATCGAGTCCCTGCTCTTTTTTCTCTTTTTCTTTTTTGCGTATATATTTTCGTATTTTCTGTGCAAATTTATGGTTGCTCTCGTGGCTCGTTTTGGCGGCAAGCACGTGCCCCTGGATAGGACGACCCAGCAGATAAAGATCACCGATAAGGTCGACCGCTTTATGTCGACACAGTTCGTTGTAAAAGCGCAACTTTTCGTTATTGAGAAATCCGTTTTTCCCGGGAGTAACCGGACCGTCATAATTGAACAGACGCCTTATATATGAAATATGTTCCTCGGTAAGCTCGATATCCTGCACCACCACCGCACTGTCGAGACTTCCTCCCTTTATGCGTCCCTTTTCCCGAAGCATCTCGATTTCGGACAGGAAACAGAAGGTACGTGCAGGTGCGAACTCCTTTTCAAAATCGCCCCGATTGAACAGCGTGGTGTGCTGCACCCCCACTACGGGATGCTTGTGTGAGTAATCTATCATAAGTGTCATATTGAAATGAGACGCGGGGAAAAGGCTGTAGGCAGTGTCGTTGTCCTGATACAGCAGTATGGGCTTGTCGACCGTGATGTAATTGCGCGTCGCCTCCTGCTGCTGAATACCCGCCTGCTTAATCAACTCCACATAAGGGAGTGAGCTGCCGTCAAGCAGCGGAAGTTCACCTTTTGTCACCTCGATTCTGCAGTTGTCGATCTCCATACCACTGAGTGCCGACATGCAGTGTTCTATTGAAAAGAGTTTTATCTCCTTTTTACCGATTGCCGTCCCGCGGACAAGATCGACCACATTGTCGATATCCGCTTCGATCTCGGGCGCATTTTCTATATCGGTGCGTACAAACTTTATGCCATGGTTTTCGGGTGCAGGATAGAGTGTTACGGTCGCTTCTTCTCCTGAATGCAGTCCCGTACCGGTGAGTGACATCGCTTTTTTGATGGTTTTTTGTGCTTCCATGTTCCTCCTTTATCTGGTGTAACCCCTTGTTATGTCATATATTGAACCGGCATTACCGATAGCGCTTTCCCCGCACCCATCCATATTACAATGTACTGCTGAATCTTCTTACCTTCCGGTCCTGTTATGCCCCGTCTTCTCCTCCCACACGACTCTGCAGCTGCTGCAGTTGTTTTTTCATATCTTTTATCTCTTTGAGCATTGCCGGAAGCTGCGCCTGTGAGGCCTCGATCCTGCGCATGGTCATAAAATCACGCGCCGGATAGCCCGTTACACGCGATGCCGGGGCAACATCTTTGCTTACTCCCGCTTTTGCTCCGATAAAAGCATCGTCGTGAACGCTGATATGACCGACAAAGCCGACCTGCCCCGCAATTATTACCCGGTCGCCGATTTTTGTACTGCCGGATATGCCGGTCTGCGCTGCCATGGCCGTATCTTCTCCGACTTCGACATTGTGCGCGATGTGAACCATATTGTCGATTCGTGTGCCTCTTGCGATACGGGTGGAGGTAAATGATGCCCGGTCCACGGCAACGAGCGCCCCGATCCACACATCGTCCCCGATTTCGACATTGCCGAATGAAGGAATGCGGACAAAGCGATTCTCATGGCGTGCATTACCAAAGCCGTTGCTGCCGATCACGGTGTTCGACTCTATGATAATATTGTTACCAAGGACACAATCGTGGCCAATTACAACGCCCTGATCTATTCTGCAGCCTTCACCGATAACTACGTTGTTTTCTATTACACTCCGTGCCCCTACAGATGTATATGCACCTATTTTAACATGCGGACCGACAACCGCGCCCGGGCCTATGCATACCGATTCGTCTATGGTTGCATCTGGATGTATCGAGGCATACTCCCGCTCCTGCCCTTTGAACCAGGGTGTTTTTTCTTCGAAAAGCTGTGCCGTGAGGGCATAACCGGTATACGGATCGTCTATTTCCAGAGAGGCTTTTCCTTCGACAGGGATCTGCGGTGACGTGATGACCGCACCCGCCTTGCTTTGTCGCACCCGTTCCAAATGCTTTTTGCCGCAAAGAAACGTAATCGTATGTGCATCCGCAGCCTCAGGTGCATTAATGCCATGGATATGCAGCGAACCGTCCTGCTCGTTCGTAAGGCGTGCGCCGATTTTTTCCGCTATTTCACTCAGTTTCATTGTATGATTCCTGATATGTATCCACGCAGCTTCATTCACGAATCTGTAAAAACATTATTCACATAGGCGGTATGAATTGCGTACCAGAACATGTAATGTACCATACACGCGTGTGAGAATCCTCAACGTTTTTATCGGCACATTTGTTACGCCGGGATTTATTCCCCTTCTTTATTCAGAATCGTGAGCACTCGCTGAGTAAGATCGTACTGGTCTTTTGCGTATACGACCGCACCGCCTCGTGCGTCGAAAATATAATCGTAATTCTCTTCTTTGCCGATTTTCTGCAGGATCTGATTTATCTTTTCGATAATCGGTTTTGTCAGTTCCATATTCTTCTTGACCACCTCACCTTCACGTCCCAGGTTCTCTTTAAGAAACGTCTGATATTCGATCATTTTCTGCTGAAGCTTATCCTGTATCTTCTTTTTTTGCTCATTGCTCAACAGCAGACTCTGCTGCTGGAGTTTATCCCTGAGTTCGGTGATCTCTTTTTTCATCTCCTCCGCCTTCTGTTCCAGTTTTGCCACTTCCTTATCGAACGCTTCCTGCGCCTTTTTAGTGCCTTCGTATTCGTTGAAGATTTTCTCGGAGTTGATGTAGCCGATTTTCAGCTCAGCACGTACAACACCTGCACTACATAACGCGACAACCGCGACTGCAGTCATGAGTACCGGTAATTTTTTCATCCGTTTCCTCCTGTAAATGATAAAAAATGTCTTGATTCACTCGTTTTCATTACTTTTTATATATCGAGAACACAATAGCAGCACGGCTCACCGCAGCGTTCATCAAAATAACCGCTCAATTTAGGTATGAAATATCCACACCGTATAAGTGTCTTCCCGAGAACACGCAACAAAATAGTTTACGCACATACCGGGAAGTCGATTATGTATATCCACCACTTCCCCCTCTTAATTAACGCCCGGCAGGTTTCAGGCCCCACACAAAAACTAAAAGCTCTGCTGCATCAGAAAATGAAATTGAAACTGCGGTGGCGATTGCGTATCGAAGTGACGGTCCTCCTCCAAATCATCGAGGCGCCATCCGAAATCGAATCCGAGCAGTCCCATCATGGGCACCATAAGCCTGACACCGGTCCCAACCCCTTTGTGCATATATCGCATGTCTATTTGATTAACACTTGGCCAGGTATTCGCCATGTCGGCAAAAAGTGCGAGATAGAACTGGCGTTCGATCACCGGAAACCGGATCATCGGGTTGAATGCCACCATCGTCAGCCCTTCGGCATAGTGATATTTGCCGTTGTAAAAGCTCCCTCCCCCGAACGATCGTTCAGAAAAGCCGCGAACCTTTGCATCCACGCGGAAAATTCCACCCCCGGTAAAAAGATCGTCGTTTTCACGTATCACGATATTCTCTCCGCCGATGTTATCGATAATCCCGAACGTAGTCCGTGCACCAAGCACGAATTTCCATACAAGAGGCATATACGTATTGTAATTAAGCGTAAGTTTGCCGAAACGATAATCTCCTCCCAGACCCGCCACCTGTGGTGATATTTTCATGACCGATCCTTCGGTCGGAAACGTGGGCAGATCGGTATTGTCGCGCTTGAGCGTGAGCCCGAGTTTGCTCATAATCCCTTCACGCAGTATGGTAAGATCGTGTTGTGGCACCAGCTCCTGCTTTTTGCCGCTCTCCTGATCATACGAGAGCGTGTAGCTACCCGAAATCGAATAATAATCATCGGGCCATTCGAGCTGACGTCCCATACCCATGCTGAATCCAAGAGACGAAATGGTATCGTTTTCCGCCCCCGATCGAAGATAAATATACCTGTTACCAAAAAAGGTTCCACTGATCGACGTAGGACTGTTGAACAACCATGGCTCCGAAAAGCTGACTCTTCCCTGCAAGCGGTATTTACTGTATTCGAGTGTCAGCCCCAGCCGTTCTCCCGCACCGCGGAAATTGGGGATTTCGGTGGAAAACGTAAGCCCGAAGCCTTCTTCGTCAAACGCTTTTTCGGACGGCGGACTGTAGGTCGCACCCAGCTGCAGCTGACTGATCCCTTCTTTCTCCTGTATATTGAAGACAATATCGACCGTACCGTCTTCATTGGGCTGGATGTCGGGACGCGCATCGTCGAAATAGTTGAGCTGCATAAGATCGCGATAGCTTCGCCTCAGCAGTGACTCTTTGTAACGCTGGCCCGGTATAACGTCGATTTCACGCCTGATGACCCGGTCTCGTGTTCTGGTATTGCCGTTTATTTCGACGCGATGTACGATTGCAGGGGGACCTTCCTGAATTTCGAACGTGATGTTGATGGTATCTTTACGGTAATTCATATCGGCATCGATCTGTGACCACAGATAGCCTTTGTCGCGATACCTGGTTCCCAAAAGCATTTTTGTCTTCTCGAAATCTTTCCTGCTGAAAGGGTTGCCTTTTTTAAGCTTTATCTGAGACTCGAGGGTCGCATCGTCGATCACCTCATTGCCCTGTATGAAAACATCGCCGAAATAATGACGACGGCCTTCATGGAGTGTTATCTGAATGTAGATACGTTCGTTGTCTTCACCATACCATACACTGTCGTCTTCCACACGGGCATTGACGTAGCCGTTGTTCTGATAGAACAATATCAGCGAATCGAGATCTTTTTTGTACTCCTCTCTGTCGAATTCTCCGCCCCACCACCAGAATTTTTCTTTTGTTTTGAATTTTCTCTGCAGTTTTTTATCCTTAAAGACCTCATTGCCTTTGAAGGTTATCTCTTCGATTGCCACCTTGGTATTTTCATCGATACGGAAAATGACCAGTACTCTGCCCGGTATTGATGTTGACATCGTGTCCCATTCGATCTCTGCGAGCAGATACCCTTTTTCGTTGTATGCATCTTCGATCGCCTGAATGCTGCGAAAGAGCTTGCGCTCACTCATCACGTCTTCTTTCTGCAGCACCATGGCCTCATCCAGCTTTTGCGCTTTAATATGATTATTTCCTTTGTACTCGATATTTTCTACTATCGGATATTCTTCGAGTCTACAGACAAGTGATACACTCGTGTCGGTTTCGGCCTCAGCGTAAAATTCCACATCTCTGAATATCCCGAGGCGATAGAGTTTTTTTACAGACGATTTGACCTTATCTGGTGAGAAAGTATCACCCTGGCGAAGATCGAGCTGGCGCTTTACCGATGCCGGCTTAAGGGTATTAAGGTCCCCTTTTATGACGATGGTGTCAACCTCTTTGGCTGACACATTTCCGGCAGCGCTCCACAGCAATACAAACACCGCAGCGCAAATGAATGAATGAATGTTTTTTGTCATGTACATACCACTGGAAAAGATCGTTGTGTTCATAAGTAGACTGCTATTCTGTTCGTATATGCGAACCGTTTTATTATTTCGTCAATAGATTGAGCGGCATTTCGAGCTGCATGGAAAAATGTGGCCTGTAATGCATCTGCCGGTCTGCCCGGAAAATACCATAATTGACATCCATCGCAAAATAGGACGTGGGCATAAATTCGATACCAACATTGTATTGCGGATGCATCGTGAGATCGTATTCCTTCAATCCGCTGCCCGCTTTAAAAAGTATATAGTCATTGTAAAAAAAATGTCCTACCGTTACACCGGCGTTTTCGAGCAGCCACCACGGCTTGGCACTCCCATCATTCTCTCTGTCATAAAAGTAGTAAAAATAATTAGACGCAAAAGAAGTTTCAAAATCAACAAGATGCAGACCCAGTGATTGTTCTATGGAACGTTCGAATCTGCGAAACAGATAGGACTGAAGATAGTGCTCCCCGAATCGGGACACCGCCCGTCGTGCTTCATGCTCGAAAATATCTCCAGCCTGACGGTAGAATCGCTGCTGATGAGCACCGGAGTCCTTTTCCGCATTCGAGCTTATGGCAATCACGAAATTCGGGATGCTGTCAAGCGCGGGACCGAGATTCCAGATACCGCTCTTATTCGACATACTCCCCGGAGAGATAAGAGCCATACGGCCTTTATCGTGCACTGTTTTCGTTACCGGGTCCTGGACCTTGATTTCGATTTTTGTCCGGTCGAATCTGCTTGTATCAGAAAACGCCTCTGCCTGTGCCCAGACAATGGGCAGATTATCGTAGCCGGGGCTGTGTTCGTATTTTTGGGGCCGGAATTCCGCACCGGCGCGCAACCGCCTGTCGAACATTTCTCCATAGTAGATATGTCCGGCATTGGCAGTCAGCTCTCCGGTGATTCTGAATGTATGGTCCTTGTCTCGCCCGTGAAAACTCATACGCGAACCGGGAGTAACCCTGCCTTCAAAAAAACGTACAAAATCATGTTTTTTCCCTCTGAGACCCCAGTAATACCATACGTTGCGATTACCGATCGTAAAATCGAAATCCCACTGGATGTATGGAAACGGATCAAAATCGAACGGCAGTTGCTCTTTTTCGAGCGGCGGATAGGTTATACGGGCGTTTCGCACCATCCATTCGCCGGTAATAGCCGCTTTGTGAAACGGGCCTGAAATTGTGAATGCATCAAACGGCGGTTTTGGACGAAATACAATATCACCGGTCTCTCCCAGGTCCATAAGACCGGGAAGGTGCACGTCGATACCACCATCGGGAGTAGTCACCTGCAGTAGCCCGAAATCGAGCGGTCCCACCACAAGCGGGTAATAGCCTGATGGTATGGAGTCGTGCGTGGTGAATATCCGCACCGGCGACCGTCCGATGGTGCCTCGGATATCGGTGTGCACCCGCATTTTCCGGTCCACACGTGCAGAAATCGACGCAGAGGTAATATCTTTGTACAAAAAGTAGTCTGCACTTATACGGGCTTTGGGAATATGCAGCAGCCCTTTTTCCACGACCATGCTGTCCCGTGTATACAAAAGGCTACATTCAACCTCCCCTTTGCCGTTGCCGCCGATAATCAACGGCACGTTCTTTTCAAAACTCGCCAATATATCACCTCTTAACGCAATCCTTGCACGCGCGGTATCGGTATCCGCCATTGTACCGGTGATAAGTCTATAGGGAAGCCGTGCCTGCGCATACACCCCGCTTCTGTTACTGTCCCTGAACTGCAGTGAATCGACTGAAATGCCATGCATATCGAGTGTTGAATGGATAGCCAGGTCATTCATGTACCATTTTGATCGTATCGACACGGTATCGCATCCAAATGTCACCATAACAGGAAACAGTCGTTGCCCCGAAGAACTGAAGCGACCTTGTACCTCTGCGCCAATCGAGGCGGAATCCGGCATTACTTTTGCCAGCATGGGATCAAGTATCGTCCCGATATCCAGGGGACCGAATGATCCGGATGTTCCCGCGTCTCTTCCGTTTTGAACATACGCCACCTCTATCACCGAAGTATCTCCTTTGCGTACGGTAAACGGGGCAATGGTGAAGGTGTCACCGGTCGTTACCATATGTAGTGAAGCGGAAAGATGCTTTTGTGAAGCGATCCGGGCATCGGTAATGTCTATATCCGAAACGGTGTGCAGACCGGAAAGAGGGCCGTGCAACCTGGTTTCGCCGTTAATATAGCCGTCAGCGGTGAGTATCGAATCACCATACAACCATCCCAGTGCCTCTGCTATCGAAAATCGTCGATATACAAAGGCCATATCGACCCGGGGCTCCTGCTGCGGAAAAAACGCGACATGCCCGAACGCACCGATACCGTTGAGCGCATGTGATTCATGAATTGTGATTTTATTATTCGAAAAGGTCACGTCTCCCCTCACCTGTAAGGGAACATTTCTTTCGTTCGCCTTCAACCCATTGTTTTTCAATCCAAATCCGACAATGTCCTCACCCTCTTCTTTATGTGCCCAACAGCTGAGACTCCCCCCGATACCTGTTCCCTGAACCGATACGCTTCCTTCTGCGTCAAACGCATTGATCCATCCTTTAAAATCGAGTCGTGACGATACGGAATCGATAGATACTGCGGCAAAGGCGGGTACAGGATCATCCCATTGTGTAAAAAATGTGTCGCGAAGATGTATCACTGCACGGCAGTATGGCGTTTTGCCTTTATGAAGAAGTAATGTTGCATGCATTCTGAATAAATCGTCATCCCTTGGCACACCCGTACACGAGAGCGTGTCAAAGTCGTCACTGAACAGCGTGAGTGCCGGATTGCCGAACTCTATGCCCCCAATACGGATACCTCTTCCATTGGCCGATGCATTCAATACAAATCCGTCACCTTCCCCGGAGACGGTTCCGTTTACGAAGAGACTCCCCTGTGCCGCCGGGTAGAACGATGGAAGTCCGGCTGCATGTGAAAAATAAAGCCTGCTTTCCATTTGTGTGGCGGAATCGGGCAGATCCAGATTACCGTATGCAGATACTCTGCCGCTGGTTCCTTCTCCATGAAGAGAAACGAGACGAATATGCGAATCATGTACGTGTATACGTGCTGAGGCCCGTGTGAGCGCTTCGTACTCATCATAGCGCACCGTACCGGTATGAATCTCCATTTTTCGCGGAAAATCGAGAGTGTCTCCTCTCACAATCGCCCGCACATCCGAACAGGCTATTCTATGCGTGGATGTATTTGAAAAAAAACCATTGCTACCGGAATTATCAGACGCATCCATTGTATAGGCACACTCGGCCGCGAAAATATCGATTCTGTTGGGTGCAGCCCCGCTCCCGGTCGGATCCCAGGACCCCACTGCGTATATGCGGTTGCCCTGCCACGATGCAGCAAGACTGTCGATGTAGAGCGCATTCTCATCGATACGGAAATGTCCGTGGCCGCCGGTTATCGGACCCGGCAGCGCTTTATGCGACACTGTGGTGTTGCGCAATGCCAGCGCTCCGTTGATACGTGTTCCGGAAAGAGAGTCTATTCCGGGAAAACGGACCACTATGTTCGCCGTTATCGTCGCGTCGATATCGTCCAGTCCCCGAATCGATCCGGGCAGATCGAGATGCGCGTTATCGATATGCACCTGAATGCTGTCAGGACCGGCGCATCGTGGCGTCCCTAACCGACCCGAGACCGATATATTTTTTTTGAGACTTCCGACTCTTCCATCGAGCACGACCGTAATGGCGGAATCACGCTTGTGAAGTATCCCGCTGATTGCATTTTCTATTGCAAAAGAATCATTGGCATTCCCTGTCCGAAGCATAACCGAGGCATCACGTACCTGCAACTGCTGCAACGGCATGTCAGCGATCATGGAAGTGACGTCGAAACGTGCTGCGGAACCGGCAGTGGTGTCGGGACAGGAAACCGCTTGCGCCTCCCCGAGTTTATCGGTGTTGAGTATAATGGCGGGACGAACGAGAATCACTCTGTCAAGTGCATGCGTAAAATCGAATCCTGAAAGGATAAACTGCCCGAGAGAAAAGCCGACAGTGATATCCTGTACCTCGACCGCGAGTGCGCCTGCCGGCAGGGTAACGCGCAACTGTCTGACCGAAACAGAGAAAAAGCCGAATCGAATCTGTTCGGTGTCGATCTCTCCTTCAAAACCGGGCAGCACGTGCGTTGCCACATAATCGGCAAGTCCGCTTCTGCGCTCGAGAACACGAACCCCTTCAAACAATAAGATGCCGCACACAACACATACGGCAAAAATATAGAGCACCCATTTACGCGTTCTCATTCGCTGATTCGGCTTTAGAAAAGCTGAGTTTGTCGTTCTTCAGCTCAACTTTGATATTGTCTCCGTCCGTAAAGCGTTCGGTCAGAAATTCTTCTGCCAGCTGGTCCTCAATATAGCGCTGTATGGAACGCCGAAGCGGACGGGCGCCCAGCACCGGATCGTATCCTTTGTCTACAAGGAAATTCTTTGCCGGTCGTGTAATCTGCAGCCGTACATCGCGTTCGGTAAGGCGATGCTCCACTTCATGCAGCTGTATCTCGACGATTTTGGAGATATCCTCTTTGGTAAGCGGGCGAAAGATGATGGTATCGTCCACACGATTGAGAAACTCGGGATTGAATATCCGCCTCATCTCCTGTTCTACTTTGTCTTTTATCGCCTCGTAGTGGGATTCTTCAGTGCTTTTTGTAAATCCGACCGATCCGCTTTTTTTCACATCACGCGTTCCTGCATTCGAGGTCATGATGATAAGGGTATTTTTGAAATTGACGTGACGTCCGTACGAATCGGTGATCACACCGTCGTCGAGAATCTGCAGCAGAATGTTGAAAACGTCCGGATGCGCTTTTTCGATTTCGTCGAGAAGAATTACGGAATAGGGCTTTTTTCTGATTTTTTCGGTAAGCTGTCCGCCTTCCTCATAGCCCACATATCCCGGAGGAGCGCCAACGAGCCGTGATACTGCGAATTTTTCCATGTATTCGGACATGTCGACACGCACGAGCGCCTCCTCGCTGTCGAAAAGACTCTGTGCCAGCGCCTTTGCAAGTTCGGTTTTTCCTACGCCGGTGGGACCCAGAAAAATGAAAGAGGCTATCGGTCTGCTGGCATTGTGCAGCCCCACACGGGAGCGACGGATGCTTTTGGACACCGCGGTGAGGGCTTCTTCCTGGCCGATTACGCGCTGGCGCAGTTCGTTTTCGAGGTTGAGCAGGCGTTTCGACTCTTCCTGCTGCAGTCGTGACAGCGGCACCCCTGTTATGGTCGATATTACTTCGCTGATCGTATGCTCGTCGACCGTGAGCCGTTCTTCGCTTTTTTTCTGGCGCCACAGTCCCTTTTTCTCCATCAGCGTTCCTTTAAGTTTCTCCTGTTTATCGCGCAGCTTGGCCGCTTTTTCGAATTCCTGGTTTTCGACCGCGCTTTCCTTTTCCTTCACCACCTCGTTGATCTGAGTCTCCATGTCACGGATTTCCTGGGGGATCTCCATGCTCGAAAGACGCTTGCGGGATCCCGCCTCGTCGATAAGGTCGATGGCCTTGTCGGGAAGAAACCGGTCGGAAAGGTAGCGCTCCGAGAGCGTTACCGCACGGTCGATCGCCTTGTCGGTAAATTTTACCTTGTGGTGCTCCTCGTAGTTGGTACGCAGACCGTGAAGTATCTGAATGGTCTCTTCAATGCTCGGCGGATCGACCGTAATGGTCTGAAAACGACGTGCAAGCGCGCCGTCCTTTTCTATGTACTTGCGGTATTCGTCAAGCGTGGTCGCACCGATACACTGTATCTCCCCGCGCGAGAGTGCGGGTTTGAATATATTGGATGCATCGAGGCTGCCTTCCGAGCCCCCGGCACCAACGATCGTATGCAGCTCGTCGATAAAAATGATGATATCGCGGTTTTTCTGCAACTCAGCCATAAGGGCCTTAAGCCGTTCTTCGAATTGCCCCCGGTATTTGGTTCCCGCAACCATTGAGGCCATGTCGAGGTTGACTACCCGCTTGTTCTCCAGAACCTGCGGGATCTCCTTGACGATAATTTTTTGTGCCAGGCCTTCGACAATCGCGGTCTTTCCGATGCCGGGCTCTCCTATGAGTACCGGATTGTTTTTCTTGCGACGGCTCAAAATCTGCACGACGCGTTCAATTTCGGTCTCTCTGCCGATAATCGGGTCGAGCGCCCCGTCACGTGCGAGCTGGGTAAGGTCCCTGCCGAAATGATCGATGTACGGGGTCTTGTTTTTTCCTTTGCCACCCGATTCCTGTCCGCTCTGAGAGCCGGCCGACTCACCGCCGCTGAGCACTTTCTGCACTTCCTCCTTGACTTTTTCATACTGAAGTCCCATGGCTGAAAGCGTGTCGGATGCAGCCGATTCGGTATCCCGCATCAGCGCAAGCAGGAGGTGTTCGGTCCCGATGAACTTGTGCGACATACTGCGCGCCTCGGCCGCCGACATCTCGAGTACTTTTTTAGCACGCGGTGTAAAGGGAAGCATCTGTCCCACCGTCATCATACCTCCGGATGAGCTTATCGCGTTCTCGATATTCGACTCCAGCTCTTCAAGATCTATCTTGAGACTGCGCAATACTGCGACTGCGACTCCTTCCCCTTCTTTAATCAGCCCCAGAAGCAGGTGCTCGGTGCCGACATAATCGTTGTTAAGCCTCACCGCTTCTTCTCTGGCTATCTGCATTACTTTTTTAACTCTGTCTGTGAACATACCGTTCATACACCCCCCGTCTCATTTGGTGTATACATAAAAATTGTTATAATTCTATACTATTCGAATATATAGTGCGATATATTTAACCCCGCACACTCTTTACACAGTAAAAATACATTATTGAACGGTATTCTTTTGTCTCGTTGCTACCTGCAGCGTCATCCCTGACTTTGTACCGATCATACAGATTGGAACATGTGCCTCTATATTGCTTTGAAAAAAACAGTATCCGGCTCGTACAATTCAGGTTATAGAATACACGGCTCCACCGTATGGGTTTTTCCGGATCTATTTGGGTTATGGAATCTTAAAGACGAAATCCGATCATCAGAAAAAGATATCCACCAGCCAGGTGGAAAGAAACGGCATGTAGGTAATGGAAAGCACAGTCACCAGCAGTATCAGCAGATAGGGCAACACGGTACGGTAAATTCGCGACAGCGGGTAATTGAACCGGTACGATGCCAGAAAAAGATTGAGCCCTACCGGAGGTGTGAGATACCCCAGCTCGAGGTTGGCAAGAAAAATGATACCGGTATGTACCGGATCGATACCATACGCAGACGCGATCGAGACAACCAGAGGCCCGAGTATCATTGTTGCCGAAAAAATATCCATGATACATCCTGCAGCGAGCAGGACCGCATTGAGGGAGAGCAGAAAGAGGTACTTCGACTCTATGGAGTCCAGACACCACCGGGTAAGCACGCGCGGGACCCCGGCGTCCACCAGGTAATACGAAAGCGCATTCGCCATTGCGAGAATTATGAGCACACCCCCGGTAACCGGAAGACTCTTGCGAACGATCCTCTTGAGCACCGTAAGGTCGATATCATGGTGAATCAGGGATTGGATCCCCAGTGCGATAACCACTGCAATGGCGCTGCTTTCCACAATCGTGGTTATACCGCCGAAAAATCCGGCGATTATTATGAGGGGAATCAGCAACTCCCCGCCCGCATGCCACAGCGCGCGTAATCGCTCCGGCCATGACGAGACATAACGGCCCACTTTGTTTTTGCGCGCACTTCTTATTACGATAACGATTACCGCAATCATCATAAGAAAACCCGGGATAATGCCACCGGTGTATATTTTGCGTATATCCACCTGCGCCACGATACCATATAGTATTACCGGCAGACTCGGTGGGAAGAGTAGTCCGAGACTGCCTCCCGCGGTAAGCATCCCGGTGGAGTTATCACGCGAATAACCCGCCTTCTGCAGGGTGATGAACAAAAGTCCCCCGAGTGCAAGGATCGTCACCCCCGAAGCGCCGGTAAAGGTAGTAAAAAAGGTCGATACCACCACCGCCATTACTCCGATACCGCCCGGGATCCACCCGAAAAACGATCTGAAAAGCGCCACGAGTCTGCGCGGTGCATTTGTTTCGGAGAGGATGAACCCCGCACAGGTAAAAAGCGGAAGGGTCGGCAGCAGCGGACCGGTACACATGGTGTAGACCTCATTGGAGACCACCCCGAGCGCGCCGCTTTGTACAAAAAGAAGCAATTGTGCACACCCGCCGATTACCGCGAATATCGGAGTGCCGAAAAAAAGGGATACGATTAGCAGCGTGCTCGCCCCCCATACCGTTGCATGCGGCCACGTGTGCAGCAGATGGACCGTCAGAAGAAAAAGCGGTATGCCGCAGGCACCTGCAGCCGTTTCTTTCCAGCCTGTTCGGGCATTCTCGGAGTCTTTCCCGCGACTGTTAAAAAGTGTGTGAAGCCCCATACTCACAAACGCTGCGGGTATCAGCCATGCGAGCACAACCACGGGGACAAACCCGACCTTCATGGCGGGATCGAATGCGTAGCGTGCAAAAAAGAATGCATCGATGGAGAGTGCGCAAAGCACCGAAATGGTAACACACGAGGCTACATACCCGGCCCTGCGCCGAAATACGGCCACAGGCAGCGAGTCGATAAGCGAAAAGCAAAGGTGCGCCCGTTCCCGTGACGCGATAATACCGGTAACCATTGCGATAACGAGCACCAGATGCTGTATGTAATCCCCTGCCGCCGGGATGCTTTTGTGCACAAGCAGCCTGGAAAAAACCTCATACGAAGCGATCGATGCACACAGCACGACCGCACACGCCGCGACCGCATCTTCGATACGTGCCGGGATTGCTGCGCCGACTTGTGCGATTCGTCGTACAAAGGGGGGCATCGCACACATCCGTTATTCGACAATGGTCACACCCTGAACCGGATGGTCGGTGCGGTATTCACGAAGATACTGCTGCAGTCTGGTAAACGATTCCTGCGAAAAGCTTTTCCCGCTCATCTTGTGCAAGCCCTGCCTGGTAATTTCTTTCCACTGCCGGATTTCTTCATCCGACGGCATGTGGACGCTGAGTCCGTGCTGTTTCATTACCGAAAGCGCTTCTTCTTCGAGTGCGGCCGTCTTTCTCTTCAGCTTCTCTGCAGTGGCATGCGCAGCTTCTTGCAGCGGCCCGTGAAGCTGCTGCGGAACCGAACGCCATGTGCGCCCGGATATTACTATACAACCGATAAGCGGTGCCCATCTGACCCCGAACATGTTCGAAGCGATCCCGAACCACTGATACGATGCTGCGGCAACCGGTGTGTTCGAAAAAGCATCGACCATACCGCTTTGCAGCGCAGGCATGAGATCGGTAATGGAGAGCGGTACGGGATTGAATCCCATTTCCCTGTAGATGGCGACTGCATCAGGATCTCCTTCGTACATGAACAGTTTCGCCTTTTTCAAATCATCAGGAGAACTGACAGGTTGTTTTGAAAAGAAATGTACCCATCCGACCGGAGTCCAGGCAAGCACTTTGAAGCCTTTTTTCTCAAGTTGCGCATCAAATTCAGGCTGCATTCTCTGCAGCACATAGAGCGCTTCGTCGATAGACCTGGCCATGAGCGGTAAATGAATCGTGATAATGTCCGGCACAAGCCTGCTGAGTCCCACTCCGCTGATTGCTGCACCATGCAACTGTCCGATACGCATCTTGCGAAGCATGTCCTCCTCATTCCCCGCGATACCGCCGGGATAAATTTTCATAGTCACTTGTCCGTCAGAAATACTGTCCCATGCCGAAGAGAGCGCAATCAGGCCTTCACCCCACGGTGAATCCTGCGGTGCGAGACTTCCGAGTTTTATCGTGGTACCTGCAATTTCTGTGGTTACTGCCAGCATACTTGTCAGCAGACAGCATACCGCGCAACGAGACAAACGCATTTTCATACTCCTGTTTCAGTTATTATCTGATGTTATTACAAAAAACCGGTCTTTGTTTGACCGATACCACGCCAGCTGACGCAGGTGGATCGTATTCATCAGCCGATAGTGCGGGTATTGATCAATGTCGATGGCGTAGGCACTGTCGCACATTGCCTCGAACAATGCCGCATCCTGCGTGTTGACCGCCACGGTCGATGCCATACTCAGATACGGTCCGACTTTTTTGCCATCTGTAAGCGCAACTGCTTTTTTGAAATGGATTTTTGCCTTTTCGATACTTCCGCCCATCGAGGGAGGCAGTCCTGCGTAATAGGAAAGATAAAACTCATGGATCGCCCCGTTGTCAAAATCGGGGTTATACGAATAGGCGCGGTCCATGAGCGAAACCGCCCGGGGCATCGAGATCATGAGTCCGATATCCGACTTATCCGCGGTAATGGCACCCATCCATGCCATCGAAGCCCAGTACAGAAAGGCGGTATCCGCTTCGGTCGTCATCCCGAGGGCGGAATCGGGATTGTGCTGCAGCAGAACATCTGTAAAGCCGGGATGACGCAGCTCGAGTGCATCGAGACAATAGCCCCGTGCGCGAAGAAACATCTTTTTTGCGCGTTCTGTTTCGTGCCGAAACCGGGCTGCATCGGTCAGCCGGTCTTTTTTTGCCGGCAGCTGAATATAGGCATACGCATAGAGCACGCAAAGTCTACCGGTGGCACGCAGCAGTGCCGCATCCTCGGACTGTCTGTGCACAAGCGATTCGTGTATCTTTATAAGCACCGGCAGTGCATCGCCAATGAGTTCGGGATCGTTATCTCCGGTAAAGACCGTACTGCCCGACGATTGTGTCAATGCATCCGAAATTTTTGCCATGGCGAGGCTTTTTACCGAACACTGCAGGACACTGCATGCGATGAACAGAATAGCGGATAATAAAAGTGTCTGTTTTCTCATAGGACAGAACCTAACGTGAACCGTTTTGTTCGCGAACGCTGCTGCAACCCGCACTACTCTTATTTTTTCGAAAACCATGAAACAACCAACAAAGTTGAACAATGGATTTCGAGAACACAATAGCAACACGGCTCACCACAGCGTTCATCAAAACAACCGCTCAATTTAGAATAAATATACTTCAATTCACTGCCATAGCGGTAGAGTGTACCACTACCCAGTCGGTGTCTCGTGGCCGGTAAGATGCAGATTCGTTATGGATGTCGGGTAGTAAATTCGGTCGATGCGGGTGTTTTTCGAGATCGATTACTGTACCGGGCACAGGTGTTTATCCTTAAAGAAGTGCCCTGCAGACTCTAAAAAACGGCTAAACCCGGGCTGGTTTCTTGAATGCAGCAGTGGAATCAGCCGCTTTTTTGTCGAAAAGAAGAAATGTGGAGATAAGTAACATCCCGAAGCCAAAAAAGCGGGTATCGCAGCGATACCCGCTTTTTTGATCGTGTCCGGTCGTTTTTATTGAATACCGTTCAGATTGACGGTACGGCTGATACCACCCTGCTCGATGATATATATGCCGTTTTGTGCACTGCAAAAAGAAAGCTTCTTCTGAGTGCTGAGAATGCCTGAAAATATTTGTTTGCCGGCAGCTGTGTAGACCCTAACCGGTTGTTTATAATTAAGTTTTGGCCGTGAATACGACATGGCTGCATGGTCCGAGACGGGATTACGGGTGGCGACATCGCCGTTTGCGATCGCTTCCACAGCGTCTTTTACCGTATTGTAATCCTTGGTTTCGATAAAACCAATCGCAAAATGCTGCGGTGCTTGGGTAAGATATTTTCCGGTACCGGAATTCCGTCCGAAACCGAACACACTCATACCACCGCAGCATCCGTCGCCTCTGTTATGGTCAGGATGGCTGTCATCCTCGTAGTGAAGAAGAAAGAGGGTGCGGTCAACGTCCTCGTTACCGAAACCAGCCCATTCAGGACTGGGAAGATCACCGGAATAGGTAGACATTGATTCCTTGCCGTGATCGGAATTCATCCAGAACGTGTTACTGTTCAGGGTCTTTCCGCCCGGTTCGCCTTCGTAAAGAAACCAGTAGTCCTGGCCGCCTTTTTCAACGACTGTCATCTTGGCCCAGGTGTCGTAAAATTCCCAGGTCAGTTCCCAGCTATCGCTTGTTGTCCAAGTACGGATAACCGCCTTGTCCGAGCTCGATGATGTTACTTCAGCATCACAGTTGTCCCGGTACGGATGAAAATAATCGGCGGGGTGGACCAGATTGGGAATACCTTGATAATTACTTCCATGCCCCGTACCGATCCAGTCGTTGTTGTCTTTATCGTAAATATGCTTGAATCCACCGCCGGCTTTGTCGAATTTGTAGGTCGCCCTGCTGGTGGTAACCGTGATAATGTTTCCATCCTCACTGACATTCACGTCGGCGAAAATATCCGCGGAAAACAATAAGATACAGATAGCCGTGATTGCGCAAACAATGCGTTTTATCATGACAGTCTCCTCAGGTTTAAGTTGAATGATAGGGGTTTTGATTTTTAAACAAAAATATAATTTATCAACCGTTCAGAAGCAACAACATTTCAATTTTCAGCAAATTTCCACTTTTTTATTCCGGTCTCGATCCCGAATTATTTGTCGTTCACAATCTGTTTTTTTGGGTGCTTCCGACTTTTCCGTGGGTAACCCCCGGATATTGTGGTTAGGCCGGTGCCCAT
>CAZPUS010000018.1:18869-58975 GCA_964589825.1 uncultured Fibrobacterota bacterium | reverse complement strand
GGGCATGTGGTCTGCCGACACCTGTGTATAGGGGCTTTAATCTGTTTTACAATTGGAAAAAGATTTCATTCCGGGAAAAAATTCGTTCATTTTTTGGGACGTTGAGAAGAATTGTACAAAGGAACTATTTCACACCGCAAAATCACCACCGAATGAGGTAATGCTCATGTTCAGAGCGCTTTTATTCAAGATGTACGCGCGAAATAATTTTCGCTTGCGCCGTTTTATTATCGGTCGCATAAATAAAATGGAAAATGGGGAATTTTATTCGACAACGTTACGCGACATTTTTTCCCATTATCATAAGATCGATGTAGGTATGTATACTCATGGAGGCGTTTTTTCGTGCGGTAATTTCGATAAGTACACATCCGTTGGCAGATACTGCTCAATTGCACGGACCTCTCGTTGTTTTAATCGTAATCATCCCATGGAGTTTAAATCAACACATGCGTTCTTTTTCAACCCTTCACTCGGTTATGCACCACGTGATCCGGTGGAATTTATTCCCTTGAAGATAGGCAATGATGTGTGGATAGGCGAAAGTGCTGTCATTTTTCCGAATGTGACTGAAATAGGTACCGGTGCGGTAGTGGCAGCAGGAGCGGTGGTGAACAAGGATATACCCCCATATGCAGTTGTGGTCGGCAATCCGGCGCGCATTGTTCGATATCGGTTCCCAAAAGAGGTGATCGTTGAATTACTCGATTCCAAATGGTGGGAGCATTCGATAGACGATTTGAAAAAACAGATTAAAGAATTCAGTAGACCGTATGTTGCGCAATAAACCGAATCGGTAAACTGAAATCCGGTTTATAAAAAAATATGGATTTATCCGTCATTATTGTAAATTTCAATACCAGAGACCTGCTTCTGGAATGTATCAAATCCATTAAAAAAGAGACACGAAGGATTTCGTATGAGATTATCGTATCTGATAATGATTCCAAAGACGGTTCGGTTGAGGCGGTGAGGAAACACATCCCCGATGTCGTTGTGCTGGAGAATACGCAGAACCTCGGTTTCGCGAAAGCGAATAACATCGGGATTGATAAAAGCAACGGGAGGTATATATGCCTGATGAATACAGACATCGTGGTGCGTGACGGATGTCTAGACAAAATGGTTGCGTTTATGGATAAAAATTCAGATACAGGTGCACTTGCGCCTTTAACTGTTGACGGTGACGGTCATATCAGATACAACTGCAGAAAATTCCCCAACCTGTGGAATTGCTTCTGTGATGCTTTTTTTATATCGTCACTTTTCAAAAATGTGAGTTTTTTTTCCGGTCGTACATTGCCTTCTGTATCGTATAACAAATTACATGATGCCCACGTGCTGTCAGGTTGTTTTTTGATGGTCTCTAAACTGGCAGTGGATAAGGTCGGTAAGCTCGATGAAAGATTCTTTTTTTATGCAGAAGATACGGATTGGTGTAAAAGAATACACGATGCAGGATGGAGAATTGTGTATCATGCAGGTTTGAAGTCCGTTCATTATGGGGGAGGCAGCTCAAAAGCACAACCGAAAAAGTTTTTTATTCAGCTTGTCAGGGCTGATTATCAATACTGGAAAAAGCATTTTTCTCCTCCAATTGTAGTAATATACGCACTTTTGATTTCGACTCAGCTTACGTTGCGTGCATTATACTATGGCATCTCTGTGAGGGTTACCCATCGTGAAGAGGTGAAAAGAAAATACCATAATAATCTCGCCGGGTTACGGTGGCTGCTTTTTAACCGGATATAAAGTGAGTCAGCAATTGACACCATGGTAACCGGAATGTATAATACAATCAGGGCTGTATACGAGTTATGCATTGAACCATGAGGGGGGGGTAAAAATGAAGTGGTATATGATATCGTCAATGTTGTCGATTATGTGTTTGACACACGTTATGAGTGTGGCGGATGTTTCCAGCCTTTCTCAATATGGTATTACCTGGTACTTCGATTCGACTTACGAATCAGGGCAGTTCGTCAACGGAGACTACTGGGTACTGGGTCCGGTCATAATAGATTCTGTCACGCCGTCGTTTGATGGAGAAGGAAACGGGTCCACACTGGATCCTGTTCCTCGAAAACATGGCTACGATACCCGGGGTATGTACTATGAAGAGAGTGAACGGGCGGTATTTCCACTCACAGTCAGCGGGGTGTCGAGTCTCGTGTCGACAATCAGTCAAAACGATACACGTCCGATGCTCGAGGTGGCGGCAGTGTTGACGATACTTGATACTGTACCGGCTTCCGATGCATTCAGGCCGCCCTATTGTGACGGAATAAAACCGATGTATCGCTATTCCGGAATCATGCATACTCTTGTCAAGTCTTTCGCTGCACCGCCTGATAACCTTGAGACGCGAAGAGGTACCTACACAATCGAGCAGCATTTGCCTGACAGCAGGGAGCTGGCAGCAGCGACCCGCAAAGTATGGCTGGATCATCATCAGGCCTACGGAGGAAGGTATCGACAGACCAGGCCGTATAACAACATGCCTACTTATGCAAGGGAATCAGCGGATTTGTATGGAACGGCGGTTTCACTATTGCTGACAAATACGAATCAGGACTATGACTCGCTATTGATACATGTGCTTCAAATCGGGATAGATTATTATGGGGTCGCATTACAGGACAGCTGCCTCTGGCAGGCATCCGACGGACAGGGAAGCGGGAGAAAATACGCAATAGTAGCCACCGGGGTCTTTTTCGATAATGACAGTATGAAATCCATAGATTGCTGTAGTCAGGAAGAACAGCAGACGTATTACTACAACGACTCGATTCTTCCGGAAGTTGATTACTGGGGTTTTCCCAAGCGAGGTGTTCCCTGCTGGAGTGGCCCCAAAGTGCTGTTTGGGAATCTGTGGTATCGTGATGGCCAATGGTGCCGGGATTATGAGCATGTGCAGCCGGAAAACTGGTCGGTTATAAGGCCCGGAACCGATCTCGGGGGGTGTCGTTCGGAAAATTATCGCAGATCGAGCAGCTCGATCTGCTATGTTGCTCAGGCGCTTACCATGCACATGATGGATGCGACGCAATACTGGGACCCGGCATTTCTGGATTATGTGGATCGCTGGATGGTCGAAACCTACAATGAGGATGAATTGGAAAAACTGAAAGATATCCATTGTGACACCAGCGATCCCGACGATATCCGCACCTATTCGATAGATCCCAATCAGCGTACATCGACAGTCTATTTCGTTGACGCACTATGGAATGAATATCGTGCCCCTGTATCCACAAGTTGTGGCGATGGCGTGTGTCAGGAACCGGTTGAAAACGAAATAACCTGCCCTGACGATTGTGGCAATTCATCGTATAAAGAACCGGATGTATATCGAAACGGGTCGAAGACTATCGAAGATTCGTTTGTATATTATCGAAAGAAAAATTACGTGCATATACATAAAAATGGCTTTTCATCCGGCCTACTACCCGAAATATCGTTTTTTACCATGCGCGGACGTATTATCGAGTCGGTTCAGACCGATAGGCGTGAAGGGTGGCTCACCTTTAAATTAAGCGGTATACCGGCAAATGGCGTATATATAGTGTCAATTACAGATAATGACAATCAGGGTAATTATGCCTTTTGTTTCGGTCCGCGATGACACCGTACTACGGCAATTGAACTTGTGCTGGTCTATGGGGCATTGGATCAATGATATTCGTGAAATAAATGTGGGGGAGGCGTTCTCCAGTTGCTACAAAGCACCATATTTTTACCTGCAGCCAGGATTAGGCCATGTAATGTGTGTAATCTTGACGAAGTAACGATGGAACTCACTTGCCGTAAAACCTAAGCCGAGCGATTTATATCGCTTAACAAATGGATGCTCCAATTGAACAGCATAGAGATAGAATACAGGCAGCTTCATGAAAAAGACCTGGTCGAGGTATCTAATCTTATCCGAAGTATGGCTGTAAAACCTGAAGATGGCTATTGGCTGCGTTCAACAGCCGCAGATTATTACGACTGGATATATATAAAAAATCCTGCCGGCAAAGCGATCGTATGGGGTGCACTGCATAAAGGAAAAATTGTTGCGTCGTTTGCAATAGCTCCTAAACGATTTTATATAGAGGGACGAGAGGTTATCATCGGCAAGACCATGGATATGTTTACACATCCGGCATATCAGGGGATGGGGTTGATGAAGAAACTGGTCGGCTATGTATCGCAACAAGCGCGGGAACAGGGAATAACTACCTGGTATGTTACTCCTTCAAAAAATTCTTATCCGATTTTTATACATAAGTGGATGTATGAAGAAAAATTCGAATTGCTTTATATCGCAAGGATAATAAAACCGGGGAATGTACTGAAAAGTATGAAGGTAAACCCATTACTTCGTCTTTCGGCGGGTTTAGTCGCCGATGCGGCATTTTTTATTCGAGACAATCTTTTCGCTGAAAAAAGGCACGCATTTGATGTAAAGCATATTTCTCGATTTGGATCTGAAATGGACCGGCTCTGGGCAATGTGCAAAAAGGAGAAAGTGATCCTTAAACGAGACGCTTTGTATATGAATTGGAGATATGCGGATAATCCGGACGATTATATTATGCGTGCTTTTTATAAAGGAGAGACGCTAATCGGTATCCTCGTACTGAAAACGGTAACGAGAAAGTTTCTCAAAGTCGGTGAATTTATGGATATGGTTTTTTATAGCGATGAAGCTGCATCAGAAATGATTCGTTATGGGATATCGTATCTTATTAATGAAAAATGTGACGTCGTTCAGACATGGGTGATAGAAAATTCTGCGCTTCATGCATTGTATGTCCGTAACGGTATATCACGAAACAGGAAAAAACTGAAATGCGTACTTTCTCCTGAATCATCATACCGGTCAATATATGAAAAAGATGCATGGTATTTTACGCAGGGCGACGGAAATGATCTTTAACCTGAGCCAAAAAGCTCTATTTGCAATCTTTTTTTATTTGTATAATGCATACATTGAATGTATGATAAAAGTATGCGATACCAGGCGTTGGTTTAGTTATTGCCAAAGGAGTGAGATATGACTGACACGGTTACTGATATGAGACACATAGAAACAATCCGGCGAATGTTTCCCCGGATCATTGTTATCGTTGTGTGCATGCTTTGTTTTCGCATGCAGGGACAGATCATCGCCGATCATACCGTAATAGATGCATTCGAGGATATTCCCGCAGAATATATCGACAGTGTCAAGAGCATGCTGCTTATACTTCCGGGGGAATCTCACGGCAGAGCGTATCACTACGGCCTTGACTTACTGGAAAGTGAAGATTCCCGTTATGCAGTAAACGTGATCTGGGGAAGTGATCGACAAGCGCCGGAGTCACATACCGGCTCATATCTGCGCGCATCGCGCAATTACAGGCATGGCAATTCCTGGGAATACTGGGGATGTGGCGAAGAAGAATTCTTTACAAGTCAGAGTGCGATTGAGGATATGAAGACAGGGCTTACGTATACGGCGAATAACTATTCAGGGCGGATAGTATTCGGGTTCGGCTGGTGTTGGGATTTAACATGGCACAACAACGTTGGCGGAGCGGCCGATCCTGTTTATGGATGCAGGTGGGCCGGTTCTACCGTCGGTGGTCCATCTGGGGATTTGCGGTGGGGTATCGATTATGAAGACAGTGTGGAAACAGGCAATGCGGTATGCCTGCAGACGTACATAGGTGCGGTGGAAGAATACAATAATACGGTATCATCCATTACTACTATATATACTACAGGACCGGTTGACGGGTATTCCGGTGAGTCCGGTTATCAGCGCTACCTCAAACATGAGGCATTGCGCTCCTATGTAAGAACAAACGGCGGAGTGCTTCTTGATTATGCCGATATACTTTGCTGGGACAACGGGGCCCAATATACTACAACGTGGAATGGTCATACCTATCAGATTGGTGATCCCGATCTGGCAACCGGCGGGACCGGCTACGATGGGGGAGATGGTGGATCTCATATTTCTCAGCAGGGCTGCGTGCTTCTTGCCAAAGGCCTTTGGTGGATGCTTGCACGAATTGCAGGATGGGATGGTAACGCAGAGCCTGCCACTCAGGTGGCTCCACCGGTTATTACACCAGATGGAGGTGAATATGTCGAACAGGTCGAGGTCACGCTCGACGTATCGACTGTCGATGCCGATCTCTACTATTCCGTTATTGGTGAAGATCCTGATCAGAATTCAGAGCATTATCAACAGCCCTTTTTTCTGACCACTAGTGCGACTCTCAAGGTACGGGGATTTAAAGACGGTTTGACAGCCAGTTCTATCACGTCTGCAGATTTCACGATTATACAGGATGAAACCGGACCCGCTATTGTCTCCGCCATTGCAGTCAACGATACCGAAATCCACCTGGAATTTAGTGAAAAAATAGATTCCTCGAGTGCTGCAACGGTCGCAAATTATTCAGTATCGAACATATCGGGTGTAAATAGTGTGGAAGTCGGTTCCGCGCATACCACGGTTATGCTGGTACTTGATGAAGCTATGATGGATGGTGTACGGTATACCGTAACTATGCAGAATATATCCGATTTGTATGGTAATCAATGCGATCCTGCAGAGTCAGCAAGCTTTCTATTTGAAAATATCGATTTTGCCGGGTTATGGAATTTTGAAACCGGCACAGGAAATGTGGCTGCCGATGCATCAGGAAACAATAATGACGGAATCATATCAGGTGCCACCTGGAATGAGACAGGAATAAGAGGGGGCTGTCTTTCTTTTGATGGAAACGATACGGTCGATGTCGGTGTGTCACCATTCGGTATCGACACCTCCGGGCAGTTCAGCATAACATTATGGTTCTACTTTACTGGATCTCTTTCAGGGAGGCTTATAGAAAGAGGGGAATATATTCATCCGTTCAGAATTGACGCCTCTGCGGACGATCGTCTCAATACCGGAATCCGGACGTCAGACGGCACCGATTATCTCGCCACCTCTCAGGCGGTAGCTGCAAATATATGGCATCATTGTGTAGTAACGTTCAATGAAGGGCAAAGAACGATATACCTGAACGGTACACAAGTTGAATCGAATACACTATCAGGGGATCTTACCGTAACCGCTTCTATGCATACTTTTATTGGAAATGGATTTATCGGGTACATCGATGAGGTTGGTATTATTACGAGAGCTGTTTCCGCCAATGAGGTCGAAACGTTATATCAGGAATATACCTCGTCAACAAAACAATACGGCTTGCAATCCGGTCCTTCTTATACAGACCCTGTCACTGCCAGAACGATGTCGTCTTTGAGCGGCTTGGCAATTGATTTTGAACGCAGTATTGCAAATGCACGGTTGACTGTCTATACCTTTTCAGGTCGGGAGATCTATTCGGAAACACGTTCAAATGTAAAGACATTTAAATGGAGCGGATACGATCGATACGGTAAGAAAACGGGTAACGGTGTATTTTTTGTAGAGATAGTTGCCGATGGCAGGAAAATTCATCAACAGACGGTAAAACTGGGTAAATAACACACGACCGGGTATGCAGATTGCAGAAAAGACAGGGTTAATACAGGGGTAAGGTGACCAGTGCACTAATTGCATACGTTGAAGGTATGGATCCCAGGGGAAAACATGTTGTTGCATCAATTTCTTTACTCAAGCACTAAAAAATATCCCGATAAGACTGCGATTGTTCACCAAAAACAGCGGATTGCCTATAGGCAACTCGATACGTATTCGGAGAATACGGCACATTGGCTTTTGTCACATGGAATTGAACAGGGTGAAAGGGTAGTCATATTGTTCGAAAATTCCATCGACTACGTTGTTGCCTATTACGGAATTCTCAAAGCGGGCGGTGTGTGTGTGCCGCTGAGCCCCGGTTTGAAACCACCGGCGCTTAGTCCGATACTGAACGAGCTTAAACCGTGGTGCATAATCGCATCTCAACGTCTCGAATCATTGCTTGTCCATACGCAGTTACCCGAGAGTATCGATATACTGCTGGTAAGAGGAAAAAGCCGGTACTCATCCGTCCACGGTATACCGATATATCACTGGGACGATATCTATACTACGTCTTGTAAGACGTCGGTACGAAAAGAACAAAAAATCATTAATGAGAATGATCTTGCATCAATAATATACACATCAGGATCGACAGGTGCCCCAAAAGGGGTTATGCTTTCTCATAAAAATCTTGTTTCGAATACCCTTTCGATTTGTTCATATCTTCATTTGACACATAATGACGTACAAATGGTGGTACTGCCATTTTTTTACGTTATGGGCAAATCGTTGCTTAACACCCACATTGCGGCAGGAGGTACGATAGTAATAAATAACACGTTCGCATATCCTGCTTCTGTCCTTTCACAAATGGAGCAGGAGCATGTAACAGGATTTGCGGGGGTCCCTTCGACATATGCATACCTTCTGCATAAATCTCCATTAAGAGAATATCGAGACAGGCTGCCGTCGTTACGATATTGCACTCAGGCGGGTGGCCATATGGCTATGCAGATTAAAAAAGAGCTCAGGGCAGCGCTTCCGCATCATACGGAAATTTATATAATGTATGGGGCGACAGAGGCGTCCGCGAGACTGACATATCTTGAGCCTGCGCTGTTTTCTGAAAAAATGGATTCCATCGGCAAACCAATTCCAGGGGTAACGATAAAAATTCTTGACAAAAAGGGACACGCTGTTCCGGCTGGAAGTGTGGGTGAGCTGGTTGCAAGTGGAGACAACATTATGAAAGGCTACTGGAATGACAAAGAAACAACAAAACAAGTACTTGATACATATGGGTATCATACATCCGATATGGGGTATGTGGATAATAATGGTTTTTTGTATGTAACCGGACGAAAAGACAATATGTGCAAGGTCGGGGGACATCGCATCAATCTGCAGGAAGTAGAAGACGCATTGATGGCGACAGAAAAGCTTCTAGAAGCGATAGTGCTCGATGTTGAAGATTCCCTTCTCGGGACCGCAATGGTGGCACTTGTGGCCGTTCGCGATGAATCCTGTAAGATCAGTACGATATTCAGTGCAGTATCAAAAATGCTGCCCAGCTACAAAGTTCCGGGTAACATCGTCATTATGAAAAGACTCCCTAAAAAGGAAAACGGGAAAATAGACAGGGCTCAGTGTAGAAAATATATTTCAAACCAAACCTGAGCATGCTTATTTGCGGGGCATACCGTGTTCCACACATCTATAAAAGCGCTTTTCACTTACGATAAGCGTTGAGTTTGAAGTTCAATAGGTTTTCATACTAACCGAAAGGAATGATTATGCGGATTGTAACAGCAGCAGTAATCGTATTTAGTATAGCAGTAGTGGTGTTCTTTTTCAGGAGCACCCTTTTTAGTAAAGTAACGAGCACCTCTTCAGTGGTAAAACAACCGGATACCACCAGCGATGTTTCTGTTCTCTTTTTGCATCACAGTACCGGTAGGATTATATGGGAAGCTGGTGTCAAGGAGTGTATAGAAAACAGAAAAGATTCAGGTACGACACACATTTTTATTACAGAACAGGCGTTCCCTAAATCCAAACCCTACGGATGGGATAATTATCCCTACGATTATTGGAATATCTGGGTAAATAATGCTGGAAATTCTCCGTATAAAGGTGAACCAACCTTGGAGATGATAACACCCCATTATGACATGGTAATCTGGAAGCACTGTTTCCCGGTGGGTTTGACAAAAGAAGACATTGGTCAACCCGATGTGACGTCATCTGAAAAAAGAATCGAAAATTACAAACGTCAGTATGATGCGCTAAAAAAAAAGATGCATGAATTCCCAGAAACCCGGTTTCTGATATGGACCCCGACGGTTCTGGTTAAATCTAAAATGAGCAAAGCACAGGCAGAAAGGCTAGCTGATTTTGTGGACTGGATTATCAATACTTGGAATGAAAAGGGAGATAACATTTATTTGTGGGATTTTTATTCACTTGAAACGGGAAATGAAAAGTATATGAAAAATGAATATGCAAAGACAGAATCCGATTCGCATCCTAATGAATTCTTTGCCAAAATGGCATCCGGGCTTTTATGCAACAGAATTATTGATGTACTGCATAATGATGGGAAAAATACGACACTTACAGGTAGATAATGTGTAGTGTTTTCCCAAAAAACGGAAAAAATATAAGGAGCTGCAAGGAGTTCACGTGATTTTTAAAAATATTATTCGATTGTTCTGTAACAAGAAAAGTTTGTTGTTTACAAATCAGAAAAACGAATACAGATGTTATTCTATCGGAGATTACACCTATGGGGAGCCCCGGATAATCAAAGGGAGAACACACGGATGTCTTTACATTGGCAAATATTGTTCTATTGCCGAAGAAGTCGAGTTGCTTCTTGTGAATGACCATCGTACCAACTGGGTATCCACGTATCCCTTTCCCGTTACCGAACACAAAGTTGATGAGTTCCCCGCTTACCCCAGAAGAAGAGGTGATATCATTATTAAAAATGATGTCTGGATAGGACGGGGGGCTAAAATAGTCGCGGGTGCTACGGTGGGCAACGGAGCCGTTGTAGGTGCGCATTGTCTGGTAACTAAAGATGTTCCCGATTATGCGATAGTTGTCGGTAACCCACAAAAAATTATTAAATACAGATTCAATGAAGATGTGGTAACTAAACTGCTCTCTATTGCATGGTGGAATTGGGATCATAGCAGGGTGCAGGAGAATCTTCATCTTATATGCTCGGACCGGGTGGCCGATTTTTGCAACGCATTTTATTCCTAAATTATGCAGTCAATCTACTCATCATAAAAAAATAGGAGGGTGTATGAGCTACAGCGAAGAAATCAGACAATTCATTGTGGACAATTTTCTTTTTGGAGAGGATGACGGACAGCTCGGGGACGATACATCCTTTCTTGAAAGCGGAATTATCGACTCCACCGGTATTCTTGAGGTAGTGACGTTTATCGAAGAGAAGTTCGGCATTTCCATAGACGATACGGAGATGCTGCCGGAAAACCTCGACACACTTCAGAATCTGCAGGTATTTCTGGAAAAGAAACAGGCCAATCAGCAGCAGGAGATATCGGCCCAAACCTCTACCCGGGAATGAATCCTACACTATCATGTGCGGTATCGCAGGCATAGTATCACTTACCGGAGTGCGGCGGCTCGATCCTGACACGCTCGCGCGTATGATTGCAGTACAGCGGCATCGGGGGCCGGATGAAAGCGGTATTTATATCGACGATCATGCGGGGCTTGCGCAAACACGGCTGAGTATAATCGATCTTAAGAGCGGCACACAGCCCATTGGCAACGAAGACGGAAGCCTCTGGATCGTGTACAACGGTGAAGTGTACAATTATCCCGAGCTGCGTGAAGAACTGCGCGGAAAAGGACACACCTTTTCCACCAACTGCGATACCGAGGTCATTCTACACCTGTACGAGCAGGAGGGGGCGGCATGCCTTGAACGACTTAACGGGCAGTTCGCTGTCGCCATATGGAATAGATGTACACAGGAGTTGTTTCTTGCACGTGACCGTATCGGCATTCGGCCGCTGCATGTGGCCATTCACGATAACCGCCTGTATTTTTCTTCTGAAATTAAAGGGGTGTTCGCTGCAGGGGTACCGCGTGAAATCAGCACGGATGCACTGGACCAGGTATTTACCCTGTGGACCACGTTGCCGGCAGAGACGGCCTTTACAGGGGTCACCGAGGTGCAGCCGGGTCATTACTGGCTGGTCTCTCACAAAGGTGTTACAACCGAGCGGTTTTGGCGCATTCCGTATTATACAAAGCAGGAGCGCTCCAAGGAAACACCGGATGTGCTTGCACACCGGGTGCGGGAGTTGCTTGTCGATGCGACCAGGATACGTCTGCGAGCCGATGTGCCGGTCGGCGCGTATCTGAGCGGCGGGCTCGATTCATCAGGACTCAGTGCTTGTGTGGTAACGCATTTTGACAAAGATGTCAGCACTTTCGGCATTCGTTTTCAGGAGCGGGCATTTGACGAAGGGACGTATCAGCAGGAGATGGTTGCCGCTCTCGGGGCAGGACACAAAGAGATCACCGCGTCCAACACGGATATCGCCGGGGCATTCAGGGAGGTGATCTGGCATACCGAAAAACCGTTGCTGCGTACGGCGCCGGTGCCGCTGTATTTATTGTCCCGTCTTGTCCATATGTCCGGTCTTAAGGTCGTACTTACCGGGGAAGGTGCAGACGAATTTTTCGGGGGCTACAATATATTCAGGGAAGCCCTGGCACGCGCATTCATTGCCCGGCAGCCGGAAAGCGATCGGCGGCGTGTACTACTGCAGACACTGCATCCGCATATTTTCACCAACAGTGCTGCACAAAAAATGGCCATGCATTTTTTCATGCAGGGTATTCATGATACACAGGACCCTTTGTACTCACACAGGCTGCGATGGAAGAACACGGCAAAAACGAAAGGTTTTTTCTCGGACCGGACACGTGAAAAGCTCACGGATTCCGATTGCGTGCGTGCGTTTGATGCCGCGCTGCCGCCGCATTTCAATGAACGAGATATCCTGTCACGTGCGCAATATCTGGAACAAAGCCTTTTTCTGAGCAATTATCTGCTGTCATCTCAGGGTGACCGGGTGGCCATGGCACATTCGCTCGAAATCAGGCTTCCGTATCTCGATCATCGCCTGATGGACTTGGCTGCGACCATTCCCACCGTGTGGAAGGTTCTCGGCATGAATGAAAAGCATATCCTGAAAAAAGCGTTTTCCGGCCTGGTACCCGACACGGTAACCAAGAGATCAAAGCATCCCTACCGGGCACCGATTCAGCAGACCTTTACCGCATTGGACAAAGGCTCGTATATCGATGATATGCTCAGTGAGGCATATCTGTCACATACCGGCATATTCAATCCAGGTCGGGTATCGCTGTTGTGGAAAAAAGCACGGGAGGGTAAAAGCACGAGCGAAGTAGAAGGTATGGCGCTTGCGGGCATCATTTCCACGCAGGTGTTGTATCATTATTTTATCGATGGATTCGATGCGCATCACCGGGCCCATAGCGTAAACCTCGACAGGTTTATTGACAAGCGGCAAGAAACGGCTGCCTGAAACGGACCATGCCGGCTCACCGGGCGCGTCGACCCTATTTTTAACACGTTACCAAGGAGCGCGTATATCATTATGAGTGAAAAGACGACCATAACGGAATCGATTCTCGATCTCGACTGTGCACAAGAAACCACCCGTATATGTGACCACCTGCGTCATGCGCTGTCCGGCTCATTGAAACGTCGCGGGCTCGTCGTGGGCGTATCAGGCGGCATAGACAGCAGTGTAACCGCGGCACTGTGTGCCCGCGCAGTGGGGCCGAAGAAGGTGCTGGCACTGCAGATGCCGGAGCGTCATTCTGCCGAAGAGACCGAGGATTTGAGTGCACGCATTGCGGATGCATTCGGCATCGAGAAGGTATATGAAAACATTTCAGGAATTCTGGAATCCGTCGGGTTCTATCGCCGGTACGACGAGGCGGTACGCAGCGTGATACCAGAATACACAGGCGGCTGGAAATCCAAGATCGTGATACCGAACGTGACACAGGAAGGGGGACGGTATAATATTTTTTCCCTTGTTGCGCAGGGACCGGACGGCACTACGATCAAGAAACGCCTCCCTCTGAAGGCGTATCTTCACATAGTGGCGGCGACCAATTTCAAACAACGTATTAGAAAAATGCTCGAATACTATCATGCAGACCGGCTCAACTATGCAGTGGCCGGCACACCGAATCGATTGGAGTATGATCAGGGCTTTTTCGTGAAACTGGGTGATGGTGCTGCAGATGTCAAGCCTATAGCCCATTTGTACAAAACACAGGTGTACCAGCTGGCCGAGTATCTGGGGGTCCCGGAAGACATACGTTCCCGGCCGCCCACAACCGATACGTATTCATTGCCGCAAGGCCAGGATGAATTCTACTTTTCACTACCGTATGATAAAATGGATATCTGTCTGTATGCCAAAAACAACGATATTCCTGCCGCACATATAACCGCAGAGACGGGACTGCGCGAAGAACAGATACAGCGCGTATTCACAGACATCGATATCAAGCGGCGTACTACCGGTTATTTACACATGGCACCGGTACTCGCTGGAGCGGTGCCTGAAATTGTGTGCTGAACAGCACGACTCACAGCATCGTTCGTCAAAACAATCGCTCAGTTTAGGTTATACTATTCAGCGAAGGCCTCGGTAAGTATTGTATTTTCCCTACACAGAAATAACCTATCTCAGGAGCATGTATGCATCAGAGTGCGACTCCCATACCGGACGTTAAACTGATACAGCCGCAGGTCTTTGGTGACGAACGCGGTTTTTTTATGGAAACGTGGCATCATGATAAGTTCAGGGAGCTTGGAATTCCCTGTATGTTCGTACAGGACAACCACAGCAGATCGGCACACGGTATTCTGCGGGGTTTGCATTATCAGCTGTGTCATCCCCAGGGGAAGCTGGTGCGGGTGGTAAGGGGTGAAGTCTTCGATGTAGCGGTCGATCTGCGTACATCCTCCGAGACATTCGGGAAGTGGACGGGTGAATATCTTTCGCAGGAGAACAAAAAAATAATGTGGATACCACCCGGGTTTGCCCATGGTTTTCTGGTAACCGGGGAAGAGGCCGATCTTGTGTACAAATGCAGCGATGTATATACGCCCGAGTGTGAGCACACGATTTTGTGGTCCGATCCCGATTTGGGGATAGAGTGGCCGCTTGCCGGGGGCAAAAAACCGGTCGTTTCTGCGAAAGATGCACAGGGTGTCGCGTTTAAGGATGCAGAGAAATTCGATTAGACACTTAAATGAGGTCTTCATCAAAGCCATCCTTGTTTTCAGGCGGCATTTTTAGTGTAGTATTTTATTTTTACTTTTCTCAACAACAAAGGCCGGATAATGAATATACTTATCACTGGAGGAGCCGGATTTATAGGGGCAAATTTCGTTCATTACTGGCGAAATCATATGCCCGACGATACTATCGTTATACTCGATAATTTGAGCTATGCGGGTAACAAAGAGAGTATTGCATCGGTACTCGATACCGAACGATCTTTTTTTGTTCATGGTGACATTTGTGATTTTGACCTCGTAAAAAATATCCTGCTGGAGTACGATATAACCCATATAGTCAATTTTGCTGCCGAGACACACGTCGATCGCTCGATTCACGGGCCCGACGCATTCGTGCGCACCAACATCACGGGAACGCATACGTTGCTGAAAGCGGCCAGAAATGTGTGGATGAGCGATGGAACCGATGGCAGTACCATCCATGAGACGCATCGCTTTCACCATGTATCAACCGATGAGGTGTACGGCACACTGGGGTTCAATGACCCTGCCTTTACCGAGGATACACCGTATGCGCCTAACTCGCCGTATTCAGCGAGCAAAGCGGGATCCGATCATCTTGTACGTGCCTATTTTCATACCTACGGGCTGCCGGTTACCATAAGCAACTGCTCCAATAATTACGGTCCCTATCAGTATCCGGAAAAACTCATCCCGCTTATGATTATAAACATGCTGCAGGGCAAAAAACTGCCAATATATGGTGATGGAAAGAATATACGCGACTGGCTATTTGTTGAGGATCATTGCAGAGGGATTGAGGCGATACTCAGAAAGGGAAGGCTTGGGGAGACATACAATGTCGGGGGGGAATGCGAAAAAGACAATCTATCGCTTGTAAGGGTATTATGCGGATTGATGGATGAACTAAGTCCCGAATCTGCTTGTAGACCGCATGATAGTCTGATTACCTATGTCAAGGATCGTCCCGGTCATGACAGACGCTATGCAATAAATATCGCAAAAATCCGCTCGGAACTGGATTTTTCTCCGTCGGTGTCATTCGAAGAAGGGATAAAGAAAACCATTACCTGGTATATCGAACACAGGGAGTGGTGGGCACGAATTCTCGGGGGAGAAGAATACAGTCAATGGGTTGCAACACAGTATAAAGATTAAATGTTACACTGCCAAAAGGACCATAAAATGCGTAAAGGTATTATTCTTGCCGGAGGATCGGGAACCCGTCTTTATCCGCTTACCCGTTCTGTCAGCAAACAGCTGCTGCCGGTGTACGATAAGCCGCTCATTTATTATCCGCTCACGATTCTTATGCTGGCCGGAATTCGGGAGATACTCGTGATTACCACACCCCACGATAACGACGCATTTAAAAATGTGCTGGGGGACGGGTCGCAATGGGGAATAACTGTTCAATACGAAATACAGCCCAAACCCGAAGGTCTTGCGCAGGCGTTTATAATAGGAGAGCGTTTTATCGGAAACGACCCGGTGACGCTCATACTTGGAGACAATCTTTTTTATTCGCAGGGCTTCGCAAAAAAACTGCAATACATAGCGGAATCAGAAAAGGGCGCGACGGTTTTCGGCTATTATGTATCCGATCCGAAACGTTATGGGGTAGTAGAATTCGATGCTGATGGGAAAGCGGTCTCTATCGAAGAAAAACCTGATAAACCGAAGTCGAATTATGCGATAACCGGGCTTTACTTTTATGATAACGAAGTGATCGAGATCGCAAAAAACGTAACTCCGTCTTCCCGGGGGGAACTCGAGATCAGTGACGTCAACAGAAGTTATCTTGACAGAGGGGCCCTTAATGTCGAACTGCTCGGCAGGGGAACCGCATGGCTCGACACCGGTACTCCCTCATCACTTCTGGATGCCGCCCAATTTGTGAGAGTACTGGAACAACGGCAGGGGTTGAATATTTCCTGTCCCGAGGAGGTGGCTTTCAGGATGGGCTTTATCGATGCCGACCAGTTGCAGCGCTGCGCTCATTCATTTAAAAACAGCTATGGTGCCTACCTTCAGGGCATATTGAAGCGATACAATAGCTGATCGTTATACAGTCTGATGATACACATGCGTCAAGGCACGCAGCTATCAAAACGGAGACGGGTTATCGTAATGCGCAGAATGGTGCGCAAGTCGAATATTTCAGCAGGTTTACCCGTGAGTGAAGAGTAAGAAAAAGGTGATGGTCCTGGTTAGGCCCCACGGATTCAGGAAGAATGGTCGCATCAAGGCACGTGACGAATGTTGCCGGGCACATTACACAACGCATGTTTTGCGGTATTTTTTTTATGAACAGTCCCAGTAAGTCTATTTTTCGTTTTTTATCATCCCGGGCGGTGTTTTTTTTCGCAGGGATCGTGCTGCTGTGCATTCTTTTTAGTCCGGTGCTGCTGAAGCTGATTAACTTCTCTTTTGACAGTGACACGTTCACGTATATTCCGTTTATACCATTTCTCAGTATCTATATCGTTTATAGAGATATGCGAATTTTACCCGATTTTAGGCGAGATTTTCTATCCGTATATGCGGCAGCCATATTGATAGCAATTGCACTTACAGGATATCCGCTGTTTCACGTTTATAACCACCATTTTGTCCTCCAAAACTATCTCAGCGCTACTGTTACCTGCTTTTTTCTTGCCGTTACAGGGCTCTGGATTTTTATCTGGGGTATAAAAGCTTTTCTTAAGACCGGTACGGGGTTCATTATTCTGCTTTTTATGATACCAATGCCAACTTTATTTCTTGAATGGACCAGCAGCATGCTGCAGCATGCATCAACCGTTACCGTTCATTTTATTTTTTCTGTTACCGGGGTATCGTTTCTTAGAGAAGGCGCGACCTTTCATATGTCACAGCTGCAGTTTTGCGTTGCACGGGAATGCAGTGGCATACGGTCATCTCTGGCGCTCTTTATTACCGCGATAGCAGCCGGCCATCTCATTTTTTCTTCATTGGCAGCAAAATCTTTTCTTCTCATTTCCGTACTTCCGATAACCATTTTTAAAAACAGCCTGCGTATCTCCATCCTGACTCTTGGAAGTATCCACATTGACGAAAGAATACTGCAAAGCCAGATTCACAGAAACGGAGGCATTTTGTTTTTTGGTTTTGCGCTGCTGCTTCTTTTCGGTATGGTATGGTTGCTGCAGAAATTACCCGGTGAAAACCCACGTAAAAAACAATAGAATGGGCAGATTATACCATCAGAAACTCTTCGTTTTTTAAAAAAGGTATATTTGGTTTATTCGCAACAACATAAATTAAAATTGGTTGGTGAATATGAAGGTGCAAATAGTTGAAGATGAAAAGGAATTCCGCAGCAAACTGGTACACACTCTGAGTAACGACTTTACCGTACTCGAGTCGGATACCTGTGAAGAAGGAGAAGAGGTCTTTGCCCGGGAGCAGCCAAAACTTGTATGTCTCGATATGGAGATATGCAAAGATGCCGATCATACGCTGGCGCTGATTGATCGGATGTTGCATGCGAGTCGCAGTACCAAAGTGGTGGTAATTACCGATAAAGGAGACGATATACTCGGTAACAGAGCGATTGCGCATGGTGCATTCGACTACCTGAAAAAACCGGTCGATCCTGCAGAGTTGTCTGTGATATGTCAAAGGGCCGTTCGGATACATTCGCTTGAGTCTGCTAATTCACCCAGCAGGTATGCCCCGAAAAGAGATGGGAATAAAAAATACGGCATGATAGGTGAGTGTGAGCAGATGCAGACCGTATTTAACCTTATAGACCGGATTTCGAGAGCGAATGTGAGTGTGTTGATTACCGGGGAAAGCGGAACCGGAAAAGAGCTGTGTGCGAGATCAATACATTCATTGAGTGATCGCAGAGAGCAATCGCTTGTCCCAATAAATTGCGGGGCGATACCCGAAACACTTCTTGAGTCTGAATTGTTCGGCTATGTCAAAGGTGCATTTACCGGAGCACAGGCAAATAAAAAAGGGCTGATCGAAGCAGCCCAGGGAGGGACTCTTTTTCTTGATGAGATCGGTGATATGCCGATGTCTCTCCAGGTAAAACTACTCAGGTTTCTTGAGGATAAAACATACCAGCGACTGGGTGATATCGAAATGCATCATGCGGATGTACGGATTATTGCCGCAACGAATAAGGGTGCGGTTTCAGAAAATATACAGAGTACATCACTGAGAGAAGACCTGTATTACCGCTTGAGTGAGATAGAAATTCATCTTCCTCCATTGAGAAAACGGGGCCATGATCTCGATTTGCTTGTCGATGAAATCGTGAACCGCAACCGGGGCAGATTCAATATACCCAGATTACAGGTAAGTCGTCGTGCACGGCAGTTGATGAATCATTATCGCTGGCCCGGTAACATACGAGAACTTGAAAACAAATTGAACCGGGCCTCACTTACCTGTCAAAATCAGACAATCGAACCGGAAAACATGCATTTGTCAACCGATTCCTTTACAAAAGTGACCTTCAGAGAAGCGCGCGACATGTTCGAAAAAGAATTTATTGCCAATACCCTGAAAGAGTCGAATTTTTGCATCTCGGATGCGGCACGCAATGCGGGGTTGAGCAGACCCACGTTATACGATATGATGAAGCGACACGGTCTCATGATAAAAAACAGGGCACAGATAGAATACCGGCATTGACTAATCGATTTCAACCTAAATTGAGCGGTTTTGTTCGATAAATCTGCTGCTATTCTTACTACTCTTATATTCTCAAAAATCATGAGATATCCAACAAGGTTGCCCCATGGTTTTTGAGGACACAATAGCAGGACTGCTCACAGCAACTTTCATTAAAACAACCGCTCAATTTAGGTTTAATCACTATTGGTTCAGATTCATGATAAAACCTTTGTATCTTTTGAATCCCTGAGGTAATATGTGTAATAATTCTTTTTTGTCTGTTCTTCTATCGCTTCATTAAGAACTATACCGGCGATTTTCTCTTTAAGTGCCGGATATTCTTTTATTTTTGATTCCAGTGATTTGATATTCGTTTTCCCCGCACGCACCACCAGCACGTAGCAGGAGAAAAACTCCCGAACCAGAAAGGCGTCACTCAGAGGCTCCAGTGGCGGTGTATCCATTATTACGACATTAAATTCCTTAAAAAGTGATCCTATCATTTCAATACGCAAGGGGTTGGATAAAAGATCAGCCGGATTTTTATCGCTTCGCCCCGAAGGTATAAGGCTCAGATTCGGTATTCCGGAAGCATAGCATATGGAATTCAGGTCACTACGGTGTATATCGGTTCCAGCGTGAGCAGGATCGATACTTATGCCGGCAAGAAAGTCCGAAAGCCCCTTTTCGGTATCCAAGTTAAAGATAGAGCCAAGATGCCCCCGACGCAGATCACCATCGATAAGCAGGGTCGAAAGCCCTTTTTGCGCGAAGCTTATCGCCATATTCGCGCTTATAGTCGATTTCCCCGCCGCTGGTTCGAGGCTGGTTACCACGATGCTTTTCTGCGGGTGTTCGGAAAGAAACGCTTCCAGCTTGGCCCTTAGATTGTAAAAAAGCTCTATTATATACGCTGGCATGTACGAAGAATGAAGAAGAGGTTGTCCTTTGGACGGTCTCTTCTTTTTTTTCTCTTTTTTCGTATTGACATTATTCATTCTTTTTTTCCTTTGAAGGCACTTTGTAGCGGGGAATCGAAGGAATACTTGCCAAAAAAGGAAGTGTAGTCAGGCGTGTTAATTCGTATTCGGTTCTCGCTGTTTTATCAAGCATATTAAAAAGAATCGGAAGGCCGATTGCGCATCCGAACCCAACGGCGACTGCGATAGCAAGCAGCTTGACCGTGTTGATAAAGTCGGATGGCGGCAACGGTGGAACCGCCTCTTCCATTACGAGTACATCGGGAACGATCGTTTCACGTTCGCTCAATGCCTGGTTGTACTGCGATCGCAATTCGTTGGCCATTTCGTTCCTGGCCTGATACTCACTTTCGAGCTGCGCACGGTACATCTGCTTTTGTGGAAGCCTGCGCAGCTGCTGTGAACTCGCGTCGATCTGATTTGTCAGATGTGAAATATCCCGGTTAAGGGTACGGATATAGCTATTCAACTCATCAAGGGATTGTCGGGTAATGGAACCGATCCTGGTACGGTTTTCCTGTACAATGGGGTGAGAGGAGGAATAGGTGTTGCGCAGCGCTTCGGCTCTCTGCGTTGTCTCTCTGAAGCTCTGCAGCAGCACCGATGCTTTTGCATTATCGTTATACGCAAGAAACTGCAGAATCGCCGCCACCGATTCATGGCGTTGCGATGAACCGGTATTCATATATTCTTGTCGCAGTTGTTGCGCTCTTTCCAGGTTTTCTTCATGCGCGTTTTTCGATGTTTTCAGGCGTGAGAGGTCGTTGATAAGCATATCGGTATTTGTAGGAAGCGATACATCGGGGTTGCGAGACATGAAACTGGTGAATTCACCCTTTGAGGAATTGAGCACATTTTGCGTGTTATCGAGTTTGGTGCGCAACACTTCAATAACGCGGTTGAGCCTGCGTTGCTTGTTCGAGAGATTCTGAGCGACAAATTCCTCTGCGAGCGCATTTGCAGTACGGGAAATGAGTGTATAGTCATGGCCTTCAACACTCAATGTAATGTGGTTTATCCCTCTGCGTGGATCAGGGGCCGAAACATTCATCCTTTTCAGGAGGTCTTCTGCCGCATTTCTCACGCTTGTTATGTAAAAAGTAAAACGAAAGGGCATCCGGGAAAATTGGGAGGAGAAAAACAGCTCGATTCCTGGAAGTGTTATTGGTTCCCGGCTGGTCAGGCGACCGCTGGCTACCAGTTTTTTATTAATATTGTGCTGGGAATTCGAATAGTAGACACGATAGGTAATTTTTGAATTTTTATCAGGCTCAAAAACATATTCTCCTTTTGCCGCATCAGGTCCTGCATGAAGACTGTCAAAAATCTGACTTCTTTCAAATGGCTGGGGGAGAATAACATTCAGCGACAGTTCTTTCACTACCGCATTGCGGATCTTTCTGCTCCTGAGCATTACGACCAGGCTGCTTCCTTCAGGTGTATCGACAAAAACGTCGTTGACCGATGCCGTGGGCCTGTCTATTCCTATAATGGTAGATGCGGTCAGTTTTGGTTTGGGGTCACCGAATTTGAAGATACAACCTATTGCAATGGCCGTCACCACGGGGAATGAAAGGATGATATATATTTTCCAACGCCATAAAAGACTGATATAATGACGAACGATTCGTCCGATATCGAGATCTTTAAGCGTTGTTTTTTTTGGGCTGGGATAAGACATCGTGGCTATTGTTGATCAAGCGTTTGCATGGTAATATAGACAGTAAGTGAACTCGTAAGAAGCGTGGCGGTTACGCTGAGAACGGGGATTATTCTTTCATTAAGAATCTGCCAGAAGCGGTGTTTTGGGTGAGAGGTGACACGCAATTGATCTCCGGATTCAAATCCGATATTGACAAGTGAGGCACCCGATTCATATTCGGATACGATATCGTCGGATATCACCTTTCGGTCGCGTTCCCATACGATTTTTTTTATACCGTCTTCACGTTGTGTTCCCCCGGCGATGCGCACCGCATCCCACAGACTGCGACGAGGGCTGATATAATAAAGGCCCGGATTGTAGAAACCTCCGAGAAGACTTATACGATACAGGGGTGTCACATGAATGTTAGGATGTGGTAAATAGTCGAGATATGCAGTGCGGAGTCTCTGTTCAATTTCCGTTACCGGTGTTTCACTAACTTTCACATATCCCAGTATGGGGAGCGACGCACAACCGCGGTCATCGATGGGATAAACCCCGTTAGCAAACAAGGCCGTGTCGGGAAATACCTGCACCTGCAACGCATCCCCGGGCGACAGGCGGACGGTCCGGTTACACGTGTCCTGTTGTGCAAAAACGGTGCTGATGCTACATCCCGGAATAAGCAGCAACAGAATGATCCGACGTATACAGTAGAGGCTTTTTATTTTCATACCTGTCCTTCACTTATGTAAAAAAGATGAATGAATTGTATCAGTCCATCTCTTCCAGAGCCATCGCCGCGGCTCCCAGTGAACCGGCTGTATCTCCGAGGGTACCCGCAACGATTTCGCATCGTTCCCATATATCGCCCCAGCACCACTGCGGCACATGATGGGCGACTTCCGGTATAATCAGATCTGCGGATGCCATTAGACCGCCTGAAAGCACCACGCGATCGACTGCAAGTGTATTGAGCAGCATCCCGATAAGCTTACCCAGCATACGGGATCCGTATTCGTGTACTTTTAGCGCGAACGGATCGTTGTGCCGGACGCGTTCGTAAAGTGTTTTTGCAGAGAGCGAATCAGGGTCCGCAAGGATCGACCGGGCGAATTCACTCTTTTCTCTGTATTCGGACGCCATTTGTTTTGCCAGATTGACGATACCCCTTGCGGAAGCGTACTGTTCGGCGCATCCCTTTAAACCACAATTGCATGGTATTCCATTTTCCTCTACGACAATATGGCCGACCTCTCCGGCCATACCGTGGCTTCCCTTATAAAGGTCGCCGTTTATAACCAAACCGCCGCCTATACCTGTTCCGAGTGCGATGCAGATCATGTTATCGACTCCCTTACCCGCACCAAAATAAGCTTCACCAAAAGCAGCAACAGTGACATCGTTGGCTGCGGAAACGTGTACCCCGTATTTTTCGTTAATAGGAGAAAAAAGATCGGTACCTTTCCATCCGGGGATGTTTTCAGCGCCGCCGATCATGATCCCATTGGTGTCGACGAATCCGGGGGTACCGATTCCCACGGCGCATATGCGCATGTTGTCAGAGCATTTTTGCATTAACGAATCGATTAATGAAAGAATATTCTTCAGCACCTGTGGCGCGCCCTGATCGGGCTGGGTTGGAAGGCTTGAATACGAGTGGTGAGTGCCGTCTGCATTCAGAATAATACCGGCGATATTGGTTCCACCAAGATCGATTCCTATGGAGGCGGTATCGTGTGCTTTTTGTAATGATTTCATACTATAAATTCGTTGCTGAAAAGAGACGGTTTTTTCGGAGCTAAAAATACATTCCCGCAGGCCGAAAAAACCATTGTATCAGGCAAATAAATCAAATTGAATTCAGATAAATCCTGTGTGGTCACAAATGGATTCAACTATTTTTACCATGATGCGGTAATACTTCAACAATTATCCATAATACAGGGATTCCACTATGTACACTGTCGCACTCATCGGTGCAACGAACAATACGCAACGATATGCCCATAAAGCCCAGCAGCTTCTTATGGAAAAGGGGTATCGCGTGATACCCGTTACACCAAAATATGAATACGTGCAGGGATTGAAGGCGGTACCGTCACCGGTGGATATCACGGAGAAAGTGGATACGGTAAGTGTATATGTCAATTCGCATATACTGGAGACGCTCATCGACGATATCTGTGCACTTTCTCCGCGACGTTTGATTCTCAATCCGGGAACCGAAAGTGCGGCTGCAGAGCAGAAAGCGCGTGCATCCAAAATCCATGTGATTTCTGCCTGTACGATCGTGTTGCTTTCTACAAATCAGTTCTGATACGCTCTGCGAGGCATACGGATATACCTGGAAAAATGTATTTTTACAAGTGATAATCGAATCGAGGTTTTTTGCCGGTGGGTCCTTTGTCGCCAGGGATATACACGCAGTACGGATGGCAGCAGATTTCGAAAACAAAATCGCTCAGTTCAGGTCTGAATCGAATAGTCGCCTGTTAATGGTGGTTTGTCGTTTTATATAACCCACAACACAATGCCGGACGTATAAGCCGGCGACCTGCGAACACATGTCATATTCCGCTGAATCAATGAATAAAAAAGAAGAGAGCTCCTTTTGCGTTCTCATCGTAGATGATGAACGGGCTATGTGTGAGTTGCTTAAGGAATCGCTGGTGGATCAATACGATGTTTCGATTATTCATAACGGTAGTGACGCCTGTGATTTAATCGATAAGAGACACTATGATATATACGTTATCGATCTGAAACTGCCTGATATGTCGGGTGTAGACGTGCTCAGTTATGCAAAGAAAAAAGACGAATACTGTGAGGTGATTATTGTCACCGGTTATGGTTCGGTTGATTCGGCATCGTGGGCGATCAATCACGGTGCGTCTTCCTACCTGATCAAGCCGATAACACTCGATGATTTTTATCGTCAGCTCGAACGCTGTGTTGCAAATCGTGCATTTCATCTGCAGAGTATACAATCGATCAACGAATCGAGTCGTGTTTCACCCGAGGTGCAAACACATATAAACGATATCACATCTCTTTACAGCCTGTCAAGGAAATTGCTCATTTCGCTTGATCTTCCCGAACTTATACAAATTGTCCTCGAGGATGTTACCCGGCGTATGTCGAGTGCGCTCTCGATGCTTTGCATTCAATTTCTCCAGTTTTCCGAGGTGTTTGCCATGCCATATGGCAAAGAAGTGACTCAGGAGCAGGTCAGAGAAAAACTGAACACGTTTTCTAAAGAGATTTTCGGGCCGTTTAGCAAAAAGGAGATAGAAGAAAAAACGGTTTCTATCAGTGTCTTTCCCCCCTATGGCGGAAACGGCGGCAAGGACACCACCGATGCGCATTGTCTCTGTATCCCGCTTACAACCGGCGGAAAAGATCTGGGCAGCCTGGTGCTTTTTCTTCCGAAGCAACTGACCAGGGACAGCCATGAGTATTATTTCCTCCATGTGTACACATCGGTAATATCTTCGATTATGCACCATGCGTATACAGATGTGTATGCGCAACTGCAGGCAAAAACAGATGCCCTTACCGGCATAGCCAACTATCGTCTTTTTGCGGACACACTTTCTCGGGAGATCGCCCGTGCAAACAGATGCAGGGGGATTTTTTCGGTTATTATGATCGATATAGACGATTTTAAAAAAATAAACGATACTCACGGGCATCCGGTGGGCAATGAAGTGATAAAGCATTTATGCAACACTGTACAGCGCACCATGAGAAAGAGCGATCTTTTTGCACGGTACGGTGGAGAGGAATTCGTCATTCTTCTTCCTGACACCGATTTGCACGGAGCACAAATATTTGCACAGCGTCTGCGGGTATTGATTGAAGAAGCTGAATATTGCGCTGAGGATCTGAAGGTGAACTATACGGCAAGTATTGGAGTGGCGCGTTACAACGGAGATACTCCACGTCGGGATGACGAATTGATTTCACAGGTCGACGGTGCCCTGTATACCTCGAAACATGAGGGGAAAAACAGAGTAACGGTAGCACAATAACATGTCGTCTTTTTTACTTTCCTTTTTTATTCGGGTTTACAGTATCGCAGCTCATCTGGGAGGATTTTTTGCTTTGCTTGTGGAAAGAGCGGCGAGGAAGGCTTCCCGCAGGTGGCATATTTCCAGCCGGGTAAAAATCGCCCTTACGCCCAAAGAACATCCTGAACACAATCCACCTGTCTCTTCGATATGGATACATGCTGCTTCGCTCGGTGAAGCAAAAGTCGCATTGCGATTTATTCGTCTCCATTCACGTAAATACCCGGATTCAAGATACATCGTCACTGCAACAACCGATGCAGGTTATACCTTTATGTCAAAGGAGCTGGAATTCGATTCGGAAATAGTATCGGTCCGCATTTTTCCGCTCGATACCATTTCACGAATCTCGTATATCCTCTCCAGCTACAGGGTGATTCGTGTATGGCTCGTGGAGCTTGAACTCTGGCCCTGTCTATTGTGGACTTGTGCGAGATTTGGCGTTCCGGTCGGGGTCGTTAATGCGCGTATGGAAAAAAACTCCTGCCGTGTGTATAGGCTGTTCGGTATTATTTTCCGTCCGCTTTTTTCTTATCTGGATCCGGTGCTCGCACAGACGTATCAATATGCAACTCGTTTTAAAGCATCAGGAGTCAACGGTGCTCATCTTCGTGTATCCGGAAATCTCAAAGCATTGCAGGAGATACGGCCACTATCGGGGGATAGAAAGAACGCCTTGAGAGTGAACATGAATATAGGAGAAGAAGAATATCTTATCACTGCCGGTTGTTTGCATCCCGGTGAAGCGACAGTAGTAAGCAACGCCCTGCAACAGCTTTCTCACAAGGGTATGCAGTGTAAATGCCTTATAATACCCCGGCATATCTCAGCTGCAAGCCGTATAGCAAAAGAGGTCGGTCCTGAGGCCCTATTCTGCGAAGAAATGTCGATCGATACACAGTGGAACGTATGTACAATCTCGAACATGGGAGTTTGTTAATCAATCTATTCACTATGTTATATAGCAGTAGTCGGATGTTCATTAGTAAATGTTGGATGAGAATATGTGTGGGTATCTGCCGTTTATGGTGTTCCGGTAGTGTTCGGTCCCAATTATTTTACTCAGCAGGAAAGCTGCAGGGCGCTGATCGATGCTGGAGTGGGTTTTGAAGTCAGTGATGCAGCAAATTTAGGCGCAACGATAGACTATTTGCGTTCGGAGGGTATGGAACCATTCAAAGACTCCCGGAACGCATTGGCACAAAAGCTGGAAAAGAGAAACCATAATTACGAATCGTTCCTTCCATAAACCGGTAATACGGCATTACGGTTTAAAAATGTCGAATTATGAACAGCGAGTTATTTTTCCCTAAATTGAGCGGTTTTTTCGAGAAATATGTTGCAATCCGCACTACACGTGTCTTCTTAAAAATCATGAGACAGCCAACAAGGTTACCCCGTTGTTTTTAAGAACGCAAAAGCAGCACGGCTCACCGCAGCTGTCAATAAAACAACCGCTCGATTCAGGTTTTATAGACGCATAAAAAGAGGTGTCGCAAAAGAATGACCACATCCACTCTACCCGGCATTGCGGTGTTTACCGGAAGTGATTCGGTTCGGCTCGAGCAGGAAAAAGCCGACCTCTTTAAGCGGATACGACACGTGCATGGTGATACTGTCTCATGGGAGATTTTTGACGAAACCAGGGAGGATTTCTCCGCATTTACCGCGCGCATGGTTACCGGGTCGCTTTTTTCAAGCTTTCGGGTATTCATTATTCGTCACTCAATGGTTTTTTTTACCCAACACGTACAAACACTGCATTGGCTGCTCGATACGTCAATGTCTGATTCCTGTGTGCTTCTTGAAATCGGTTCGGATGACGTAAAAAACCAGCGAAAAAGAAAAAACAAAACAGAATTGGAAGAATGGTGGACACGCCTCCGTCGTATGCAGAATTCGGATGCTCAACGATACCGTGTCTATAGCTATGAAAAGCCGAGAGAATACCAGCTGCCTGAGTGGATTACCACGATTGCTTCCCAGATATACGGCCGGAAAATAGCGCCCGCCGATGCTGCGCTGCTCGTCGATCTTGTGGGGACCGAACTTGGCACACTGAACTCTGAACTGGAAAAAATAGACATTGCATTGCCGCACGGGGAGGAGATTACTACCGAAGCGATTAGAAAGGCAGTCGATGCATCCCGCAGCGCATCGGGATACGAACTTGCACACGCACTCGGAACTCGTGATGCACCACGTACATTCAAAATAATCGACTCTCTTTTTCACCATACTTTTTATGGGCCTATGATCGTAAGCGCATTGTATCGGCATTTCTGGCAGCTGTTTCGAATCAGACTTTTCGGCAGATCCCATAAGGAGGACATCAGGGCTCTTACGCGTAAATCGAGTTACGCCAAACAAAACGAAGCCGGTTTGCGGGTAGGAATTGCTGCAGGGATTTTAACGAAAGCACAAAAGAAAAGAGTATATCCCGCGGTGATAAAATCGGGGATCGTGTCGCAGGCCTTTTCATATTCAATGGAGGAATACGAAAAGATATTTACCTGTTTGTGCTCCTGGGACGTGGCGGTAAAAACCGGCGCATCGCGTGCAGCTAAAGAAGAACTCCAGCTGTTGTGCTATTCTATTCTGCACGTATCAAATGTAAACGAAGCTGCACAGGATAAAGGGATTCTCTCCGCTCGTGTATAGCGAAGTACGTACAATGCCACGATATATGTTTCGTATTGAATATAACGGAAGCGGTTTTGCCGGCTGGCAGATACAGCCCGATAGCATTACGGTACAGGGAAGGCTTCAGCATGCGTTCAGTACGATTTTCCCGAACGCAGGAACAGTAACGGGCGCAGGACGTACCGATGCAGGTGTCCATGCGCTGGCACAAGCAGCTCATGTCGATATAGACAAAGAAATAGACGATATCAATAAATGCGTGAAATCGGTAACCGCCCTTGCAGGGTCCGGGATCGCTATTTACGATATGCGGCGTGTTCCGGATTCGTTTCATGCACGCTACAGCGCATACAGAAGAGAGTATGAATATCGTTGTTCTTTGCGCCCGCGACCTCTTTTTTCGGATACTGTCTGGCATGTGCCATACATAGTGGACTGGAAAATGGCTGATGATATGATACACAGGTTAGTGGGGACACATGACTTCGGAGCATTTTGTGCCGCAGGTTCGGAAACAGAAAACAAAATATGCACTATATACGAGGCTTCTCTGACACGGCGTGACGATTTGTATATATTTTCAGTAGCAGCGAACCGTTTTTTATATAAAATGGTGCGCACGATTGTCGGGACGGTGATCGATATCGCGAGAGGCAGACTTTCTTCGGATATCGATTCGGTACTTTGCAACAGGACTCGTATGAAAGCCGGCAATACCGCACCAGCAAAAGGATTGATATTGAACAATGTCGAATATCCGTCACATGTTACTGAATGAACATGCAAAAGCATCGATTTATGTGCTGGTCCTGGTGATCGGCCTCTCCCTGGGTCTTATATTCGGGGCCGCGTTTATCAGGTATATTTATCCGCAGTGCATACGGCCTGTGTTCGATACATATATTACAAAACACGATTCGCGGGAATCTGGTGAAGAACCAATACAAAAGGCCTATGATACACAGCAGCACGGGCATTCTGAGAAACTGTCGCTTACTCTCGGAAGACGTAATGCCATTGTACAGGCGACCGAGGAAAACGAGCAGTGCGTTGTTGGCATCGTGGTTACCAAGCTCGAAAGAGTAGGGGGGGATTATCTCAGAGGGGAGTCGTTTTTCGATCTGTTTTTTTCTCCGCACATGATGCCCAGATATCGTCGAGTTAAAAGCATCGGTTCGGGTATTATCGTAAGAAAGGACGGGCTGATACTGACCAATTATCATGTAATCAAATCTGCACGACGGTTGTATGTTTCGCTTGCGGATGGACGTCAGCGGGAAGGAAAAGTGATAGGAAGCGACCCGTTGACCGACCTTGCGTTAATAGATATACCGGGTGATGAATATCAGACCGCAAAAATGGGGGATTCGGATGACATCTACATGGGAGAGTGGGTCATTGCAATAGGAAACCCGTTCGGTTTTTTCAGCAACGATGCAAAACCCAGTGTAACGGTAGGTGTGGTGAGTGCAACAGGGCGTGATTTTTCCAAAAACAAGGAATCGTATTATCAGGACATGATCCAGACCGATGCAGCAATAAATCCCGGCAATTCGGGCGGACCACTGGTGAATGCAAAGGGAGAGCTCATCGGCATAAACACCTTTATATATTCCGGAGACGAGGCGCGTGAAGGGGCGGTGGGAATCGGATTCGCCATTCCTGTCAATCATGCCAAACGGGTAATACTGGAGCTTGAAAAGTACGGGGAACGACGACCGGTGTGGACCGGAATTTCTGTGCGCGAACTTGATAATGCGACCTCTTTAAGACTCGGTTACGGCAAAACCGACGGGGTAGTGATCACTTCCGTTGCAGATAACAGCCCGGCCGAAAGAGCCGGACTTACCGGAAACGATATTATAATAAAGCTGGGAAAGCGTTCCATTTATTCAAGCAAGGACCTCGAGGGAATTTTCGTCAATTATTTTGTAGGCGATACAATACCGGTTCTCTATATCAGAGAGGGACATAAAAGAAAATCACGTCTCGTACTCTCACGTTATAAAGGGTAATATGTATTTTTTATCTTGAGCCTGGACTGCGGGTGGAAACAAATTGCGTGAATTAAATCGCTCAGATTGGGTGTATCGTTTTAACGTTTGCAGGGTTGGCGGCACACAACCAACCAAGGGAGAATAATTCGAATGCTTCGGCAACTGAAAGAGAGAAATTTTACCACACTGGTTCTGGTAGTTATTGTCGGCATATTGATCGGTTCGTATCTCAGTTCTCTGATCTCATTGCTGCCCGGGGGAGAGAGTAATGTAGTGAAGACGTTTTTTACTTTCAATTTTATTAATTTCGGTATCGGGTACCCCGAACCACTGCTCATTGATTTCAATGCAATCAAGTTTCAGATCGGAATTCAGATGAAGTTCAGTTTTCTTTCCATTATCGGGATATTTTTAAGTTTATATTTTTTTAGATGGTATAAATAATTCGACATCCCGATACGCTGTTTCCTGTTGCAAAAAACCGTGTAACCATATATATTGCCCCCGGAGTGTTCTGAAGGAGACCTCGACCTATGTCACATCGATCATCTCATTGTATAGCCGATAGCAAAGATGCAGTATTACGGGGCGGGCTGCGCTGTGAAGATGCGGTTGCCGCTGCTTTTGAAAGGATTGAGTCACACAACCCCGAAGTGAACGCGTTTATTTCTCTTACCAGGCAGCCGGCGCTGAAACGGGCACGCGAACTTGACGGGTGTCCGGATGAAGAAAAAAGCAAGCTCCCTCTTCTTGGAACGGTGGTAGGCATCAAGGACAACATCTGTACCAAAGAGAGAACCACAACCTGTGGTTCGCATATGCTCGAAAATTTTGTGCCGCCTTACGATGCGGCGGTGGTCGAAGCCATCGAAGACGCCGGCGGCATTATTGTGGGAAAAAACAATCTAGACGAATTCGCTATGGGCTCGAGTACCGAAACCTCCTTTTTTTCCGCAGTACGTAATCCGCACGACAAGGAGAGAATACCGGGTGGATCCAGCGGCGGGAGTGCCGCAGCGGTTGCCGCACGTATGGTTCCGGTTTCCCTGGGATCCGATACCGGTGGATCGATCCGTCAACCGAGTGCACACTGCGGTGTAGTGGGGCTTAAGCCGACATACGGCCGGGTATCGCGTTATGGCCTGGTTGCGTTTGCCTCTTCACTCGATCAGATCGGACCGATAACCACGTGTGTAAGGGATGCGGGTGAAATGCTCTCGGTTATTTCGGTGCCCGATGAACGGGATTCGACCAACGCGCGTCGGCAGTTCACGCACAAGGAGGAAATTTATAACGGAGATGTTAACGGCCTTACCATAGGGCTTCCGAACGAATATTTTGGAGAAGGGCTCGATTCGAAAATGAAAGACGCTATCGATAACGCCCGCAGGATACTTGAGGATAAAGGAGCCAAAGTCGTCGACATATCGCTGCCGAATCTGCAGTACGCGCTCGCTACATATTACATCATATGTACTGCAGAAGCCTCTTCCAATCTGGCACGGTACGACGGGGTGAAATACGGCTACAGAAACCATGACGCCAATTCACTCGGGCAAATGTACGAGCTCACACGCAGTGAGGGCTTTGGTGCCGAGGTCAAACGCCGCATAATGCTGGGAACGTATGTGCTTAGCGCCGGTTATTACGATGCCTATTATCTTAAAGCGGCAAAAGTACGTACAGTGATTTGCAATGATTTCGAGCGAGCCTTTTCTGAATGTGATGTGCTGCTTTCACCGGTTACCCCTTCGCCGGCATTCAGGCTCGGCGAAAAATGTGAGGATCCTCTGCAGATGTATCTGACCGACATTTATACCGTATCTGCAAATCTCGCCGGTATCCCGGCACTGAGTGTGCCCTGCGGTACGATAGATGAAGTCCCTGTGGGGGCACAACTCATGGCCTCTAAGTGGAATGAACATACGCTTCTACGCTGTGGCGCCGCCCTCGAAGAGGTCCTGGCGCAGGATTAACGAATATGGTACGATGTGTTGTTTATGTTGCGGCGGCCTGTAGTCTGTTGAGTCTGACTATGAGGTGCAGCCCCAGTCTTCGCTATACCAGTGCTGATACTCACGAGAGGCATTCCCGGCAAAGACGGGAGGAACCTGCGGCCGGTGAAAACGCATATAAAGGAGAACAAATTCCGGACGCAGTAATGAATCGGTCTGATTGCGACCCGGAATTGCTGAGAATAGTGCAGAGTTATATTGGAGTGCCGTATCGTCGCGGGGGGATGAGTCGCAGCGGAATGGATTGCTCAGGATTCGTTGTTGCCGTCTATTCGCAGTATGCAGACACAATGCTTGCCCGGTCTACGTCCAAATTGCGACATGTCGGAAGAAAAACGGGACGCCATAATGCCCGATGCGGTGACCTTGTTTTTTTTCGCACGCGCCATTTCAAGGGGATAAATCATGTTGGGATAATGCTTGGTGAAAAAACATTCGTACATGCATCTCTTTCCAGCGGAGTAACCTGTAATTCTCTTGATGAGGAGTATTACAGTTCCCGATTCGTCTTCATAAAAAGGATTTCGTTATGAAAGTTGCATTTCTCGGAGAACGCGGTTCTTTCAGCGAACTCGCTGCGTGTGAATTTTTCGGCGACGATATAGAACCTGACCCGCAGAAGGATTTCGCAGATATAGCCTTACGGGTTCAAAAAGGAAAAGCTGCATACGGGATAGTGCCTATAGAGAACTCGCGCTCGGGAAGCATTCATCAAAATTACGATATGCTTCTTGAACACGAGGTATATGTATGCGGGGAGATTTATCTTTACATATCACATTATCTCCTTGCCTGTCCCGGTGTATCGAGGCAACGGATTACGACTGTTTATTCTCATCCCCAGATTTTTCTTCAATGCAGAAAATATTTTAATAGATATACCGATCTGCAACAGCAACCCGTCTCGAATTCCGCCAAAGCGGTACGTAAGGTCATGCTCGAGAAACGTACCGATGCCGCGGCGATTGCATCCATGCAGGCCGCTATTGATTACAACATGACTATCCTCGCAAAAAATATCGAAGACAATCATCATAATATGACCCGCTTTATCATTATCCAGGGCAAAAAACAAAAAAAAATGCCCGAGGGCAAGGATGTACGCAATTCCATCGTGTTTTCGACAAGGAATATACCAGGCGCATTATTCAAATGTCTTAGTGTTTTTTCACTCAGGGATATTAATCTGCTGAAAATCGAGTCGAGGCCCTATGGCAGCAAAGGCTTCAATTATCTTTTTTACCTTGACTTCGAGGGAAGCATGAAAAATGCATCTCATAAAAATGCGCTTCGCCATCTGCAGGAAATAACGAGTTTTTACCGGTTTCTCGGATCCTATCCAAAAGGAAGAAAGGTAAGGCCGGTATATAAAAAGAGAGTCTCCTGAGGCTCGTTCAGGCGTATCTTTTCAGACAGGTTTACCATACAATCTGAAGGTTTTTTGCCTATGCGGTTGTGCATAATTCGATTTTTTCTCGCAGGGGTTATGGCGGCGATGGTGAGTGGCTGCAAAACACCGGCGCATATGCATGTGCTTATTCATATGATCGATGCACAAGAAGACTATTTTTCCGAAGAGCTCATTACAGAGTTTCAAAATGAATACGATGTCGAAGTTACCGTGCATTCGTACGACAATCTCGATTCTTTGTCACGCGAAATGTCGCAGTACGATACTGTTGATCTGGTAAAAGTACCGTTTGGAAAAACGCAGGGGCTTATCGATAAAGGTAAAATAGTAGCACTCGATGATTTCCTCTCACAGGAGGAGGTGCAGAAGCTCAATAATACGTATCTGCTGCTTTCGTTTTCCAGGCACGATAACAAGTATTATTTCATCCCAAGAAAATTCGAAACACGCATTTGTGTCTACTCAAAGTCAAGGGTGAAAGACGTGCTTTCACGATGGAGGCTGCATCAGACTGCCATCGACTCCGCGCTCGCCCTGGTAAACGGTGACGGGTTACCCGCGGAATATCTTCTGGAGGAAGACCCCGCTCAATGGGACTATTTCGATATATTCGTACTCGGATGGGTGTGGGCCCATACACCGTACCAGGATGCAATGCATGGGCGTATTGCTCACCGGGGAAAAATGTATTCAGGTACGGCTCTGCGGCTTATTGACAGGACGTTCCAGTGTAATGGCGACAGCAGTGCGGTAATGAGTATGAATGACGATGCGGTGACAGAGGCCTTTTACTGGGAAGCCGTGTACTCCGCCTTGGGCATATATCATCCCGATATGTGGAAAGAAGGCTGGAGTGGCAAAGGGGTGTGGGAAGGCTTTGGCAGGGGGGAGGTGTTTCTCTCATTTATGACACAGGTTGATTGTTTTTTCCTCCACGGTACTACAGAGAAAGGCATGAAAGGGTATTTCCCCAAACCGGGCGATATGGGGGTGACGGTGATGCCCAGGGCATGTGCCGTTGCACTCGATTCAATGGAAAACAGTACGATGAAGGGATCCCGCGGCATAACAACGGGCGGATGGTGGTGGGCTATTCCCGCAAAAGCGGCTGCACCGGTACGTTCATATGGCCTTGCAAGGTTTATCACCAACAGAAAAAATCAGATAGATGGATGCAGCCGGTTCGGGATGATTCCGGTCCGGAAGGATATCCTCAGTGATCTTGCGCTTATGTTCGGAGGGGGATGGATCACCAATATATACAATGTTTCGTTGCAGCAGCTGCAGTACAATGAATACACTACTCTTCCTTCGCACCCGCGATTCGATCGGATTATGCAGCTGTACCTCGAAGCATGCCGGGATATTATCGTTGATCGCAACTGGGGATATGGAGATGTGCCGTACCCGGAACGGGATTACATCGCGCGCGTGCTCGAAAAGGAGTATGCACCGCGGGCAACTGAGATTGCCGGACGTGATTGATAAAATCCGGTTCAGATTGCAATTACAATCCCCGGCGTCTTTTACGTACCGTTTGTTTTATAAATCCCCGCAGCTGAATAAGCAGTTTAAGCATTGTATACAGCAGGGTCTTTTTGACATAGATCGCACCGTAAGGGCAGTACTCCTGGCAGCAGAAACAGCGTATACAGTGTGAATAATGAAAGACAGGCGGTTGCCTTTTATCCGTCTGCGTCAAAGTTCTGGGTTTTGACGGGCAGACTTCGACACATCCGCCGCACCTGGTACAGGTGCCCGGATCGATTGCAGGTCGAGGTGCAAAGAGCGGATAGATAAGTTTGAACAGACCTTTTGCATTATGGAGCATGTGAGGAGTGGTAACAAGCTCGACTGGTGAGGTTTTGAAATCGGCCGGTTTCGCGCAGGTGTAGGTGATCTCTTTTTCTCTCCATGAGCCGGCATTGAATTCATCGGCAAGATACACGGTAGGTACCAGGGAGGGATCGATAGAGGCGATACGGCATAGTGTGGCATCTATGGCAACAGGATCGGTTCCGACCGCAATACATCCAAAAAATTTGGGCGTACCATGTCGTGGGCCATTACCTTCCATTGTCATTACCGCATCAACGACATAAAGTTGCGGTGAAAGACACCGGTTGAGATCGAGAAGATATTTTGCAAAATTGATCGGGTCGGGGATGCGATAATGCAATTCCCGTTTCAATTTTCCCGGAATGCATCCGTACTGATTTTTGACACAGCATGTAATAAATTCGAGTGCGTGTGTCTTGAATTTGGGGATACTGATACAACTATCGTAATGGTCAAGGGCATCCGCGATGAAAAAATTTCTGTACTGTGTTCCATCCGGAAACTGTTCGGTATGTCCTGATTTGAATGGAATATGGGTAATCCCGGATTGTGATGCCGCCTGTTGCATACCGGTTCTGTTAATGGTAATCGTATCAGGATCTTCTCCGCTGTCACCATAACCTGTATGCGTGTGCCTTTCGCGAACAAGTTCTGATACCGCTTTAAACACCGAAGGGTGCGTAGTTGCGCAGATTTCGGGGGGTTCCGCAGCAAGCATATTCGGTTTCAGAAAAACCGACGCATGAGGTTGGATACATGAATCAAGCCCACCGATCGATTCGACACCACAGGTGAGCGCTTCTTTAACTTCATTAAAATCATAAGATTCACATTTTACAAGTGCGACACGTGGCATGCGGGAAACTCCAATCGAATGAAAATCACTACAATATACAATTTTACATATGTGCGCAGATAATGGTCGGGCGGCAAATAAAAATATTTAAATTGTGTAAGAAAACAGAAGTTGTATTTTAAATGCGGATAACGTAATATATTTTATGATTAATTAATCCAACCTGTTATATTTTTTTTGTGTTTTTTAATTCAACTTTTAAGAGTGAGGGGTGTTACTATGAAAGCATCAAAGACTTCGAGTTCGGAAAGAAGAAAAACGCAACGTGGTTTTCATGAACAGAATAATGATTCAGTGATTGAAATACGACACACGTATGGACCGGAAAAAAGAACAGTGTATCAGCTTTGCGAATACAATGAAAACGGCCTTTCCTTTCTTGTACCCAGAGAGCATGGCTATTTTATGGCGGGGACCCCCCTGGAATTTTCGATTCCGGGGACAAAGCATCTCGGACAATGCCGGTATGGCAAGGTCTGTTATTACATTCCGTTCTATACCTCAAACGGTGAGGCGTATTACCGTATCGGTCTCCAAATTATGCCCGAATACAGAGACCTTGAAGGAAAGGATTATACGCTTCGTCCTCCACGATACAGGGGAGAAACGCTTTCGACAAAGCCTGTGGTAGAAATTAAAAGGGGTAACAGAAAAGAAGCGTGTGAAATAATCGATTTGTCAAGATACAGTGTTGCGTTTTATGTGAATGAGCCGGTCTACTCGCTGCGACTGGGATCAGTGATACCCGAACTCATCGTATGGCACAGTGATAAGGAAATTTACCGTGGTGAAGGAACTATTATAAAAATCATACCGGATGACGAAGGTGATAAAACAAGAATAGTCGTCCAGCCCAGGGGTGAAGTGCTCGATATCGAAAGTATGGAGAAGCTTGATAAGTGGGATAGTGTTCGTAGAATAGCAGGGCAAACGATGTCGCGAATTAACGGATATGAATCATTAGCCCCAGAATTTAAGAACGCGGTATATTCTTTTCGATTTTTCATGGAAGAGTTTAAGTCGTTTTTGGAAACGAATGATACACTCAGAGAAGTCGATAAATGTGAAATCGGTGAAACACAACTGGATAAACTTGAAAAGATTTATTTCCCTGAGATGGAAAAGCGGATGAAACAATTCGATCAAACTATGGTGGGTCTTAAATTGTCTGATAATGAGTACCCCAACTACCAGAAATTCGCTCAGAACCAGCTGCATTATCTAACTATGGAATCATGTTTTTGTCACAGAATTTTCTGTAAACCTTTAGGTTATCCTGGTGATTATGTGATGATGCGGATGATTAGAAATAACGATTATGAAGGCAACAGTATATTTGGAAAGATATTAAACAAATATTATACCGAATGTGCATTGAGTAAAGCAAACAGAAACAGAAACAGATACCTCTGTGATAAATTGGCGCAACTTGTTTATAATAAAGGAAAGGATCGAGTGTCCTTGTTAAGTGTCGCCTCCGGTCCTGCGTTCGAAATAACTGATTTAATACAAAAGAATCCTACACTTGCTAATAAGATGGATATTACGTTTTTAGATCAGGAGATAGATGCACTGAAATATGCACAGCACATGACCTACGAAAGCAAAATTAAACATGAATGTACTATTAAAACCACTTTTAAGCATAGTACTGTAGGCAATTTCGTAAAAGAGAACAGAAAAACGGACACATACACTAAATTTGACATTATTTATGCCTTTGGTCTTTTCGATTACCTCGATGATAATACCGCACAAAAACTAATTACACATTTGTCGCATTTTCTAAATCCAGATGGTACAATTATACTATCAAATTATTCATCAGAAAACCAATTCCACGGATATTACCTTTCAATGGTTCTTGAATGGTATATGATTTACAGGAACAAGGAACAACTCGCAGGTCTAATACCCTCAAAAAATGTAAAGAGATGGTATATCGATGAAGAGGAATCGGGTATAATTAAATTCCCAATAATGGATTACGTATGAAAAAAAACGAAAACGAGCTGTATAAACAGACAAATGAAGAATTAATAAACCTTGCGTATCGTGCAGCACGGCTTGCAGCGTGGTTAGGGGGATTACTGGTTTTAGCATCCACATTGTTGGATTTTTTTATAAACCCCGGGTATATAATAACTTTTGGTTTGATACGCCTATTAATTTGTTTTGGATGCTTTTTTGTCTTTTTTCTAACCCAAAAAGAACTGCTAAAAAACAATGGCGGTCTTCTTTTTTCTGCTGTAGCGATTATTTGCGGTAGTGGTTTATCAGTAATCATTCATTATCTGGGATACAATGATCCGTATTACGCAGGTATGAATCTTGTATATCTTGGTATCATGCTTGCACCGTTCACTTTTTCCTCTACCGCATTATTGTGCTTATCCGTATACGCGATGTACCTGATACCCGTCTTCTTCCTTCACCACGGAAACATCGATCTCGATGCATTTGTCAACAATAACATTTTTCAGCTCGAGACCATCGCCATTGTGGCGGTGGCGAATCATTTCGATCTTAAAAACAAGAAAACAAGTATCTTCAACCGTCTCAAAAGTGAAAAACAGGCCAAAGAACTCGAGGTGCTCGACCAGTTCAAGCGCGAGGTTATCGCAAATATCACGCATGAGATAAAAACACCGCTTTCGATTATCCGTAATAATATCGAGCTCGCTCAGGAAAAACTAACGAATGAAGAGGGCAATGACCTTCTCGGTGTTGCTGACAATGCTGCGATGCAGCTTAACAAACACGTTGACAGAATAATAAATATATCGAGAGTCGACGATCCTGATGTGAAGCTCGAACTCTATAATTACGATTATACCCGGCTTGTAAGGGATACATTCGATCTGCTCAAATCAACCGCGGATAAAAAGGCTATCTCCTTTTCTCTTCGTGTGGGAGACGAGTCGCTGGTTATCAATGCCGATATTGTGCGGATCGAAGAGGTTTTGAACAATCTTTTTCAGAACGCGCTTAAATTTACGCCAAAAGGTGGAGCGGTAATCGTAACCATAACAAGCGACGGGCAGAATGTCTATACCGAAGTGGCGGATACCGGCGTGGGTATAGAAAAGGAAAAAATAGAGAAAATTTTCGATCGCATGTACCAGGCTGACGATGTGCT
>CAZPUS010000018.1:0-18769 GCA_964589825.1 uncultured Fibrobacterota bacterium | reverse complement strand
CACTATGAAAGAGCACATGCACTCACGATTGAAGATGTCGCCGGTCAGACGTATGCGGAAAATGTAAAGAGTTATGAAAACAAACATCCGGACCGGAGTACGATTTTGCTTGTGGAAGATAATGCGGGAATGATGAAAGTGATAGCGGAATCTCTCTATAAAGAATACAACCTCATTCTTGCGTATGACGGAGCAGGGGCGCTCAAAAAGCTCGAAGAGTATGGGTATCAGATAGCGCTTGTGTTGAGCGATATCATGATGCCGAAGATGAGTGGATTCGATTTCTGCCGCAAAGTAATGGAACATGAAGAATGGAAGCATATTCCTCTTATTTTTATTACCGCGCTTATGGAAGAGCACGACCAGTTACAGGGATTTAATCTTGGGGCTACCGATTATGTCACAAAACCATACAATACAAAAATATTGAGAGAAAAAGTCGGCCACTGGATAGCGCGACGAAAATATGAAACAATACTCAAGGAGATGTCCGAAACACTTGAAGAACGAATGAAGCAGCAGGCCCGTGTAAAGGATATTATTCTACACGAAATTAAAAATCCAATGCAGATTCTTGAAGGCGCAAATTGGCTGATGGAGCAGCTAAATAATGATTCAACAATAGATAACAACAGCGAGTATGGGGAAAAGGCCCGGAAGTACCTCGATATGATAAACCAGGGAACGCATGCATTGAGATCAGTGATAGAAGTTTCACGAGCACTTGATGTTTCCGTAATTGCCGAGAAAAAGCCGATGGAACTCACATCGATAATCCTCAGTTCTCTCGACCAGGTGCAACATCACTTACGAGGGATTCATGTAGAGATCGATATACCCAGTCTGCAGAATAAAATTGTCGAATGCGATAAAAAAATGATGCATCAGGTATTTATAAACATTGTGCGTAATGCCGCGGAAGCGATTAAAGAAGCAAAGGAACAAAAGGTGTTGAAGAGCAAAGGTGTGATCAAAGTATATGCGAATATGGAAAACGATTCCACTGTGGGGATTAAAATCGTGGATAACGGGATTGGGATGACACAGGAGACGGTTAATCGTCTTTTTCAGTTTAAATTCACGACCAAGAAGGACGGAACCGGTATTGGACTCAATTTTACCAAAATGATATGTAAGCTACACGGTGGAGGAATAGAAGCGGAATCCGAACTCAATAGCCACTCAGTGTTTACGATATACCTCGGGGCACGAATGAAAGAGGTACCGATCGATTACAGCAGTATAAGCGGCGATTCTGAAGAATCGTAATGTGTCTGAGGTGAGTGGAGGGTATCAGGCACAATACTGCAGGATTTTTTCGGTTTCAATTTATAATCATTATCCGTTCGGACCATGTACGGGCGTTGTCTGAGCCTCTGATAAGGTATATTCCATGAGGAAGGTGCGATAATCTGACTCGTGTTCCGGGAGTATGCAGCGTTTTTTGGGATACGAGTGTACCGTTAATTCGATATATTTCTAATCCATGCATTGGGCGGGTGGATTCTATTATATATCTTCCATTTTTTTCGATCAGCCGTATTCGGGAATCGAATTCAGAGGAATAAAAAGCATGTCTTGTCTCGGCATGCGACGAGAAAAGGGGTATGCTGTCTTCGATCAAAGCGATACATTTATCCGAAAGAACCTTCTGGAACGATGCAGAGGGATGACAGCACACATCGTTCAAATCGTCATAAGGGGGATAGGCACAGTAAAAAATATCTTCGGTGCCATCCGAAATTTCTTCCCGGTACACCTCATCTACGACTTTCTTGGCTTTATCACGTGCACCGCAACTGTCGAACGGACCGACAAGTATAAGCGAGGTGTTGGGATATTTATCTCTCAAGGTATCAAGGAATGCATGGTATTCCTGTTTGAATTCTTCATCGTTGGGAAGCGGGTCCTGGCGATTTTGTTCGTCCAATTTGTATGAATGGTAATCGTTTGTTCCAAGGTTGACAACGGTCAGTTGCGGGAGCCATCGTAAATGATCCCATTTCGGTGTCCCCTTATATGCGAGTGTGCGGTTGAAATAGTTCGGCATCACGATTTTAGGGTCGGTATACCATGGAGACTGCATAAGCGCTTTGCCCGAAACCGATATGTTGTGATGTGCCGCCCCGAAATGGCGTGCAATGCGTGCTGCATATGAATTGTATTCACTATGAAGGCACTCCTGCTCGTTCGTATCACCCGCACCAAAACCTGCCGTGTGTGAATCGCCGATAAAAAGGATGCGTTTTTCCGCTTCTTCCACAGGAAGAAGCGAAGCCGTGTCGTCAAGCAGTAAACCCTGTAGCTGTGCATAACTCTGAACGGCTTCGGTTATTCGGTATAATCTGAATGTATGAACACCGGCATCGAGGTTTTGCGCCATCACAGAGGTGTCGATTCCGTTAGAGACATCGGTTCTTCCTCTAATTCTATCATCGATTATTTTCAAATAGGTGTGGGGCGTATCCGGAGGAGAGTTCGGCGCATTGACATGCTGCAGAATGATTCTGCACGAGGAGCCGCTGAATCGTCCCTCAATATACACCCCCGGCCATCCAAAACGCGGAGCCTTCGATCCGCTGGTATCACAACGTCCGATAATGCGCAGGTTTTCGGCATTCGGCTCAAAAAAAGAGAGGGAAAAAAGCGCCTGTGCGGCGAGTAGTAAACCTACAAGTGCATTGCAAAAAGGGAATCTGAATAGTTTCATTATACGTCTCCTCATAACTGATATAGTCAGACATAGTATGCTAAAACCTATACCGGGCGATGTGATACGCACACTCTGCGTTACTTCGCTGTAATAAAAGCAATCGCTCAGTGTCAATAAAAAAATATATTTTGTTCATTATCCCGCTGTGCCTTGGCAAACCCGTGTCACCGATTATGCCATTATATCGGATACATGGCCCCTGTGCAAAGGTAAATGCCGTCCGTATGGGGTACATGCGTTACACCCTCGATTTGGAGAAAAAGCAATAACGTTGTTTCCGGCTCCGGCATTTTATGGTGGCGCATTACATTCGCGATTGAAATGAGTTGCCGTATTCACACAGGTGGTGAAGCCCGCATCCGCTGCAACGGGGGATACGGGGCAGACATATATGTTTGCCAAACGGGACCAGATATCTGTTTATAGCGCTCCAGTACTTTTGCGGCACAGACGCCCGAAGCTTCAGTTCGGTGTAATAGGGTTTTTCCGTATGGATGAGACCCCACCTGTTGGTAATTCTGTGAACATGGGTGTCCACACATACGGCCGGCTTGTTGAATGCGACCGATACTACGAGGTTGGCGGTTTTTCTTCCTACACCGGGAAGTCGCAGCAGTCCTTCAACCGTATCGGGTATTATATTGTTGAATTCTTTTTTCAGCATGGCGGAAAGCGTGGATAAATGGTACGCTTTAGTACGATAAAAACCCACAGGATAGATACATTCGATTATTGTATCGACATCGAGATTGTCAAGCTCAGCCATGTCCTTTGCACGTGAAAAAAGACGTTCTCCCGCGGCGAAAGTAGTTTCATCACGGGTGCGTGAACTGAGGATGGTCGACACAAGAACCTTGAACGGATCGTGATATTTTCGATAGACCGATTCTGCGGTTGCCGGTTCGAGAGTGGCGGCAACCTTTTCGAGTATTTCGAATGCGTCAGGGAGTTCGTGCCGATGCATATGTGCTCTTTTACCTGGAACGTATAAAACTGAATTTTATAGTGAGTGCGTGAGAAAGAAAACGCAGGGGTGTAGATTCGCTATCCGGCGAACGGGGCGGTATGTGTGATTCACGAATGCGGGTTCCGTCCCTGCGCAGAAAAAAGGCATACCATGTCCCGGTGTAGGCAACTCCTGCCCGTATTGCACCTGTCTTGGAGAGTGCGCGCAGGGTTGATATGCCGACACTCCATGAAACGCCGGTGCCGTAAGAAAAGATATCCTCCGGCCACTCTGGGAGGGTATGGTTAACGGCATGCCATAAGGAATCCCTTTTGTTCGAAGACGTTACCCGTGAAGAAGTGGCAAGTATCGCCAGGGGATGGAGCGTTAACCCGACGTCAAAAAACGTGCGATCCGACCCTTCTATTGAAAAAAGCGACGGTGGTATTTCAGAAGAGTACACAATTCCGTGAGAAAGATCGAAAAAGCGACAGGTATGTACCACGGTGATCGAAGAACGTACTGTATCCGGTTGTAGAAAACCTTTGTACGATTTTCCAAGATAGTAGAGCGCGGTCTGCATATGGAGTGCAGGTGAGATATAATAATGCACCACCACCGGGAAGGTAAGATTGAAAGGTTCGGGGGTTTTGCGTTCGTTGAATTTCAGGGAGATCGAATCGAGCGAATCGTACGTCGTAACCCAGTGCGGTGGAATTTTGTTCGATTCGAACAGATCTTTACGTTTATAGAAGAGATTTTTTTGCCACAGATTGAAGGGATAGCTGTGCATGAGAGATGCGCCAAATCCGATACCCCAGGAGCCTTTGAGCGCGAATGGCATAGTGGTGTCCGAATTGATCCCCTCATCGGGCCTGAAAAGTGAATCACTTTCGCGGATGTACATTGAGGAATCATTTGCCCGATTATTTGATTGCGTGGTATCTGCAGATACGGTATCAATCGCGTGCCCGAACGTCTGCCCGGAAATGATCCCGGGAGTGCTCCAAATAAATGCAACCATAACAAATATCACCATGGGGGAGATAGCAGGTGTATGGTAGGGCAATAGGTCCCTGTATTTGCCGTGATTACTATGTAAGTTTTGATTCTGCATAAGAGGCTGATAAATATCTGGGCAGAATTGATTCGCTGCGGGTCCATAAAGAGGAGTTGTCTTGTTCTTTCGAGGTTCGTATCGCACACGCGAGCCCACGCTGCACGGGGGTTTTTGCAATATCGATTGCATGTCCGTTTTTCTGTATGGCTTCAGGAATCGGACTTCTGGTATTTCCGAGGCAATCGTATATAATCGTTTCGGAAAGCGAGCATGCGCCGTGCAGCTCGGTGGAAGGTAACAGGCAATCATCGGTTTTCCGGTAAAGGACATCGCCTTTCCATTCAAAATCAGCTCTGAAGACCCGCTGCTGACGTGCATCGAACAAAACAGTACAGGATGTAACGCTGTGTTTCCCCACCGCGTATGCGGTGTTGTACAAAGACGAAATCGGGAGGGCATGAAGTGTGCTGTCGAATGCAAATCCTTTAAGAAAGGCTATACCCACACGAAGTCCGGTGAATGAGCCCGGACCGGTTACAATTCCGACACCGGAAAGCTGCCGTGGAGATACCGATTCTCTTTTGCATAAAAAATCGATGCTTTCGGCGATACATTCAGCATGACCGTTTTTTATGTATCGGTTATAAGAGGCAACCGGCATGGAATCGCACACCAGCCCGATACTGAGTTCAATACCGGAGGTATCTATACCGAGAAACCATTTCATACATGTCTGCGCTTTTTATCGGCAACGGTAATAATCGTATCGAGTAATTGCGAATAACTGCCTCCCCGTGCCTTATACGATTTGGGAACCAGTGAATTCGAGGTAAGTCCGGGAAGCGTGTTTATCTCCAGCACGTATAAAGATTCATTACAGAGAATCATATCGACCCGTGATATCCCACGGCATCCGAGCGCACGATGCGCCTTGCAGGCAACATCACCGATACGTGTTGTCAATGCAGCATCGATATCTGCAGGAACCGTCTCGGTGCAGGCGCCCGGTGTGTACTTAGCTTCAAAATCGAAAAAGGAGCTTTGTTCCGGACTGATTTCGATCACCGGTAGTGCGCAAAGAGCACCATCTTCCTGTTCAAGTACCGGGCATGAAAATTCCCGTCCTTCGATATTTTTTTCGATGAGTATTTCGCTGCTGTACTCGATAAATTCGGTGAGAAGGCTTTGCAGACCCTCGAGATTATTCGCCTTTCCCATTAATTTACTCGAGCCTGACTGCGGGCATTTGGCAAACAGAGGAAAGCCGAGCGCATTCCCGATTGCGCTCGGTGTGTTTTCAGGATAGGACGGCCCGTAAATTTTGTAAGGCGGTACCTCCAGCCCATGGTGTTGAAAGATGTATTTACTGGTTATTTTATTCATTGCGCATGCACTGGCGGTAACTCCGGAGCCGGTATACGGTATGCCGAGAGTTTCTAGGTAGCCCTGCAGCACACCGTCTTCTCCATAACTGCCGTGTAATGCAAGAAAAGCGAGATCGCACCCGTCCCATACCTTTTTACAGGTACATGCAGAGTAGGGGCCATCGAATACTCGCGTCTCATGAGGAGTACAAAGTTCGTGCATGGTGCGTGAAGACGGTTCCCCGGCATCGAGAAAAAACTCGTGGTGTTTCGAAATCACGACCGCACGGGTGTCGTATTTTTCTTTGTCAAGATGTTGAAGAACCGATAAGCCGGTCTGCAGCGATATATCGTGCTCAGCCGATGCGCCGCCCATTACCACATGAATTGTTGGTCGTGTCTTCATTTGTCGTATTCCCGTATGAGATTGACGATTTCATCCCGGATAGCGGTCGAGGGGATGCGTCGTTGTTCTCTCGAGTCACGTATTCGGATAGTAACAGAATCGTCCTCAAGAGTCTGTGTGTCAACCGTAACACAGAACGGAGTTCCTGCCTCGTCCTGCCGGGCGTAACGTCTTCCGATCGACGTGTTGATGTCGAACGCGGAAGCGATGCCTGCATCCAGAAGTTCGTTGTATATTTTTTCCGCGATCTCCGGCATACCATCGCGTTTTACAAGAGGAAGCACCGCTACTTTTACCGGGGCGATCGCAGGATGGAAGCGGAGTACGGTACGTTTCTTTTTCCCTTCGCCTTCGGTGTCGTATGCATCGATGAGAAAGGCAAGCGTAGCGCGGTCCGCTCCTGCTGACGGTTCGATCGTGTAAGGATATTCGTGCGTTTCGCGTTCTTCGTTATACAGTGCGAGGCTTTTGCCACTCTCCTCGGAATGCTGGCGAAGATCGAAATCGGTACGGTTGGCGATTCCTTCAAGTTCACTCCATCCAAACGGAAAGCAATATTCCACATCGACACATCCTTTGGCGTAATGCGCGAGTTCGTGTGATTCATGAGGTCTCAGACGAATACGCTCTTTGGATATCCCATACTGGACATACCATTTAAGGCGCTGCTGCGACCAATATTCATACCATGATTCGTCTTCACCCGGCGGAACGAAAAACTCCAGTTCCATCTGTTCGAACTCACGGGTACGATATGTAAAGTTGCCGGGTGTTATTTCATTGCGAAAGCTTTTGCCTATCTGGGCGATACCAAAAGGGGGCTTGAGACGTGAAGCCTGCTGTACATTGAGAAAATTAACGAATATGCCCTGTGCGGTCTCGGGACGGAGGTAGGTGACGGCTGATTCATCTTCGAGTGGTCCGAGGAATGTCTTGAACAAGAGGTTGAAGTTGCGCGGTTCGGTGAGTTCACCGCTGCATTTCGGACAGGTGGTCATGTCTTCAAGGTCGTCTGCCTTGAATCTCGATTTGCATTTTTTGCAATCAGCCATGGGATCGGTAAAATTGCCCAGGTGTCCGGATGCTTTCCACACACGGGGATGCATGAGAATAGAGCAATCGAGCCCCACCGTATCTTTGCGCATCGTCACTATCGATTTCCACCACAATTCCTTGACATTACGCTTTAATTCTACTCCCAGTGGACCGTAGTCCCAGCAGCTGTTGAGACCTCCATATATTTCACTCGACTGGAAAATAAACCCACGTCTCTTACACAAAGAGACCAGTGATGACATGAGATCTTTCCGTGAATTCATTCGTTACGCACCTTTCTTACTTGATAGATCCGAGATGTAATTATCTTCTTTTTGCGACAAAAACCAAATAACGGCTTTGCTTTTCTAAGGTTAGAAAACAAAAAAAACATGACGCAGTAATGCGTGTGACTGTGCCGGGGCTTTAGCTGAATCGCGAGACAACACACTCAATATGCATGTACAATCAAACAGAGACGATCCCTTTTGCAAACACGGTCCGGATTGCAGCAGCTTTTATCAAAACAGCCGCTCAACACAGGTGTCATCTGCTCCCGGTCATACCCCTCATTATTTTTTGGGGATGTAATGCTGCAGATTATTCACTATTCTGCGTTGCGGGTTTTCATCGAGATGGGGCTCGAACGTGAGACCGGTAATCATTTCGTAAAGCCGGATGTAGCGTCGGGAAAGCTCTGTGACGAGTTCTGCGGGAGCCTCGGGTAATATTGGATCGTTATAAGGATCGCAGTGGTCACGAAACCAGAGACGCAAGAATTCCTTGTCTATATTTTCGGGTTCTTTGCCTTCACGGATACGTGTTTCGTATGTATCCGCAAGCCAGTAACGCGAAGAATCCGGGGTATGTATTTCGTCAATAAGGACGAGTGATCCGTCGTCGCTCATGCCGAATTCGTATTTTGTATCCACGAGGATAAGGCCGTGCCGGGAGGCGATTTCGGTGCCGCGGTTAAAGAGAGCCAGCACGGTCTCCGCTGCTATATCCCAGGTTTTTTGGTCGAGAATATCACCTGCGACGATTTCACGGGGTGAAATGGGTTTGTCGTGTACCTCGGATTTGGTCGTCGGTGTAATAATCGGCGTATCAAACCGCTGGTTTTTTGTCATTCCGTCCGGCAGTTCATTCCCGCAGATGGTGCGTTCGCCTTTTGAATAGAGCGTCCAGGCGGAGGTGTCGGTAGACCCGGTCAGATATCCCCGCACCACGAATTCAACAGGGAGTACATTGTATGTTTCCGCAATAGTAACATTTGGGTCCGGTACCTCGACCACGTGATTATGTACGATATCTTTGGTCTTGTTGAACCAGAATTCACTTACCTGATTGAGCACCTGACCTTTAAACGGGATAAGGGCGATCATGCGATCGAATGCACTTTGACGGTCGGTTGTGATCAGCACGAGTTTGTCTTCATACTCGTAAGAATCTCTCACCTTTCCGCGGCGTATCCCGGGCATATTGAGAAAGTTTGTGTTTTCGAGACAGACGTCGCGGTGGTTTGCTATTGTTTCTTTACTCACCATATATTGAGACGTCCTTTGTGTTGAAATAACATAAATGAATAGATTCGAAAATGGAAACCTGAACAGAGCCATTTTGCGGATGAACTATGGTGTCGTCCGCACTGTTATTGTGTCCCCGGCAATGTTGAACCACCCGACACAGTTGACTTGATATTACCAAAGCACAATAACCGAAAAGCACACGCATTTTTCATAAAAAACAATCATTCGGTTCAGGGAAAAATACGTTTTTCCCGCATCGTTTGTGCATTAGGTGAACCTGAAAAAAACAGCGGTGCGCATGGCAGCGGATTTCATGTATCCGATCACTCGATTCAGCGAAGCTGCTGCAGAGCCTTGCACAGGAATTCCCAGAACTGCGCTACGCTTTCGATGTGTACTTTCTCGTCCACGGAATGAGCACCGATAATGGTAGGGCCGAATGACAGCATCTCCATTCGTGGATATTTCGATTTCAGGATGCCGCATTCAAGCCCGGCGTGAATTGTTTTGAGTACTGGTTCTGAAGAAAAGGTGCGTGTATAGATCGCTTTCATCTGTGAGGTAAGAACCGAATCGGGATCGGGAGCCCATCCCGGGTAATTACCCGCGATGTTCGTATGCGCGCCTGCAAGCTCGAAAACCGAAGCGCATGAAGCCGCTGCCGCCTGTTTCTCTTCCTCACGTATGCTTCGCTGAAGCGTTACTGTCCGGATGTCAGTGGTTCGTTGTTCTACTATACCGATATTGGATGACGTGTATACCATGTCGCTATTCCTGCAATCGGCACGAAATACCCCGTTCGGACAGCCGTTAAGCGCATTGATAATGGCGTGAGTAGTACGGGTATCGTATACCGACGATTCGGCCTCAACCGGCGAAATAGAGATGTCCAGACCGGGATCGGTTGCCGCATACTCCTGCCGTATTTGGGCACCCATTTTTTTTAAACCTTCTTTAAAAGAAGCCAATGCAGCGGGGGATGCCTTGGCAAGGGCTATATTCGCTGCTGCATTGCGGGGAATCGCATTATGGGCATCTCCACCCTCGATGCTGCTCAGGGAAAACCCGTAGAAATTACTCATATACGTAAGAATGCGTGCGAGTAATTGAATCGCGTTCGCACGACTACGGTGAATGTCAATACCGGAATGCCCGCCTGTTGCTCCGAATAGTTCCACCCTGTACCATTGTGTATCAAAAAACGGTGTGACTCGCGTACAAGGCAGGTCCATCACGGTGGTTTCACCTCCGGCACATCCGATAAAAAGTTCGCCGAATGATTCGGAGTCAAGGTTGAGCAGGTACTCGCTCCGCAGGGCGTCATCCGAGAGATTGAACGCACCTTCCATGGTATTTTCTTCTTCGACTGTAAAAAGCGCTTCGAGTGGACCGTGTGGAATTCCAGGGGAGGAGAGGATCGCACACATGGCAGCAACGCCGATTCCATTGTCAGCCCCGAGACTTGTCGCCGGTGCGGTGACCCATTCTCCTTCAATGCGGGGATGAATCGGATCGTTCTGAAAATCGTGTTCCGTACCCGGATCTTTTTGTCCAACCATGTCACAATGGGATTGAAGGCATATTGTACGTTTGCACGATGCATCGGCATGGGCCGGCTTTCGCATCACTATATTGCCGGCAGTATCCCTTGAAAAGGAGAGCCGGTTTGACCGGGCAAATCGTTCGAGAAATTCGAGCACAGGTGTTTTTGTCCCAGATACGCGTGGAATGCCCGATATCTGTTCAAAATAATGCCATACAGAACCGGGCGTGAGTGTAGAGAGAGGGGAGTCGTTTTCAGAAAATGTGCCGGATACCGAAGACATGATTGTACTGGGGTAGTTTTATATTGAGCCCTGAAGGCATTTTAACCTAAATTTACTCTAACCTGAATTGAGGGTTATGGTGATGAAAGCTGCTGTGAGCCGTGTTGATAATGTGTTCTCGAAAAACAGGGGGTAACCTTGTTGGGTGTATCATGATTGTCGAGGATATAAGAAAAGTGCGGATTGCAGCAGATTTAAGAACAAAACCGCTCAATTCAGCTCTTATTTTCTTTGCTTGCTTTAATACGCCTGAGCTCCTTGAGCCGCGACCTGGCGAATTTACAGCGATCGGACGGCGATTTTTCATCACAAGGTGTGGCGTCTATAAAAAAGTCCCAGGCCTTAATTGCTTCAACAAGTGTGGAATGTTTTCTGTCGACATAGATAAACTGCCTGTCGAGAGCGCGGGCATTGTAGTAATGAAGGGTGTTTCTAAGGTCTTCGGTAAATGGAATGACAGACGCGTTATTCGCATTGAGCGCGCGTCTGAAACGTCCCGTTGCCTCCATATAGAGCGCTTCCTTGAAATAAATCTGTCCGAGGAAGGCGTTGATCGCCGGATCGGAAAAATCGCGTTGAAGCTTGTTTAATATCGCTTTCGCTTTTGTCAACTGGTTACGGTGCTTGAAGCAGATGCGTGCCACACGAAGCTGCGCTTCGAGATATTCATTGGGACGGCCGCCCTGCTCGATAGAAGGAACCGCTTCGTATATATCGATAGCATCACCCCACTGTTTTTTCTTTTCAAGCATTTTGCCTCGTTTAATGAATTCTTTTGCATTTTTCGATGCACCGTATGACGTGCCGGACGATACAAACGGAGAAGTCAGGCCACCGCGGGAGCCAAATACGAATACAGAGATCGAAACACCGAGTGCAAGCAGGGAAAAAACGAGCGACAGGGTGGGGAAAAATTTCCGCCAGGTAAACGGTACTTTGACATTTCTGCCGTGAGCCCATGAACCAAGTACCTGCATGTTTATTTCTGCGGTTTCCTTGATCTCCTGTGCGTTTTTTGGACGATGAGCAGGATTTTTATACAGGAGAGAATCGATCAGTTCCTCTGTCATCGGGGTTATGCCCGGCCGTGCTTTTCTGACTTTTGTATAAGTGCATTTTGACAGCTTCTGTATCAATTCGGTGACTGTTTTTCCTGAAAAGGGCTTTTTACCGGTGCACATTTCGTACATGAGTATTCCGAGGGAGAAATAATCGCTGCGACGATCGAGGGCCTTCCCGTTAATCTGTTCGGGAGACATGTAGTGAAATGTCCCTACAATCATACCCTGATCGGTTGCAGAGGTAAGATTGAGTGGTTTTGCGGCGCCAAAATCCATCAATTTTATTGTTCCGTCGGGCGCGACCATGATGTTTTCAGGCTTTATATCCCGATGCAGAATTCCATGAATGGTTTCGTTGCTCGGGGAGGTGATATCAGCGTTATGCGCATACATGAGGGCGTCGGCCACCTGTGACGCGATGCTGAGTACGGTGCGTTCCGGAATTTTGGGCTTCTTTTGAATGTATTCCCGTAATGTCTGTCCGTTAAGGTACTCCATTTCGATGTAAAAAAACCCGTATACTTCTCCGGTATCGAACACCCGCAGGATATTTGGATGATCCATTCGTGCAGTCAGCTGTGCTTCCTGTTTGAACCGGACAAGAAAATCCTGCTGGTCGAGCACCGACGATTTGAGTAACTTGACAACACGGTACAACTCGAATTTATCATTATACGCTTTATATACGGTCGAAGTCCCGCCCTCATTCATGACCTCGATTATTTTACAATTACCGATTTTCCGACCGATAAAATCTTCGGGGGCGAATCCCGATGACTGGTCGTTGCCGGTTTTGGATGCATGGGAAGGTTTGGATGTCTTCTGCATGTGCAATCAGTACCTGTTGATTATGGAATCCATGTATTCGATTACGGAAGCAGCCTTTCGTTCGACACCCGCTACCGCTTCTTTTATGTGCCCAGTAGGCGCGGTACAGCAGGAAACATAGAGCTTGACTTTTGGTTCGGTTCCGGATGGCCTTGCGGTAACAATACTGCCGTCGTTACACATGAATTGTAATACATTCGATTCGGGGAGTGTGAGTGGAACCGCATCATCCGGGCTTTGTACCGAAAAATGGGTGCGTTTGTGATAGTCTTTAACCGAGGAAACCTCGAGTTCTCCGATGATTTTCGGCGGATTCGTTCGCATATCCTGCATAAACGAATCCATTTTCTGTTTTCCCGATTCCCCGTAGAAATAGCGAGAAACGAGCACGTCTTTGTGATAGCCGTGGCGTTTCCACAGGGATTGGAGTCGTGAATGCAGTGTATCGCCATTCGATGAAAAATAGTCAACCATATCTGCGATAACCACCGCTGCAGAGACCGCATTCTTATCACGGGTAAATGTTTCGGTCAGGTAGCCGTAGCTCTCTTCACACCCGAAAAGAAAGGTGTCGTCCGGTGACGATTCTTCTTTTTTGCGGATGATATCCGCGATATATTTGAAACCGGTAAGCGTGTCGATGCACTCAACGTCGAATTCCTCGCTGATTTTCCGGATAAGTTCCGTCGTGACAATGGTTTTTACCACATAGCCGTGTGCAGGCATCGCCGCATGTGACGAACGATGGGAAAGAAGATAGTCGGTGAGCAATGCCGCAATCTGGTTCCCGTTGAGCAGCGTATACTCTTTCTGGTCGTCGGTCGTGGCTATGGCGATTCTGTCTGCGTCGGGATCGGTACCCATGACGAGATCTGCGCCGCACTCCCGTGCCGTATCGAGTGCGCGCTGCATGGCGCTCTCTTCTTCCGGGTTGGGGCTCTTTACTGTGGGGAAATTTCCGTCCGGTTCCATCTGGTTTTGTACCGGAGTTACGCGGAATCCGCATTCGGTTAAAAGCGAGGGAATATGGACGGATCCAGTGCCGTGAATCGGGGTGAAGACGATATGTATCGGATCCGGTTTCTGCGACTCGGACGAAGTTGAAAGCCGTTGTGAGCGAATCAGTTCGATAAACGGTGTGTCGATGCGTTCGTCGATCAGCTCGAGTTTTCCCTCGGCAACAGCCGTATCGTAGCTGCAATCATGTAGCTTTGTTACATTGCGTACGCATTCGATAATCCCCTGATCGTGTGGAGAAACTATCTGACCTCCGTCGGACCAGTATACCTTATAGCCGTTGTATTCGGGGGGGTTATGGCTTGCGGTTATCACTATTCCCGCATCCGCACCGAGTTGACGCACCGCAAACGAAAGTTCAGGCGTAGGTCGGAGAGACGAAAAAATCCAAGTATGGATACCGTTTCCGCAAAGAATACATGCGCAGTTGCGTGCAAACGTCTCGGAATAATTTCGGGAATCATAGGCGATAACCACGGACTGACGCGTGGATGTGCTGTTATTTTTGATATAGGTCGCCAGTCCCTGGGTCGCCTGACGTACCACGAGCGGATTGATCCGGTTTGACCCGCCACCGATAATACCGCGCAATCCGCCGGTACCGAAAGAGAGCTCGGTGTAAAAGCGTTCACGTAACTCATCGGTATTTTTTGTATCTATAAGATGTTGTACGTGATCCCTGAATTTACTTTCGGTCTCCTGTGAGATATAGTGATGTGCCTTTTGGCGGATATCGGCGTCTGTCAACTGCATTGTCATGGTCAATCCTGAGAAAAAACTATGTGGGAGACTGCGTTTTGTATTTTTGCAACAGATAATATGAAGAAAATAGTAATTCGTGTGGCGGGGTGTGGGATTTCTTTTATTTAATTCATGTTAATTTTTTCAAAGGATTACATAATGCGTATTCTTTCAGGTATTCAGCCTTCCGGTGATATCCATATCGGAAATTATCTGGGTATGATCAGGCCTATGATAGACTATCAGAAACGGGGCGAGCTATTCTGTTTTATTGCAAATTTGCACAGCCTCACTTCGGTGTCTGACGGTGAAACACTCGCTGCGTATACCCGTAAGGCGCTTGTCGATTTGCTTGCCCTTGGCATCGATCCTAAAACGAGTCTGCTGTGGGTTCAGTCCGATGTACCTGAAGTAACCGAGCTTACCTGGTACCTCAATAACGTGACACCAGTGGGTCTTCTTCAGCGCTGTCACTCATATAAGGATAAAGTGAGCAAGAATATTGCGGCAAACAACGGGCTTTTTTCCTACCCGGTGCTTATGGCTGCGGATATCCTGCTGTATAAATCGAATATCGTTCCGGTAGGAAAAGACCAGAAGCAGCATGTAGAAGTGACCAGGGATATCGCCATACGATTCAACCAGATTTATGGTGAGACATTTACTCTTCCGGAACCGGAAATTTCGGAACAGGTCGCTACGGTTCCCGGTATAGACGGTAATAAAATGTCGAAATCGTATGGAAACACTCTCGAAATTTTCGGATCCGAAAAGGCGCTTCGCAAGAAAGTGATGCGAATAGTGACCGATTCGACACCGGTCGATGAGCCTAAGGATCCGCATTCGAACGTGATTTTCAATCTCTACAGCCTCTTTGCGACTCCACAGCAGCGAAGCGAAATGGAGGCCAAGTTTCGAAACGGCGGTTTTGGATACGGGGATGCCAAAAAAGACCTTTTTGCGCTTCTTATGGATACCTTCAGTGACCAAAGGGCGGCTCGTGAGCGAATCGAGAAGGATGCTTCCTGGGTTGATGATGTGCGTGCGCAGGGTGCAAAAAAGGCGCGCGATATCGCCCTGCCCCTGATGGAGAAAATTCGCGGTGCGGTCGGGATGAAGTAGGTGGGGGAGAGGCGCTACTCTTCTGTAAGCAGTTCGATGGTTACGCTTTTGTGTTTGGCAAGATCGATCATGAAGGGATTAATGCGGGTCCCGTTGGGCTTTTCGTAAATAATGATTCGCGGATGTTCGATGTGGTGAGGGTTGTCTTTTGCAACAACACCACGCAGATTAACAAGTCGCGAGGTCGGCGCGTTGCTGATTCGAATGCGTGCCCCCACAGGATAGATAGGGATTATCGAGAGCATCGTCTTGACAATGTGGGAATTGAGTTTTGTCCCGCTTAATTCAACAAGACGTTTAGTGGCATTTTTAACCGATACTTTTCGACTTATTCCGAAGTAGTGTTTTCTGCCGTTGGTAAGAGTATCGTAAACTTCGGCGACCGCGACTATTTCAGAAAAACGATGAATTATATTGCCACGCAACAGGTCTTTTACCGGCGGCCTGTTTTCTCCTTTTATCCCGCGCGGAAAGCCCGTTCCGTCCTGGAATTCATGATGCTGCAGCGCGACGATAGAACTCGTCGGGGCGATGGCATTGCTTTGTGTAAGCATGAGGTGGCCGAAGACGGTATGCTGATTCAGCATGTCACGTTCGTCTTCGGTAAGCGGCTCGTTTTTTTCGAGGATGTGTTCCGGGACCGCCACAAACCCGATGTCGTAGTTGATGGCGCCGATACCGAGCTGCTTCATCTCTTCATAGGAAAATTTGAATTTGCGTCCGAGGCAGAGCGCGGTAATAGTGACATTAATGGCGTGGGCAAAAAAGGCGTTCTTTTTTTTGTCAAGTTCCGAGAGGTTAAGTACCACTTCAGGGCGGTTGAGTATGCTGTCGATGAATTTTTCTATTGCCTGCGATACGTGAGAGTGAGAAAGCACGTTATTTATCTGTTTTTTATTGCCTTCTATAAGATCCTGTACATTCTCTTTCGCATTTTTCTGGAAAGAAACAAGCTCCTTCATTTCGTCAACCGTATCGTTGAGCGTGGCGGTCATTTCCTTTTGTACATGGTGAGATATAACCGTTTCGGGGATGACGTCTTCCGTTCCTTCTACATTGATGAGGATACTGTTGTAGCCCATCTCCTTCAGGCGTTTTCTGTAGCGTGCGGTAACGCGATAGCCCGCGGCAAGCAGTAGTTCGCCGGAAGGGGAAAAAATGGAACGGCCGAGAACCATCTCGTCGGTCACGTTGTCAATATGATATCTTACCATATAATCCGGTCACCGCACCTGGTATGAATAAAACGGTTACCTGAATTGAGCGGTTGTTTTAATGAAAGCAGCGGTGAGTTGTGCTGCTATTGTGTTCTCAAAAATTATGGGGCAACCTTGTTGGTTGTCTCATGGGTTTGGAGAATAGAATAGTGCGGATTGCAGCAGATTTCGCAAATAAAATCGCTCAATTCAGGTTTTGTTACGATTACTTGTCATTACACACGACATCAACACAGATGGTCTTATATCGTGCTTTCCGGGAATATCCCGGTTTCATGGGTATACGGAATAATGACGGACGGTGTGCCTAATAAGCACACGTGGTTTTTGCTATAATTATAACGTATACCAACACGATATCTACGTACGGGCTCACGAACGATGAACGTGGCATTCTGACTGCATAAGATTGTTACTCTTTACAGACAGATTTTTAATGAATCCCCGGTAAAAACCGGCCGGATTGCGGATTTGGGACACATATGAACGCGTATATACCATGGACGTACATCCACACAAAGTTTCCATATGTACTCTGAAAATATACATTGTGGAAAAGGAAAAAAGATAGCCGGCTAAAGCTCTTTTCGGTTTATAACGATATTAGTAATGAAGTACCGATGTAATGTGTTTGTGAAAAATTTACACCTGAGCCGGGGATTGTTCAGAGAAAAGATGCTCTGTCTCGTACTTGTATTGTGTTTTAGGCAATAATCGGTCAATCCTGATTGGTTGGTTCCCTTTTCCGGAATCGCGCGCATAACGCCTAATGCGAATGGCAGCAGATTTTGCCTACACAATCGCTCAGTTCAGGTAACATTACAAGGATGTGATTATGAGCAAAAAAAGAGAGTATATCAACATCAGAACAGGTAAATTCATATGGCGTGATGCACAAGAGCAGCAGCGTTATATTGCCCATATCAGAAAGAAAATCGACAGTGGGTATTATCATACTCCCAAAGTGACCGAGTATGTGGTCGACACACTCGCGCCGGTCATCGGACAGGCGCTTTCCATGTAACGCAATACGTGCAAAATCGGGTAAGATGTGGTGAATATCGGGGGCTTCATACTGTGTCGGCTATAGATATGCGCATCCGGGGCTGGTATTATTGTATCAAACACCATAGACAGTGCTTATCGAACATATCCGTACAGGCCGAAGGCATGGCATCTTTTGCCGGGCGCATTTAACCTGACTTGCGCGGTTTTGTTCGCGAAACCTGCTGCAATCCGCATTTACATATCCTTCATTGCTCATTATTCCCGGAATAGCCTCCCCGGAAAATACTGATAGTTGTATTCCCTTTCACGGACATCGTATATTTTCGATAAAGACACCCGATACTCTCGCTGAACACATGTGTACTCCCACATGACAACTCGTGCAGGAGCCCCCATGAAACAACGATCATCATTACTGCCGGCATTGCAACGTGTCAAAGGCAGCTTTGGAACGGATGCGTTCGAAAATTTTCGTGTCTACATACGGGAAAATCTTGACCCGGCACATCACCGCGAGTTTGAGGAGTTTATTGAGTCGGTACGACACGAAATAACTCATAACGAAAAGGTCCGTCTGGATATTGGAGTGCATACCGCACAGTTACCCGCCGATCGGAAAGAAGAGATTGAAGCACTTGTCAGGGATCTGCAGGTCGCGTTTCTGCATATGCGCTACGATTATTTACGGATGCTGAACTATAAGTCGGAATCCTACGAACATCTCGACGAACTTTTTCATACCTATTGTTTCGATAACGACTGGAAAGTCGATCCCGAAATACCCAGAATCGTATCCAGGCTTATAGTGAATGTTGCTACACAGTGTGTTGTATTTGGGTTTGTCGAGATATTGCTTAATTCCAACGACCATCGCCTCTGCCTGTCCCCGGGAGAGG
>CAZPUS010000017.1:0-59632 GCA_964589825.1 uncultured Fibrobacterota bacterium | reverse complement strand
AAGACAGCATATCTCATTCATATCAACAACTTACGCCAATTTACCCGCGAAGTCAGGAAATGCCGAACGGTATTACTTTCACAATTCCGTATACTGATATGCCAACCGATTCTAAGCTATTATAAGACCTTCGGCCTCTTTGGGGCAGCGCTATTAGGTATATTCTTGCGCGAGGGTTGCACAGTCGACCGTACGCACTTCTTTTGCACGACCATTTGTGCCGAGTTGACGTATTCGTTCGCGTAAGACCAGCGTAATGCCCTTTTGTATACACTCAAGAAGTCCTGCAACCCAAGGATTTTTTCTGTCATCCGAAAGCATCTGTTGCTGTATGGGAACCATATAGTACCTGGGGCGCGATTTACTCGGTTCTTTGCACATAAGCTCCCACACTTTCCCTGCAATCGGATCGACCTTTGCCTGCTTGTGCGTATTAAAATATTCCCATACATACATTGTTATGGCGAGTCGTATATCTGCGTCTACATTAATTTTACTGATTCCATAGTGTATTGCTTCCTGTAATTTTTCTACTGGAACCCCAGTTGTAGGATGCGTAAAACGCTCTCCATATCCAGCCGCCTCTATTTGTTTGTAAAGTCCAGCGAGCAAGGAGTGCGGCAGAGATGAAGACCCGTGTGATACGAGTTCACAATTATAATTCCGCTCCAATATACCGGAATAAACCTGTCTGGGAATATCCAGATTCAATTGAACATTCCCCTTGAATTCTCCATGTGATGTGCCATATGAAATCGCTAAGGCGTCAACTCCGGTCTCCTTCACATAGCGCAGTGCTTCATCCGATTTAGTATAACTTGCCTCTTTGCGCGATACGTCATCTTCCTCTCCCGCCAGCCCGCCTATTTCTCCTTCCACCGATACGCCCTTGTGATGTGCATATTCCACGATTTTTTTTGTGGTACGGATGTTTTCCTCAAGCGACAATGCAGAACCGTCGAACATAACCGAAGGGTATCCCATGTCGATTGCAGAAATGACAAAATCCGGATCAACACCGTGGTCAAGGTGCAATACTACGGGTACAGTACAATCCTGGGCCAAAGCCCGGACATCTGCAGCAATTTTTTCAGCCCCTTTCCTTTTTTCATCCAAGGTTGCATTCCGAAAATCGGACCGTCCACTGTACCATCCATTCGCTCCTTCACTGCTCTGAGCAATTAAGGGTGCATTCAGTTCCTCCGCAACTTCAATGGCAGCGCGGATGTGTACGGGTGAATTCATGTTATATGCACCATGCGCTACATATATACCCTTTTTACGTAAATTCCGCGCCATCTCAAGCGCTGGCCACATTGGTATTAAACTCATTTTTTACTCCATGAATGGTGATAGTTTCTTGTCGACCAGAGAAAATGTGTCATCAGTAAAATCAATAAAACGAGACGATTCCGCGTGAATAACCTCACACTCTATCAACGGCTTGCTATATTCGAGGAAATCATTCGTCGGTCCGTCCCACTGCATATATTTTTCAGGCATTTTATATTGGATACCCTTTCCCGTATCCTCATGCACCATTTTTTCCAGGGGTATGCATTCAGCCTGCATATCCTCGGATATGACCTCGCCACCAATGACTACACTCGCGCCATAGGTAGAGTTCACTACGCCCGTTTCGCTTACGTGTGCCAATGCATCCTGGGCCGCCTTCTCGCCCACACGCAGCGCACCAAGTAAATCCAACGATGATATATACAACGGACAGCGTCCTGTATAGTACAGGCTGTTTCCTCGTACGCGAATTTTTCTTCCGTGTTTTGTACTGAATGCCGACTGAAGATATTCCGCGAGCCAATCTGTTTGATTTATCGTTCTAATTTCCCCGTATGCGACCTGTCCATGCTGGTCATGTTGAATATTCTGTGGCGCATTTTTTGAATATTCTAGTATGAGCTTATCTATATGTGAGGGTGTCAAATCATTCCCCGCATTACTACGCATAGCCTCAATAATACGCGCATTGCTACACATAATTTGCAGTGCCGCACTCTTTTCCGCCTCTTCTTTAGCAAGCCGTTCGGTAAGGCTTACTGGACAGCCGTCTTCCTGCACGCCCTCACTCACATTTATTACCATCTTGCCGTTATTTTTATAGGTGTCAATGCATTCATGAGCAAAACGCTCAAGGGAAAAACCCGTCTCGGGTGTATATATTCTCTGTATATTGCTTTTATCTTTGCCTTCGGCAAAAAATGCATGAGCCGACATTGCGGTGATCCAGCCCGAATCCCGTCCCATACTCAGCAGCAATTGTATACCCCCCATGGCATCTACTTCTTTGATGAGACTCATTGTCGCATCTCTGACCCAGCGTCCTGCCGTTCCCCATCCCGGCGAAAAAAGCCCATAACCGTCATTATCGACCGTTTTAAGAATATGATGGCACACAAGGCCGTATGTTCTTTTTTCAGCCGCTTTGTTAATTTCACGCACGGTCGAAGCCGTGTCCCCGCCGCCAATAAGTGCAAAAAGATGGATATTATGTGCATCGAAAACATCCAGCACTCTGCTGCGTTTTTTTTCGGTGTTCAACTTTTCCCGGGATGAACCGGCTGCGGCACAAACGGTCTGCTCAAGTCCATCAAGAGTGGTGTCGTCTATATCGGAAACATCGAGAATGTCCTCATTCAATATGCCGGCAGCACCATACAAAGCCACGAATACCGATCCGATGACATCGCCACGATATTTATTGAATTCCCGTATTGCAGAGGCGAGAGAGCCGTTTATCACCGATGTCGGACCCCCTCCCTGCGCAATAAGTACGTTCACTTTGGCCATATTCATTCCTTGGCAAAATAGGTATAGACGTGTTTGATGTGCCATAAAAATACGTTACGGAATTATGCCGATACAATGTTATTCTGTCTCTTGTCTTTTCGACCGCACATTGCTCACGGCACGACCTCAAATCGCATACATACTATTCGTGCTCCCCTTAATGTGTCGTATGGTAAACACCTAAATTCCCGGTTTATTGCAGGGCTTGCTGAACGGCATTTAACATGATGATATATTATGAATTAAATGTACCATAATGTATTTTTTTTGTACAAGTAAAACACTTCTATAACCCTCAAAACCCTTGCACGTATTATGTACAAAAAAACGTTATGATCCGGCACAGACAGTGATCCCGTTCGAGGAGTTTGCATTACCGTTTGGGGGTAATCTCGACGCCTCGAACCGGTGGGTGCAGCTTGCCACAATTATTCCCTGGGAGAAGTTTGAAGATCGCTACGCCCAGTGCTTTTCACAGGATGAAAAACGCGGTGACAGTGCCCTTCCGTTTCGTGTTGGTCTTGGGGCGTTGCTCATCCGGGAGCGTCTCGGCGTCACCGACCGTGAAGCGGTAGAACAGATACGTGAAAACCTCTATTTGCAGTACTTTTTGGGTTTTGAGCGGTTTACATCACAAAAGCCGTTTGACCCTTCTTTGTATGTATACTTTCGCACGCGGATCACGCAGGACATACTCGCGGCAGTAAACGAGGAGATAGTCAAAGCACAGGTTGATGCGAAGGGTGAGAAGGCGTTGCAGGCTGTCAAGATCGGAACGAAGCAGCACCGTTCTGACAGAGGCCGAAAAAGCGGTGATGATGCTGCCAACACCGGTGGGAGTGGCGGTAACCGCGGCAAACTGATTATCGACAGCCCCTGTGCACCAGCGGACAGGGCGTATCCCCAGAAATCGCGGCTCTCAGTGATGGACGTACGAAGTGTGAACGCATTATAGATATGCTGTGGAAAGCAATGACCGAGGAACAGAGAGAGGAATGGGGGAAGAAGCCAAGAATGTATCGTAAGAATGCACGCAAGGCGTATTTGTCGGTGGCAAGGAGCAAACGGGTGTCATACAAACGGCTGCGGAAGGTGCTGAAGAAGCAACTGCAGTATATACGGCGTGATCTGGATCATATTGAAAAGATGAAAACCACTGTATCACTGAGCGTGTTATCGAGCAAACAGTATAAGGATTTGTTGGTGATTCACGGAATGTATCGTTACAAACGCACTCGCATTCCGGACTGGATTGTGAGTATATCACAGCCGCATGTGCGGCCGATCGTACGGGGTAAAGCGGATCGCAAAACAGTGTGTGGTGCCACGCTGTCCGCCTCGGTGGTTGACGGCTACGTGTCGCTCGGTCGCATACGCTGGGATGCGTACAATGAGGGGGCTGATTTGCAGATGCAGGTGTTGCGGTATAAAGAACGCTACGGGTGTTTTCCGGCATCGGTACATGCGGACAAGATATACCGTACGCGAGAGAACCTGCGGTGGTGCAAGAAGAATAACATCCGTCTTTCAGGGCCGCCGTTGGGCCGGCCTCCCAAGGAGTGTGATGAGAACAAAGAAGAACTCGTCCGGCGACGCCGGCGTGTGCGTGCGGATGAACTCGACCGAATCGAGATCGAGGGCAGATTCGGGCAATCGAAACGACGCTACAGCCTCAACAGGGTTATGACGAAATTGCGAAACACCTCTGAATGTGTGATATCCCGGGTCTTTCTGGTAATGAACCTGGAGAAAGCCCTTGCGGCGCTTCTTTTTTGTCTTCAACATACGGTGGCATACCGCCTGAATCGACTTCTGTTAAGCCTCATGGACTGCATTTCAGCGCATATATCCTCGTTATATGGGGACCGACGCTATATGCCTGTGGCCGCATAACACGCATATAATAATCATGGACTTCGTTCAGCATACCCTATGTTAAAGAATATTTTTTTCCTCGCATGCGGTGGATTACACATTCATCCACTTAAATCGAGGTAGAACCTTAAGAATAAACGTGGTTAATTATTCCCACACCATTTATAACGAAGAATAACAATGCGATCTATTACGTCAAAAATGGGTATACATGTTTGTCTGTCGAGTATTGTAGTGGTATTCGGTGTCAGGGGTTTCGATGCCGGGGAGTACGATATAGAATGGAACCGTAGTGCATAATGAAGAGATCCAAAACAGAATCTTTTTTCGGAAGTTAGCATTATTTAATTATAAAGAGGAGAAGAATGTGATGGTATTCAGAAAAAAAAGCATGCTGTTGCGCTTGGTATGTGCGGGTGTAATCGCTATGGGGAGTATGTCTCTCGCCGCAACCGCTATTGATGAAGCGACGATCGTGTATGCAGATGGGGAGTATTTAATTACAGGAGATCTGAAAACAAATACACTCGATACGCTTTACAAGGTGCCGGGAGAATATGGTTATGGTCAGGTGAATAATGCCTATATCTCCCCTGACGGAAAAACAATTGCGGCGCGTGTAAAAGAGCACGGCCAGACGCCGGTACTCATGATAATGAACAATGACGGCAGCGGTGCAAAGACATATGAGCCTGACGGATGGCCCTCAAATCAGCATGATTATTGGAAAGATTGGTATTATACAAGTGCGGGGATATTCTGGAATAAAGACGGGGAACTCAAACGATTCGATATAGAAAACGAAACCACAACCACACTTACCCAGACAGGCAATGCGACTATTCAGTCAACGGTATGGATGTCCTCCGACGGTCGCAAGGGGCATTCGAGACGTCATATCCTGTTTACCGTCTCCTCGGATTATTCATCTGCGGAGTTTTACGATACGGAGATAAAAGGCTGTATCAGCGGGCATGGGAATGCGATTACCGCAGATGGGGGCTATATTTGTTATAATGGCTTTGGTCATGCGAATCTTTATGTTGTACCGTTTACCCAGCAGACGCTCGAGCTGATACGCAGCTACGATGGCAGTGAATGCCCGGAAGAAGATGTCGGAATGTGGAGCATTCCTGTAGAAGAGATGACCGGGCATGATATGGCGAATTGGTTTTCACCCCGGCAGATCGTAAACTCCGATACGCTGGTACTCATGAACAGCGGCTTGTATTCTGCCGATCGATATCGTGCGATAGTCAACATTATGGACAGCACTATCACTGAGGTGCCGGGTCCGTCAAATTCAGGGTACTTGGGCAACGGATATGTCGGTGCGCTGCCCGATCCTGACCACAGTGCCCCGTATATGGCTCTTGATAAAAACACACTTGTCTTTTCTCTGGGCGATCAGACCTCTTCTGCAGCAAAGGATGTTATTGTTACGAACAGTGGTACCGGAACGCTCGGGACCATCGATGCGGAGACCGATCCTGCCTCGCTTGATTGGCTGGAGGTTTCGTTTACCGGTAATGGTACAAACGAGATTACCGTGACCACGACGGTCGATCCCTCGCTGCTGTCCGACGGCGAACATACGGCGACGGTGACGCTTTCCGGAGGCGGTGCCACGAATAGTGTGTCGTATGAAGTGTCGGTGACCACAGGTGCGGTGCTTGCCCCGCCGAGTGAGGTCGATGCGGGCATTACCGGAGACAGCATGAAAACGGTTCCGCTGAATTGGACCGACAATTCCGGCGACGAAGAGGGGTTTGCAATAGAGCGTGTGGATGCGGACAGCTCATGGGAGGAGATAGCCCGTACCGCTGCGGACGAGACTACCTATACGGACGAGAATGTGCCGCTGGGGACGTATAAATACCGTGTACGAGCCTTCAGCGGGAGCAGATATTCCTCCTATGCGACAATGGATAATACGGTTACTGTAAGCGGTATTGCATGGGTACGGGTTACGAGCCCGGCTGAAGGAGATGTGGTGCCGGCCGATTCGACCTATTCGATTCAGTGGCATACCAATAAGATCACGAATGTACGGATATTTCTTGAATACGGTTTAGAACAGATAGAGCTTACCGGCACGGGCGGCATCGAAGATGTCGATGCCAACTGGGGTGATTATCAGTGGTCGGTTCCCGATACGCAGATTTCAAATGCGCGTATCCGCGTGCAGCAGTATGGGCCGCCCAATACCGATGCAGCGTCGGGATCATTCAGCATTAACAACACGGTACAGTCTGTGGCAGTGCAAAACGCCGTTGCAAAAGGCGTACAGGGCCGGGTATATGAAGTATTTGATCTCAAAGGCAGGCTTCATGTGCGGATACGAACAAAAGAGAGGGTTTCGGCTTCGATGCTGAAAAAAGATTTTTCTTTGAAAGGGATTTTCATTGTCAGGGAGATCCCCGCATATTCGACACGTGAGACCACCCGGCTTAATAAACGAATGATAATAACGCAGTAACGTGGGTTTTCCGATCGGTGTTGAATGCGCCCCTGAGGCCCTCAATGTAATGCCCAATCCCAAAGCGGGAAGTTGCGTTGTCGGTAACGATTCGAAAAACGCGTATACCCCGGGACATCCATGTGATGTTCCGGGGTATTTTTTTCAGGCGACGCCAGATTTTACCAGACTGCACCATCTGTGCGAAGTTTCCGAATGATCTGTCATACCTGCGCTCCACGTCGTCGGGGAAGACGCATGCAGGTAACTCTCCTGCACGAAGATGTTGTGCAGTCATTCGTAGCAAGATCACTTTCAAGGGTACGACTCGAAGGTACAATTACGATGATGTTTCTTACTGGCAGCATTCGCTCCGGCACCTCCGGTGTGCTGTTGTGTTTGTAGCGCGTGGTGAGTGGCAGAGGAAAAAACGGCAAAAAACACATAAAAAAGCATAGCAGCGATCAAGTAAAAGCAACAAAAACACGTTTGCATTATACCGAATAATTGTGTATAATATATTGAAATACGATCAGACCGACAGCGGTATGTTTATTGGGGATATTTTGTAAATCCGGAACCGTAGTGCATAATGAAGAGATCCAAAACAGAATCTTTTTTCGGAAGTTAACTTTAAATATAGGGGAGGTTATGATATCGATACCGAATCCACATCCCGAGGCGCAATGGTTTCCGTTGGCAAAGCTGGTATTATCATGCATTGGGGGGTTCACAGCGTTGCGGGAATAGAGCCTTCCTGGGCCATGTGCAGTAATATTCCGTGGGGCTATTTTTCTGTGCCGGAGTATCACGGCATTGAACAGTATATGACGAAACTTGCGCCCCGGTTCAACCCGCAGCATTACGATCCGAGGCAGTGGATCGCTGCGGCAAAAGATGCTGGGTTTACCTATGCAGTGTTAACTACCAAACATCATGATGGGTATACTTTGTGGCCGAGTTCGGTTACACGTTTCGGGACCCATTCACATATGAATGGCAGAGATCTGCTGCAGCCCTTTGTAGATGCCTGTCGTGAGTATGGAATAAAGGTTGGTTTTTATTTTTCGCCGCCAGACTGGTCGTTCCCGACGACCCTGTTGACTGTCCGGATTTCGATTATTCTCAAAAACATCGCCGAATACCTGTGGGCAGCCCGGAAGAAATTCATGAACGCTTCGAGAAATTCTATGAATATACCTGCATTCAGATTCGCAAGTTACTTACGAGATATGGCCGGATCGATCTTTTATGGTTCCATGAAATAGACTGGTTCGGTGTGGAGGCTACCGTTCTCGAATGCGTAAGCGCAGCATTGTGCTTTTTTGATACTCACGATGTGTGGAGCTTACGTTTAGTATGTCGCTGTATCTAACCACTGCAGAGGATGCGGCCAATTATACGATCGATAACGGCTTTACGGTGGATAGTGTGAAACTCGATGCCCCGTCAACAATGGTAAAACTCGCAGTTTCCGAAATGAGTAAAAACATCACATATACCCTTTCGGTTGAATGGGAAGGGCCGGGCATTACTTCAAGGCAATCGGTGCAGACCTGGTACAGTGCCGGAAGGCTTAATGAGCCGGTGAACGTATCACGTACTATGCCGCAAAGAGCGGGTATCATGCATGACACGGCTCCGCTGGATGTGGTACAAAACGGCAGCGGTAATATCTGCGTGAATGTGCAGACTGGTTCGATACATCAGGTGGTGCTGTTTTCACTACGAGGAGAGGCGGTTGTCCGTTATAGTGGTAACGGCATCGCAAGATACCGGCTGCCGTGCGGACTGCCGAAAGGGGCATATGTCGTGCAGCTTTTTGTGGAAGGAAAACGAGGGCCGCGTATGCGCGTGGTCAACTATTAGCGTTTTTTCTCGAACAAGATCGCTCAATTTAGGAACGATAATGCCGGATGTGGTGAGGAAATGTCGAAGAAGATAATGAAAGCCAATTATACCACCGGTGAAACACAGCAGGTTATGGCACTGGATATGATTTTTCATATCCGGCAAACGGCACATCGAATGTCATCATTGTACTCATTGTATTTTTACCTAAATTGAGCGGTTTTATTCGCGAGAGCTGCTGCAATCCGTCCTACTCTGATATTCTCCAAAATCATGAGACAACCAACAAGATGGCCCCATGATTTTCGAGGACACAATAGCAGCAGGGCTCACCGCAGTTTTCATTAAAACAACCGCTCAAATTAGGTTTGGAGTACTAGTTATCGTCAAACGCCGGAGAAACGTAAGAGATGAAAATCGTATTGATCGGTGCAAAAGCGAGTGGAAAAAGCACGATAGGAAGGGAACTCGCCCGGGAACTCGGCCTGCAGTATGTAGAGACGGACGAGTTGCTCGTGCAGCTGTATAACAGCAAAAAACACGGTGGGGGACATCTGTCGTGCCGGGAAATATTCGATGCGCTCGGCGAAGAAGGTTTCAGGAACCTGGAGCAGGAGGCGGTTGCCCATATAGAAGAACACGACTGGAAGGTCATTATTACCGGTGGTTCGACATTTGTTTTTGCGAATAATCGCAGGATCCTTCGCAAAAATGCGATTGTCGTGTATTGTAAATGTGCGGTAGAAGAGCTTATTGCACGACTGCACAAGGATGGGGTCGTTACGGGTGGATTGAGCAAAGCGGTTTTTCTGGACTGGTACAAAAAAGATATCGAGCGCAAGGATGAAATATACAGCGGGTTTGCCGATATCATACTCGACACCGAAGCGGAAAAACCGCAGGAGCTTGCCCGCAGATGTCGCGAGGCGCTGCATGAAGAGCTTGCGATACGCTGCACCGAGGCGAATACCTTCGGAGAGATTATTCGTCTTACCACGTTCGGCGAAAGTCACGGAGAGGCGCTCGGTGCGGTACTGGACGGCGTTGGGGCGGGTATTGCAATAACCCGAGAGGATATTCAGAAGGAGCTTGACAGAAGAAGACCGGGACAAAGCGCCGTCACCACGCCGCGTGGCGAGAAGGACGCGGTTCATATTCTGTCCGGAATATTCAACGGCTATACCACGGGATCGCCCATCGCGCTGGTGGTCTATAACAGTGACAGTGATTCGTCAAAATATGAAGCGATCAGGGATCGGTTCAGACCGGGGCATGCCGATTTCACCTTTTTCCACAAGTATGCGACGCATGATTATCGCGGTGGCGGCAGATCCTCCGGCCGGGAGACGGTGGCACGGGTTGCCGGCGGTGCCATTGCCAAAAAGCGGCTTTTGCAGCGCGGAGTTTCGCTGTATGCCCACACGGTCGAACTTGCGGGGATTACCGCTCGTACATGTGATTATGACGCAATAGAGAAGAATGCCGTACGTTGCGGCGATATGGATGTTGCGCAGAAAATGGTCGATGCGGTAGAGGCCGCCCGCAGCAAGAATGATTCTGTCGGTGGTATCGTTCAGCTGGAGGTGCACGGCCTTGTTCCCGGACTCGGCGATCCGGTATTCGCAAAACTCGATGCACGTCTGGGCCATGCAATGATGAGCATCGGTGCGGTCAAGGGGATCGAGATCGGCGACGGGTTTGAAATGGCGCGTCTGCGGGGCAGTGGCAGCAATGACGCCATGAACACGCAGGGCTTTGCAACAAACAACGCAGGCGGAGTGCTCGGGGGGATATCGACCGGAGCGCCACTGCTGATGCGCATTGCAGTAAAACCGACACCGTCTATCTCGCAACCGCAGGAGACGATAAACAAAGAGGGCGAGGCTGCCAGCGTTACGGTGGAAGGACGGCACGATCCCTGCATCGTGCCGCGGATCATACCGGTGATAGAATCGATGGCGGCTCTTGTAGTGCTGGATGCCTGGGAGATTCAATCACGTCTGCACCCGGGATGGGACAAGTCTTACATCGCTGCAGAAAGCTCATAAAGACACGGGCGATCATAAGGCTAATCATCCGGGTGTTCATTGGAGGCTGATTCGGGGGGGATCGGCTCGATGCGTGATAAAAGCCAGAGAAAGAGCAGAATGCATACTGCAATGACACCAAAGTAGATCCGGTACTGCTGCAGAGGACTTTCGATGTATGTGTTCAGGGCTTTAAGTAACCCGCCGCTGACAAGGCTTCCCGCAAGACCGGCCGATGCACCACCTGTAACCTGTACGAGCATGCCGGCCACGACGCGGTCGTCGCGGGACGTTGCATCGAGAAAATAATGATTCAGGCCCAGGTTCATACCCGATTTACACAACCCGCCGAGGAAGAATATCAGGCCGGTAAAGGCAACAACGAAACCGGAGGGCGTTATGGTCCACAGCAGGGCGATACACAAAAACCCGCCGCCGAATACCATAAGCAGAGGCCGGGGGCCGGTACGATCGATTATGCGTCCAAGCAGCATCGCTCCGCCCAGCGAAGCGGCGGTCTGCACCAGTACGAACAGCAGCGCATTGAAATCGCTGACCTTATATAGGTGCTTGAGTGCAACCATTGAAAACGGGATTGTCATGGCAAAGCTTGCCCGTCCCGCCATCTGTGCAAAAAGCAGACGGCGCTGACGTCGTGTATGCCAAAGCTGTACCAGCGAATGCTTCATGGGTTGTGAGGCACTGGTACGAGGGCCGTCGGTTTCGGGTATCGACGATATCACCGCTGCGGAGATCAGGCCGAATATACACCCGATAACGATGAGGAGTTGAAATATCCCCAGTGACGGCTGTATTCGCATAATCAGGGCAAAGAGCGCAATCGCACACAGATAGGATGCATTGAACCGTACACCAAAGCCACCGAGAAAGCGGCCCCGATCATCTGCTTCGGTAATCTCACCGATCAGGGGGCGATGAGCGGTAATGCCCGCGGCTCTGAATGCATAAAAGCCGAATGCGAACAGGGTAATGAAAACGGTGACCGTGAATGAGTTCGCGCCCAGGGTATAGAGAAATGGCGTCAACCCCATACAAAGGGCGCAGAGATTGCGTAACGCCCAGGCGATTCCATGGGTTTTTGCAGCGCCATAGCGTGCCATGAGGTATTTGCCGGGAATCATAAACGGCATACTCACGAACATGAACGAGACCAGCACACCGGATAGCCAGGGAGCGACCCCCGCATTCAGTGCAAACAGCACGAGAACGTTATCCGCAAGAAGACCGAACGAAAAGCCGTTGAGGATGGCAAATATATTAAAGCGCTGCCAGGCGCCTTTCCTGGCCGTATCAGAGATGAATTTATCGTGCATTGGAAACCGTGTCTCTTGCGCATGCATTGGTACCGAAGATACACCGCAGGGAAGAATCAGACCGAATCTGCAGACCAGTATGGTTCAAAGACTATGGGACGGGAGAGTTTTTCGTTCTCTGTTGCCTGTACAACCTGTGAATAGAAATGCTGCTGGCTGTCAAAGGCTTTTTTTCCGGTACGCGAGCTGCACTCGCGGTACACCCCGTCTTCATTGAGCTGCCATGCATTTGCGGCATCCTTCATGTGCGTGCGCAGAATCTGTATGCATTTTTGTTTACAGTGGGTATCCTCTACCGCGACCATGTGCTCGATGCGCCGGTCGAGGTTGCGTGGCATCATGTCGGCAGAGGAGAGAAACACACGTTCGGACCCGCCGGCGCGGAAATAGTAGATGCGGCAGTGTTCCAGGTATCTGCCCACGATACTTTTGACCGTGATGTGTTCACTCAATCCTTTTACGCCGGGGCGCAGCAGGCAGCTGCTTCGTACGTTGAGTTCTACAGTGACACCGGCCTGTGAGGCTTTATAAAGTGCATCGATAAGCTGCGGGTCAACGAGTGCGTTTACTTTGATCATGATATGCGCTTTTTTACGCTCTTTTTTGTGCTGGATTTCCTCTTCGATGTATTCCAGCAATGCGTTGCGCAGTCCCAGTGGTGCGGCATAGAGTTTATTGAAGCGCTGAGGGCGGGAGTAGCCTGTGATGATGTTAAACAGGGCGGCGGCATCAGCGCCGTAGGCGTATTGGGAGGTTATAAAGCTTATGTCGGTATAAAGCTCGGCGGTTTTTTCGTTGTAATTACCGGTACCGAAGTGGACATAGCGCTGCAGTCCGCCGGTTTCGCGTCTGATAATAAGCATTACCTTGGCATGTGTCTTGAGATCGCGGATGCCGTAGACAACCTGTACGCCGGCATCTTCTAATTCGCGGGCCCATTCGATATTGCGTGCTTCATCGAACCGTGCTTTGAGCTCAACCAGTACGGTTACCGACTTTCCGTTTTGGGCCGCCCGTTTGAGTGCGGCGATTATAGGGCTGTCACCGCTTGTGCGGTAGAGGGTTTGTTTGATCGCGAGTACCTCGGGATCGTCAGCCGCTTCATTAAGCAGCCGCACTACCGGATCAAAGCTTTCGTATGGATGATAGAGTACGATATCCCGGCTGGAAGCCACATCGAAGATACTGTTGCTTTTCTGCAGGTACTGCGGATACTGCGGCGGCTGTGGAGTATAGGTGAGATGTTCGAATCCGGCAAGCCCGGAAATCGCAAAAAGCGCGGTATAATCGAGCATTATGCGAGGGAAAAAACACTCTGATGCCGTGACACCCAGATTCCTTTTGAAAAATGAAAGTGACGTGGTGCTGATTCCGTGCAGTGTTTCCAGCCGTACGCATTCGCTGCGGATTCGTGCTTCGAGCACATCCTCCATTTTATCGAGCAGATCGGCGGCAAGATCCTCCTGCAGTGAAAGATCCGCATTTCTGGTTATCCGGAAAGGCACTTTTTCCAGGATGTGTTCGTTGGGAAAGAGCGCGTCGGCGCACATCGAGATTATATCTTCCGCAAGAATAAAGCGATACCCGGTTTCGGAAGGGAGCGCGGCAATACGCGGTATTCCCGGCTCGATACGAAGCAGATAGTAGGTATAGCCGCTTCGCTGGCCGCGACAGCGTATCAGCAGGTAGATATCGCCGCTTTTCAGAAGTGGCAGGGGGCGGGCGCTTCCGATTCCCACCGGGGAAAGCAGGGGCTGGATTTCCTGTTCGAACGTGCGGGCGCAGTGTTCGTACTGCCAATCATTGAGCTGCTCCGGCGCCACGTAAGCGACATCGTTCTCTTCGAGTCGCGTATAAATGGTTTTTGAAAAAATATCGTCCTGGGCTGCCACCATCTTTTTTACCCGCGGATAGATCGCCCTGAGCTGCTGAACGGGCGTCATTCCGGCCGGATCTTTTTTTCGTATTTTCTTCCTGGCGAGCATGCGGAGTCCGCCTACGCGTACCATAAAAAATTCATCGAGATTCGAGGAGGTAATGGCAAGGAATTTAAGACGCTCCAGAAGCGGGTTCTCTTCGTTGGCTGCGCAATCGAGTACGCGCTGATTGAATTCCAGCCACGACAGTTCCCTGTTGAAAAAACGCGAAGACGCAGTAGTCATAGTTTTGGATCCCGTACAGTGGGTTTATTGAGTGTGGACGTCGGTTTTTTTCGAAGAATAACGTCCATGCCGAATACATTGACAAAGAGATCGTTTTTTTCCTGCAGCGCCATGCTTTCGATGGTGAGATCGGTATCAGCCTGTGCTTCAATGATGAACCGTTCGCCCTGTACCACGCACTCGATTTTTTGTATCTGCTGGGTGTTGGAACGATCGAGTGCGTCGCTGATGCGAAGGATTGCGGCGAGTTTTGTAATGATCATCCGCTCGCTGAACGCAAGATGGGTAAATTCCTCGTGCGAAGGTTTGGGGCCCGCACCGCGATGATACCGGGCAATAAGCGCTGCGTAGTAGAGCTCTTTTTTGTTGAGCCCGAATATTTCGCTGTGACGGATGCAGTACATGGAGTGTTTATGGTGGTCGCGCGGACTGATAAAAAGACCTATATCGTGAAGATAGGCGGCTACCGTAAGCGGGCGCAGCATCCATGATGAAAGCGCATGGTCTTTTTTTAGGACATTGAAAAGCTCGGTGCTCAAACGTGCGCAATATCGGCCGTGGTTCTCCTCGAAATTGAACTTTCGGCCTACCGCGAATACGGAACGTTCAATCTGAGATTCGAGTCGCCGGGGATCTCCTCCGCTATCGTACATGTCAAGCATGACGCCGTGGCGCATGGCAATGGGGGAGGCGATAATAGTGCGTACCCCGAGGCTTTTGGCCAGCAGCGTGTAAAAAAGCAGTGCCGGCCCCACGATTTCCGCATCGGTGAACGACAGCTGGAGTTTTTTCATGCATTCGTACACCGTGAGGGAAAGAATCATATCGGTGAACTTTGCGAGATCGCTGACCCGTATACGGGCAAAGTCGTGGCTGTCCCTTTTCACCGCCAGATGACGTGCTGCGGTGTTTATATCCCCGCCCAGCGCAATGATCGTGGTTACATTTTTGATCTCTTCGGAATAGAGGTTTTTGCCGATAGTACGCTGTATGCGGTTTCTGATGACCCTATCCTGCATATCGGCGCCAGTTGCCTCTCTGCCGAGCATTTCATAGGTGCGCAGTGCACCGAAACGGTTGGAGACGAATTTTTCCACGTTGTCATTTTGCAGATAAAGCATGAAGTTGCTGCCACCGCTCACTTCACATACCAGTTCGTTTTCTCCGTACCCTTCATGGCGCCGTCCGTAGAGGTTGTCGTAGCTGAGATAGACCCACCGGGCGATATCGTTGTCATCTATGCATTCGAGGTGGTAGCCGGTAGCCAGTTCCACCTGATCGATGAATACGTCACTGTTTTTGGCCTCCCGTACCGCATTGGTGGCAACCACACGAATGTGTTTCGTGTCGCGTATGCCATAGTCTGCGCATACCCGACGAAAACTTTTGAGTGTGGCAATCGATTGACGAATCGAATCGCGGGAGAGCACTCCGGTTGAAAACGTATCCTTGCCAAGAGAGATCGACTGGTGAAGAAAATCTATGTTGTGTACCGAACCACCGGGTCTGGCTTCAGCCACACTCATACGGATCCCGGTCGATCCGATGTCGATGACCGCCATTGGCTCACGGGACGAAGCGGATTCCGGGGAAGAAGGTGCCGTGGTGTGTGATAAATCACGCGTGTCCATTGGAGCCATATCCTGTTTTTTACATATGTGTATTGTTACTGAGGCGTTCCGAGACACGTCCCGACCAGCCGGGCGGAACGGATCCAGGAATGATCGGGCGGAACGAGTTTCTTTTTATAGGCCACGTCTTCGAGCGGGACCGGCTCACAGGTGTCTCCACGGACCGATACCATGACATTGTACGTCCCTTCGGCGAGCAACTCCGCGGTTTTGGTGCCCAGCAGGGTGCATAATTTGCGGTCGACCGCACTCGGGACTCCTCCGCGCAGTACGTGTCCCAGTGAAGTGACCCGGGCTTCGAGGTCGGAAAGCTCCTGCAGTTGACGTGCCACGAGGTTTACGCGCGGTTCTCCTTCTTCGGACGGCGCGTCGCCCTTATCCTTATTTTCCGCTTCTTTCTGAGAGACCGAGCCTTCGGCGAGTGCGACGATAGAGAATTTTTTACCGATACGTTTGCGTTCTATGAGACTTTCGGCTACATAGGAAAGATCGTAAGGGATCTCCGGGATGAGTATCACGTCCGCCCCGCCTGCAAGGCCGGAGCCGAGTGCAAGCCATCCGGTTTTGTGTCCCATCACTTCACACACGATAATGCGCTGATGGCTGATGGCGGTGGTATGCAGCCGGTCGATCGCTTCGGTGGCTGTTTCGAGCGCGGTGTTGTACCCGAACGTCACATCGGTATTGACCACGTCGTTATCTATGGTTTTAGGAAGGGTAATGACGTTCATTCCTCCCTTTTCGACCAGATGCCAGGCGTTTTTCTGCGTCCCGCCTCCTCCGAGGCATACCAGGCAGTCGATACCAAGCTGTTTCGCGTTTTCGACCGCGGCATCGGTCATATCGACCTTTTTGCCGCCCATGCGCATTTTTTTCGGTTTGTCTCTGCTTGTGCCCAGAATGGTTCCGCCTTTGGTCAGGATGCCGCTTACCGTGTAATCGTCAAGCATTTCGGTTCGGTTTTCGACCAGGCCGCGGAATCCGTCCTGAATGCCGATTACCTTGATACCGTATTCATGAATAGCCGCTTTGGCTACACCTCTGATTGCCGCATTGAGCCCCGGGCAATCCCCGCCACTGGTGAGGATACCGATACATTTGGTCTTGGATTTTTGTCTGGGCATGGGTACTTCTCCTTCTGTGGTTCGTACGGGACGAGATTGGTAGTCACAAAATACATTAATGAAAGTGCGTGGTGAGCCTGTGAGCTGATAGCTCAACAGCTCAACGCGGTCCTAACACAATTCTAACATAATTCTAAAAATATCCTAACATTCGGCAACTATCTTTATCTCCGGACAACAGTGGAACCCATCAAAAACCGTATGAACGCACATGACATGAATTGTAAAGTGCCTAACAGGCTGATAAAAAAAAGAAAAATGGGTTCGCAGCTTCATACGGCGCATTATTAACACAATTCTAACACTACTGTAATAATTCACTAACAATCTGTTTATATCTTTGATTTTTGATTTAAGGTGTATTGATGAAAAGAGTTCGTTTTTCCAGAATCGAGTCGTGTGCACGGTGCGGTGTCGTTGTACTATCTCTTATTATGACAGTAACATCAGCACAATTAACCGGTATGTTAAAAGATGAGGCAACCGGTAATCTTCTTACCGCCGCGGTAGTGCAGGTGGAGGGGAAAATGTCAGAAGTGACCGCAACAGATCAGAACGGTACATTTAAAATCGACAGTCTCGAACCCGGCAGGTATACGCTTATTGCCCAGATGACAGGATACAGCGGCCTGCGCCGCAAAATAGAAATTACCGGGGACTCCGGTCGCCACCTCGATCTTTCGCTTGCACCCATCCATTCCAATCCGCTGCAGGCATGCGATACATGTGAGGCCTATTCACTGCTGGTGGGAGAAGTGCGTGCGGCGCACAATAACGAACCGGTCGAGAGTGTACAGGTTCATATACAGATAGAGGGAGAGAAGACGGTGGTTCGTACCGATAATGACGGGATTTTCAGCTTTCATACCCGGGGAAGAAAAAATGTGCGGCTTTCGGCTCAGCATCCCAGATACCACTCCAGTAAGGCCGGGGAGGTCATGCTGCATCCGGGACGTGTTTCCAGTATGGTGTTGCGCATGAGAGCACTGAAGCAATACATCGTGCAGTCGGTACTGCACGGTAGCGTTGTCGACGGTTCTACGAACGAGCAGATCCTCAATGCATCGGTCTCGCTTGTCAATACCGGCTACAGCACGCAGACCGATAAAAAAGGCCGGTTTTCGCTGCAGGACGTTGCACCGGGTACGTATACGCTTCTTGTCACCAAATGGGGATATAACGTAGAGGCAAAAAGCGGCATCGATCTCGACAAGGGGGACTCTCTAAGTCTGAAGGTGGCCCTTGCCCCTAAAAAAAGTATCGGTGCATTCGGGGAAGGAGCCGATCTGGGTGCCGTTTCCGGAAAGGTGCTGAACGAATCGTCCGAGCCTGTCGAAAATGCACGGATAATGCTCGATACCGGCATGGTTGCGCCGGTCTACACCGGATATGCGGGCACGTTTTCCATAGACAGTGTGTCGCCGGGTGTCTACGATATAAAGGCGTGGGCCGGCGGCTACGATACAACCCGGTTATATGAAATAGACGTATGGGGCGGGGAGATGACGAGCATTTCGATAACCCTGCAGGAGCATACCGCTATCGCCGACGGCAGCGGCGTTGTGCAGGGGGTTGTGATAGACGGGAAAAATCAGCAGCCGCTCAGCGGGGTCAAGGTGCGTCTCGATGCAAAAGGTGAACCGCAGGTAATTACCGACCTCAAGGGGCGGTTCTCCATAGAGAATGTGGCAGCCGGCACGTATACGCTTACGGTCGCCCACAGCGGGTATAATGAGTCTTCCTTTCGCGTGAAGGCAGAGGCGGGGGAGAAGGTAAGAGCCGACGTGGTAATGAAGCGCTCCGATGTGCAGAAGCTTCAGAAGATGTCGGTAACCTCGGTTGCGGCGCAGAATACCGAGGCGGCGCTTCTCAAGGAACGAAAAGAAGCCTTCAGCATTCAGGACAACATATCCGCGGAACAGATATCCAGATCGGGCGCCGGCGATGCGGCCGAAGCGATGAAGATGGTGACCGGGGCATCCATTGTGGGAGGAAAGTATGTCTATATCAGGGGCCTTGGGGGACGATATACCAATACGCTTCTTAACGGCGCACCCCTCCCCAGTCCGGATCCGTATAAAAAAGTGGTCCCCGCCGATCTTTTCCCCACCCATCTGATGGAGCATATCAAAACACAAAAGACCTTTTCCCCCGATCGGCCGGGTAATTTTACCGGCGGAAGTGTGGACATTAAAACCAAATCGTTTCCCGAACAATTCGAATGTGGTATAAGCGCTTCGGTGGGATATAATACCTATTCCACCTTTAATGACAGTTTTTTCACCTACCAGGGCGGCTCTCTCGACTGGCTCGGAATAGACGATGGCACCCGGGAACTTCCCGAACCGCTTCAGGATCGTGACGTGGAAATTCCGTCGGTGTACGAGGCGCGGTTTGACGATTCGCTGGCCCGGCAGCTCGATTCGCAGACCTCGATCTTCAACAACAGGTTTTATCCGATTACCTCAACGGCACCGCTTAATCGCGGGATCTCTTTTTCGCTGGGTAACAAGGCCATGCCGGGGAATAATCCGCTCGGGTACGTGGTCAGTCTTACCTACGACAGAAGCTATTCCCACTACAACAACGGATTTCTCGGCACCTATACCTATCTTGACTCTGCTGCAAATAATCTCGTCATTAAAGACAGCCTGCATGATACCAAAAGCACGAGCAGTATTCTGTGGGGTGCGCTGCTGCATTCTTCCTACAAAATATTCGATGAGCATACGTTCTCTCTGACCTACATGTATAATAAAAATACCGAGGACGAAAGCAGGTTTCTGAGCGGGTATTTTATGAATTTGCCCACGGTGTATAAAGACGGCGTCGCCTATCCGCATACTTTCCACGCCTATGCAATCCACTATCAGGAACGGGATATAAATTCTCTGAGACTCACGGGTGAACATACCTTTGATCTGTTGTACGATCTGGGGTTGGACTGGGGCGTGTCTATGATAACCACCCGTCAGGACGAGCCCGACCTGCGTCTTTTTGCATATCAGTTCGGCCCCCATCCTTCCAAAGATACCACTATTTATAAAATTGACGTATCCGGTTTGTATCAGGATCCCTCCCGCTATTACCGCTGCCTCGAGGAGACGACCACGACCGCATCGATCGATCTCGAGTACCCCTTTTATTTATCCGATGTCAGGATAAACCTCAGAGGCGGGTACCAGGCAATGCTCAAAAACCGCAGTTTCAGGGTACGGGCATTCGAATTTCATTCCCAGGACACCGCGTTTCGTGATTTTGGCGGCGACAAAGAGGCCTTTTTCGACTCCGATATCATGGGAATCATCAACGCCGATACCACGGGTGCGCTCAGCAGGTACTCTTTTGGTCATTATGTCAGCGAGCTTGGGGCGACTAAAAGTAATTACGACGCACGCCAGCTGATACCCGCATCGTATCTGATGTCGGAAGTTTCGTTCTTACCGGGATTCGATATAATGGGGGGCGTTCGTCTCGAAGGGACCACAATGAAGGTTGCAACGATCGATCCGCAGGATACCACCGAGGGGGTGATCGAATCCGTGGATCTGCTTCCTGCCGCAGGCGTTAAGTATGAACTGTATAAGGATATGAATCTTCGCTTTAATTACGGAAAGACCATCGCCCGGCCAACGATGCGGGAGATGGCACCGTTTGCCTCCTTCGATTTTTTCAGGGGGAGGATATTCAACGGCAATCCTGAAATAGAAACCGGAATGGTGCAGAATTTCGATCTTCGCTGGGAATGGTATCCAAGGCCCGGAGAAGTTGCTGCGTTCAGCCTGTTTTACAAGAATTTCGACAATCCGATTCAATTGCAGATGGGTTTGAACAAAAACGTGAAGCCGATAAATGTTGAAAAGGGTATTATCAGGGGAGCGGAATGCGAGCTCTCTACCCGGCTCGGATGGGTACATCCGAATCTCAAGCCTTTTTCACTCGGCGGGAATTTAACCTATATGGATTCGAGGGTATTACTCGGAGAAGAAGAGATCGAGCTTGCAAAGGGAAACAGTTCGGTGAGTGCAATAGATTCGGTACGTCCGTTCCAGGGGATGTCTCCCTACCTTTTCAATATACACTTCACTTATCATAGCGAGGCGATGGGAACAGAAGCCGGGATATACTTTCACACCTTTGGTGAACGGCTTTCGGCGGTTTCTCTTGCTAATACGCCGGATGTGTACGAATACCCGTCCAAAGAGCTGAAGATTACCTGTGCTCAAAAAATCGCTGCAGGCTTGCGAGTAAAAGTGAAGGCGAAAAACCTGCTCAATTCTCCGCTGTATAAGACATACAAAGGGTATCCCCAGGATGCGGAATCACACCGGGAGGGGAGATCCTTTTCGGTTGGCGTATCGTATGATTTTTAGTCCGAAAGAATGACTATGCACAACACAACAGTAGTCGCAGAGACCGTTGGTGGTCGGAAAGGAGGTGCGTATGTAATGAGCCATACACATCGGGAAGTAAGTTACACCAGGTACATGGAGAAGAAATCAAACAATTTTTTCGTGCGTTACACACAAAGGAGGATGTTATGGGAAGTATGAAAAACATTCTGAGTATGCTTCTTCTCTGCGGATGTATTACGTTCTCATTCGCAGAAGTCGGGGACACCCTTACCGATAGCGATATCGGTGTTGGTGATTCCGTGACCCTCATGCAGGACAGTACCTATATCATGAGTGGTTTTGTGTATGTGGAAAGCACTGCGGTGCTCAATATCGAAGAGGGAGTTGTCGTAAAATCGCTTTCCGGCCAGGCCGAGAATGCGACCGCACTTATTATTTCCCGCGGCGGTAAAATCAATGCGGTGGGTAAAAAGGACAACCCCATTATATTCACCTCGGTCAGCGACGATGTAACCGATGCCACCGATCTCGGTGAGTCGGATCGGGGACTCTGGGGTGGTGTGCTGCTTCTTGGGAAGGCTCCGCTCAACTTTACCGACGGTGGCGGTGGTGAAAACAACATCGAAGGTATTCCTTCGTCCGAAATTCGCGGGCTCTACGGAGGTGACGATGCATCCGACAATTCGGGTGTCATGAAATATGTTTCCATCCGTCACGCGGGGTCGGTCATCGGTGGTGACAACGAGATCAATGGCCTTACCTTTGGTGCGGTCGGAAGCGGAACCACTATCGACCATATCGAAGTTTTTGCCAACCTTGACGACGGATTTGAATGGTTCGGCGGCACAGTCAACACAAAAAACCTTATTGCCGCCTACTGTGGTGACGATGCCTTCGATTACGACGAAGGTTTCCGCGGTAAAGGCCAGTTCTGGTTTGCTATTCACACTGCAGATGAAGGCAACCGCGGCGGAGAGCACGACGGCGGCCCCAGCTCATGTGAGGCGTGTCGTCCTTATGCGATACCCACTGTCTACAACGCAACCTACATCGGTTCGGGGAAAGATTCGGACAATGCAGACAGCGAAGGGATCATTCTGCGCGACAATGCCGGGGCAAAATACTACAACAGTATTTTCTACGATTTCCCCGGTACGATGCTAAAGATCGAGGATCTCTCCTCGGGTCACGACAGTAAGGATATGTATACCGAAGGAAATATCGAGTTCGCCCACAACATTTTCTATAACTTCGGCGCAGGAGACAGCATCAGCGACATCGTACTTTTCGACGGTGCGTCCGATGCAAGCGATCTGGTCGATGATATGAAAAGCTGGGGAAACAAAGTGGTCGATCCTCAGATCGGCAGCGTGGGTCGTGCGGTCGGCGAATCACTCGATCCGCATCCTGCAGCCAACGGTCCGGCCGCTTACACGTCCGATCTGCAGCCGTATACCGACACCTGGTTCGACGATGTCACCTACAAAGGTGCATTTGGACACGACAACTGGGCCAACGGCTGGACCAGCCTCTCACAGCTGGGTATCCTCGTTGACTGGGAAGCGCAGCAGGCATCGGTAGGCGACACGCTCACCGACGACGATATTCAGGAAGATCAGACCGTAACGCTTCAGCAGGACAGCACTTATATCCTCAAAGGATTCGTTTACGTGGAAGACGGTGCGGAACTGATTATCGAAGAAGGCGTGAAGATTAAAGCCCTTTCGGGTCAGGCGGAAGACGCAAGTGCGCTTATTGTCGCACGCGGCGGAAAAATCAATGCACAGGGAACTGCGACCAATCCGATTATTTTTACCTCGGTTTCGGATGATCTGACTGACGGTACCGATCTTGGTCCGAGTGACCGTGGCTTGTGGGGTGGTGTATTGCTTCTTGGTAAAGCACCCCTCAACTTTACCGACGGTGGCGGCGGCGAAAACAATGTCGAAGGTATTCCGGCCACCGAAGTCCGTGGAAAATACGGGGGCGACAACCCCTATGACAACTCCGGTGTGATGAAGTATGTATCGATTCGTCACGCAGGATCGGTTATCGGCGGTGACAACGAGATCAACGGCCTTACCTTTGGTGCGGTCGGTAGCGGAACCACCATCGACCACGTTGAAGTCTACGCCAACCTCGACGACGGATTCGAATGGTTCGGCGGCACGGTCAACACAAAGCATCTTATTGCCGCTTACTGCGGTGACGATGCCTTCGACTATGACGAAGGCTTTCGCGGAAAAGGCCAGTTCTGGTTCGCCATTCATACGGCCGATGAAGGAAACCGCGGCGGAGAACACGACGGTGGTCCCAGCTCCTGTGAAACCTGTGAGCCTTATGCCATCCCGACCGTGTATAACGCGACCTATATCGGCTCCGGAAAAGATTCGGACAATGCGGACAGCGAAGGCATGATCCTGCGCGACAATGCCGGTGCAAAATACTACAACAGTATCTTCACCGATTTTCCCGGCACGATGCTTAAAATCGAAGATCTCAGCTCCGGCGGTGACAGCAAACAGATGTTTGAAAACGGTCACATCGAATTCGCCCACAACATCTTCTACAACTTCGGGGCAGGCAACACGCTCAGCGATATCGTACTTTTCGACGGTGCGGCAGGAAACGATGCCCTCGTCGATTCGATGCGCAGCTGGGGTGATACGATTGTTGATCCTAAACTCGTGAGCATCGGTCGCGATATTGGTGAGACACTCGATCCGCATCCCATGGCCAGCAGCCCTGCGATGTACACCGCAGATCTGAAGTCGTACGATGACGATTTTTTCACCTCGGTAAACTACAAAGGTGCCTTCGGCCACAGCAACTGGGCCAACAACTGGACCGCGCTCTCCGAAGCCGGTATTCTTGCCGACTGGGAAGCGCAGCAGGCGACTGTCGGCGATACCCTTACCGATGACGACATCGAAGAAGGTGAAACCGTGACCCTTACCCAGGGCAATACCTACATCATGAAAGGTTTTGTCTATGTGGAAGACGGTGCGGTACTCAACATCGAAAAAGGTGTCACGATCAAATCACTCGCAGGTCAGGCTGAAGATGCAACCGCGCTTATCATCGCACGTGGTGGTAAGATCAATGCAACCGGTACCAGAGACAACCCGATTATATTTACCTCGGTTAGCGACGATCTTACCGATCCGGACGATCTGGGTTCAGACGACCGTGGTCTGTGGGGTGGTGTGCTGCTTCTTGGTAAAGCACCCCTCAACTTTACCGACGGTGGCGGCGGCGAAAACAATGTCGAAGGTATCCCGTCGACCGAGATCCGCGGTCTTTACGGCGGCAGCGATGCAAACGACAACTCCGGTGTGATGAACTACGTATCCATCCGTCACGGCGGATCGGTCATCGGCGGCGACAACGAGATTAACGGACTCACCTTTGGTGCGGTCGGAAGCGGTACGATTATTGATAACATCGAAGTATACGCCAACCTCGACGACGGGTTTGAATGGTTCGGCGGTACGGTTAACACCAAACATCTCGTGGCCGCCTTCTGTGGTGACGATGCCTTTGATTACGACGAAGGCTTCCGCGGAAACGGTCAGTTTTGGTTCGCACTGCAGGCATCGGATGACGGCAACCGCGGCGGAGAGCACGACGGTGGTCCCAGCTCCTGTGAGACCTGCCAGCCTTACGCGATTCCGACCGTCTACAACGCAACCTACATCGGATCCGGTTCCAGCTCCGATAACGCAGACAGCGAAGGAATCATTCTGCGCGACAACGCGGGTGCGATGTACAAAAACAGTATCTTTACCGACTTCACCGGTACCATGCTTAAGATCGAGGATCTGAGCTCGGGCGGTGACAGCAAGCAGATGTTCGAAAACGGCAACATTGTGTTCGCCAATAACATCTTTTACAACTTCGGCGCAGGATCGAACATGAGCGATATAGTGATCTTTGACGGTGATGCGGGTAACGACGCACTGGTCGATTCCATGACCGCATGGAACAATACGATCGTCGATCCGCAGCTTGCCGGAATCGGTCGTGAGGGTGCAACCACCCTCGATCCGCGTCCGTCGACGAGCGGTCCTGCCTACGAAAACCTTGCTTCGTATCCGTCGACCTGGTTCGAAGACGTAAGCTATAAAGGTGCGTTTGGTGACGAAGTGTGGGTCAAAGACTGGACTGCAATGTCAGGTGTGCTCAGTCCGACGATCAGCGTCCATGAGATGCTTATGCGTCAGGACGGTATGTACACGACTGCACTGCAGCCTGCGATGCAGCGCGGAATGCTGCAGCTGCGTTATTCACTTTCCCAGAAAACCGATGTGGACCTCGCTGTCTACTCTGTTTCCGGAAAGAGAATCGCTACCCTTGCCACCGGCGAGCGCAAAGCCGGTGTGTACAATGTGGGTGTGACACAGCAGCTGGCAAACGGTTTCTACGTCGTACGTCTGCGCACAGAACACAGCGTAATCAGCAAAGGTGTCAGCCTGGTACGATAACGCTGCAGTACGCACGGTACACAAGGCGAATACAAACGCGTCACGGAGACGATATCCGTGGCGCGTTTTTTAATTTTTGCCCAAAGGGGGGCGGGTAATTCTTTTTCCGAAATACGATCCATCCACGATAGCACAGTGTCTCTTGCCTTGGACACAAAACAACCGCTCATTTTATGTATATTACCTTACAAATCGTCGTTTATCGGTCCGGAGCCAATTTGATCAGGACAAATTGATTACCATGGCGGAGAAAAGAATGAAAACGTATGTCACTTTGTTTGCAGTGTCGATTTTGCTGTTGCTTTGCACATGCAGTTTGCTGCTGCCTGTGCTGGTGAATATACAGATCCAATGGAAGCTTACCGAAGCAGAGGGCAAGGATTCTTTACTTGCCGGTGCAGTAGCCGTGTGTTCAACCTCACTCAGTGAGTATTACGACAATATGCCTCAGTCTGATTCTCTGCAAGGGGAGGGGCCGCATTGTATAGGGTTTGGTTTTTTTGTGGAGCCCAAAGAACTCGACAATAACAAAGAAAATTGTGTGTTTCGTTTTTTATTAAAAAAGCAACGCTGCACGTTATACGATACTACTATCAGCTATAACAGACTTAATGAGATATCAGAGCCCGCCCCTGAATATTACTCCTTTACCAAATGCGATACGGTCCATGTTTCATGTAATGAGTAATTGGCAAGGAATGATTTGCCCGCCTTACCAAAAATGACAACAAAGATGGTGAATACCTGACGTTACGGTGGGCGTTACGGCCGGGCTACAGCGTATCGATATACGTACACAAGCGCTCCACCAGGGAATCCTCCGGGACCGTCTCGACCGGCTCTCCCTTTATAAAGATCTGGCCCTTGTGTTTTCCACCGGCAATGCCGACATCCGCCTCTCTGGCCTCTCCCGGACCGTTGACAACACACCCCATAACCGCCACGGTAATCGGCTTTTTACGACCCTGTATTCTCTTTTCGACCTCGGCGGCAAGCGTGGCGACATCGATTTGTGTACGGCCGCAGGTCGGGCAGCTGATAACCCGTGGGCCGGGTCGCAGCCCGAGTGAAATGAGCAGCCCGAGCCCCACACGTACCTCTTCCACCGGATCGGCACTCAGTGATATACGAATGGTATCGCCCACACCGCAAAGCAGTAGTGCCCCGACACCGGCACTTGAGCCGATGGTACCGCTTCGAAGTGTTCCCGATTCCGTAATACCGATATGCTGGGGATAGTCGCTTTGCGCGGCAAATTTTTTGCAGGCGGCAAAGGTAATCGGGATATCGCTCGATTTGATCGATACCACCATGGTGTCAAAACCAAGCCGCTCCATTTCGCGAACCGTACGCAGTGCGCTTTCCGCAAGGGCATCCGCGCAGGGGCGGCCATAGCGTTGAAGGATATCTTTTTGCAATGATCCGGCATTGATACCCACGCGTATCGGTATACCGGCGGCGCGTGCCGCATCGCACACACGCATGAGCTTATCCTTCGAGCCGATATTTCCGGGATTGATCCGTACCTTGTCGGCACCCGCCTCGATAGCCATCACCGCAAGCTGCGCACTGAAGTGAATATCCGCGACCAGCGGCATATCGGTTGCTGCACGAATTTTTTTGAACGCCTCCGCGCCCGCGGTAGTGGGGATTGCCACGCGTACGATATCACACCCGTGTTGTCCCAGCTTTGTTATCTGCTGCAGCGTTGCCTCGACGTTGCAGGTGTCGGTGTTGGTCATCGACTGAACCGTGACAGGATTATCACCGCCTATTCCGACATTTCTGACCCGCACGGATCTGGTCCGGCTCCTCTTTATGGCATCCTGTCCCGGCGGGTACTCACCGGCAGTGGAACTCATACCGATTATTCCTTTGACTGGACACTGAGAGAAACACGCATGCCGTTAAGACCGGAAACCGCAAGAGACGCGGCCCCTGAAGGCAGCGAGGTACCGTCGACCTTGCTGCAGAAGCCGTCGGGATTTCCCTTGTAGGTGATATCTGCGGTAAGTACTCCGCTTTGTTTATTCCATCCGCGCGCCTGAACCTCGCTGACCCCTGCGACCGTCTTGAGCACATTGACGACTTTTGTACGCTGGGAAAAGGAGGTGACGCCGTGAATATCGACCTGAAGCGGCATACCGTTATTGAGCAGATTCTGCCAGTCGTCGATAATGTCGCCCAGCAGTTTTTTTCCCGCATCTTTTGCGGAATTGGCGATTGCGTTGTTACCCGCGGTGTTGGCGCTTATGTGTACCTCTGCATCGTGTGCCTCGGCACTGGCGATAATGCGTGCGGTATTACAGTTGATGGCTCTGAGGGTTACATCGGCCTGGATGGAGGTCATCCCGCCCAGACTCTGAGTCATACTTTCGGCTTTTCTGCTGACCGCTTTCCCGGCAATAAGTACCTGGGCACCGTAGCTGGTGGCGATTTCTGCCGCACGGGCCGGATTGCCGGCGATCTGCGCCATTTTTTCCTTTGATTGCTTGATGGTGCTGATCACACTGGGATCGACTATTTCGAAACCGTACGGTGTTTTGAAAAACTGGATCAGGGCCGATTCCGCGGCATCGTTGGTAGGCTGTTTGTTGCCGACGTTATTCTCCTGTACCAGTATCATGAGTTTCGGTTTATTCATTGACTGAATAAGAATATGGAATGAGGCGAGGTCCTTTCGCATGGACGATTTGGAGATAACCGCCGTGATGGTGATATCGTAGGATCCGTCCGGTTTCTGACTTTCATTCTCTACAGAAAAATCCTGCACCGATCCCATTGTTTTGGTAATGACCTGGTCGCGTTTGAGCTGGAAGTTTTCAACCTCGGTTTGTGAAATGAGTATGGTACCGATACCTTTTTCGATCGCGTTTCTTTTCGCATTGATGAGCGCTTCCTGCCGGTTCGCGCCGTGGCCGGTCGCGGTAATCTTCATCTGCTCGTTTTGTGCCTGAAGCGTCTGGATACACACAGCGAAAACACCGACCGCGATAAGAATGAGAGCTCGTATCGACATTGCAGTGACTCCTTTACATAAAGATGGAAAAGGATTAGTTGGCATAACGACATCCTGAAATCTACGTGGTTAACCTGGAATTGTTCCCATAACTAAGACCTGGAGAAACCGATGGTATTCAACGCAATTACTCTCTTTCGAACTGCCGGCCACAGCTTTCATCCAAACAATCACTCAGTTCAGGTTAAAAATAATTTACGCAGCATGTTATCCTGCAGGAGCAGCTCCTGCGACATATGATATAACGACTTCAGCGATCGATTCCGGTCTGGAAAATTAAAAAAGCACCTGTGCAAGCTCCGCGATGTGAGCGCAGCCCACGAGGGTGGTTCTGACAGGCGTATAGGAAAGTCGGGGGGAGGGCAGGCAGCATCGCGCAATTCCCATGGTGTCGATTTCCTTTACCCGCATATCGCTTCTGTGCGGAGAACGAATCTCCCCGCTGAGGCCGACCTCTCCGATACAGGCGGTGGGTTGTGCCGGTGTTTTGTCAAAAAATGACGAAAGCACCGCTGCGCAGACCGCGATATCGCTTGCGGTATCGTCGACCCGTAAACCACCGGCAACATTGATAAACACATCGTGTTCGCCGAGGTTGATACCCGCATGTTTCTCCATAACCGCGAGAAGCAGTGCAAGCTTTTTCTGATTTATTCCGGCACAGACCCGTTGCGGCATACCAAAGTGCGTAGGCGAGACGAGTGATTGGATCTCTACCACAAGTGCCCTGCTGCCTTCTATGACCGCCGTGGCGATGGTGCCGGCATGTCCAGCCTCTTTGGTGCTGCAGAACAGATGCGAAGGGTTTTCAACCTCATGAAGTCCGTGGGCCTGCATCGAGAGTACCGCAAGCTCGCCCGCCGGTCCGAAGCGGTTTTTTATGGTGCGCATAATGCGGTACATGTCGCTTTTGTCGCTTTCAAACGAGATAACCGTATCGACCATATGCTCGATCAGCCGCGGTCCGGCAATGGTCCCCTCTTTGGTGACATGGCCTATGAGCACTACCGCGCATTCATGCCGCTTTGCCCGGCTGATAAGCTGCGCGGCGGTGTGACGAAGCTGCGACACGCTGCCGGGAGGGCTGTCGATCTCTGCGCTCATCATGGTCTGTATGGAGTCGATTACCACAATGTCGGGAGTAAGTTCATCGAGCCGGATACACACCGCCTCGAGATCGGTCTGTGCAAGGATCGTGGCGTCCGAATCCGCCAGCCCGAGACGTTCGGCGCGTAGATAGATCTGCTGCAGCGATTCCTCCCCGCTGATATAGCAGGTGGTAAGGGATTTTTGTTGCCATTGCGCGCACAGCTGCAGCGCAAGGGTCGATTTTCCTATCCCCGGGTCTCCGCCCAGCAGCACGACCGAACCGGCTACGAGCCCGCCGCCGAAAATGGCATCGACCTGGGTGAACGAAGAAGCGATTCGTTCGGTTTTTTCGCTTTTAGTGATCTCCCTGAGGCGTATCGCCTCGCTTTGGTGCGCAGTGGAGGCAGCCGAAGAACTCAGTGCAGATGAAGCGTCCGGGGCCGCCCCGCGAAATTCCTTTATGGTGTTCCAGCTTCCGCAGAAGTGACACTGGCCCTGCCATCTGGGATAGTTGTTACCACATTCGGTACAGTAGAATTGCTGTGTATTTTTTTTGCCCATAATGGATACGGATATCAGCTGTTGTCGCCCGCGGGATTGTTGCGTATTCCTTTTCGCAGCACATTCGGATCGAATTTGTCATCACCCGGCTTCATCCTGCCGATATCGACGGTCGCCTCATACCCTTCCTGCTCGTCGGTCGCATAGTGCAGTTTTCGCTGTCCGCGGATAAACTGCTGAATGTAGGGGTTGCGGGAGGCGCGAATCTCAGCCGGTGTTCCCGTAAAAATTGATTTGCCTTTGTACAACATGATTATCTTGTCGGATATTTTGTAGGATGAGGCGATATCGTGGGTGATGATAATCGAGGTCATGTTGAGTTTATTGCGAAGGCTGAGGATGAGATCGTTTATCTTATCGGTCATAATGGGATCGAGTGCGGAGGTCGGCTCGTCATAGAGCATGATTTCGGGCTCCATAACCAGTGCGCGCGCAAGGCCCACCCTGCTTTTCATGCCGCCGGAGAGTTCGGAGGGCATTTTACGGGCGAACTCTTTTTTGAGCCCTACTTTCTGGAGCGCATCCGCGACAGTGCATTCTATTTCATCTTCGGTGAGTTCGGTATGTTCACGCAAACAGAAGGCGATATTTTCGCCCACGTCCTTGGAATCGAACAAAGCCGCACCCTGAAACAGCATACCGAAATGACGCCGCATATGACGGTAGTCCTGTGGTTTTTTGGTGGGGGAGGCGATCTCTTCACCTTTGAAAAGGACCCTGCCGCCGTCGGGTACAAGCAAGCCGATAATATTTTTGAGTATCACGCTCTTGCCGCCGCCCGACTCGCCAATCAGAGAGACTATTTCACCCTCATGCGCGGTGAACGAGACATCGTCGAGTACCAGCTGATTGCCGAATCGTTTTTTCAGGTGTTCTACCTGAAGAAGCGGTGTTTTTTTGGGGTCGGCGTCTGCCATAGTTTACCTATCCACATTCACTCGTTGCGTAAAAAAAGCGTAAAAACCATTACGATGTTGAGAAAAATATACTATTTACCTGAATTGAGCGGTTTTGTTCGCGAAATCTGCTGTCATCGGGACTATTCTTATATTCCCGGAAATCATGAGACACCCAACAAGGTTGTCCCATGGTTTTCGAGAACACAATAGCAGCACGGCTCACCGTAGCTTTCATCAAAACAACCGTTCAATTCAGCTTTCAGTAAATTATTGCGGCAATGATAGAGTCGACGATCAAAATGAGTGCGGCGCACGTCATGACCGCTTTGGTGGTGGAGTTTCCGACTCCCTGGGCACCACCCTGCGCACGATAGCCGTAGTAGGCGCCTACAGTCGCGATTATAAGGCCGAATACCGCGGTTTTTGCCACACCCAGAAACAGATCCATGGGGTTGAACAGAAATTTGAGACTGTCCATATAGGTATAGACCGTCACGTCGATGGAGAAAAAAACCGTGGCGATGGAGCCGAGAATCGCGAGGAAAATGCTGAAAATAACGAGTATCGGTACCATAACGATGCAGGCGAGTGTTTTGGGGACCACGATATAGCGGATGGGATCGAGGTTGAGAATCTCCATTGCATCGAGCTGTTCGGTTGTTTTCATGGAGCCGATCTCCGCGGCGATTGCGGTCGAAACTCTTCCCGAGACGACCATTGACGTTACCACCGGTCCGAGTTCGTTTATTGTGGATTTACATACCAGAACACCGAGAAAGCGCAGCGGTACCAGATTGCGAAGCTGGTATTCTGCCTGCACCACTGTTTCTGCACCGAGAAAAATGGCAGTGATAGAAACAAGGGGAATCGACTGAATGCCGATTTGGTACATCTGTTGAAAAAGGATGCCGGGATTTTTGAACGCAAGATGGAGATGGCGGGCGGTTATCGCACACAGGGAAAAGAACTGATACAACTGGCGTAAAAAAAGTGCCGATTGTGTTCCCAAAGCGATACCCGTGCGGCCTAAAAAAAGAACGGGTGATAGCAAATAACGCGTCAAAAATCGCTCTCCTTTTCCTGCATGTTCATTGGTGACAGGTTTTCGAATTTTGCATACTCTTCGATAAAGGCAACTTCCACTTTCCCTACCGGACCGTTTCGTTGTTTGCCGATAATCAGTTCTGCAACACCTTCATGGTCGTTTTCGTCATCTTCTTTGTTGTAGCGGGACTCTCTGTATACAAAAATAACCATATCCGCATCCTGCTCGATGGCTCCGGACTCCCGAAGGTCGGAAAGCTGGGGACGATGATCGCCGCTTCGCTGCTCTACCGCGCGTGAAAGCTGCGAAAGAGAGATAAGCGGCACGTCCAGTTCTTTAGCAATTCCCTTGAGAGAGCGGGAAATCTGGGTTATCTCCTGCTGTCTGCTCTCTGCGCGCGCAACGCTGCTCATAAGCTGCAGGTAGTCGACGATAATCATTCCCAGCCCGTGCTGTGATTTGAGGCGACGGGCTTTTGCACCCAGCTCCAGCGGCGAGATGCCGGTGCTGTCATCCACAAAAATGGGAGCTTTGGCAAGCGGCCCTGCCGCGAGGCTGAGTTTGGGATAATCTTTTTTTCGCAGTTTCCCGCTTCTGAGCTGGTGCATGTTGATACGTGCCTGAGAGCAGAGCATGCGCTGCACGATCTGCATGCGCGACATTTCAAGAGAGAAGATAAGAATCGGCTGCGGCGTTTCGTCGTGAAGTGCCGCGTTCATGGCAAAGTCGAGACAGAGCGCGGTCTTTCCCATACTCGGGCGGCCCGCAACGATTATGAGGTCACCTTTCTGAAATCCGGAAGTCATCTCGTCGAGTCGTTCGAACCCGGAGCGCATCCCTGCGCTGCCGCCTTTTTTCGAATAGGTTTCGATCTCCTTGAACGCGGTGGGAAGCAGTTCGTCGATTTTGTGATAGTCGCTCTTTATTTCGGACTGGGCGATATCGAATATCTTCTGCTCCGCCTGCTCGAGTATGTCGCTCGTATCTTTCTGCTGAGAAAAACAGTCGGTGGTTATATCCGCCGATGCCGAAATAAGGCAGCGCAGGGTATATTTTTCCCGGAGAATCAGGGCATGATATTCGACGTTTGCAGAGGTCGCCACACTCTCGGTAAGTTCGTTGAGGTAGGCCTCTTCTCCGACCTCGTTGAGCCACTGCCTTTTTTTGAGTTCTTCCGAGACGGTAATGATATCGATGGGAGCGGATTTGGCGAACATTTCCCGCATACAGATAAAGATGCGCCTGTTTTGTGTTGCGTAAAAACACTCAGGAATAAGCAGCTCGATCGCTTTTGCCGCGGCGCGGTTGTCGATAAGGATCGAGCCAAGTACCGTGCGCTCGATATCGAGCGCCTGAGGCGGAATTTTTTCGGAGGACGCATGTGTGGTTTCTGCCATATGGTATATCTCTTGAATCGTTTTTAGTTCGTTATTATCCCCACAGTTATGATGCGGTTGCAGTATCGAGAATAGCTTTACAGGAACACAGATCGTGGTATGCATCCTGTTTCAGGGAAGGATTGCGAAGCAGTGCGGCGGGATGGTACGTCACCACGAGGGGGATGCTTCTGAAGCGGTGTGACTCGCTGCGCAGTTTCCCGATAGTGTCGCTGCGGTCAAGAAGCGCCTGCGCAGCGGTTTTACCGAGGGTGAGTATTGCCTTCGGTGCTATGATTTCAACCTGTTTTACCAGCAGAGGAAGGCACATCTGTATTTCGGAGAATTCGGGGGTACGATTTTGTGGCGGACGGCATTTGCATACGTTCGTAATAAAGGTGTCCTGCCTTCTGTCAAGAGAGATCGACTGCAGCATTTTGGTAAGAAGCTCTCCTGCTTTGCCTACAAAGGGAAGTCCCTCACGGTCTTCCTGTGCGCCCGGCGCTTCGCCGACCACCATAAGCGGTGCATCGACGTTTCCGGCACCGAATACGCTTTTGTGTCTGCCGTTGCAAAGCGCGCATTTGTCACATTCGCGGCTCTGGTAATAAAGCCGTTTGAGCTGTGTGCGTTTTGAGGCGGCGGGAGTCCGGGGGCCTGATGAGCTATCCGCTGAGTTATCCGGTGCAGAAGCGATTGGTGCGGTGGGGCCGCCGGGCGTCGCCTCTTTTGTCGCAGGAGCGGCTGCAGCGGAAGCGGTGTGGGCGGTTTTGTCTTCTGCACGCGCCGGATTCAGAAGAGTATCTATGTCGGTTGCGGTACTCATGATGAAATCGGGCATGTGCAGCTGCTGTTGCTGTGTCAAATATCTGGTGAGAAGTGTGGCAGCGGTTTCATTCATCTGTGCTGCTCCCGGATGCGCCGATTCGCTCACGAATGCGTTCCAAAATATGATGTGCGGCCTGGAGTTTACTCATCGATTGATACGGCTCTTCGCAGCCGTCCCCATAGCTCAGTGAGAATCTGATCGATTCGGTATCGAGGCTTTCGGCGGCGGTATTGGCCACCATCATGTCGCATTTTTTTTCTCTGAGTTTGCGTACCGTTTTGTCCGGCTGTGGTGTGTCGCTGAGGCTGAAGCCTACAAGAAACTGTCCTTTTTTTGCGGTTCCAAGTTCGGCCAGAATGTCCCGGGTGGGCTCAAGCCGAAGTGTCAACGAGCGCTGCTTTGCGGAGTCAATCTTGGTCTTCTCGGGTGTGGCGACGCGGTAGTCGCTCACCGCTGCAGCCATGATGCAGATGTCGCACTCGGGAAATCGTGATTCGAGCTGTTGCTGCATTGCATCCACCGTAGGAGCGTGGACACATTCTACGGTTTCGGGAAAGAGCGAACGGTGTTCCCCCACGATCACGGATACCTGCGCACCGCGCATATACGCGGCCCGGGCAAGGGCTGCGCCCATGGTACCAGAAGACCGATTGGTCAACACCCTTACCGAATCGACAGGCTCACGGGTGCCTCCTGCGGAAATAAGCACTTTTTTGCCGCGCAGGCTATCCGATGCATGGTGTATCGAACACATATAGTCCGCTATTTCCTGCGGTGAGAGCATTCGACCGCTGCCGCTGCTGCCGCAGGCAAGTTGGCCGTGGGCCACATCGAGTACATGTACGCCCCGCTCTCTGAGTGTGGCGATGTTCTGCTGTGTTGCGGGGTTTTCCCACATCCGGCTGTTCATTGCCGGCGCGAGTATGAGCGGTTTCTCGCCGAAAAAACTCAATGCCAGGGTGGTGAGCAAATTGTCGGCGATACCATGGGTGATTTTTGCAATGGTGTTGGCGGTTGCCGGAGAGACAAGAAGTGCCTCCGCCCACTCCGCAAGCCGAATGTGGTCGTGCCCTGTATGGTAAAGATAGAACCCCTCGCGTTGCAGACCGGCGTCGCAATAGACCTGCCTGTCACAAAGCGAGCTGAGTGTTTCCCTGCCTATAAAGGAGAGTGCATGCGGGGTAACGACCGGGGCGATTTTCATACCATGGCGCTGCAGCATACGTATGATAAGTGCAGTCTTGTATGCCGCTACTCCGCCGCATATGCCAAGCGCGATACGACCCGGTGCCTTCATTACTCTTCCCCGACACCTTCTTCCCTGCTTTCGACGATTTTGCCTTCGAACAGTTTCTGAATGGCCATGGTGGAAGCTTTTTCTTCTTTGGGAAGAAGTCCCATCTGCATTTTTTCGTGCAGATAGCGTGCTTCCTTTGCAGCCATCATCACCGCCTTGTAACGGTTGATTCCCTTTTCTCCCAGTGAATCGATATTGATTTCGAGAAGGTCGCGTTTCATGTGCGCAGTTCTCCCTTTGTGAAAAAAATGAGATTTAAAACAGGTTTGTGGCGCAGAATCGGCTATTCCAGGTTCTGCACGTGTTCCCGCATTTTTTCTATATGTTCCTTTAAAATTACCACATGGTGCGATATATCGGCATCATTCGCCTTTGCACCGATCGTGTTCGCCTCCCGTCCCATCTCCTGCAGCAGAAAATTGAGCTGTTTCCCAACCGGATCCTGCGAATCGAGCAGTGAAAGACATTTGTCTATATGGGCAGAGAGCCGGACACACTCTTCGTTTATATCTATTTTGTCTGCCATTATCGCGACTTCGGTCGAGAGACGTTCAGGAGTAATATTGGTCTGACTTGCGAGGTTGTGGATTTTCTGTTCCAGATTCTGCTGATACTTTTCCATGCGCCGCGGGGCAAGCTGAGTAATCAATTCGATGGTTTCCCGTATTATATCACAGCTTTTGCGGATATCCCGTGCAATACAGGCGCCTTCCTCCTCGCGTGTACGCTGAAATTTTGCCAGAGTCTCATCGAGTACGCCGGAAAGCTGCGCGAACACTGGCCCCGTATCATCGTTGTTTTTTTCCGCAACGATCACATCGCTGAATTGACACAGTGTCCGGAGCGTTATCGGCTCCTGCAGTTCGTATCTCTCTTTGATCTCTTTGAAAATACGCACATAGTTGTCCAGTACGTCTTTATCCCAGGTAAGTCTGTTCTTCTGCTGTTCATTGTCGCAGCAGATCGAGACGATCACCGTACCCCGGCTGACATACTCGCTCACGCGTTGTCGAATATCCTGTTCGTATTCCGAAAACATCTTCGGCACGCGCGCCTGAATCTCTCTGAAACGCGCATTTACCGATTTGATTTCGATGCGAAAGTTGTCGAGATCGGTGGTTTTTTCCGCATGTCCGTACCCCGTCATGCTGCGAATACTCATATCTATACATCCCGGGCTTATTATTTATGATCGGCGTGTGCGTGCACCTCTCATTGCAGCAGTGTGGTGAGACTGGTAATAAAATAGATAAAAGCTGAATTGAGGGTTTTGTTCACGAAACAAGCGACAATCCGCTCTACTCTTAATATTCCCGAAAAACAAGAGACAACCAACAAGGTTGTCCCAGGATTTTCTGGAACACAATAGCAGCAAGACTCACCGTAGCTTTCATCAAAACAACAGTTCAATTCAGGCAAAAAATACATATATGCGACCTGTGTGAGCAAACTATGACGTGAATTTCGCACGGCCTCCCACACCTGTGTGCAGTCGTGTCCTGTCGGGGCACGCATATTGTGCACTTTGTTGTATTTTTCTACAACCGCAACCGTGATGCACTCGTATAATCTTTTGCGGTTTGACGGCTTGAATCCGGCTGCAGGTGTGTGCAAAGCCGCAGCGGTTGCGAAATAATTATTTGCGTTACAAATCGAATACATACTGCTGATTATGGATTATTCAATTGTCATACTGCTGTGCATACCGCTGATTTCGGCCTTTATCGGGTGGCTGACCAATTTTTTCGCCGTACGGATGATTTTTCATCCGCGACAGCCGATCGTCATATTCGGCATCCGTATTCAGGGGCTTATTCCCCGTCGGAAGAGTGATCTTGCGCGTACAATCGGCGAAACGGTCGAGCGGGAGCTCATAAACCACGACGATATCATGGCGATTTTCAGCTCCGATGAGTTTAAAACGCATGTGACGCGCAAAATCGACGAAAAGCTGGATGCCTTCGTTACCGAAAATTTCGGCTCCAATCCCCTCGTGGCCATGCTGCTTTCTGGGGAAGTCTGGCTGCAGATCAAGGATAAACTCTCTGCGGAAATTATCAGATCGTTATCCGAAATACTCGCGAGCAGAATGGATGAGGCACGTCACTGGCTCGATTTTCAGAAGATCGTGCAGGAGAAGATCGAGCGATTCGAACTAGAAAAACTCGAGACCATCGTGTATACGATCGCCTCAAGGGAACTAAAGGCGATCGAGATTCTCGGGGGCGTGCTCGGTTTTATTATAGGTATAGTACAGATGTTTCTTATTTTTTTCGGACCGTTTTAGCCAAACGGAGTGCAATGAATGCGACATCAGAGCCTGCTCTTGTGCGTTGTCTGGATGGTGACATTTCTTACGGGGATGTCTGAGTCGGCAACACTTTCAACCCGTCTCGATACCGACAGTCTTACGCTCGGTGACAGGATACACCTGCAGGTTCGGGTCACTGCCGATTCCGCCTGCGCCATCGCTGCGCCGGATGCTGATACCGCTTTCGGGGAGCGTGTCGAATGCCTGCAGTGGCACAGGCAACGACTCGGTGATACTGCGGAGTTGTTTTCATATGTGCTCACCACCTGGACGCCGAAGCAGTGTACCATTCCGCGTCTTACCTGGCTGGTGGCATGTGATTCAATGAATGCCGATTCACTGCAGAGCGCACCGATACCGTTGCGGTTTTATTCGGTGATCACCACTGACAGTGCGACGCTCAGGGATATCAAACCGTTATTTGCTGCAGGAGAACGCTCGTGGTGGTGGGTATGGCTGCTGGCTGCTCTGGCGGCAGTGGTGGTCGGGGCACTGGTGTTGCTTCGCTGGTATGGGAGGCGGCACGCAGGGCGCGTGGAACCCCCACCGGTACCGCCGTATGACGAGGCTATCGAGGCGCTTGCAGCGCTGGATAGGGACAACCTGCTCCAAAAGGGAATGATCCAGCATTTCGTGTTCCGTGTCTCGGCGATTCTGCGACGCTACATTTCCCGTGTGTATGATGTGGCTGCTCAGGAGTACACCACCGAAGAGATGCAGCAGTGGCTCCAAAACGCTCCGGTATCGGCGCAGGCCAGGGAACGGCTCGCGTGGTTTTTCAATGAAATCGCACCCGTCAAGTATGCCCGGTTCATCCCCTCGACAGAGACGCTTACCCGGTGTATGGACGTTGCCTGGTGGTTCGTCGACCATACACGCCCGAGTAACCGGGTGCAGAGCGAGTCGCAGGAGGAAACGATCCGGCAGGAACCATCGTCTGAGACGAATGATTAGAGAGTATCGTTATGCAATTTAAATATCCGCTCTTTTTCCTTTGTTTTTTGCTCTATCTGCCGCTTGTATGGCGGTATATCCATTCGGTACGCGCACCGCGTACCACGCTTCGGTTACCGCAGCTTGAGACGATGCGTACTCTTCGGGTGTCGTTCAGGCGCCGGCTGCGCCACCTTCCTTTTATTCTTCAGATGGCGGGTATCGGGCTGCTGATAGTTGCGCTTGCACGTCCGCAGAAAGGCCACACCAGTAAAACCGTCTCCACCGAAGGGGTCGATATCGTACTCGTAATGGATGCGTCCAGCAGTATGCGAAGTCTGGATTTCAAACCCAAAAACAGGCTGCATGTGGCAAAATCGGTTGTCAAGGAGTTCGTGAAAAAGCGCAGCCACGACCGCATCGGGCTGGTGGTGTTTGCAGCCCGGGCCTTTACGAAATGTCCCCTTACACTCGATTATGACATTATTACACGGTTTATCGATGATATCGAATTCGGCGATATCGAGGACGGCACTGCCATCGGCACCGCCATCGCGACCGCGGGAAACCGGCTCAGGGAGTCCAAGGCAAAAAGCAGGGTGATGATCCTCCTTACCGACGGAGAAAGCAACATGGGTGAAATCTCTCCACAGGTGGCGGCCCGGGCGGTAAAACAAATCGGAGTGAAAATTTACACGGTCGGCATTGGGAAAGAGGGGAAAGTGCCGATGCCGGTACAGGTCGTTCATCCTTTTACCGGGGAAGTGGTGGGAGAAGATGTGCGTATGGTGAAGTCGCAGCTTGACGAGGCGACTCTGCGTGAGATTGCGCAGATTACCGACGGCAGATTTTTCAGGGCGCAGAATCCCGAAAAACTGCAGCAGATATATGCGACCATCGATACACTCGAAAAAACCGAAATAAAGACAAAGACCTTCACGAGTTTTTCGGACAGATTTTTCGCATGGCTGGTGTGGGGTTTTCTATTGATTTGTAGTGCGTTTATACTTCAGCGTACATGGATTCGTACCGCGCCGTAAGCGGCTGCGGTTGTACAGTTATGAGGAGATATCGGCATGCGCTTCGCTAATCCGCAATTCGGATGGCTATTGTTCGGGATTCTGCTACCGGCGGCACTGATACTGTGGGATGTGCAACGGCGCAGGAGTATGCTTCGTCGTATGGCCGGTGACACACTGTTGCCGAGGCTTACCCCGGTACTCGGGGTCCATACCCGCATCCTGCGGGGGATACTCTTTTTGCTTTTCTACCTCTGTATGGTGATTGCGCTTATGCAGCCCCGTTTCGGATCCAAAATGCAGAAAGTGGAGCGGGAAGGTGTCGATATAATCGTGGCGCTGGATATATCCCGCAGTATGCAGGCGGAGGACATGAAACCGAACCGGTTCAGGAGAGCGACACACGAGATCGCTAAATTCATCGATTTGCTCGGGGGTGATCGTATCGGCCTGGTGGTGTTTGCCGGAGAGAGTTTTGTGCAATGTCCGCTGACACTCGATTATTCGGCGGCACATATGTTCCTGGAAGCGGTGACGCCCGAATGGGTGCAGGTGCAGGGAACCGCGATCGGTGACGCGATTACCACCGCAAAGGATGCCTTTGTCGACGAGCAGAAAAAACACAAGGTGCTGGTGGTGATTTCGGACGGAGAAAATCATCAGGGCGAGGCGCTGGATGCGGCCAGGGCTGCAGCCCGGGAAGGAGTACGCATCTATACCGTCGGAGTGGGCTCCACAAAAGGCGCACCTATTCCTCTTCAGAAACGCGGCGGTAATGTGGTATACAAAAAGGATGACCGGGGCAATGTGGTAATGACAAGGCTCAATCCCGCCATGCTCGAGCGTATCGCCGGGGCGGGCAACGGAAAGTATTTTCATGCAGGTGTGAAACTGCATATGACGCATATCTACGATGAAGTGATGAAAATGGAGAAAAAACGCTTCAACGAAAGCCGAATGCAGATGTATAAGCAGCAGTATCATATATTCGTGCTGTGCGCACTCTTTTTTCTCTGTATGAGTATCTGTATTCCCACGATTACACGCAAAGGCTCGGCGCATCATGCCAATGTATAACGAAAGTGATATACGCGACAAGACGCGAAAGCTGCGGCGACCGATGTTCAGGGTTTGCACCATTGCGGTTATGGCGCTGCTTTTTGCCTGCAGTCTTCAGGCAGACGAGATATTTCGCATGCATTCCCGTGCGAAAAAGCTGTATGAACAGGGCAAATACGAAGAGGCGCTCAAAATGTACAATGAGGCGTGTGTCAAGGTGCCCGATAATGCGCAGTTGCAGGCCAACAGGGCTGCGGTATTGTACAGACTCGGACGCTACGACGAGGCACTGAAAGCGTATGAGCAGGCATTGCCCGCCGAGGCCGCAGACGAAGAGGTCGCGGCTGCGTTGCACTATAACAAGGCAAACGCACACTTCAATACTGCGCGGACGCACATGCGGCAAAGGAAAAAGCAGCAGGCTATCGGGCAGCTGGAAAAGGCTGTAGAGGGATATACGCGTGCACTTCAGAGCACTCCCCACGATACGGATGCAAAATGGAATCTTGAAATCGCCCGGCGCGTACTCGAGCAGCTGAAAAAAGAGCAGAAAAAGCAACAGAAAAACAACAAAAATCAAAACCAGAAGCAGAATGATAAAAGGAACAACGACAAGGGGGACAACAGGAAAAAAGAGGGTGAATCAAAAAAGAGTGAGGGTCGTGACAACAACCGGGACGGAAACGAGGAAAGGGAAAAGAAAAAGGAAGAGAGTGGAGAACAGGGACAGGACAAAGAGAAAAAACGGCAGTCGGAAAAAAAAGGAGACGCGGCACAGGAGAGGGAACGCAGTGCCCGGGAGCGTGAAGAGCGTGCTGCACAGCGCAAAAAAGAGAAAATGGAACGTGCCCGTGCGCAACGGCTGCTGCAGCAGTTTGCGGATGATGCGAAGCAGTTGAACAAACCACCTGAAAAAGCGATGCCCCGTGGCGGGCAGAAGCCGGAAAAGGACTGGTAGCAGCGTGATGCAGTCAAAAAACCCATATCGAATCCTGTGCCTGCTGCACTGTGCATGTGTGGCACTGCTGTGCGGCTTCGGTGCGTCTCATGCGGTAGAGAAGACGCAAGTTACAGTACGTGCCGCCTCGAGGCATGTGGGTCCGGGTGAGGCGGTGGTCATCAATATCGACATTCGTTCACCGCGCAAGCTGAAGCAATTTCCCGGGCTCGACATCCCGTCAGCTCCTTCGTTTGAGGTGGTGAATACCTCAAAGGATCAGTCGCATCAATCTTCCATACAGATTATAAACGGTAAAATGTCAAGGAATGTTACGTTGCAGTACATGTATCGGCTCATACTCAGACCGACAAAGAATGAATCGTTTACATTTCCTTCGTGTAAAGTGACCGTGGGGGACAGTATACATACCACCAAAGCGATTGCCATTACGGTTGAAAACGGTGAAAAAGGTGAAAACGGAGAAGCCGCCACCGCGCTGCGCACTACTGTTACCATCAGTGACCGCAGCCCGTATACGAGCGAGCAGGTGGTGGTGACGCTTCGCATACGCCAAAGGGCGGATGCGGGTGTGGATATTCCCCAGCAGTCGTATCACTCACTCGTCTCATCGCTCATGGAGGCGATGAAGAACGATTTTTCGGTAATGCGTATTACGCCGAGCAATGAGATCGGTAAAGGGATTCCGGAGGATAGGGACGGAGTTCGCTCCTATGTGTTTACCGAGCGTTTTGCCTGTTTTGCACTGCATGCGGGTACGGTAACGATACCGTCACAGATCATGAAATACTATAAACGCAAAAGGGTTTCGCGTCAGCGTCGCAGCCGTGATCCTTTTGACCGCTTTTTCGATGGGTTTATGGGATCGTCGGCAGTACAGAGAATTCCTGCGGTGGCAAAAACCAATGCACTGCAGATCAACGTACAGCAGCGGCCCAATCCGCCACAGCAATTCAGCGGATGTGTGGGTGAACTTACGCTGCGCAGCAAAATAAGCACCACACAGCTTCGTGAAGGAGAGGAGGCGACGGTAACCGTGACGGTGGGTGCGCACACCCGTGCAGGAAACCTGCCGCAGATATCACTTCCAGATATCGAGGATGCAGACATATTCGAGCCGGAGATATCGACACATATCGATACCTCCTCGCGTGGATTGTATACCACCCGCAACTACAAGTTTCTTACCGTATTCAACAGTCCGGGCACGATAACAATCCCTGCCGTAAAAGCTGTCTGGTTCGACCCCGAAGAAAACCAGTATACCTACGCACGCACCGAGCCGCAAAAAGTGAAGGTCGAAAAATCGAGTGACAGAAAACACGCCGGTGAGGGTTCACGTCTGCTAACCCAGACCGAAATCAGACAACAGGCGCAGGATATACGATATATCCATACCAACGTCACGGTGCGGCCACAGTCGGCAACTCCATACAGGCAGCTGCATTTTGCGATACTGTATGCGCTGGCGATACTTTTTGCGCTCGCCGCCTTTCTCGTAAAAAAGAATATCCATGTATACCTGCTACAGCTATTCATGCGTTCGGGGCAGTCCTATCAGTACTCGCAGCGAATGCTGAAAAAAACAGCCGGGCGCATTTCTGCACTTTCCCCGGCAGAGGTGGGGCGCCGGTGCGCCGCTGCAGTGGAGCACTACATATCTCAGCGCTTTGGTCTGCATCCCGGTGCGTCCACACGAGAGCAGCTGGGACGTGCATTGACCGAGCGCGGTGTCGATCCGGCGGCGGTGGAGAAAACGGTTACGTTTTTACAGCACACCGATGCCTGCCGGTATGGATTCGTTGCCTCCCAATATACGCCCCAGCAGGATACGACCCAGAAAGCCTCCCGGGATACGGAGGGTGCGCACTCGCTGATCGATACCGCCTCGGATGTGCTGCGCACATTGCGAGCCGTTAAAAGGAGGTGCTCATGAGCATGTATATGAAAAGACTCTTCGTGTGTGTGCTGGTATACAGTGCACTTGCGGCCGGTGCATCGCAACGCGCGAAGTGGCAGCAGTGGTTTTTGCGGGCAAACGAGTTCTACAGCACTCATGAATACGATTCTGCCGCACGGTATTATAAAAAGGTGCTTGATGCGGGGGGCACGCACAGTGCGGTTTTTTATAATCTGGGCAATTGTTACTACCGGACCGATTCGCTCGGGTTGGCTATTCTCTATTACGAAAAAGCGCATGCGCGCAATCCCGGCGGCAAAGATGTCGAGGCCAATTTACATATTGCGCGTCAGCGGATTGTCAACAAAACACCGCAGCAGGAGTACGGGTTCGTGGAAGCCGTGATACATGCATTCCATACGTTTTTTACGCTACGCACACAGCTGTGGATCCTTTTTATCCTGCTGGGTAGTATGGCGCTGCTTTTTGCAGTGGCGCTCTTTTCCTCCTACGCAGCGCGTGTATGGTGTATGTATGCCGGTATCGTGACAGGGGTTTTCTTCGTGGCGGTGGGAAGCTCCGCGTCTCGTAAAATATACGTCGCCGAAACGGTTACACGTGCAATCGTGCTTGACAATGTGGTAGACGTACGTAACGAACCAAAAGGAGACAGAGTGCTCTTTACCATTCACGAGGGGATAAAACTGCGCTGTGTAAAAGAGCGCAGGGAGTGGGTGCTGATTACCCTGCCCAACGGGATGAGCGGATGGGTCCCCCGGCATTCGCTGGGTGTGATATAAGTACGCGCCGGTGTATATTTGTGGTATGATGTCATAATCTGCTCCTGATTTGAGCGGTATTGCGTGCGAAATACGTTGTCATTCGTATTGCTTCTGCATCTGCGCGAATAATGAGCCGGCTAACAGGTTTGACCCGTCATTTTGAAAATACGGAAACAACACGGCTCGCAGCGGTAGGCGCAAAAAAACGCTCAATTCAGGTTATACAAAAATTCTCCCGGCTCAGGTGGGAAACAGGTTATACGTTTACTACCATCTTAAACGATTCGATGGGAACCAGAGGTGACGACCCAGACAAAAAAAGAGCGACGTAAAACCGGCGATCGGTGGGGCTGGGGGTTCGTTATCGCCGCGGCAGTGGTGGCGTGTGCTCTCGGTTTTCATTTTTTCTCATATAGGCCCGGAACCAACAGTTTTTTCTATGAACGGTTGTTGCCGGTACTGGGAGGTGCGGCGGCGCTGGTATCACTCTTTATCGGTCATTTCTCGTTTCCCAGGGTCCAGAATCTCAAAGTCTATCTGCTGGGGTATCTGAGTGCGGCCACCGGTGCGGGTATGGTTGTCTATTACTGGCTCTGGCTGCAAAATCCTGCATATATACCCGAAGGTGCGTTTCATACACTCTATGTAATGGTATTTGTACACTTTATTCTGATTGTTATCGTTCCCTCGTTCGTAAAGTACAGAGTTACACGTGCCATTACACTTGTATGTACCATCGTTGAAGTGCTGCTTCTTGGCGTAATTGTGCTCTATCCCCCGGCGTCGAAGCATCTGCATCTGCTGCAGGCCGATTATGCGGCACATCCGGGATACTGGGCGGCGCCACTGTGGGCGGCAGGTATTATACTGGCTACCCGGCGATGGCTTGCCCGGGAGTTTTTCCTCGGAGGGATACTTTCGGGTTCGGTGCTTTTTTATGCGGCGGGATGGATGGTCATTCCGTTCGTCGCTGCCGCGCAACAGGCGCTGGTTGCGTTCGCACTTACCGGGGTGTTGTATATAGAAATAGGATCGGTATCGCACTGGTTTTTCCGTATGGAACATCGCATTGCGTACGATCCGCTGCTGCATATCTATAACCGCAATTACTGTAGTCGTATCATCTCAGAGCGGAGCAGAATCAACACCGCCCCGCCGTTTGCCGTGGCAATGGTCGACATAGATCATTTCAAGCATGTTAACGATACCTACGGGCATCAGGCAGGTGACGCAATTTTGTACAATACCGCTCAGGCCATATGTAAAGAGGCCCTGCCCGGAGGGATTGTATGTCGCTACGGAGGGGAAGAGATTACGGTCTTTTTCCAGAAAACCGAGACAAAAGATGCGGTCAAAGTGATGGAGCGGGTTCGTACGCGTGTAGAGGAGATGAAAACCGAGTGTGGCAGAAAAAAAGTCTCGGTAACTGTTTCGTGCGGGGTGTCACACCGCTTGTCACCACAGCAAAGCATCGAACAGGTGGTACAGGCTGCGGACAAGGCGCTCTACAGGGCAAAAGAGTCGGGAAGGAATCAGGTCCGGCAGGCAAAAACCCCGCAGCCGGGAAAAGGTAAGAAGAAAAAACGATGATTCGCTTGTTACAGTTCCTTCATCGCAGAGGTTTTTCGATATTGAGTTGCTTGATTTTACGATGCAGGTTGGTACGCTGAACACCGAGTACCTCGGCGGTCCGGGCGATATCCCAGTGGTAAAGCTCGAGCTGGCGGGACACGTACTCGCGTTCAAGCTCTTCTTTTGCCTGTGCCAGGCTTCTCGATGTGGTAAACAGGTCCACGGGCATTGCCTCGCTCGAGGGCTCGAGGATGCGTTTGATACGGGATGCATCCACGGTGGTTTCCGGTGCGAGGATGGCGATGCGTTCAATAATATTGCGAAGCTGTCTGATGTTACCCGGATACTGGTAACTGCACAATAGCGTGTGTGCATCATCGGTGAGTTTTTTTTCGGGCAGGGAATTCTCCCGGCAGTAGCGATCGATAAAAAACTGCGCAAGCTGGCCTATATCGGTGGTGCGCTCCGCCAGCGACGGTACGTGGATGGGCACTACACAGAGGCGGTAATACAGGTCTTCACGAAAGGACCCGTCACGTACCATCTGTTGAAGCTCCCTGTTGGTAGCGCTTATTACGCGCACATCCACGGTAATAGTGTGTGTGCCCCCAACACGCTGCAGTTCTCCCTCCTGTAACACGCGCAATACTTTCGTCTGTGTGGTATAATCCATGTCACCGATTTCGTCAAGAAATAATGTGCCGGTATGCGCCAGTTCGAACTTTCCTTTTTTTGTGTGTACCGCACCGGTAAACGCGCCCTTTTCATGACCGAACAACTCGCTTTCGATAAGATCCTTTGGAATGGCGGCACAGTTGATCCGGATAAACGGTTTACCCGCTCTGGGGCTTTTGCGGTGCAGCGCATAGGCAACCAGTTCCTTGCCGGTTCCGCTTTCACCGGTGATCAGTACACGCGCACCTGAGGGCGCGATCTGGTCTATCTGCTGTTCCACCCGGGTTATTTCGGGGCTCGACCCTATAATGGTATATTTTTCCTCTTGCTGACGGTGCAGCTCGTTAAGTGTGTCGCGTTGCTGTTTGACATGGACCGCATGTGCGGTTATCTGCTTTACCTCGAGCATCGAGAGGGGCTTTTGTAAAAAATGAAAGGCACCTTTTTTGAGTGCCGAGACTGCGGAATCAACACACCCATGGCCGGTGATCATTACTACTTCGCAGTCAACGGTGCTCTGTTTGATTTTTTGCAGCACGTCAAGGCCGTCCATTCGAGGAAGCTTAATATCGAGAAGCACTGCGTCGGGACGCTGCTGCTTGACTTTTTGCAGAGCTTGCTCTCCGTCTCCGGCACATTCTACCGAGTAGCCCTGATCGTCGAAAATTTCGGAAAGCGATTTTCGAATGTTCTCTTCATCGTCTACGATGAGTATACTGGCCATCATGCGCTCCTTTTAAAATCGATAATCTGTGTAGTGTCAACGCAGGGAAAGTAAAAGGTGAATGTAGTGCCCTTTCCGGGTTCGCTCTCGGGAGTGATCGACCCGCCGTTGAGGCTCACGATCCGTTCGGTGAGTGCGAGGCCGATACCGTTGCCGTGCGATTTTGTCGTAAAGTAGGGCTGAAAAAGCTTCGAGAAGTCGTGTGGGGAAATACCGCATCCATTGTCGGAGACCGAAACGGCGACTTCGTTGATCAGTTTTGCGGTGCGAACCACGATGTCGGGTTGCGCAACACGGATGGTTGCATCAAGTGCGTTGGTAATCACATTGGTGAGTGCCTGGCGGATCTGTGAGGGATCGATACGGCATGTCGGCTCGTGCGTATCCAGTTCGCAACGGATATTGTTGTCGTGGCTCGAAAACAGCGCCACCGCGTCGTGTACCACTTTGTTGATGCTGACTGTCGAGAAATCCGGATCGGGATATTTTGCATAGGTGTGGAATGTATCCACGAGTTTCTGGAGGCTATCGATTTCCGAAAGTATCGTCGATGTGGTACTTTGCAGTACCGTGCCGAAATCGTCACTGTTGTCGAGGTATTTCTGATTGAGGCGCTCGGTCGAAAGTTTGATGGGCGTGAGAGGATTTTTTATTTCATGCGCAACCGTCCGGGCGACACGTTGCCATGTCGCCTTGCGCTCTGCGACCATTTTCTGTTGCTGGGCGTAGCGCAGTTTTTCAGCCATTGTGTTGAACGATTGAATAAGTCTGCCCAGCTCCCCGCCACTGGTTTCTCTGAGACGGTAGTCCAGATCGTCATCCGCAATTTTGCGTGTCGCGCCGGTCAATTGCGCAAGCGGTTTGGTTATGCGTTTTATAAAAAAATAGCCGATGCATAGCGCCACAATGCTGATGAGTACGCAATAGCCGACGCTGACAAGCACTACCTGCTGCAGCATCGCATTTTTTAATGATTGAAACTGACGGTATTTCTTCAGCGCAAGAACCGCTTCGGAATGCGATGATGCGTCGGACATTCTGTTGCGGGATACCGCATGCTCGAGCGTGCGTTCGATTTCATCCGCATTACCCAGCCGGGCGAGCGATCCGATTGTGGAGATATTGTAAATCATAAGGGGTATAGTCGCCAGCAGCACCACGACTGCCATAAGCAGAAACATCTTGACATGCAGCGAGAGGTTTTTCATCCTACGCTATCCGGTTCTGATATGGTACGGTGCAGAAGGGTTCGTGCTGGGTACGATTGTGTCTGAGCGCCGGGTCGATTGAAGTTCCAGAAATACATTAGGTCGATTGCCTTGTTCTGCAGTGCTTCGATACTCGTTTTGCCGAGAAATGCGGACGCACGTATCGAGTAACGGGACTCCGGCAGCAGCTCATTCGTACGGGCGACTATAACACTGTCGAATCGGGCGGCGACACTCAGTGCGGAATCGAGTTGGTCGAATCGGCTCGTATCCCGGGCCGGCTCGTTAATCAATATACAGTGCTCTGTAGTGATGTCATAGGCGATAGTCCGGCGCAGCAGAACACTGCGTTGAGGCTCTGATCCCTTATCCGGGTGCAGAGATGCGGAAAGGTAGAGCGGTACTGGAGTGCCGGAGCGGATAAGTTCGCGCAGCTCGTCGGGAAATGCCCGGCTCACGTGACAGTGTATGCGTATGGTTTCAGTGTCCACCAGGATCCCGTCGATATGGAGCTGTCGCATATCCGAAGCTGGGCTCAAAAGACCGAATGTTACGGTCAGGGCTTTGGCAGCGGTGAGAAGGGCGAGAAGGTAATTCATACAAGACAACGTGTGATAAAATGGAACATACGGTAAAAATATAACTGATTATCAACTAATACCTAAATTGAGCAATTTTGGTTCGTGCAATCAGGTGGAATCCGCACTACTCTTATATTCTCGACAATCATGAGACAACCAACAAGGTTGCCCCATGGTTTTCGAGAACACAATAGCAGCACGGCTCACCGCAGCTTTCATCAAAACAACCGCTCAATTTAGGTTATATGAGTTTGTGAGCTGATCGCCGATGGCTGTATCCGCACTGATACATCCCGGCGGGGTCAGTATCGAAAATGATACGCGTTGAAATAAATGATTCTGGACGTAACTGTATAACACGTTATCATAAAACAGGAAAAGGGTGTTGGCACGGCCATTGCATAATCCGGTATGATGCCAGAAAAAATAAAACCATCAATTTATAATCACAGGAGGTTTATATGAGGTTACTGCGTCATACGACCATTACTGCGGTACTCGGTGCAGGAATAATTGGCATAACAGTATTGTCGGGATGTGTGTTCAATCCGGCGTGGAAAAGCGACCGGGCAGAGTTTTTCACAACGGAGCTCGCAGAAGCAACCGAGAGTATCGGTGATGTGATAAGCTCGTCCCAGGCAAAAACAACCGCTGCGGCGACCGAAACCGTATCGGTAGACGTCGATATCGAACCCTACACCTACGACAGCAGCATCACGGGATATGTGCGTCGCGCCACCTGTACCACGTCCGAAGGATACGAGCGTATCCGTGTTGACACGGTCTATTTTTACGAAGACGGCTCGCGCGTACGAATCGTGCGACTGGGAAGCCTCGATCGGGTCGAGCACTATCGCCATGTCGTGCATGCCAAAAACGGAGTGCAGGCCGATGTCGATATTACCCTGACCATGGATGTGGTGCGAGAAGAGAATAAGGTATACGGCGTATGGAACGGCGACATGGCGGGAACGTATGATAATGAACAGATAGCGGAAGGTGAAGTCGACAGCGTAACCCGTCAGTGGAAAGTGTTGTGGTGGGGCTATCCCGAATCGGGACGTATTTATCTCGACTTTCCGAATTTTAAATATGAAATCACTTATGCCGGCGGCGGCAGCGCAACTGCGACTATTACCAACAAACGCCGTGACCGCGTGCGCGAAATAAACGTTAATGTAAACAGGTAATCGAACAATTTGAAAAGGAGGTTAATGATGAATTATTTCAAATACAGTACAGGATCCTTTCTCGCTCTTGTGGCAGTACTGGTGTGCGGCTGCGGTATTAACCTGTTCGGTCCCGGAGAAACCGCGGTACTCGAGATGTATGCCCAACTCGGAAAAGATATGGCCAAGCCGCAGGCGATCAATGACGAACAAAACAGTGAAGATATGGCACAGCAGGTAGTTTCGGAAGGAAGCAGTGCGGCAAAGCGCCTGGCAAAGTCCGCAACCAATGCGTCAGCGAGCCGATCATGGGTCGACTCCTGCGGTGTAACCAAAAAAAGCAACAGCTTTATCTACTGGGAAGTGGTAACCGACAAACCTGCCCAAGACGATCCGCAGAAAAAGATGACCGGTATTGCCAGAGTGCGGTTTTTCTATTCAGGTGTTGATCCCGACGGCTCGCCGTCCCGACTACAACCAGCCGCAATCACACGGATCTATTCGTATTCGTTTGTCGGGACCGAGTATAAAACATGGAGCGGAGAGACCGATTCGATACGGGTCAGAGTGGTTTTTTCCACATCAGGTGACGAGAGCGCCACACCAGGGTATACCACCTGGTGGGCAAAGAACATTACCACGGGATCCGCACAATACGGCGACACCGCATATTTTACGCTCGATTCACTCGACGAATCCGCCCATATTCAGTACGGTGGAGGCTATTTCTACGATGCGGATGCAGAGAACCGGTCGGAACAAAATTTCAACTTCGAGATCGCGGTGCTGCACAAAAACAATAGCGGGACCAATCCCTATGCCCGGTACGAGGACAATGAAGGGATAATGAGTTTTTATCTTCCCTGGGTGAATCATCCCGACGATTCGCTCTACTTCAGGATTCATTTTTATCCTAAGTATGCACGTGCCGGGGCGATTTACAAAAACGGCCCCGATGGCACCAAATTAGTATATTTCGAGAAAAACGAAAAAACCGGAGACGGTCACTTTGTACTTTACAATGCAGAAGGCGATACTGTTCGCCGTAACGATTCCTTTTAAAAAGATGCTGATTGCGGTCGTTGCCACCGTGCTGCTGTGCAATGTCTACACACCGGCAGCCCAGCAGGACAGTTCGACGGTACTGCGTCCAAAGCTTCGTCAGTATTCCTACCTTGCTTTGCCTAAGGATCCTGTCGCATCCGCGTTTTTCTCCTTCACGCTGCCTGCCACGGGTCAGCTTTACAACCACGAGTATATACGAAGCGCCGTGTTTGGCGCTTCGTTCTATCTTAGTGCCTTCGTGGTCGGCTATTACAGCAACAAGCGGGAGCGTATCAACACCGATACCTTTTATGTGCAGGCATACGATAAGGATGGGCTTCCCACCAGTGAGATTCACCGCTCAATCGCAAAGAAGGATACCACCATCAGGCTCCGGGAGCAGGAGCGACTGGTTGCCGGTATCGCGCTTCTGGGCATGGCGACCTCGTATGTCTGGGGGATTATCGACGCGTATCAGGGAGCAAAGCGCTATAATCGAGAGCTAATGCGCGGCGAAGGCGCACGTCTTGGTTTCGAACTGGGGTATGATCCCCTCCAGACACAGGCATCGGCACGGCTGGTCTATCGTTTCATGCCTTCCCGGCGGCACAAGTGACGACAGAGGCGCAGGGGGGCTTAACAACCGACACATAAAAGAGGAGTGGCGGTATGCGTAAAAAATATGAGATGAGCGGAGCCTGTGGTATTCTTCTGCTGTGCGGGGTGCTTGCCTGTACGGATAATCCATCCGGACCTCCACCTACCAATGTTCCACAGCCTGAAATCGGCACGTGGTGGACTACCCAAAGAAGTGATACCACAATCTCGGTAGTCGATTCAGCAAACAAGAGTACACGCACTACAAACAGGGATTCGGTCTACACTTACAGTGAAGTAACGGACAGCGCGCTCGTGAGTGGTAGTAAATACTATACCGTGATGACCTACGATACCGCAGAAGATGGCAGTGTTTTTTATTCTTCACACCTCTTCGATTACAGGGACAGTGCACTCTATTATATTATCCCCGAAATGTCGATACCGGGCCTCTTCTCTCTTGACACGAGCGAACTGCTTGTACTGCAATTGCCGATGCAGACAGGGGATGAGTGGGAAATAACAGACGACACCGTTTTGATGGATACGCTTTTTAGTGGATATGGATTGCAGTTGGGATTTCATGCAACCGTGGCTACAGCGGGTACCGCCTCGGTCGTCTCGCGCACGAATTATTCCTTCAGGGATACGACGATCCCGTGTCATCGTGTGGAGAGCGTGCTGAGCACCGAAGTGGTATTTGTGGCCGATTCGGCGATAGAGAGTGAAATCGTTCTTGCCCTGCTCGGTTTCGACAGTGTGGTGGCTGCGGGAGATACTATCCAGTACACACGTACATTACACAGGGAGCGCAGTCTCTTCAACAGCGGGTTTGCCGCAGCGCTGGCTCTTCACAGCAGCCGTTATACCTACGATACGAGTTATACCTCTGCCACCGCAACCCGCGACACGTTGTACCGCGGCGAGAGAGTTACCGCCTATCATCGCGTTAGCAGCAGCGATATTACCTTTTAACATTTACATATCCTGTTTCTGCCGGTTCTGCTGCTGCAGAATCCTGCGATAGAAACCCTCCTGCACTTTAAGCTGTGTATGCGTACCCTGCTGGGTGATGTGACCGTTCTCTATGACGATAATTTTGCTGCACTTGGCCGATGTCGCGATTCTGTGAGTGATAATAATACTTGTCCGATCCTGCAGAACAGTATTGAGTGTCTGCTGTATCCGTGCTTCTGTCTGGGCATCGAGTGCAGACGTCGTATCGTCAAGCAGTAGTACTTCGGGCTGGGTAAGGAGGCTTGCGGCAAGCGCGACACGCTGTTTCTGACCGCCCGAGAGGGTTACCCCGTTTTCTCCGATTGTAGTGGTATAGCCGTGCTGTAGTTGATCGACAAAATCGTGAATCTCCGCATTGCGTGCTGCATCTTTGATCGATTCATCGTTGGTACTCAGGTTACCGTACGCGATGTTCTCCTTTACCGTGCCGGAGAAAATAGTGGGCTCCTGCTGCACCATACAGACATGTCGCCGCAGTGAACTGATGTCGAGATCGCGTATGTCGGAATCGTCAATTTTTATTATTCCGCTTTCTGGGTCATAAAAGCGAAGCAGCAGCCACAGAATGGTGCTTTTACCCGAACCCGAAGGGCCCATGAGTGCGATTTTTTCACCTGCGTTGATCGAAAAACTAACATGGGTGAGTGCAGGACTGTGTTGTCCCGGGTAGGTAAAGGTCACATCGTCAAAGTCTATTCCGCCTTTTATCCTGCTGATATGTGTTCGTCCCGATTTCATCTCCTGCGGTTCGTCAAGTATGGAGAACACGCGGCGAATTACCACCATAGTCTCCTGGCTTCGTACGATAAGCATTGAGATACGCTCTATTGCCATGAAGCTGGAACTCATGCACTGCATAAAAGCGGCAAAATCCCCGATCGTCATAAGTCCCGTACGGATATTGCGTGCGGACAGGAATATAACGAGTGCCATCATGCCGGCGGTGAGAATCCCCGCCATAAGAGGGAGCAGCTGGTTATACTGCTCAAGGCGTATACCGATACGGGCATCCTGGAGTGTAAGCGTGCCGAACCTGCTCGCTTCCTTGCGTTCCGCATTGAAGGTTTTGAGGATTTGAATCCCGTTTATGCGTTCACTCGCATATCCGTATTGTTTTGCAACCACGCTGCGACGGGCTTTGTTCGCCGCATCGATTCGTTTTCTCATGTAAAGAAACAGTATGAAATAAAACGGCAGAGATACGGTGACGGCCGAAGCGATACGTGCATTCAGATAAAACAGCAGCCCGAGGTTGAGCAAAATGGTTCCGGAGGCATGCAGCAGCATAATCGAATGCTGTACTGCCCATGTGAGGATCACATTGACGTCATCCATAACGCGTGAAAGGATGCGTCCTGTGGGAGTGCGTTCGAAATAGTTGATGTGGAGCCGTTGCAGTTTTTCGTGGAGTTGTTTCCTCAGGGTGTAGACAAGAAAACGACCGACCCGCAAAACCAATCCGTCCCGGCTGCAACGCAGAATCAGCCATCCGATCCATATCCCCGCAGTCATTATCACATACAACAACACATTGTGAAAATGAATGCCCCATTCGTTTCTGGGGATATCCTGGCCTCCGTTGAGTCCCTGATCGAAAAGAAAGCGCCAGGTGAGTGCAAAGCCCATCTGTTGCGCAGAAAGCACTGCGGTAATAAGCAGCCCAAGTATAAGATACCATTTTTTTGAAGAGACATAATCCCGCCATAACCGCTTGAGGTCGGAGCCGGGTTGCGGGACTACGTTGTCGCGCTCGGCAAGCAGCGAATCTATAAGCCTGTCTGCTTTGTTTTTTGCTGCCATAGACGGTTAATTGTCCCCTGTTTGGCGTGCGATCATTTCGCTGTAGAAACTGCGGTACTCTCCGCCGTCTATGCGCAGCAGTTTCCGGTGCGTGCCGGTCTCGATAATGCTGCCGTGGCGCATAACCAAAATGTTATCCGCATTTACGATAGTCGAAAGCCGATGTGCCACCACCACGCTTGTTCTGTCTTTAAGTACCGTTTCGAGTGCCTTCTGAATTGCTTCTTCCGATTCGCTGTCGAGTGCAGAGGTCGCTTCGTCAAGAATCAGAATACGCGGATTTTTTACTATCGCTCTTGCAATGCTGATACGCTGTTTTTCACCCAGAGAAAGTTTGACACCCCGTGTCCCTATCGGTGTGCTATAGCCATTGGGTAGTGCCATGATTGTGTCATGTATCTCAGCATTTTTGGCTGCTGCTACCACTTCCTCTGTTGTTGTATGTTTTTTTCCATACGCGATATTGGCGAATACGGTTTCCTCGAATACCACCGGATGCTGGGGAACCACGCCAAACAGACTACGAAGGCTGTGCAAATCTACCGTGCGGATGTCGTTGCCGTCAATGGTGATCGATCCGCCCTGTACGTCCCAGAATCGCATCATGAGCGAAGTGAGTGTGGTTTTGCCGCAGCCGGTATGGCCAACCATCGCTACTGTTTTTCCACCCTCCATAGTGAGGTCGAGGTTTTGAAACAACCGCTCTTTTTTATTATACGAGAAGTCAACGCTGTTGAATGAGACTTTTCCCCGGGGAGCGAGTATCGCAGGGGCCTGCGGGTGAGAGGTGATTTTCTGTTCGATATCGAGCAGTTCGAAAATTCGTCGCACCGAGACAAGCGTTTCCAGAAGCTGACCCGCCATCTGTGATAAGCGTATTGCCGGCTGCAATGCAAGCCACATATAACTTATGGTTGCCTGAACCTGGCCGATTGTCATCTCGCCCTTTACCGCATAGTAGCCGCCTACACCCGCAACTACGGCAGAGCCCAGACCCGCGATGGTATGACAGGTGGAGGTGAGTATGATTATCCCCATACGGCTTTCCATCCGTCGTTCGAGGCTTTCGGCAGTGCGATTGAGAAAGGTCTCGTTTTCATACTCTTCCTGGTTGAATATACGCACATGCCGCACGCCCGAAAGGGTTTCCTGTAAACGACCGCCTATTTTGTCGTAAATAGAGCGATAATCCTGCATGGAACGTTCAATACGTTTGGAAAAAACAGTATAGACGACAATATAGAGTGTAATGGTCACGAGTATGATCAGTAGTAGTTTCCAGTTGACAATTGCAAGATAGGCGACCGCTCCTACAATCACGATGATATCCATAATCGCACGCAGTGTCTCAGCCTGAAACAGACGTTGCACCTGGTTCACATCGTCCATTATCCTGCCCACGATCATACCAGAAGAGTATTCGTAATGAAACTGCATCTGCAGGTTTATTACTTTTCGAAACAGCGTGCGGCGCATATCAGCGAGTATACGCCGGACCATTATCATGAAATTGAGCCCGTTGAAATAGCGAAGCAGCGCAATGCTGAGGCGTACTCCCGCCATGGCGGCGACTGCGGCACCGAGCAGTTTCCAGTTGCGCGGTCGAAACACGCTGTCAAGCAGAAACTGCATGACAAGTGGAGGACTGATACTTACCAGCGTAAATGAGAAAATGAGTCCGAGGGATACGAAAAATCGGGTTCTGTAGGCCCTGATAAAGACCCACAGGCGGGGCATCCATTTGAGGATCGAGATAGTACGAACAGCTCCCGTTAATTAAATAATGCACAGAATCTATCGTTCAGATCAGGCTGGCTGTGCATTGCGAGGGGTACGCAAAATAAAATTATCGCTTTACCATCATTTTAACGCGACCAGAAATCTTCGTTTTAAAACGGGTATGGTCACGGATTGATGCACGAGTTCCCGCGCGTGAAGAAACAATGTATTTCATTCTCTTCCACGCAAAAAATGCATGAATAATCTCTAAAAAATAGTAAATGCGGAAACTATAAAAAACAGCGAAATCGGGCCCCTTGCAGGTAAAATATATGCCAACCGGGGTAAAGAAAACGTATTATACATTGGCAGCTTTGTCTTAATCGCTTTGATAACAGAGAGATGGGGCTGCCGGTGTACAAGGTTGATCGCATGTATTAGATGTAGTCGAACTGATTGAATGCTACCTGAATTGTGCGATTTTATTTGCGTAATCTGCTGCCATCCGCACTACGTGTATATTTTCGAAAACCATGAGATGACGAGCAAGGTTGTCCCATACCTTTTGAGAAGACAATAGCAGCAGGGCTTACCGCAACTTTCATCAAAACAGTCGAGCAATTCAGGTAATACTTATCGATCACACGAGTGTCGGCTTTATCACCATTGCCTTTTTAAAAACAATCATTCGGTTCAGGTTTTATTTTTACATCAATGAGAACGATCTATTTTGCCAAGTGGCTTCTTTTGCCGGATCATACGCTGCTGCATAACGCGGCGGTCTCGGTTTCGGGCAACACCATCAAAGAGGTCGCGCCAAGGAGTCAGATTACGCAACACAGAGATGATGTGCGTGTTAACCTGGGTCATGTATTGCTTATGCCCGGGTTGATCAATGTGCATACGCATCTGGAGGAGGGGCTGCTGCGCAAGGTATATCGTGAAGAAGGAGATTCGTTTTCGTCATGGCTTATAAAGAAAAACAGCCGCTTGAGTCGTGTGAGCTCCGAGGAGATCATTCCCCGCATACGTTTGGGTATCAGGGAGCTTCTCTCCGGCGGCATTACGACGGTGGTCGATACCACGCATACCGGATTTTCGCTGCCGGTGCTGCGTGATGAACTCATTCGCGGGTGGTGTATACGCGAGATGCCGTTTTCCGATCCTGGTACTCTAGAAGAATTCAGCAAAGAGCTCACTATTTCGGCGCGTGTGGCAAAGGAATCGGAAAAGATTTCCCTTGGAGTCAGTCCGGGTGCGCTTTTTTCCTGTAGCCCGGTGCAACACAAGGCGCTTGCTGAACTTGCACGCCAGCGTTCTCTGATATGGAGTATGCATTGTGCGGAGAGCGCAGAAGAACTGCAGGCGTTTTCGGAGCAAAAGGGCGATCTTTACTTTTACCGAACGCGACGGGAGCCGTGGCAGTACCCCGCCATGCCCCGGGGCCCCATGCATTACGCACTTACACACAACCTCGTTCCGTACCAGGCGATCGTGCTGCACTGCAATTATGTAACCGGGCTCGAACTTTCGCTGCTTAAGGCGCGGCGGGCAAGTATCGCGATTGCGCCACGCCACGGCCGCCGCCATAATCATAAGGAATTTCCGCTCGATCTTGCCCGCGCCAGGGATATTCCGCTGTGTGTTATGACCGAGAGTCCCGAACAGTCGCATTCTCTCAGCCTTTTTGACGAGTTGTTTTTCCTCAAACAGAAGTATCCGTATCTGCCGGCTGCCGAAATGCTGCGCTGGGTGACACAGAATCCTGCCCGTGCGCTTGGCCTGGCTGAGCGGCTCGGTGTGCTCAAGCCGGACGCATTTGCCGATCTGCTCGCGGTTCGTATCCCTGCAGCGCCCAGGGAAGGGGAGGATATCCTGGAGGGACTCATTCTCTCGGATCCGGATATCTGTTTCGTGATGGTTAACGGGGAAGAGGTGATCGTCGATTACTGACGCTTCGATGTGCTGTGCTGATCCACGGCCGGTGGAAAATATCGTGAGGCATTGAACCGTATACACAAAATCAATTATTTTCCTGCATACACAAGACACCGTGGGTATCGGAGGACTAGGATAATTGGTAATCCAGCGGTCTTGAAAACCGCCGCCTTCGGGCTTGGGGGTTCGAGTCCCTCGTCCTCCGCCATTTCTATGTGAGGTTATTGTGTACCGGGGTGTAGCGCAGTCTGGTAGCGCACTTGGTTTGGGACCAAGTAGTCGCTGGTTCGAATCCAGTCACCCCGACCATTTTTTGGATGATGCAATGCGCCCATAGCTCAGTTGGATAGAGCAACGGATTTCTAATCCGTAGGCCGCAGGTTCGAATCCTGCTGGGCGTGCCAG
>CAZPUS010000016.1:28526-60036 GCA_964589825.1 uncultured Fibrobacterota bacterium | reverse complement strand
ACACAATGGAATCACTCGAACTACTCGTGGTAAATGCTGTCGAGGTGTCAAGCGTCGTATCCGCCTGATAGTAAACCCGATAGGCGTCAGCCCCGGCAACCGTATCCCCGGCAGTTACGTCAATATCATGCAATGCAATAGCTGCATACGTACTTTCCGGCATCTCCACGACGTTATCCTGCAGCATCGGCACAGGGAACACATCCGTGTTGCTTCCGGTATATACGCGCACCAGACATGACTGTTCAAAGGTCGCATAATGCGGCTGTGCGTTGTGATGGAAATAACTTGAAAGGATACGTACCGAATCGGCACGTTCGGTCGCAACCGGTGTTGCAGGGCAATAGCAAATTTCACAGTCGGATATGGTAGCAGACGCGGTATCGTATATTGCTATGGCCCCGTGGTACCAGTGATCACCCCAATACTGGTCTCCTGCATACATTATACGGGCATAGGACGCATCCATATGTGCCGTCTCGCCATGCAGCGCGATATTTTCCCAGTCTCCGGGCTGTGGAGACGACGCATTGGACGTTATAATAACCGAATCGGTCAAAGTACCGCTGAGTATAAGCGTACCTTCCACATCAATACGCGTTCCGGACGCCATTTTTACCGTAACACCGGCTTCGATCGTAAGCGAAGAATCCCTGTCGATGATTATATGATCGGTACATATATAGGGACTCTGCGATTTGGTCCATGTACCGTTTACATCACCACTCACCTCTATTGCCCATCCCGTCGCGCTCATGCAGCATACTACAATCAGTCCAATCACTCCCCGCATATATCTCTCCTTCCGTGACAAAGGTATGCGACTACATTCTTCGGTTATTTGTACGAAATACTCACCAACCGCTGCTGACCACAAATGTATCGCCCCAAAACACAAAAACGCCTCCTCTCTATACGACAGGAGATTTTGTTAACCTAAATTGTGTGGGATGGGGGGAATCCCGAAAAATGAGAAGAAAAACAGACGCCGATGGAGCTCTGTCAGTATAGATGCCTCTGCGAACCCTCCTCGATATATAGCATGCCGCCGCAGCGGCAACACAACATAATAGAGGCACGCAAGCAATTATACGCTCTATGCATCAAAAAATCAACCCCTAAAACAACGTATTGTATACTTTGGACAACCATCCCGGAATGTCTATATGTCCAAGCCGCTGAGTAGTCGCAAGGTAGCGATTTGTTTTACAGCATGTTATGTATACCGACACGTGTTGTCAGCTTCGATAATACCCCTGCCCGTGAGACCGGATAGCGTACCGTCATTCAGCCTGAGCCGAAAAAAGTGCCTCGTATTCCCCGCACTCCCGTTCTATATGATTGCCCACCGAATCTATAAAAGAAGAAAATGAGCCGAGATCAACACCCGAAAGCGACACCGTTTCACATAATGACGGCGGTGTATCGTCAGGATGGGTGGTATAGCCGCATTCATAGCTCGCCCAGTCCGCGACATGGCACAACGCCGTCGCTTGTGCTGCTTCGTCCGAATCGTTTGGCGAGTGGTGATAGAGTATCGGGTTTCTGATCGACTCCGGGATGGTCCACCCGTTGGTCAACCATTGCGCAACATTACAGTGGGTATATCCGAGAAGATCGTATTCCGCTTGGTGAAATGTAACCCCCTGCTGTCGTGCATACGTGAGTGAGGTATGAAAATCTCTGTGCAGATACTCCTCCATCACGATCTTTCCCAGATCGTGTAAAAGTCCGATACAAAACGCCTCTTCCTGTGCTTCTCGCGTTGCCCCCTGTTTACGCGCGATTCTTTTGGCAAATATCCCCGTGGCAATACAGTGACGCCAGAACGATTGACGGTCAAAATTCTGCGATACTCGGTCGAGAGGGAAAATATCAAAAACCGTAAGGCTGAGCACCATAGCCCGAATTGTTCGTGAACCCAGCAGCACCACCGCATCCTGTATTGAACCGACCCGTCTGCTCATGCCGAAAAGCGCGCTGTTTGCCACACGAAGCACACGTGCACTCATGGAAACATCCGCCGAAATGACCCGCGAAATACCCGCCGCCGTTGAATCGGGATTGTGTATCTCTGCAAGCATTCGGGATACGATGGGAGAAAGTGTGGGCAAATTGGCGATGCGTGAAATTTTTTCGGTTATATCTTCTCGTGTTCGCGCGCGTGTCATGTCAGGTATCCCGGAGTTATTCGTGGAAGTTGTCTACTCCGGTATTTATTGTAAAATGTCGCCCGCAGAAAGTCAACACCCCGCTGTCGGAAAAATGCCGCGCACTTACGGGACACAACGGCCAAAAACCCTTAATCCGCCATATGTACAGCCGTCGAATCCACAATACGAGCCCGCACCGTATCGGCCATTTGCGCGCGATCGTATCCTGCAGTGTTGACCGGCTCATGAAGCGTGATCGTTACCTTGCCCGGTCGTATCAGAAACGATTTCTTGCGCAGCACATCGAACGTACCCTGAATTCTGACCGGTACTACCGGCAGACCGCTGTCCACCGCCAGCGCAAAGCTCCCGCGTTTGAATTCACCTATATTCCCGTCCATGCTGCGTGTTCCCTCAGGAAAAATCACGACCGCGATATCTTCGGTCTGAAGACGCTGTATTGCATTCCCGAAAGAACGTTTCGCCTTTCTGGCACTGGAGCGATCCACCGCAATCATGCCCATCGCCGATATCCCCCATCCGAAAAAGGGAATACGAAACAATTCCTTTTTTGCCATAAAGGTAAGATGAAACGGAAGAGCCGACATAAGGCAGGGTATATCAAGATGACTCTGATGATTGGACACGAATACATAGGTCGCACCCGACTGCAACTGTTCCAGACCACTAAGGCGCACTTGTACCCCGCACACCGCGCACAGATGACGACACCATATGTGACCGATACCATAAAGCGCTTTTCGTGAAATGGGGAGTACCACAAACGCAGCACAGCTGTAGAGAACCGTCGAGACGATGATCCACAGCAATGCAACAGGTGTGCGAAGCCAGGCGTGCAGCAGTTGCCACGTGCTTATGCCGCTTTTTTCTTGTCGAGCCATACGTTTTCTTCTCCCACGATACTGCGCAGACGCTCTATGGTATCTTTGTGTGGCGATACCGTAAATTTCCGTGCATGCACCGTATAGTTGTTTCCGTTTTTTGTTTCAAAATGAATCAGCAGCTGACACTGACCGTGACCATCGCTGCACACCTTCGAAAGCCGATCAAGGAACTCCTCCTCAAGCCCCCGGGTGCGCAACCTGATATGTACACTCTTTGTCAGCTTTTCCCGGGCCTGCGAAAGCGGCATTACCTTTTCAATGCGTATTTGCGGCTTCTGCTTCTGCTCATCACCCGACGCCGCTGCGCCCTGGCGATACATTATTGTACCACGAAGCAGCAGCATTGCATCGGCGGTAATCATCTCCGCATATTCCCCAAACGCATCGCCAAAGGCAACACATTCGATAAGCCCTTCGAAATCTTCAATGCTGAAAAATGCCATCCGCTGACCGTTTCGCTGGGTATGGATTCTACACGTGGTGACCATACCGGCAACGGTCACCGATGTGTCCGCTTTGAGTTGCTGAAGCTGTCGCGGGGCTAGACTCACGGAACTGAAGCCTCGTGCTTCGTCCTCGAAATCCTTGAGCGGATGACCGCTCACATAAAAGTTGAGCACCTCTTTTTCGCGCAGCAGCAAGTCTCCATACGACCATTTATCAACCTCCGGCAGGGACGGCTGAGCAAAGGCGGGAGTTGCCGCGTCCTCTTCTTCGTTGCCACCGTTGAGTGCGGAGAAGAGATTGGTCTGGCCACTGTTTTTCTCCTTCTGTACCGCTGCTCCGTAGTCAAGGGCCGTCTGAATCGCTTCGAACTGCTGCGCCCTGGTTCCGGGCACGGAATCGAACGCTCCTGCGCAGATAAGCGATTCCATACATTTTTTATTCATTCTTCCGTGGTCGACCCGCGAGGTTGCATCAAAGATGCTCGTGAATTCTCCGTGTGTACGACGCTCGTCCAAAATCGCCTGCGCTGCTTTGCCCACGTTTTTGATGGTCCCCAACCCGACACGAATATTACCTTCATCAATCGCACATTCGATTTCACTTCGGTTTATATCCGGAGGAAGAATCGTGATTCCCATTCGCTCCGCTTCGTTTTTTATCACCAGAAACTGCTCCTGGTTGTTAAGTACCGAGGTGAGAGATGCGGTCATGAATTCCACCGGATAATGTGCCTTGAGATAGGCCGCCTGATACGAGACATGCGCGTAGGCAGTAGCATGCGCCTTGTTGAATCCGTAATTTGCGAATTTCTTGATAAGATCGTAGACCTTTTCTGCATCCTGCTTCTTTATTCCCTTTTTCACCGCTCCCTCGATAAACTGTGCCCCCAGCTTCTCCATTTTATCTTCTTTTTTCTTGCTGATGGCTTTTCGCAAAATATCGGCCTGGCCAAGAGAAAAACCGGCCATTATCTGCGCGATACGCATCACCTGCTCCTGGTAGATAATGACCCCGTTGGTCACATCGAGTACTTCCTTGAGCAGCGGATGTGGATAATGGATCTCCTCCCGCCCGTGTTTTCGTGCGATATAGGTCGGGATATTCTCCATCGGTCCGGGCCGGTAGAGCGCTGCCATAGCGATGATATCCTCAATATTGGTCGGTTTCAGTTTTCGCAGATAATCCTGCATCCCTTTTGATTCGAACTGAAACACGCCTGTGGTTTCACCGCTGCCGAACAGTTCAAAAGTTGCCGCATCATCAAGCGGCAGATCCCACAGTTTTATATGGGTTGCATGGGAGCGCGAAATCAGCTCGCAGCTCTCCTGCAGCACGGTCAGTGTCCTGAGGCCGAGAAAATCCATCTTGATAAGCCCAGAATCCTCCACCGTATCCATATCAAATTGCGTCATTACAATGCCTGTCTGCGGTTGCTTGAACAGCGGTGCCCAGTTGGTTACCGGTCCGGGCGCGATAATGACCCCTCCTGCATGCATACCCGCCTGTCTGGCCAGTCCTTCGAGGGCCCGTGCATGTTTGAACAGCTGCTGATACACAGGGTTATTATCGATCACGTCCCGAAGCTCTCCATTTGCCGCTATAGACTTTTCTATGGTTTTTTCCTGTACCATCTCAGCGAGTTTATTACTCTCGGAAACCGGCACTCCGAGTACACGCGCCACATCCCGTACTACCATTTTTGCCTTCATCCTGCCGAAATTGATTATCTGGCACACCGCATCGCGACCGTATTTTTCCACCACGTATTCGATCACTTTATACCGGTCGTGATCCGCAAAATCGATATCCGCATCCGGCATCGATACACGCTCCGGATTGAGAAATCGCTCAAACAACAGATCGTATTTTACCGGATCGATATTCGTTATATCCACACAATAGGCGACCAGGCTTCCCGCTGCAGAGCCTCTGCACCCCACCGCAATATTCATATCCTTGGCCGCCCTCACGAAATCACGCACAATCAGAAAATATCCGGCAAAGCCCATACTGATTATTACGTGAAGCTCGTACTCAAGACGCTCTTTAAGCTCCGCCGTAACCTCGGGATACTTTTTTTCCAGTCCTTCATACGAAAGAGTACGAAGATACTCTTCCTGACTTTCCATTCCCTCCGGAACCTCGAGCACCGGCAGCTGTGCCTTTGACTTCACCTCTACATTACATCGCTGTGCAATCTCCACGGTATTGTACAAAGCCCGGGGCACATCCGAAAAAAGCTGTGCCATCTCCTGCGGTGATTTGAAATAGACCTGGTCGGTGGAAAAACGATACCGTTTTGGATCATCCATGGTGGTTCGGGTCTGAATACACAGCAGCGCCTCATGAGAGCTGGCATCTTCTTTCCGCAGATAGTGGGCATCGTTGGTCGCAATAAAGGGGATTCCCAGCTCGTTGCCCAGTTCGATAAGCGGCGCACGAACACGCTGTTCTTCTTCGATGCCATGATCCTGCAGCTCGATAAAAAAATTGTTCTCTCCAAATATGTCGAGATATTCCCGTGCAATACGCCGCGCTTTTTCTACATCGTCATCAAGCAATGCCCGGGGAATGGCTCCCGCAATACATCCGGAGGCCGCGATTATCCCCTTTGAATGTGCACGCAGCACCTCCGTATCGATACGCGGCTTACGGTAAAATCCCTCGAGATAGCCAATGCTGCTGAGTTTCATAAGATTGCGGTAGCCCTCGTTATTCTCGGCAAGCAACAGCAGATGATAGTATGAGCGCTCATTCTCCCCTTTTTCCTTACTCAGTCGGGACCCGGGAGCGACATATGCTTCAAAACCGATGATCGGCTTTATCCCTTCCTCGATGCAGGTGGAATAAAAATCGATCGTGCCAAACATTCCGCCGTGATCCGTGATCGCCAGTGCAGGCATATTGAACTGCTTGGCACGGGTCACCAGATCCTTTATTCTTATGGCACCGTCAAGAAAACTGTACTCGGTGTGGGTATGAAGATGTACGAAATCCGCTGTGTCAGTCATCAGCCTTTACTCCAATACGTTCTATATACTGAATGAGGAATTCTTCTTTCTCCTTCTGTATCGTGCCGTCTTCGAATTTTCGTGCGCTGAGCGCAGGACTGCTCCCGCGTCGCACATCGATGGGTTCGACCTCGTACACTTTACTTCCGGCGCAATCCTGTGGACAATATTCTATCAGCAACCTGTATCTCATCACCCTTGCGTAATCGATCACCTGAAACATCTCGGTGGCTTCGAGCGGTTTGAGCGCGCAACTGTACTTTCCGCCTTTTATATCGTGTGAACTCGTCTCCGTCTCGTGACCTTTGGATGAAATACCATACGCAAACAGATTCACCGGCCTGCGGGAATCCACCCGACTGCCGCCGGTGAGCATTTCCGACGTGTTATCCCCCTGCCCGGGGCCATGGTCGCGGCATACACCTGCGGCGCGGGTATCGAAGCCCATATTTTGAAGCAAAGAGAGTACATATTCCTCATGTCCCTGCCGTATTCGATATACCCGGTGTGCCGGCACTACATCGAGATGCTGCTGCAGCTGCTGCGTATTATCGATTTGCGCCGAAACCTCATCGCGCAACGAGCATAAAAATGAACCCCTGGCGACATGGATACGAAAAAAACTGTCAATCCAGTCCCTGACACAGGCGATGATGTTGTTCGTGACCTGCCAGCGATGCAGATAATCGAGCAACACGTCAGGCTCAACTCCTCTCGCAAGAGATTCGAATACCGTCTGCTTATCGATCCTCGCTTTATACACGGTATCGAATTCTTCCAGCTTTCCTGCCATGCTGAAGGCATGAAGCGTATGGGGTGCAATATCGCGTGCGATAATCGCCGAATAATCCGGCATTACCGTTACCTGCGACGACTGTGACTGCGATGTCTCGGTATGTGATGAGGGCGTGGGAACATAGAACAAATACTCATGTGTGTGCGCCACGGGACGGGCCTCGATAAAACCGGTATACACGTATACCCGCATCAGCGATCCGACTCCGCCCGTCACGCGCGAGTCCAGCGCCTCTGTTGACAGGAGGGTGTCTCCTGCGTGGTCGGCTATCTCTTCGAGCAATTCCATTCGGGGCGGAGAACCACATAAAAACGTAACCATATCGTTGCGTTTCTGTACATCCGACCATTCAAGCCAGCGCTGCATACGAGCCGGCACCTCCCGTGCCTCTTTCTGAACATTGCGAATCAATCCTCTGCTGATACAGTAGTCGAATATGGGAATAGGTGCGTCCTCGCCGGATTCGCTGTGTGCGAGTAACCCTTCACCGATTCGCAATGCGTGAACCGCCTCGCGGGAGCGTTTGGTCAGCTCTCCGTCCTTGGTAAATTTTATGCATCCATACGTGCATAACGCAACGAGGGCGACGATATCGTTATAATAGCATGGGGAAACGCCCTGTATACAATCCGCTTCAGAAAAACTATGATACCGGGTCGCACAATGCGCAGCCAGTGTATGTGCACATCTGGAGCGAAGTGCCGGTTCAAGTTCGTCAAATCCGCACCAATACATAGTATCACGCTCTTCGTCCCGCTGAGGAAAACAAAGCAGCGATCTGAGCAGATTCGTTCGGACACGTGAATCCTGAGGACTCATGATTCCGCAGGCACCAAAAAGATAGGCACCACTGCATACGACTTTTTCATCTTCCCCGAGGTTGTCAAAACGCGTTTGAAGATGTGTGCTGCCACTAAATTCCTGTACCAGCTGCTTCAGCCGTGAACTAGAGACGATTTTGCGTTCACGGGTTATCCAGTCGCCCAACAGCGAAAACAACGTGTCGACGGAAAATTGCCGTATATATTCGTAAAACCCTGTGGATACGTAACGCTTCATATAGTTTACGGTTGAATACAAATGCAGTCGGTTTTAATCGGGTATTCAGCTGCTATACGGAATTGCATATAACATGTGCTGTTGGATTGTCGTACGGTACACTACTTATTTCGGAACAGTTTCAGTATTACGGTACACATACCACATCGGCCTCTCCCGTTCCGACATCGCCTGTATATGCAAGCCTGCCGGTAATACTACGTAAGGCACGGTGGTTACGAAGGTCACGGGAGCAGTTTTTTCTTGGGTACGGTGCCCAACAGGAGCTCAATTACTTGCATTCCTGTGACCAAAACGCTACAATTAGGTAAAAATAGTTTTTCACACGTTTTGATGGTAATCTTTTTCATACCACGATGAATACCAACGACAACACCATTCACAGCCACGAGCCGATCCATATTCTGTGGATCGTGTTGAGACAACACGAGACAACCGCACCATCACCGGTTGAAAAACATATGAAAGGGAATCATGAATTCCTGGTAGAGCATTGTTACGATTCCGAGTCGGCACTCGCGACCGTCGAGCACAAAGGGGAGGACGCGGTGATACTCGATACTGACGACCCCTCGGGAAGCGGGCTCACCCTGCTGAAGAAAATCGATGAATGTCAAAACGATATGCCTGTCATCATGATTGGTCCCCGACATGAAAAAACAGTTGCTATTACCGCTGTCCGTAACGGCGCTCAAGAGTACCTTTCTGTTCAGGAGCTTACATCCAAAAGACTTACCCATGCCATAGTAACCGCAATCGAGCGGCACCAGATCATCACCGAGCTTCGATTTGCACTCGCTTCCGAAAAGGTGTTGATGGAAGAGCTTGACAAAAAAAACAAAGAGCTTGTCAAGCTTTCGATCACCGACGGACTTACCGGGCTTTATAATCATCGGTTCATTCAGGAACGGCTTTCCTTTGAATTCAACAGGGCGCTTCGATATGACTCTGCACTTTCCTGCCTGCTCATCGACATAGACCATTTTAAATCGGTCAATGACATCTATGGGCATCAATTCGGCGATCTCGTTCTCAGTGATATAGCCAACATACTGCGGGAAAATTCCCGGGAAGTGGATATCTGCGGCCGCTATGGCGGAGAAGAATTTATGTGTATTGCGAATGTAGACGGAAACGGGGCCATGGAATACGCATCGAAGCTTCACGGCAAAATCGAAAACCATACGTTCTCTGATGGTGACGTATCAATTTCGGTAACGGTCAGCATCGGTGTGGCCGAATTCATACCCAACGAAACCACCACCAAAAAAGTACTTATCGAGCGGGCCGACGAAGCACTCTATTGGGCTAAAAACGGCGGCAGAAACATGATCCGCATGTGGAAAGCCGATTATGAAGATAAGTCACAGACAAATCTCGACAATTACGGGATTGAGGGACTGAAAAATGAATTCATAAAGCTTTCGGGAAAGATGCGCGAAACATATGTCGAATCGACGAATGCACTGGTCAAAGCGATCGATGCCAAGGACAAGTATACGCAGGCACATTCTAGGAACGTTTCACTGTATGCGGTTGCGCTTGCCAAAGCGGTTGGGCTGAATGAAAAAGAAATTTCAGTCATAAAAAATGCCGGCCTTCTGCACGATGTAGGCAAAATCGGAATTCCTCAGGAAGTATTGCTCAAAGAGGGGAAACTGAGCGATGAAGAATACAGGGCTATTAAACAACACCCGGTGATCGGGGCCAACATTCTGCAGAATGTGGAGTTTCTGAAAAAAGAAGTGCCACTGATTCTCCACCATCACGAACGCTGGGACGGCAACGGGTATCCCTATCAGCTCAAGGGAAAAGAAATCCCGCTGGGTGCACAGATTTTAAGCATCGCGGACGCCTATGACGCGATGACCACCGACCGCAGTTATAGAAAAAAAATGGAGATACAAGAAGCTGCAGAAGAGATTGAAAAAGGAAAAGCCACTCAATTCAATCCGTGGCTTGTGGACGAATTCATAACCCATGTCTGCAATCGGGAAAAAAATAACGAATTGATCAATGAGGCATATAACCGCACATCGAATTGAATACGATTATACATATACCCCCGGTGTATACCAGTCAATTTAGAGGAGAATACCTGCCATGAAGGTTAAAGTATACCAAAAAGACGGTATCGCAGTGGTAAAAATAAACAGTGATATCCCGCAGGAGTTTTCTTCGCTGCTTGAAAACCGGCTTAACGAACTGTTCGACGCGGGAATATATCGTTTTATAATCGACCTCGAAGAGGCTTCGTATCTCAATAGCCGGGGTCTTGCCATTTTGCTTACGATGAAAAAAGAAGCGGAAAAAAAGGGCGGAGACATCGTACTGGTCAAAGCGAATTATCTGGTCACCAACCTGCTGACTATCACGCGAATAATAAAAAAGATTTCACTCTGCGATACTATGGAGGAAGCAGAGGCAAAATTCAGCGGACAGTAACAAAATTGTTCATAGCAGTATCGTAGGTAACCTAAGCCCGGGCAATTACGTTAGTGAACGCTTTGGTGAGAAGTGAAGGTAAGCAATATCGGGTATGAGGCGTCGACCTTGCCGGTTGGCACACTATTTCGTGGGACGCAACAGCGGCGCGTATGGCAGAAGACCCCGCACTTATATCTCGCTCAGTGATGCAGTACGCACAGGAAATGATACCCTTTGCCTATTCCACCTGCAGCTCACGATACAGATTGTGTACAAGCTCACTCACGTGTGATTCGCATGTGAGGTGTTCATCCACTTTTTTACAGGCATGAATCACCGTTGAGTAATCACGACCGCCAAAGCGCAGCCCGATTGTACGCAGAGAATTGCTTGTCACATGCTTGCACAGGTACATGGCAATGTAACGGGGAAGCGTTACGTTACGCTTTCTCGAATGCGCGGTCAGCTGCGTAGTCGACAGCCCGAACTCCCGGGCTACTTTCTGCTGTATCGTTTCTATCGACACCTGCGTATCTGCATGTGACATCATATCGCCGCAGACTTCCTTTGCCACATCCATGGTTATATCACGCCCGGTAAAAGATGACGAGGCAAGAAGCTTTATGAGAATACCCTCCAGCTCGCGTACATTCTCGGTAAAATGTGCGGCGAGATACTCTATTACCTCATCCTCGAGCAAAATTCCGTCGTTCTCCGCTTTTTTTCGAAGTATCGCCATGCGTGTTTCGAAATTCGGGGGCTGAATATCTGCGATAAGCCCCCCCTTGAACCTGCTTATTATATGCTGCATAAGCCCCGGAATGGTTTCTGGGGGCCGGTCGGAAGAGAGTACGATCTGATTGTTATGTAACAGGAGATTATTAAAAATGTTGAAAAACTGCTTCTGAATCCCGGGCTTTGGATTTTTGCCGCCGAAAAAATGTATATCGTCAATCAGAAGCAGATCCGCTTTCATGAAGCGTTGATAAAATGAAGTCGAATGCCCTTTTTTTGCGACATAATCGATATACTGATTGATAAAATCGTGGCTTGACATGTAGACCACACATGAGGCCGTGGCGCTTTTTTGTGCGTAATGCCCTATCGCCTGTAACAGATGGGTTTTGCCGATTCCGGTAGGGCCGTAAATGGTAAGCGGGTTGAACGTGGTAATTCCCGGGGCTTCTGCAACCGCAGTCGCTGCAGCATACGCCATTCGATTGTTGTCTCCCACCACGTAATGATCGAAAGTAAAATCACTGCGAAAATGAGCCGGATCGGTCCCTCCCCGGGTTTTTACGGTACGTCTGGGGGGCCTTTTTTTTGCCTCGGCCATTGAATCCTGGATACTGCCGATTATGTGCCAGTCCTTCTCTTTTGCCACAAAAGAAATAGTGGTAGGCTCACAGCCGCTGTGGCGGAATGCGTCTATTATTACCTGACGAAAATTCTCCTCGATAAAATCGGCAAAAAAGCTGTTTGGCACATAGACACACACATTTTTTTCAGCATCGATACTCACTTCTGTTGTCTGAAACCACGTTTCGAAACTCGATTCCCCAACACGGTCACGTATAAACAAAAGACATGTATCCCATAACGAAGTCGCTGAATTTACAGAAGATGATGCGTTTGTTAACACGTTATCCACACTTTACTAAGTTTACATTTGCTGTTTTAAAGGTAGCCTGATCAACATGGCACACATGCAGTTAACACAGAGCTAACATTTCGTTTTTTGTTTATTTTTAACATGTTATTGGTTTTATGGAGGCGGTTATCCACGTGGTTTTGCCGTTGTTAACGAGTTGTCCACAATGTCGCCTTTGTTTTCGGCATAAAAAGTTATCCACATTTTTGCTTTAGAGCTAAAATAATTTGTTCACCATTCAGATGCAAGCAAAAATTAAAAAAAAATAAAGATTTTTTTTCAATTACCGAAAAAGATAGTATACACCAGGATGTGTGAGATATACATTTTCTTCATTTACAAGGAGGTAACACTATGCAGGTTGCTACTCCCACCGCCACACCACGTCAGGATACATTCGGACCCATGCACCAGGGCATACAGCACAGAAGCGGCAACGGCCGTAACACAGCCGTGGGCGGTTTTCAGGCTGCCGCGTCGTATGAATCGATGCGCATGGACACCACCCGTCTTACTCTCACCTCTTCCGACGGTACGACTCTTTCTGTAGAGAAACAGCAGCTGGCATATACCAGGCAGGGAGTCGCAGTCAACGCCACAGGTTCTTCGGTCGACCCTAAAAGCGAAATGACCAGACATATCGTTGCACAGCTGCGTCAGATAAAACAAAGTGTATTCGAATCACTCAATCCGCAGCAGACGGGTAAAGGCGAGCAGACACGAGAAACCGAAGAAGTCGCACAGGTTCCCGAGTACTGGAATGCTGAAAACACCTCCACACGCATTGTCGATTTTGCGACCCAGTTCTTTTCGGCGTTCGACGGCACCAAAACCGAATACGGCGAAATAATTAGAGATGCAATAGAAAAAGGCTTTGCAGAAGCCAAAGAGATACTCGGAGAACTTCCCAGTGCCACCAACAACCTTATTCAGGAGACACACGAGCTCACCATGCAGAAACTCGATGCATGGATAGATAAAGAACCAGCGGACGAAAAGGCCCGACCACAGGCAACCGAATCGATTGCTGCATAAAGACAGTCGTGTACTTCATCTGCTACCTGGTTACTGCACAGGATTTACCAAAACAGTCGTGGTAACTAAAATCACGGCTGTCAGAAGCGGTATCCTGCATACACCGTATGAAGAATCTCGGGGAAATAGGAAAGATTGATTCCTGCGCGGTATTCTCCAAAAAACGACCTCTTGGTATCGGGCTCAAGTGAAACACCTGCATTGAGCAACGATCCCTGCTGGTATACATTGTCAACCATCCCACCCCGCAACTCGATCGAAAAACCACTGCGTACCCGTATATTATCGTATATGGCCATACCTGCCATTGCCGTTACCGGCATATAGAGTTTATGTGTAATGTCGCGCAGCGCATCGATTCTGAAAGCACCTTCTAGTGAAACTCGCAATACGGAATCGATGCAGTGTTGACGTACACCTCCGCGTACCGAATGAGATATATGCCACTGGCCTACTTCATCGTGTAACCCCGAAGCGGCGTAAGAAATCGACACATCGGCTGCATTGGTTATCGGCACGAGCACACCGGTACCGATCAATATATACAGCAGCCTGTAGGCCTTTTGGTAGGAGGAGGGAATCCCCCCGATGGAAAATATCATCCCTGTCGCACAATGGCTGTAAGTACGAGAGGCTAACACGCACTGTACTCTCGGAGTAAGGGTCTGGGTCCGGCCCGACGCACTGAAGCCTCCCCGATTCGAACTGAGCTGCATCCCTCCGGGACTGAAGGGAGTAATACCGGATACTCCCGCACAAAAGGACATGCGCTGCGATGTATATACACTATAGCGCAATGCGGTAAGCATGCGTGCATCCCATACAGGTGCCGCACTTAAAAGCATGGCGGTTTTCGCAGCCGCAGCCGCACACACGGCCGGATTAGCCCACCAGGCCATTGGCCCGGTCAAATCTTCCACATAGACCATCCGCTCGAAAAAATGATCCACATCCCCCGCATTCTGCGAATACAGGGGATGCAGTATCCCGACGGCACTCCACAACAAAAACCACATTGCTATGAGGAGTTTACCATTTTGGACGCGCCGGCAACGCAGGGTCTTTTTTATTGATGGTTTCAAGGGCATCCCGAAGAGAGGTTATTCGTTTCTGTACATTGGAAAGCTGTGTAAGAAAGGCGGTATTGCCCTGCAGTGACTCGGCTCGCCGCACCAGCGATGCACTGGCAGACACTGTTCGATCGAGACGCTCGAGAAGGGCCGCCGTCCGCTCCAGCGTCTCCGAACTTCGGGCTACGTATTCGGGTGCCACGTCCCGAATACGTGCGGAATGCCTCCTTAAATCCTGCATGGCAGAGGAGAAACCCTTTGCTTTTTTCCCCAGAACCTGCCACTTGTGCATTGTGGTATCGAGCAACTGCATGGACGAGTCGATACTGGCCACGAGTAAATCGAATCGGGTGAAAAAATCCTGCGATCCATCGTCGGGTTTATACAACGTACGAACCGTACCGAGATACGCCCTAATCTGTTTTCTCAACGAGACCACATGTGCCATCATCTCAGGAACACCGGGATAGAATACGCCCCGCAGCGTATCGTGCGGTGTCGTCGCAATGGTATCACCTCCGGCCGGTCCGTTTTCTATACTGACAAATCGTCCGCCCATTATACCCTCGGGCATCGAAACAATCCGGACTCCGCGGCGCAGCTGTGCATCCCGGTCGAGGTTTATGGTAACGATCGCCCGATCGCCTTTCCACCGAATCCGGGCGACAGATCCGGCATCCACTCCGTCAATTTTTACCGCCGCTGCGATACGGAGTGCCCCTACTCGGGGAAACGCCACATGCAGGGTTCGCCCGGCACTCATGAGTAACGACATGAGCAATAAAAGACCTGTACACAGGCAGGCTCCTGCGACAGAAAGCGCCACATATCCAATTTTCTTATCCAGATTCATACGGTAAAAGATAGGTTACAATCGAGGCAAAATTCAACTTTTACCTAAATTGAGCGGTTTTTTTGATGAAAACTATTGTAAGCCGTGCTGCTATTGTGTCCTCGAATATGACGGGGCAACCTTGTTGGTTGTTACATCACCTTAGGGGACGCAAGAGCAGTGCGGGTTGCACCAAATTCCGCAAACAAACGCGCTCAGTTTAGGTTTTACGTATCCCCCTTCGCAATTATGCCATTCGCATAAAAAATACACTGGTGTCATACACGGGAACAGGTAATAATAAACTGCCCCATTACAGTATCGCATGAGCCCTTATACCCGGAACGCATCTTTTTTCATAAAGTTATTTCGACTGTTAACCGATATATATGATAGAACGCACAAAAAATGTGCAAAAAAGGATCGCGCTATGAATATCAGCTCTTCCAGCCCTGGAATGTCGGTCGGAATGTCCGGCATTAATTCCAAACAGATTATTCAGCAGTTGGTCCAGCTGGAATATTCTCAGCGTATACAGCCCAAAATATCACAAAAAAACACCTATCAGAACAAGATAGACGCATATTCCAAGCTTCAATCACTCATCAGCAAAATCGGCACTAAAGGCAATGAGCTCAGCAGAGCGTCCGCATTCAGCCTTTATACCGAGACCTCCTCGGATGAAAGCATCGCCACGATATCCGCAGGGACCGGAAGCGAGCCCGGATCATACGAAATTTCATCCTATCATCTTGCACAAAGCGAAAAAATGATTACCGGGGACGGACTGATCACTGATCAGAATGCGTCGTTATCGAGCCTTGGAATAACCACGGGAACCATTGCGATAGACGGAACCGAACTCACTATCGACAATGACGATACCATCAAGGATCTTCGTGACAAAATCAATAATGCCACCGACAGTAACGGGGAAAAACTGAATGTAAATGCCTCGATACTGCAACTATCGGATACCAATTACCGTATGGTTCTCACTGCCAAAGAAACCGGAGCGGATGGTGTTTCGTACGAAGACATAAGCGGCAGCACGCTGCAGGATCTGGGAATTATCCAGAACGCGGCCGGGGATAAGGGAAACGTTACACAGACAATAACCTCGGACAATGATCTTTCTGCGGTCTTTTCCGGACTGGCTGACGGCGAAACAATATCCTACAGCGGCACCGATCATAAGGGTGAAACCGTCCAGGGAACCTTTACAAAAACATCATCCTCCACAATGGACGATCTGCGGGCGGATGTCGAAGAGACATTCCACGGCATGGTGACGACAAGCATAAACGCGGGTGGTCAGCTCGTAGTTACGGATGCGATAACCGGCGAATCACAGCTTTCGATCGATTCGTTCAACGCCGGGGGCAGCGACCATGCATTCTCCACCACTACGACGGGACTGCAGGGAAGTGGTGTGCTGCGCACCGGTACGGACGCCTATATGAGCATAGACGGCATCATGCTTCAAAATTCAACTAACGAAATCGACAGCGTAATATCGGATGCAACCATTTCTCTTAACGGCACCTCGTATGACAATTCTACGCAGGTGTCCGTAACCCGCGATAAAGAAGCAATAGCCGGGAAAGTCAAAGAATTGCTCAACGCCTATAACAGCCTTATCGATTTCAAAGACAACAAGGCAAACTACGGCGATCCCGAAGCGGAAAACAACACCCAGGGCGTACTTGCAGGAGATATGACGCTGGATACGGTCATAAGCAGATTACGAACCGCCTTCCAGAACCGATTCGACGTGCTCGATGATTCCTACTCCACGCTGACCAGCATAGGAATCGAGACAGACTACAATACAGGAAAGCTGGAGCTTGACGAGGATAAATTTGACGAAGCGCTTACCGACAACTTCAGCGAAGTGGTCGAGCTGTTTATCACCAAAGGCACCTCAGACAATGCCAACATATCATATGGTCGCAGCAAAGAAGCAACCGAGTCGCATACATACGAACTGCGTGAAACGGCTGATGATCAGCAGATCGAACTCCGCATTCAGGGAGAATCGACATGGTATACATCCGATACCCGTGTGGGGGACATTGTCGCTTTTTCTGACGGTCCGGCTCAAGGGCTTTCAATAACAGCCCCCGCCGGTTCTATTGCGGATGGGACCACCTCTACATTTTCGTTATCCAAAGGCCTTGGTGCGATGATCGACGATATCACCGACAGAATGACCTCGGCCGACAACGGAATTATATCCAACCGTCAGGATACGCTGCGCTCGAATATGGAACGGATCGAGGACAGAATAAGCCAGCTCGAGGATAGAATCAGCTCGTATGAAGAACGGCTTGTAAAGCAATTCACCGCAATGGAGCAGAATATCGCCGAACTGCAAAGTCAGGGCACGAGTCTTTCGAATGCATTTGCCGGCAGCGGCCTCATGTAACACGCACCTCTATCGAAGGAGTCAGTATGTCAAACGGCTACAATAAATACTCGAACACACGAATTGACACCGCGGACCAGGGTACGCTTATTCTTATCACCTACGACGTGGCGATTAAGCATTCGAAAATCGCACTTCAGAAAATCGAAGAAAACGATGTGGAAGGTCGTACCAAAGCCCTTTTCAAGGCCCAGGACGCCATAAGCGAGCTTATATCGTCACTTAATATGGAAGCGGGAGATATATCCCAGCGTCTCTACGATCTTTATGAATACATGATTCACTGTCTGATACAAGCCAATATAAAAAACGATCCCACACAGATTCACGAAGCGGTTTCACACCTTGAGAGCCTGCGTGAGGCATGGGCACAGGCCGCTGAAAATGTAAAAAAACAACAGCAGCAACAAACGGATGTCGATGCGTCCGCACAAAATGCCGGCCGCAGCTCGCAGCAGTTCGTTGCAATGGGATAATCTTTTTCCGTCAATTGCATATGACACTGTATACCACACTCTCTAAGCTGACACACTCTCTCCAGAGGGTACTCGATATTTCGGTACGACTCGAGCCCGAAGAGGATGGCGAACGAATTACTGCTGAACTGCGCAGAAGGCGAGAACTGGTAAATGAATGCGAAGGGCTGCTCAAAGAGATTACTACCTCACATCCTGACTGGAAACGGCATATCGCGGAAGACCCTGCCATAAAAAATGCCTATGCACACTGTCGCGACCTTTATGCCCGAATCGAGACCAAAGAGTCGTCACTCATATCGAAAATGATGCAATCCTCCCGCGCCCTTTCTAAAAAAATGAAAAAAGTGTCCTCACACGGCAAGGCTGCACTTTCCTACACCCGACAGAGTCAGTTACGTACCCATCGAGGTTGACCAACATCCAATCTGCCCCGTTTGGTGCGCAAAAGCCTCCGGCTCATCTCACCATCATTTTCCAAAAAACGTATCGTACAGGGTCCGCACTGCCTTGTTTTCATCCGATGAGTCTATACCGAATATAATGCTCAATTCGGAGCTGCCTTGGTTTACCATTTTTATATTCACCCCGACATCGGCAAGTGCGGTGGCAATGCGCCCAAGGATGCCGACTTTATGCAGCAGCCCTTCACCCACGACGGCCACGAGACTGAGTCCGAACTCGGTGGTAATATGATCCGGCGCTATTTCCTTTTGGATTTCACGCACCACATCGTTCACACGTTCCGGATCAAGCTGACTCTGATCAAGCACCACTGACATATTATCTAGTCCTGACGGGCAATGCTCGAAGGAAAGTTCGAATCGTTCCAAAATACCGAACAACCGTCGTCCCACCCCTTTTTCACGATTCATGAGGAATTTCTCTATAGTAAAGCTGCAGTATTCTCCGCCACTTGCAATACCGATTACGTCCCGCTCCCCGGGCAGACGTTTCGATACGATAAGGGTACCACCATTGTCGAGATTGTGTGTGTTTCGAAGACGTATAGGTATATTCTTTCTCATGGTCGGCTGTACCGCCTCCTCATGAAATACCTTGAAGCCGATATAGGACAGCTCTCTCATTTCCCGATACGTGAGTGCGGGAATCTGTCTGGGGTTTTCCACTATTTTGGGATTACAACAAAAAATGCCGTCGACATCCGACCAGTTTTCATACTCTTTGGCTTCGATTGCCTCAGCAAGAAGCGCACCGGTAAGATCAGAGCCTCCCCTGCTGAATGTTGCGACATCTCCCCTGGATGTCACCCCGAAAAATCCGGGTAAAACAATAACCTTTTCCGCACATTTCTTTTTGAGCGACGCAAGATGGAGGGTCGCTTCCTCGAGTGGCATGGCATTGCCGAACTCCTGGGTGACATACAGCTTTGCATCAACAGGTGAAACATACTCGGCCTCGGTATGATACATAGTAAGATAAGAGGAAAACAGGCGCGCATTGATATCCTCACCACATGCCACCACACAATCGCGGTATCTGGCCGGATCGCTGCGATCACCCGAAAGCGCGGAGTCGAGTACGCTCACCGCTTCGGCGATTTGATCTTTATTTAATCCGCACTCGACATAAATATCGAAATATCGCTTTTTCACCTTCTCGAGCATCTCATCGTAACGCTCGTTCTGAAGCGCTTGCTCCACGATAGACAGCAACATGTCGGTCACCTTTTCATCGGCATCCTTCACTTTGCCCGGAGCCGAAAGTATTACACACCGCCGCATGTCGTTTTCCATCACGATGGTTCCTATATGAGCGATTCGTGATGCAGACGCAACCGAACTTCCGCCGAACTTGGCAACAATGAATTCCATCCGGATATCTCCCGAATATTATGAATAAAAAAAGACAGTGCAGATATTCAACCGCACGCTGTCGGCACCGTAATTATACCAATGCGGGTAAAAAATAAAAAAAAACGACCTTTCCCTGCGGGAAAAGCCGTCTTCTCATTCAATACGCGGATTAATGCTGCGTCAATTCATGTGCTGCGCACTATGCAGTAGTGTAACTATACTGCCGTATCACTCCAGCCAAAGTCCTTTATGAGCTTTTCAGCGAGTGCATCCTGAAACTTGGCTGTATCGTAATAGCCGTCCTGAATTTTTTGACGCACTTCGTTAATACGCTCTTCACGGATTTCGGGCTGTACCCGAACCTGCGCTTGAACCGCCGAAGTCTCTACGGCATCTTTATTCAGCTTTTTGGCTGCCGAAGAGAGCTCTGACGCATCGACCCGGAGCGCATTTTTTCCCGATTTCTCGGGGCGCTTGGAGTCCTGCACTCGTCTGAAGTGTGCGCCGAAGGCTTCTGTGATTCCGTGAATTCTCATTGTGCTTCCTTACAGTTAGACTGTTTCCATTATAGTATATCGGCATCGGCATGCAATACTTTAGTAACTTCTTTAAGATACCATGCGATATGATATAAATATACAATTATCGGACAGTCTGCGCAACTTCTGATTTCTGAGTGAGCTGTTCTATCGATATGATACAAAACCGACAGTGAGTCGAGTATCTATCATACTTTCAATAAATAATCGGGCCGTAACACTATTAATCTCGGGTATTGCAGACAAATAAGTGAGGATAAATGTATATTACCTACACTAAGCGATTTTGTGTGCGAAAGCTGCTGCCATTCGCACTACTTGTATATTCTCCAAAACCATGAGACAACCAACAAGGGTGCCCCATATTGTATGAGAACACAATAGCAGCACGACTCACCGTAGCGTTTATCAAAACAACCGCTCAATTCAGGTAGTATCATTTTTTATTATTGACAAACATAGCAATTAACTGTATAATGTTGCACAAAGAATATACAGACACGTCACTCACAAAAAGATGCATACTATGGCTGCATGTACACTCAAAGAAGGCAATCTGGTGATGAAAGACGGCACAAAAGTAATAGCCATTGTCGATGATGAAATAGAAATCACGCATCTTATTGAGATGTTTTTGAAAGCAACCGATAATGAGGTCAATACCCATACCTTCACCGACCCATCCTGTGCATATGAATTTCTATCTCACAATGACGTCGACGTGCTTATTACCGATTACAAGATGCCTGGTATGGACGGAATCACTCTTATAGAATCCGCAAAGAATATCGATACAAAGATACTTATCTCCGGCTACGTTTCCAATATCGCCTGGGAAAAACTCTCAAATCTTGATGCAGTCTGCTTTGAGAAACCGGTCGCCATGAAAAAACTCGTAAAGAAAGTTTTCGGCTAGCAAAATAGCCGGCGCAATGGATATTCGCACGCATCGCAGTGTTTCTGTTTCACCTGCATTGCACGATTGTTTTGAACCTGCACTGTGTGATTTTGTGTGCGATATCTGCTGCCATCCGCTCAGTGTGGGGCTCAGTACATTCGCAGATACATTCGTTCGGGGTAACATCGATCCGGAACACGGGCCGGCCTAAGCTGAAATGGTATACGTACGTTGACAAACGCACACGCGGTGCTACTTATGGTTTTCTGCACGCGCCCATGTATCACTAACACAGCAGTTTACCATGAATCGTAACGAGTTTCAATCACGTCTCAGCACACTCCTGCACGCATTGTACCCGGCAGAAACAGCCACTGTATTCACTACTCGCATTACCACCCTTGTAGAACGGATTCAAGAATCCATACCGGGAAAAAAAATCGGGTGGAGCCAACGTGACGTACTTCTTATAACCTATCCCGATACTATTACCAGACCCCAACAGGCCTCTCTCGATACTCTTTCGGAATTTCTTTCGCATTTTGTGGGCGATCTGGCAACCTTTGTGCATATACTCCCCTTCTTCCCCTACACGTCAGATCAAGGCTTTTCCATAACGGATTATCGCCGCGTTTCTGTGTCACATGGTGGATGGGGACATATACGCCGGTTAGGCCAACGGTATCGTATTGCCATAGACGCAGTAATAAACCATGTCTCCGCCTCAGGCATCTACATGCAGCGTCTATTACAGGGAGATTCGCATTTCCGTGATTTTTTCATCCACGTTCCCGAGGATGCGGATCTTTCACGTGTCGTACGCCCACGCAGCAGCCCCCTGACGCATACATTCGATTCTCCATTCGGCAAACTGCGTCTGTGGACCACCTTCAGCAGAGATCAGATCGATCTCGATTACCACAACCCACACGTTCTATATGAAATACTCGATGTGTTGTTGCAATATGCCCGGCAACATGCCTCCCTGATTCGACTCGATGCAATCGCCTACATATGGAAGGAATACGGTACTGCGTGCATCAATCTGCCCGGTGCACACACGCTGGTTCGCATTATCCGGTTGATATACGATGCCGTAGCCCCGCATATGCTGCTTCTTACCGAAACGAACGTACCGCATAAAGAAAATATCTCGTACTTCGGTAATGGAGACGACGAAGCACACATGGTATACAATTTTACACTTCCACCCATGATCGCTCATACCATCATCACTGAAAATGCCTCAGCCTTACAACGCTGGGCCGCCACACTCGAGCCCCGCTTTCCCGGAACATGCTTTCTCAATTTTACCGCAAGCCACGACGGTGTCGGTGTGCGACCTACCGAAGGGTTATTGAACGAATCGCAGCGGACGCACCTATGTGATTGCACCAGGGCCCGTGGAGGAACGGTAAGTTACAAACTGCATAACGACGGAACCCATACCCCGTATGAGCTCAACATCACCTGGTTCGACATGCTCAACGATCCTCATGCACACGAACCGCCCGATCTGCAGATCGCCAGATTTATCGTCTCACAGGCTATTGCGCTGAGCTTTCGTGGAATACCGGCGCTGTATATCCACACGCTTTTCGGTACCCGCAACGATTATGCGGCTGTACGCAAGAGCGGAATTGCACGCAGCATTAATCGTGCACAGCTGGATTTCGATATGCTGCGGCAAAAAATTTCCAAAGAAGAAACCATTGAATCAAAGGTATATTCCGCCCTGCAAAAGCTACTGCGTATTCGTATCTCACATACCGCTTTTCACCCGGAAGCCCCGCAGCGGATACTCGACTGTGGTCCGGAAGTGTTCGGTATTGTGCGCAACACACGAGAGGATAACGGATACGTCGTGGCGCTTCATAATGTAACCGCACATACCGTCCCGGTTTCCACAGAGGTATTCCCGACAGACGCGTCCCGATATCGGGACATGTGTACCGACACTACACTCACCCGCTCCGCATCCGCTTCCGTGCCGCTCGAGCCCTTTCAGGTTGCATGGTATGTACCTTATCCGGACTGATCCTGTTGCGCGAGCTTTGCAGCAAACTCGTCCGCATAGCCGGTTAGCCCGTCCAGTGAATCGCGAGCCAAGGGTGTGGTTTTTATTTCAAAGCGATCCGCGAGTGCGTCGGGCGATTTGGACTCCACCGCAGCATGACCCAGCAGCGCCGCTCCAAAAGCGGTCGCCTCTTCGAGATTGGTCAATACGACCTCTGCATCGGGGTATAACGCGGAAAGCAGCATGTTGTACATTCTGTTTTTTCTGAAACCGCCTTCAATGAACAGGCTCCCTCTGCCCGTATATCCGATCATTGACAACGCCTCCCGTGTCTGCAATGCAAGCGACAGGGTAAGTACCGCATGCACGGTTTCATAGTCGCGGAAAAACCCGGGAACTCGTTCCTTTGTGCGGATTTTCTCGAGCGGGTATTCTTCGCTTCCATCGATCGCACGCGGACGCGCATCGGGAAATATACCCGTCCCCTTTACTACCGAAGGAAGTATAAATCGCTTTCTATCGCGCATAATACGTTCTAAAACGGTCCGATCGACATCGGATTCCCCGGTGGTTTCATTGAGCTCATTTATCAAAGCGGTATATGTCTCGTACTCCAGTCCTCCCATAAATATCGATGATTTGACCGGCGTATTATACGCACTGAGGAAATAGAACACGAGTTTGCCGAGTTCATTATTTCTGAATCCGAGGGTATCGGTGGGATGCATACCTACGCACCATGTGCCGGTCGAATCGAGTGCGAAATCCTTGTATCCCTTTACGATATACGGCAGAAGAGATGCATTCGAGTCGTGAATTCCCAAAGTAACGAGACAATCGCTTGACAAACCGGTTTTTTCCGCCATCCGGGGAGTGACGGTGCCCAGGACATCCCACGGCGCCGAAATTTTTTGCACCAGCGCATCGGCGATGCCCAGTTCGCGGGCCACCCGGGAATATGCGCGTTCGTGAAAGTTATAAAGATAGGTGTGACATCCTATATACGTTGGTTCGGTTCCATATTGACCGGTAAGAAGATAGCCGAAATACTGAGGATAATTGAGAATGGTATGAATATTTTTAAACTGTTGCGGAAATCGCTTCTTCATGAAAAAGAGCTTTTTGGCGATGTTTACCATACTGCCTATCTCTGCAGTACACGTGAGCTCCTGTAATGAGACGGGATCACCGAATGTGTCATAGAATTCCTTCCTGAACGACTCCCCGGCCTCGGTCGTGTACGCCACAGGCGGCACGGCAAGTTCTCCATGCCGGTCAAGACAAAGTGCCGTCGCTCCATGTGTGGTTACAGAAACCGCCCGTATATGGTACTTACCGGAAAACACCTTTAGCTGAGATAGAAACCAGTCGGTTATTCCCCGAATGTCTTCATAATGAATACCCTCTTCATCCTCGCGTTCGTCAAAACGGGAATACGCACTCTCCACCACTGAAAACGACGCATCGTACACGGCAAGTTTCTTATTCGTTTTTCCGACATCGAATACCGCCACGTATTGTCCGGCCATATACAACTCCTTAATGCTTGGGGGTTCGTAAACACAGGCAACTGAATCAAAATTAAACCTGACCCTGTCCGCTGTGCTGATAACGACTGCGGCACGCCGTGCCGTTATTACTTTCACGGAAATGACGGGCTGATCTTGCTGGCAGGTGCATCATTCGCAAAAACACACCAGAAGTGCGGATGGCAGCCGATTCCGCAAACAACAACCCTCGATTCAGACAAAAAAATAGTACACGCGAAATGTTGGCCCCAAAATATCAGCCCTCCTGCCTCAGAGGCATGCGCTACCCCAGGCTACAACACGCTTCCAATGACCTCTATGAATTCATTAATAGAAAACGGTTTACTGATCGCTGCGTTAAACCCGTGCTTTTTATACTCCTGACGTACCGCATCACCGGAATAACCGGTAAAGAGGATGCTCGTTACGTCAGGATCAATCATTTTGAGACGCTGTAGCGTCTCCATACCGTCAATTCCCTCGCTGACACGTAAATCGATAATGACAAGATCGAAAAAACCACCGTGTTCCATTGTCTCTTGATAGATATCGACCGCTTCTTCACCGGTAAATGCAAGTTCCACCTCGCAGTCATAACGCTGCAGCAGCCTCTGCACCGCACTGCGCACCACCTCATCATCATCCATAAGCAACACTCTTTGCAGATTCTCACGAAGTTTCTCCTCGGCTTTTTTCCCATCGTTTTCTGCCGAAGGCTTTGCCGGAAGATAGACGGTAAAAGAGGTATACTCCCCAGGCTGAGACCTAAGGGTGATATGGCCGCCGTGGCGTGAAGCGACTGCAAACGCGATGGTAAGTCCCATCCCGGCAGCCCCTTCTTTGGTGGTGAAGTAAGGATCGAATATCTTGTCCACGTATTCATTCGGTATTCCCTCACCGGTATCATATACTACCAGCTTTATATAACTGCCGGGCTTAAGCGGCAGTACCCGCTCGGTTGCGTCGGGACTTATGGTATCGGTAATGCTTATATTATGAGCGGATATAAGTATCGAATCCTCTCCACCTGTTGCCTCGTCAGCATTACAAAGTATATTCTGCAGCATCTGATTGATCTGTGCCTGATCGACCTCTATATCCCATATGTCGTTCGCGATATCGAGCTGGTAATAGGTCTGGGACTGACCGAGACTCGCACCAACCGCTTCACGCAAAAAATCCGCTGTTGAGATAATTTCCCGTATCGGAGACCCTTCCTGAGAAAAAACAAGCATCTTTTCGCTCAGTTTCCGGGCTTTGAGTGCGGTTTTTTCGGTTTCGTTGACCAGCTCCCGCGCCTGGGAAGAAAGTGAAGGATCGGTTTTGAGCATAAAGAGGTTCGTCACAACCCCGGCAAGGATATTGTTGAAATCGTTTGCGATATTGTCGGCCATAAGTCCCACCGATTCGAGTTTGCGCGCACGCAGCAGTTCATTCTGCAGTCGCTGGTGTTCGGTGACATCACGCAGCACGAAGACATATCCGGCAACTGTATTGTCGGCCGGTTCCTTAATCGTTGCGATACTGCACTCGACATCCTTTTTTGTACCATCCTGTGCCACTACCGCACATATGTATATTGTGTTATGCACGGCTTCTTTTCGTGTTGTCTGCAATAAAACCCTGAAAAGATCGGTCGCGCATTCCTGTTCATCGATACAATGTATGACATCGCTCAGTCGCTTCCCCTGCGCCTCGTATTCCGAAACTCCGGTCAATTGCTGTGCCGCAGAGTTCATCACGGAAATGTTCGCATTCGTATCGGTTGTAATCACCCCTTCCTGAAGCGAGCGAAGCGTCACATATAAAAGCTGCTTTTCATCCTCGACTTCCCTGGTTCGTTCTGCGACCCGGCGCTCCAGCAGGCGTGCAGAATCATGAAGCTCACGCTGTACCGACAACACCTTGTGTCGTGCATAGACGATTCTGATCACTTCGTCCATAATGTCACGTTCTACAAAACTCCATTCTCTGTCGGACTGTATTGAACTGAAGGTAAAAAACCCAATGGGAGCATGTTTGTCAGGGTAAAAAACAATAAAAAACGATTCGATACCGGTCTGTTGAAGCAGCTCGATGACCTCATCCCGGAATTGCGGCGGGGCATTCTCTTTGTTGACCACCACATAATTCATCCCCGCAAACGCTTCTCTGTAGCTGCACGGAAGACGAAACCCGGTGACTTCTTCAATCTCCCGGGCTGTCCACTGAAGCCTGCAGACCGCATCACCTTCGGCGCTTTCGAATTCATAATAACTTGCCCGGGCTACATCGAAAAACGGCCCGATTATTTCCAGGAGCCTGCTGATAAGCCCGTCCTCATCGAGCGTCGTATCTGCAGACAGTGCCCATATTTTTTCCTTCAACCCGGTAAAACGCTGCTGATATTCAAGATACCGTCGCACTTCATCCACACCGGATGCGATCCTGTCCATTTCAGTCTGTTCATCCGGCCGCTTATCATCACCGCGATGTGCACAGAGCGCCTGCAATCGCCGGGTAAACGAATCCAACTGCGCGGCAAGATCGGGTATTTTGTTAAACTGTTGCGCCATAGATTTTCACACGATAAAAAAGTTATATTTTTGTGACACCTGTACTATATTATACAATATCCATGCGACTTTCGCAACGTCCCTCTGTACCAAAACAACACCATCCCGCAGCATCGCTTTCAACTAATTGTATCCTACATCGAGCGGTTTTGTTCACGTACTGCAATCCGGCTCGTACACCTGTTTCATAGCCCCCGCTGCAGCCCGCATCAGAATCGATAACGAATTATTATGTCGTCAGTTGCGGAATCAGCAGGCGGAAACCTCCATTCTCCCATCTCGCTACGAAGCTGCTTTTTTCTCAAATCATGCCAGGAATCCACTCCGGAAAGCTCTATGTGCGTTACGCGGCCAGACGCAGTGATGGTTATGTCAGCACGCAGCGTATTGTTATCGGGAAACGCGTTACGTACAAGGGGACCTGTTTGCTTCAATACCACAAGCGGACGATACCAGCGATCGATAAAACCACGCACCTGTGTGCGGGTGCGTCTGAGAAAAGGAACCCGTGAAACTGCATCGAGCACATCTTTTTTCATCATTGTTGTAAAGCCCCAACCCCGTGGACAGTCACCGATACCCACCGAATCAACGAGATCGACCGCTCCGGTAAGAAAAAAGGTATCCAGGGTGCCCGAATACGGAACATAGGCCCTGTCTTCGAACCAGAGAGTGTCGTCCACGTGACGCAACTGCCACATAAGGGTGTCGTTGCTCGAGCCATAGCAGGTATCCTGAGAGGAAAACCATATCTGTCTGATAAGTATCGCATTGCATATCGATGTATAGGATTCGTCTTCCCGGGTTCCATATGGTTTGACATATGCGTGCATCATATGATGTCGCCGTTGTGACGTGCTATCCGGAAGCATATACCGGTAACTGACCTGCTGCCAGATGATACCGTTCTCCTTAAGCTCGAGCCGATCTACCATGCGAACCGGTGTCGTACTTGTATGTACCCAGAAACCGGCCATCGCCCGATGCACCGAATCTATCTGCGTGTCACTGAATTTGTGACGAACCTGATTACCGACATATGGTTTGCGTGAGCCCTGCAGCAGAAGTCGCGATAATCGCAACGGTATACCATGTTGTGACACGCGAAACGCAAAAAACACGACTATACCAAGTACGACCACCAGCGGAAGTATACGTTGCAGCGATTTGAATGAAAAACGGGCGCGCGGGGTTGTCATAACGACCTACATTTCCTTGACTACAGATTATCGAAGAGTTTGATTGAGGTATCGCAATTCAGGGTGGTGACTCGTAGTGTAAAAACAAGTGTCAATTCTGCAGCATATCAAATATCCTGCGGGTATAACAATTTATTATAGAATACATTACGACAGCGCAGACCGATGTCTCACAGCCAAAAACCATCGCATTCTCTCCCGTATAACCCCTGCAAAAGCTCCCGTAACTGCTTTATAGACGCGATTCTGCCGTCCCGATGGCACATACCGGCCGGCATCGGTAAATCATCCACCATATAAATATAAATTATTGCATTAAAAGAAATTAATCTGCCCGTGACCTGAAGGATATATCCTTGCTCATCGTTCTGGCGTGAGAAATCATCTCCTGCTTGGTATGCCATAGTTTTCTGGTAAGAGAAACATGGTAACGATGTGGCATAATGAAACGTCGAACACCGGGATCGAGCGCTTCGAGGTCACGAATACGTCGTGCACGCATCTGCTCGATTGTATCTTCATTGCATCGTCGGGCGTTGGCGTACACCTCTTCGGTGAGTGGCTCTGCACGTTCGATATCACCGGCACAAAGCACACGATGGACATCCGGTTTGAACGGATGCTGCAGAAAAAGATCCTCTTGCGTTCCTATAACCTCATCAGCACGCGCAATCACATCCGCGACCGCTCTTTGTCGCGTATCGTAAATGCGCCATAGTGATTTCCCCCCCGGTGTCAGTATCTTGGCTTTGGAGTCGGAAAGCTTCAATGCCGGACGCCACCCCTCATCGGTGCGAAGCGCAGCCATTTTATACACCCCATCGAGTGCCGAATCACCCCGCGAGGTAATCAACCGTGTACCGATACCGTACACGACTCTTTTTATCAGCTTTTCGGGATCGATACCGTTTCGCGATCCTTCGTTTCGAATCTGGCTGAGGATTTGCCATATTACCATCTCGTCAAGCTGATTCGACAACACGATAATCGTGTCCTCAAACCCGGCTTCATCGAGTTTTTTTGCCACCTCGATGCTAAGATAGGCGAGATCGCCCGAATCGAGCCGAACCCCTACCGGTGTATGTCCTTTGCTGCGCAGTTCATTGAAGACCGTAATAGCATTCGGTATACCGCTGTGCAGCGTATCGATGGTATCAACCAGTAACAAACAGTCGTCGGGATATAACTCGGCATACGCACGAAAGGCATCGATCTCTTCAGCACCCTTGGCCATAAATGCCTGAATCATACTATGTGCATGCGTTCCCTTGGGATTGAACCCGAGCTCATAGGAAATACCACTGTTTGAGGAAAAATCTATACCACCGATCAGTGCAGCGCGTGCGGCTGCATTTGCCCCTTTTCCCGGTCCCCGACGCATCCCGAATTCAAGCGCAGTCTGGCCGGAGACCGCCTGGCGTATTCTCGATGCCTTGGTTGCAATAAGTGTCTGATAGTTCACCGAATTCAACAAAGGCGACTCGATAACCTGTGCCATTGCCAATGGACCGGACACGGTAATCACCGGTACATGAGGATGTATTACCCGTCCCTCGCGTACGGCACGTATGTTCAATCGGGAAAAGTCGGCTTCAGTATGAAGCCACTGCAGGAAATCTTGCCTGAAAAGCCGTTTTCCTCCCCGCCCGGTATGTTGAGAAAGTGCATGAATCACTTCATCACCGATATCCGCATGCTCCATCCATGAAATAAATGTCTCAAGTCCTGCAAATACACAGTATCCCGCCTGGTGGGCGCCATAATCCGGATAGTTACGAAACGAATACTCGAACTGCACCTCGGTTTCATGCATCCCATGCATAAAATAGAGCTGCGCCATGGTGAGCTGATACAGGTCGGTAAACAAAAAACCTTCACTAAGAGATTGAGTGTACATGGTCATTGTATCATTCCCGTGGTATCTGCCGGTAATCTCCCGGGGTGTCGGTTATTTCCAAAGGCCAATGAAATTATCCCCTTTGGGCCGGCGACCGTTTCCCGACTTGTAAAGACAGATCCCTCACCGAAACGGTGTCCGGTAAACACCTGAATAACGTACGCGTGTTGACTCCTTGAAACGCTTCCGGAGTGATGCTTTCGCCTACTCAGCTGCGATTTAAAACCCTGTATACCGGAGACTGTTCACGCTGCAGTTGTTCTTTTATTTCTGTGCCGGTATCTTCCAATATTTTTTGTGAATCCTGGATAACCGTATCGATATCGTATTCAAACGACTCACCCGTATCTTTGTAATAATTATCTCGAACTCTGGATACTATCTGTCCGAGCTTCATTTCCGCATCCTGACCGAGCTTCATTACTTTTGCGAGTAATGTTTCGATTTCTATATGAGGCCCTTTTTTCATAAACAGCCGCCACACCAGTAACACCGCTCCTGTGGCAATAAGGATAAAAGATGCGAGCCCGCCGATTAACCGCAAATGGGCTGATGTGTTCTTTTTTTTCATAATCATGGCAATCCTTTCGTAATTATGAGTGATAACATACCAGTACATACACCATACAATTACGCGTACTGAGACAAGCAGCGATTTAATTCCACGTCTTGTTATTTATAAAAATACGTAATAACCACGCATTGATGCAGCAACGCACCGCACTGTGCGTTTTAATCATGGATGCAATTCATAATCCTATTGATGGCA
>CAZPUS010000016.1:0-28426 GCA_964589825.1 uncultured Fibrobacterota bacterium | reverse complement strand
GCAGCAGATTGCGCAAACAAAACCGCTCAATTTAGGTTTAAGTATTTTTTATTGAAATCACTCCTCCGGTAAGTAGTATTACCGGAGAATTGAAAACCATTTTCATACGGAGCCGCTTACAGTGTATCGATATTGTCGACTTTCCCGATTCTCGATTGTTTTATTGTGTACCGGCATTACATTTGTTTTATCTTTTTCCGCGTGCATTCACGCAACAGCGCATACTGTAACCACACTCGTTGATACCCGCGGGTATTCTCCGGGAGAGATTGGCGTATACGTATCGCGACTCTGCGACGATTCTCTGCTGTACGAATTTCATAGCGACTCGACACTCATTCCCGCTTCCGCACTCAAACTTTTTACCGCTGCAGCCGCATTCGACTATCTGGGGCCTACCTATACATTCAAGACCACAGTCCATACGGATGGCGGGTTCGATGCGGATAACGGTGTTATTTCAAATAACTGTTATATCCGGGGTGACGGTGACCCCGGTTTTACCGCGCAACGTCTCTGGCTTTTTGTGACCAGGATGAAACACCGCGGTATCCGGGAGATACACGGCGACATATATATCGACGATTCGTACTTCGACACCCTCATTACCGGCCCTGGCTTCAGCACCACCGAATCGAGCAGAGCATATCAGGCTCCGGTCGGTGCGCTTTCAGCCAGTTTCAACTGTATCGGGGTTCATGTACGTCCGGGTGAGGAGATCGGTTCTCCGATTCACGTAGACCTTCTGCCACCACGTTCGCATACAAAAATCGTATGCACCGCAAAGACACTTGCGTCGAACCAGGCTACCGGGATATCTATAAAAACAAAAAAATATAACAACTCCTCTGCGGTGATGGTATACGGAAGCATGGCCCACGCCGCCGCGCCTCGCTACATATATCGAAAGGCATGGCATACGTGGGAGAATTTCGGCAACACACTGAGTGCATTTTTTTCCCGGGAGGGAATAAAGGTAAAAGGTTCGCTCAGGCGTGGTGTCACTCCCGACAGTGTCGTGCACGACACCCTGCTTGTATATGAATCAAAGCCATTGCATGAGCATGTACAGAGCATGTGTAAATATTCGAATAATTTTATCGCGGAAATGCTGTATAAAAAAATCGCCGTGGTTCACGATTCGCCGCCCGGGACATGGGAAAAAGGAGCTGCCGCGCTCTCCCATTGGTGGACCAACATCGCATCCCAGCCAGATTCACTGACCGTCTGTAATGGCTCCGGCATGGGGGACAGAAACAAGGTAAGTGCGCAACAGATGGGGAGGTTACTTGCCTATATACGCAATTCAACGCAGTATTATCCGGAACTGCTCAATGCGCTTCCAAGTGCAGGGATTGACGGAACACTTTCACGTCGCTTTACAAATTCGGTATGTAAAGGACGCGTACGCGCCAAAACCGGCACGCTTAATGATTACGGCGTTCACAGTCTTGCAGGGTATATTCTTATTCCGGATAAACCGATCGCGTTCGCCATTCTCATTAACTCGCCCCAAAAGTCCCAGTATTATCACTGGCAGACGCAACGAAAAATCGTAGAAGAAATATATCGCGCCCACACCAGCCAGGAGTAATCTAGTACCGACACACTACGGTTGTTTTCTTTAGCCCTGCAGTTGCGTAAAACGCTCCTCGAATTGTTTCGGTGTTATCTCTTTGGCAATGAATACCAACTCTGTAGGCCCGACATAGCCCTCAACATCGCGCAGGTCGGTGCGACCAAAACACGACTGGACCGCGGAAACCGTACCGTCATCATGCACCACATAGCCTTTGACACGATACGCCTGCGGTGCGATGCTTTCCAGAAATCGTTTCAGCCCATTTCTTGACATTTTTTTCGTACTTCGTAACGCACCGGTAAAAATATCGGGGCGGCCCGCCGATTTTTCATTTTTGTGTTCATCTCTGCGCTGTATGGCGACCGGGACTATATCATTGGAGACGTCCTCGACCGTCTCCTGTAGTGCAATGTGACAATACGTAGACTCTACTACACGGGCAAAGGGATTGAGCCGGACGATCTCTTTTTTTATTTCGCCAAGCCCTTCGGATACGAGATCGGTTTTGTTGCATACCACCGTATCCGCGATTCTGACCTGATGCCTGGCCTGCGATATCATTTTGACAAGCCGGGAAAACATCCGCACATCGACGATACACCAGGTATGTGCGAGAAAAACCCTTTCATGAAGCTGTGGAGAATGTAAAAGCTCGGCGATGGCTATGGGATCCGCCATACCGGATGCCTCGAGAAAAACCATGTCGGGACGGTACTCATCGATGAATTCACGAAGTGAGGAGATAAAATCGGAAAGAAGGCATACGCAGAACACCGAACCGTTATTAATTTCTACTATCGAAAAGGATTTCCCCGTCTGTCGAAGATCGGTACCGTCGGTGCCGGTCTGCGCAAACTCGTTCTGCAACACCCCTACTCGTTTACTGTCGGCGTAGTTTTCGAGTATACGCTTCAGAAGGGTCGTTTTACCACTGCCCACGAATCCGGTTACCAAAAATAGGGGAGTCTTTTTCATATATTACTCCGGTTGCAGCCTGTACCGCACTTTTCGCTCTCTTATGTGTTCCTGTATGGCTCGATCTTCTTCGCAAGTGTTTCGAGCTGCTGCTCAGTCATGGGAACGGTAGTAATATAAACCCCTTTACCGCCGATTGCATCGAGCAGAGGAATCACCTGTTCGGGATGGACATCGACGACCTGTACCGACTTTCCTGCATTGAGGATGCGTGAATACATTTCATACCAATGGGCATTCCCGCCTTCGGGGACATTGGGATCGGGCGTATACTCTATTGCGTTCAGACCGGGAATGTTCAGCAGCGCATCGAGCTGGTGAATCGCCTGGGAGCCGTCGAGATGATAGATCGTGTAATCACACCAATCACACTGGTCAGTCAATGCAGGAAGCACCAGGTCATTGAACATATCTGTGGATATCATCGCACCGAGATCACACTGCACTTTCGCTGTTTTCCCAGGCCCCCAGAGGTCAAAGGCCTGAAAAGCGCTGCTTCCGTCTTCGAGTTTTATTATATCGTATATACGCTGATACGCTTCGAACCATACCTTGTTAAGCTGTTCAATCTTCTCCGTTACCCACTCGGGCCGCATAAGCACATCATCGATAAAAAGCTTCTGCGTACCGCGCAACGCGGCAAGGATGTCGAGATTTTCTGTAAGATCGGGGCATCCTACGAGGTATTTACCCCGTGCATACTCCATCTGTTTTGTAAGCAGCTGCTGCGTGAGCTGCCACCATTCGTTTTCAGGATCAAAGACGAATTCGGGTATCTGGGTAACATCATCCACCTCTTCATACAGCGTATGAAACCATACCGTATTTTCGTAGAATGTAGGTTTTGACCCGAGAAGAAGCGCAAGTGATCCAGGACCAAGAAACGTATCCGCTATACTGAGCATATCGGCCGCTCCCGACTGTCGGGACATCCGCCAGTGATTGTTGCGCACACGCCATTCGATATCGGTCCACCGCTGTTCGATTGTCTCGGGTTCCGGTGGTTGCGTGAGATCTTCATGCGGGGTCTGTGTGTGTGTATCGGTCCACAGATGCCCGTCGAGAACGAACCCCTCCTGGTGCCACCACCGGGTAAAATGCTCCTTTTTCTCATTCCATCGCGTAATCCATTCCATAGTAGTATCCTTTATTTTTTGCAGCAGATATGTGCACTATCCACCCCGGTTAATCGTCGCGACCTTTTCGGCTATGCTGCGTATATGATCCGGGGTCGTTCCGCAACAGCCGCCGATTATCTGTGCCCCCGCTTCTACCAGCGCCGGCACATGTGCCACCATGTCGTGCGGCGATTCCGGAAATACCGCCTGACCGTTCTCGTAGCGAGGCATTCCTGCATTGGCATGTATAAGCAGAGGCATCTGTTTGTCTACTGCGCGAAATTCTTTGGTTATCTCGATCATCCCTTCGCTTCCGTTGCCGCAGTTGGCACCCAGAATCGCCGCTCCCGCCTCTTTGAGTGGTTCGACAGCCTGCGTAGGGGCTACCCCCATCATCGATTTGAATGCTCCGTCTTTGGTCGGCTCAAACGTCATGGTACAGATCACTTCTTTATCGGTATTATCATGAGCGGCCCGAACTGCAATCGATGCTTCTTCAAGGTCGCTCATTGTCTCAACGAGTATGGCATCGGCTCCCCCGGCTGAGAGTGCTTCCGCCTGACGGCTGAACGCATCGTAGAGTTGCTCCTCCGTAACTTCACCCATCATGAGCATTTTGCCGGTGGGCCCCATTGAACCCATAACGAAATGATTATCTCCCGCTGCTTCACGCGATATGGCCGCGGCTTCACGATTTATTTCACTCACTTTATCTGACAGCCCGTAATTCTGAAGCTTGAATTCATTGCCACCAAAGCTGTTGGTAAGGATAAGATCCGCTCCCGCCTCGATATATTTTTTAGCCACATCGAGGATGTCAGCCCTGTGTGAAAGGTTCCATTCCTCCGGACACTCCTGTTTTGTCAAGCCTTTCTGCAGAATGAATGTTCCCCATGCGCCGTCTGACACCAGCCTTTTTCCATTGCTCACCGTTTCGGTAATCGTCGCCATATACATCTCCTTACTCGCTCGTTTACAGTGCTTTAAGCCATTCCTTAATTACTTCCAGGTGCGGAGTTCCGCCCTGTGATTTTATCGTGCGCTGCAGCGCAATAATTGCGGGCGTCTCGACTATCCCGTGGGCGCTCACTTCTTCCTCATCGGTAATCACGCTGATCTGTATATATTTGCCAAGTTCGGTCATCGCCTGTTCGGTCCGTTCTTTGAGCGGCTTACATTCCTCTTCGCTCTTGCCAAGAATCAGCAATTCCGAGCGCTTTGTCTGAATCTTCATGCGCAGTTTTTCGTTTATGCGTTGCTGAATCGCACCAATCAGCTTATCGCGCGGAGGAATCTGGGACACAAAGGCAATTTTGCCGTCAACGCATATCGCAGGGATATTCTTTACCATAAGCGATGACATGAACGTTACCCCTTCGAGGTCTTTTATGGTATGTTCACGCCACTCCACGATCCCCTCGAAGTGCGGCGCGACACGCTTTACCGCCTCCACCATATACTGACACGGAGCGCACGATTCCGAATCGAGGGTGATTATATCGACAATAACCTTTTCGCTCTGTCCGTACTCCTTCATGTCAAGAAGCTGCGTCTCCCGAGGTTTTTTCTCCAGAGTGCGCACCACATCCTGCTGATACGGATCCTGTACCATATTCGTAATGGCCTCAATATTTTCGGGCGGAGTTGACATGGGCAGGTCGCATCCCGGAGCAAGAATAAACCCTTTCGACCCTCCAATATCCATACATTCGAGTGCATGCTGCTGACAGTCCTGCGGCGATCCCATAAGCAACACAACGGTCAGCTTCAGATTGCCGCCAAAGCTGATTCCATAATCGAGTGCTATCTTTTTAACGTAATCGAGCGGGATATTTTCATCAATCGATATATTGTCCGGCTTGCACTTGCACATCACCTCAATATTCTGCTGGGCCTGCCCACAGACGAAAAAGGAACTGTACACCTTTTTGCTTCTCAGATGGTCAAACAAGGCTGTCGCCTGCGGCGTCACGAACATCTCGAACGATGAAGGATCGATCTGACTCGTCATGGGATCGACAACCGCGATCACGTCACATCCCGCCTCGATATAATAATCACTCATTTGTCTTGTAACACGATTGGCAAATTCCATGATGGAATGAATCTCATCCGGCTCCATCATCATTTTGGTAAAGATATCCGTTCCCAGAAGATGGAGCGCAAGCGTAAAAGGCCCCGTCACAAGACCGTAGAGAGCGATATCAGGATATTTCTCTCTGAGCCGTGATGCAGCCTCCGTCACCACCGGGATGCGCCCCTGCGTATTTTGAGGAACCTGCATGTCTTCAAGTGATACCCCATCGCTTAACGGATGCGATATCACCGCGGGCGGGTTGTCATCCCGCCACTGAAGTTCACAGCCGAGGGTCTCCGCCTCTATCTGCAAATCGAATGCAATCGGGATACCGTCGGGCCGATATCTCTCTATTGCCGTACTTACTCCGGACACGATGTGCTCGGTCGAGGTAAGATATTCCCGGGCATTCTTACCGATCAGGTATCCCCCGTGGCATCCCACGAAGGGAACCCACGGAGGTCTGGACGTCTCTTTCATTGCAAATGCTTCAAAGAGCAGCTCTTTTCCTTCCATACCATTTATTCCTTTGCTGAGGGGCTACGCATTACAATAAGAAACCGCACAACGTTAATGTGCATACGTTTTATGTGGCAATTTTTGCAAGGTATTCCACCGCTCCCTGCGGATCGGCGGCATAAAAATCGGCACCGATATTGTCACAGAACTCCTGTGTGACCGGTGCACCACCAATAACTATCTTTTGCTCGGGCAGTTGTTCCTTTATTGCCTTTACCGACTCCTCCATGCTCTGCATGGTTGTGGTCAAAAGGGCCGACATCCCGAGTACACAGCCTTCGTTATTGCGCAGCGCTTCGACAAACGCATCGGTTTTTACGTCCACACCGAGATCGATAACCTCCCAGCCACTTCCTTCTATCATCATGGAGACGATATTTTTTCCGATATCGTGCAGATCGCCCGCAACGGTTCCGATCACGAACTTCCCTTTTCGCTTCACCTCACCCGATTGAAACTGCGGTCGCAGATGCTCCATTGCCGCATTCATCGCCTTTGCCGACATGAGGACCTGCGGAACAAAAACCTCGTTGTTTCTGAACTTCTCACCGATACGTCCCATGCCGACAACCAGTGCTTTCGACAGAATATCACCGGCGGAAACCCCGTCATCCAATGCCGCTCTGGTCATCTCGTCAGCCCCGTCCTGCCCTTTCATTGCGGGCGGATAAGGCGACTCCTTGTTTATCTTCCCCGATTCTACGCATTCTGCGATCTTTTCCAGATAATCCGCCATGTTGTCTCCTCCTTAGCGGTATGTAACATGAATACGGTTAAAATAATACAGGTTATATTAACTGCATGATCCCACGCATGAAATAGTTGACCAAACGGACTTTTTCATTTTTCTTTATCCACCATCCCTGCACAACATGAACATTAAAAATAACATATCGTGCATATTTCTACCCAAACTGAGCGATCTGAGCGATTGTTTTGATGAAAGCTTCTGTAAGTCGTGCTGGTAATGAGTCCCCGAAAATCATGGGTCAACCGTAGTCGACTGGCTTTTGATTTTCGGGAACGCAGGCGCAGTGCGGATGGCAGCAAATTACGCAAACAAAATGGCTCAGCTCACGTTCTATTAACGCTGCCATGTGTACGATCGGTACACGCTGATCCTGTATACCGATACACAGCTCCAGCGAACTAACGGTATAACGCGCGTGCGACGATGTTAAAAGTCCGGAACTCGGCACAGCTACGGTTACTTGAACATATCATAACTATACGGGCCTTTCACTGCCCCTCCCCCGGCACCGCCGAGGCGTCTAGCCTCCCCCCCAAAACATGGAATCCGATACAGAACAAAATGGTATTTTATATACATAAATATACCATAATCACCGATACAATGAAATGGCGTTTACCGACGATTATTTGTAAAATAGCGACTTCTCATGATTACTCTTTCCACCAACATTCGCATATTGCAGGCCGGATCGTTACGCAAGGATCCTGACTGGGTCTGGGATTTCAAGGGTGGCGAGAAAGATTCTTTTGTGTATTGGTTTGTCACGGACGGCCACGGTACCCTGAAGATTGCACACACCACGCATGAGCTCTATCGCGGCTCCTGCATCATCTCCTCACTGAGATCGTCACATACCGGAAGGCAGGACCCTTGCGATCTTTTCAGTATTTCGTGGATGCTGTTTCAATTCGTGGGACAAAATGGAGAGGCATTTCTTCCCTCGCCCCTTCCCCCGGTTCATCGAAGGATGGAAGCAGTCTCATTTATGGAACAATTGGGCAATCGGGTCATATCTCTTTTTAAGGCTACGTCCGAAAAAGGGCTTAAAAATAATAAGAGGCGCGCCGAACACTGGGCAAAAACCGTGCTCATGGAAGTACAACGTTTCGACGCCCAACCTGCATACAGCGGCAATGACCGTAAACTATTCCACCTGGTTTCACGGCTTGCGGATGATATGCAGCGAAATCCCGGAAGCTGCTGGAGCCCTTCCATTCTGGGGAAAAAACTTCACTGCAGCCCTGATTACTGTATTCGTCTCTTTAAAAAATTCCTTGATATAACCCCGGGAGAGCTGCTGCAGCAGTACCGTATCGATCACGCACGACACATGTTGCGTTTTTCGAGCTATTCAATCGGTGATATTGCGGAGATTCTCGGGTATTCCGATATCTTTCACTTCTCAAAACAGTTTAAAAAACGTCTGGGAAAAAGTCCGAGTGCCTATCGACGCACCGATTTCTCCTCTACTCCCTAAAGCCGGGCATACCCCCCCCGGACGCATAATCCCACGGGGTAACTATCGGCAATGATCAGCCATAGTATGCACAAAAACAGATATCAGTATGACTGGCCGCCTTTGAGCTCACCGTCTTCATAGGTGACATCGGCCTGAAGTCGCCCGCCGGCACTCCACTGACGACGACGTCCGTCGAGTTTCCCGTTTTTATAGGTGCCCTGCTCTTTTTTCCGTCCGTTTTCGTGATAGGTAACGAACTCACCATTGAGCACATTGTCCTTATACGTTTTTTCCGACTTACGCGTGCCGTTCTCATACCATTCTTTGCTGACCCCGTGTCTGTCACCATTTTTGTACTCCGTAACCGATTTGCGATTACCGTTTTCATACCACTGTACTGCCTCACCGTGTTTTTTGCCGTCTACGTACGGCACCTTTTTCATAACCGTACCTTCTTCGAAAAACAGCCGCTGTGTATCTACCGGCGCACCGCTGTCATAGATCGCCTTCTGCTTTATCTGTCCGTTTTCGTACCACTCGACACTCTCCCCGTCGAGCACACCGCTGTCATACATTTTTTTCACTGCGGTATCCCCGTCTTTATAAAAAATGGCCATCAGCCCGTCTTTTTCGTCTTCCTCATTTTTGTTTTGCACCGAACGCAGATTTCCGTTGGGGAAATAGTACTCGCGTTTTACCACTTTGCTTCGGCTGCCGTAGTGATAAATCACTTCAAGAGGGTCTCCATTTTCGAACTTTTTTACTACCTCGCGCTGCAGTTCGGGTGAACTGCATCCCATATTGCCCGCGATAAATGCGGTAACCAATACAATCATAACTGTATACGAGTGTTTCATACGACAACCTCCTTTGTGGGATATTAAAAACGGGATGGTCACACTGCCTGATCCGGAAAAGACCCAATCAGACTATTTTTTGGTATGCGTCATCTAATTTTTCAACGAAATTCTCTCTGCCGATACTTTTTGTAAGACCGCTCTTGTCAAAAATATGCTGCACCGGATACTTAACACCTGAAAATAATAATTGAACGCCGCTTTCACGCAACCTGACCACAAGCTGCTGGAGCGTTTCGACACCCGAGGCATCTATTTCATTTATTCCCTTGCAGTCGATCACTATATGGTGGGCATCAGGGTACTTCTCGAGAAGAGCGAGCACCGATTCTTCGAAATAGGAACTGTTGGCAAAATAGAGCCTGCAGTCCAGACGAATGATCGGCATTGCAGGATCGACGTGCGCATAATGCCTGTCTGCATCTCTGTACGTACCGTTGGAAAGACGACCGAGAATCGAAATATTGGGCTGCATGGTTCGATAGAGATAGAATACGAGTGATACGATAACACCAAACAGAATTCCCCGTTCCAGATGCGGAGCAAAAACCAGTGTGGCCCAGAAAGTCAGCACCGCCGTAATGCCGTCGGTTACACTTGTATTGAAATAGGTAACGAACTTTCTGAAATGCATGAGATTGATCACTGCGGACATAATGATCGCCGCCAGGGCCGCAATGGGAAGAAAATAGATGAGGTCGGTAAAAAAAAGCAGAAAGAGCATAACTACGACACCCGTCACCACTGCACTTGCCGATGTTTTCGATCCTGCCGCATAATCGAGGGCTGAACGGGAAAACGACGCGCTTACCGGGTATCCGCCGCTCAATGCCGAAGAAAGCGATGCCAGCCCCTGGCCCAGTGTTTCCTGACGAATGGAAATACGTTGCCTGTTCTGAGCGGCAATCGCCTTTGCAACCGAACAGGTCTCCATAAACCCGACAAACGCAATGACCAGCGCACCGGGCATGAGATCGACGAGCGTGGCAATGCTGATGCGCGGGGCCACGAACGAAGGTAGTCCCGCTGGTATTGCTCCCACTATCTCCACCGGCGCTTCTCCGTTATGATGCGTGAAAATATAGACCGCCCCGGTCGAAAGCACCATCACGATGAGCGCTGCGGGAAGCCGTGGAAAAAATTTTTTTATCGTGAGCAGAAGCACGAACGAGCCGCCTCCCACTATGCATGTCGGCACATGTGTCTGCGACAGCTGCAGTATGAGGTGTGTCCATACATTGTGAAAAAAATGACCGCTGCGGGGCATTTCTATGGCAAGCATCTTACCGATCTGCGATATCGCAATAATCACTGCACCGGCATGCACGAACCCCTCTATCACCGGGCGCGAAAAAAAATTGACCACAAAGGTAAATCGCAGCAGCGAGAAGGCCAGCCAGACAATTCCGGTCAGAAGGGCGAGCATCCCCGCCATCTGAATTGTCTTCTCTGCCGACATCACCCCCAGAGATGCAATCGTCGTAGCGGTCAGAAGCGACATCATTGCAGAAGGCCCGGTCTGTAAATGCCGTGAGGATCCCCATAATGCCCCGACGATTGCCGGTAAAAATGCCGCATACAATCCGATATGCGGCGCAAGCCCGGCCAGATTCGCATATGCCATAGACTGCGGAATCAGCACAAGGGCCACCGTTATACCGGCGACCGTATCGGCACTCAAAGTCTCGCGTGAAATACGCCAGTTAAGAAAAGGAAAAAACTTTTTTGCTATACGCATACCATAATTCCCATAACGCAGATGCTATGTAGTCCGCCACAGGTATCGACACGCATATGTAAGGAGAGCCATATGCATTGTCCCGCACACCCCTTCTGCCCGGGCCGAACAAATGATTGAGAGGCTCATATTCCGCTGCGGCACAATTCGTTATGTAAAGTAGAAAAGATACATAATGGATACCACTACCAGCCCCACCAATGCATTGACGACAATCCCGTTTTTCATGTAATCGATGAACCTGTACCCACCGGGATTGTAAACCATGAGATTTGTCTGATATCCCAGCGGCGTTGCAAAACAGGCTGACGCGGCGAGCGTAATCACGATAACCATGCCTCGTGGATCAACCCCGTATTTGCCCGCGATCGAAATCGCGATGGGAAACATAATGGCGGCTGCCGCCGTATTGGTGACCAAATGCGTGTAAAGACTCGTAAGTACGAAAAGCGCGATCAGAATACCGAGACCGCCAAAACCCTGCATAAATGCAAGTATATAATGCGCAAGCTGATCCGCAAGGCCGGATATGTAGACCGCTTTGCCCACACCGAGTGCGGAAGCGATTGCCAGCAGTACATCGAAATCTATAAACCGCTTCGCATCCTGAAACGTCACGATTCGAGCCGCAATCATGCCACAGGCGGCAATCGATGCAGCAATAAGCATCGAGTCGACAATACCGCTCACTACCGATGCGATCATGCCTCCAAGCAGCAACAGTGCCACGCCACCTTTTTTCCTGGTACGCGAAAATTCATCGACGCTTTTGCTCACCAGGGAAAAATCGGGCGCATGATACCAGCGGGAGTTGAAATTTTTTCGTGCAAGTATAAAAAGCGTGTCGTTCGGTTGCAGTACTATGTCCCCCACTTTCCTGTTAATTCGTTTCCCCCCCCGGTGAATGCCCAGAATAACTGCGCCGTATTTTTGTCTGAAGTTACTCTCCCGCACCGTTTTTCCCACCAGTGGCGAGGTGTTGGAGACCACGGCTTCGAATGTCTTTATCTTATCCGAATCGAGATTGTTGAAATCGATGGCCGCATCGTGTATTACGGTAAGCCCCGGGTATTTCTGCAATTCGTAAATCGTTTCCGGAAGTCCGGTAAAAAAAAGACGATCGCTTTGGAATATTCGTTCATTATGAGATACCGGTGCAATCTCCCGGTCGCCGCGAAGAATCTGAAACAGATAAAGCCCTTTGAGGTGACGAAGCTGTGCTTTTTCGATCGTTTCCCCGATATAAGGAAATTCTGGCGTCACCTTCATTTCGACCACGAATTCTCGTGCATGCTCACGAAACCGCGCACCAAAATCTTTTCGATCCGGCAGAAAACGATGCCCCACCAGTGAAAAATAGAGTATACCTGCCAGTGCGGCAGGAAGCCCCACGCTGCCGAGTTCAAAAAACGAAAAGCCCCTCATGCCGTGCTCCAGCAACATTCCATGTACCACAAGATTTGTCGATGTGCCTATTAACGTACACATCCCTCCGAGTATTGAGGCATATGAGAGCGGAAGCAGATATTTTGACGCAGGCAGGTCGTGTTTTCGGGCCCACTTGCGGATAATAGGAATAAGCGATGCGACCACCGGCGTATTGTTGAGAAAGGCGGAAAAAAAAGTGACCGGTATCATGAGACGAAAATAACGCAGTATCCCGGTTCCGTGTCCCAGCACCCACTCAACAACGCCGACAAATGCTGAGGAGCTTTGCAGCGCACCCGCCACCACAAACAGAACACCGACCGTAAGCATCCCGTGGTTCGAAAAACCGGCAAACGTTTGCTCGAGGCTCAATACGCCGAATATGTGTAGCGCCAGAAGGGTCGCAAACAACACAAATGAAGGTCGCATGACCTCATGCACGAGAAAAAGCGTCATGATCGCGACCATAACCGCGGTCACATAGATATCCATACGACACACTCCTGTGCAGTGATGGTGCGCTCCATCGCACGCGGGGTTACACATTCACGCCACATATACGATCATCACACTTCTGTCCACAGCAAAGACCACAATGACGGCTGCGCAGTATCTGAGCAGTCAAAAAGCATGCCGAAACGAAATCGCTCTCGTATATGTTGTATTTTTCACTCAGCATTTTTGTTCACCCATAAAAATAGTTCATGATATGCGATTCAGACCCTGTATCGACATCCATGAGGGAAAAGTGAAGCAGATAGTGGGCAGCTCGCTGCGGGATGATGCACCGCAAGGGCTTCGTACCAATTACTCCTGCGAACGAAGCCCCGCCTTTTTTGCCCGACGGTATAAAAACGATGGTTTATACGGGGGACACGTAATAATGCTGGGAAAAGGAAACCGCGAGGCTGCGATGACGGCGCTTCGCACCTTTCCCGGGGGTATGCACGCCGGCGGCGGTATCACTCCCGACAATGCGGGTGACTATATCGATGCGGGCGCGTCCCATGTTATTGTTACCTCCTGGATGTTTGAAGAAAGCGAACTGAGCCTCGACCGCTGTAAAGCGATGACCACAGCGGTTGGCAAAAAAAGGCTGGTAATAGATTTGAGCTGTACCCGAATGAGCGGACACTATTATATCGCGGCAAAAAGATGGCAGCACATAACCTCTGCCCGCCTTAACCGTGAACTGTTTACCACGTTGGCACAGTTTTGTGATGAATTTCTGGTTCATGCAATAGACTACGAAGGCAGACAACAAGGTATCGATATAGAACTGGTCAGACTGCTTGGCACAGAATCACCCATACCCGTCACCTATGCAGGGGGCATCCGCAGTATCGAGCAGCTTGAACAAATTCGACATGAGGGTAACGACCGGGTCGATGCGACCGTAGGAAGCGCCCTCGATCTCTTTGGCGGACCGTTATCGTATGACGCCATAGTAGCATGGCAGAATACTCTTTCGTATCCGTTATCCGCACCTCATTTTTCCACACACTCCCGGCCAAATGAGTGATACCGATGCCAGCCCCAGGAACCCGGGCAACGTCGATGTCACTATCGATGACGCCTTTGTACTGACAAGCCACGGAAAGGACGCGGGCGACGGCTTCTGCATAACGCTGTTTGCCCATTGTGCAGAGACCGGCCATCCGCTGCATATCGATATTCCGGGGGTTGAACCTCTCTTTTTCGTTCCCCGCACTACCGAGACCAGACTGACCGCACCGTGCAGCAGACGTGTGTCGCATCCGCTTTGCTCACTGCAAGACGTCCCGCTTGACTGCTGCTACTTTCGCACCTTTTCTTCATTTCGACGATGTCGGGATCAACTTCGTTCACAGGGGATCACTACTTTTGAATCCGATGTCGATCCGGTACAACGCCACCTTATGGAGCGATTTATCCGGGGCGGATTCAGCGTACGGGGTACAATCGTCAGCCGAAGCCCACTGCTTCGCATCAGGGCATCCTCAATACGCAGCAGCACCGTAACCCCTGCTTTGCGTGTTTTATGCTTTACACCTGAATGGAGCCCCCGGGAAAGGCTTTGTCGCATTGCCTGTGACGTCAACGGCACCCGGTGCCTCTTTTCTACCAATGCAGAGACGGATCCCGCAACCTGCGGCTGCAAAGACGAAGCTTCGCTGCTGCGTAAATTCCTTGCCACTATCGATAAAACCGATCCCGATATACTTCTCGGCTGGCAGGATACCCACGCGTCACTTATCACAATAGCCCGTCGATGCCGCGCCCTCGGCATACCGTTTGAGCCGGGACGGGACAGGCTGAGTGGCTATCGCGACGAAATACGGCAACAGATGCGGCATAATCGCCTTTGCCTTCCGGGACGTATCATCCTCGACGGTGCGCATCTGATACATTTCTATTACGCACCTTTTTCACACTATGATTTGGAATTTGTCGCACAACACGTACTTGGTTCGGCCCACCCTCGCAGCGATAACGGAAAAAAAGAGTCTTTCACCGCCGACACCGGTGCACGTGACAGCGCAACGAGCACCCCTTTGTACAAGACGATACGGTGCAGGCAAATTATCGAAACGAGCGATGTCCTGCGCACTGCGATCGAAAAAACAAAAAGCGCGGGAAACCGGCTCGATCGTCCCGGCAAGAGCATCGCGGCATTCGACTTTCTCTACCTGCCCCGGCTGCATCGCTCCGGGTATATCGCTCCCGACAAGGCGGACGTCCCCTCCCCTTCTTTTTCACTGCCCGGCGGATTCGTCATGGATACCGAACCCGGCTTTTACGAAAACGTGGTGCTTCTTGACTTCAAAAGCCTCTATCCTACCTGCATGATTACCTTCAGCATCGACCCACTGGGATATGTTCAAAAAAAGGAGCCTGTAATAACCACCCCCGCCGGGACGCATTTCAGCCGCAGCAGTGCGCTGCTGCCCCGGCTTCTTCAAAAGCTGCTAGATACGCGAACCGCTGCCAAAAGAGAGCAAAACATCCCTTTGTCAACTGCGATCAAGATCCTCATGAACAGCTTCTACGGTGTACTCGGTACCCGACACTGCCGTTTTTTTAATCCGCATATCGCCGCAACGATCACCCGCACCGGCAAGTATATACTTACCACCTGCGCAGAACACATCACCCAGCAGTACCATCTGCCTGTAATTTACGGTGATACCGACTCACTTTTCTTATGCATGGGACAAGGCCGCGATCAGGATGCAGCACAGACCGGAAAACGTATTGCCGCCGAGGTGACACAATGGCTTGCCGTTCATTGCAGACAACATTTTGGTGTGGAATCCGTACTCGAGCTTGAATTCGAATGCCATTTCAGGAGGTTTTTCGTTCCCGGTATCCGCGGCGGGCACAAAGGCAGCAAAAAACGCTACTGCGGTACGGTCAGCGACGGGAAGGAAGAACGGCTTGTGTTCAAGGGGCTTGAGTCGGCGCGCACCGACTGGACGCCCGCCGCCCGTGATTTTCAGCACGAGCTTTTTTCACGGATTTTCAATAACGAAAATGTCGAAGCGTGTGTCAGAGAGACTGTACGCCGTATATGGAGCGGTGAGGCTGACGAGGCGCTCGTTTACCGAAAACGACTGCACAAGCCTGTCCGTGAATACGGACCCTCACCGCCTCATCATGTCCAGGCCGCCGCACAGCTTGACAACCCGCCCCCGAGTATCGCCTATTACATAACCGTGGAAGGCCCGCAACCGGTGCAGCACCATACGGCACGGCTCGATTACCGTCACTATATCGACTGCCAGATCAAACCGGTGGCAGATGCGGTGCTCCCCTTTATCGGGAAGGATTTTGATGCCATCGTGTCGGGACAGACCAACCTGTTCGACTGAATACGGGAGCCTTTTTACCTGATCCGGACGATTGTTTTGATGAAAGAAGCGGTAAGCCATACTCTCATGGCGTCCCCGAAAAACGGGACAATCTTTCCGGATGGGTCATTACTTCCGGTAACGCACGCGCAGTAAGGATTGCAGCAGCGTTCGCACACAAACTCTGCGGGTGAAGTAGAACCTGACCTGAGCGCTTTTATTTGCCGAACAAGTCCTTGAGTCCCTTTTTTATGCCCTGCATCGCACTCCCTATCGCACGCGAATAATGACGTCGATCGAATTTCACCGAAGGCTTCTGCAATGTCCCTGATATCGTACATTCGAACTGCCGCGTGCCATCATCTTTTTTGTCAAGGGCGGTACGAACCATATGTGGAAGACCCTTGGCGAAATCCTTGGAAACGGCCCCCTGCATCTTCTGATGCATACGCATGTCGGTTCCGACCCATCCGCGGGAGTAGAACTCGAGGGGATCCCCGCGTCCATGTGTATTGGTATTGTATACACGGGAGTCTTTTACCGTAATATCGCTTGTTATGCGCGAGAAACGAAGCACCTGAATCTCCTTCATAAAAATCGCCACCAGGATATTTTCCTGCAGCGGATTGTCACGAAGCGTACAATCGGTTATCTCGAAGCTGCCGCTGCCCGTAATGGATTCGACATTGTACAGCGTTCCCGCCGGTATAAAGGACAACGCCGCGGTTCCGGTGATCGTACCCTTAAGACCGCTATCGCTGAGATGTTCGCTCATTTTATTCAGATCGATACCCGTCACTTCCAGCAATGCATTGGAAATCGAACCGGAAGGAATATGAATCGCCGCCTTGGCATGCATGGTCGCAACCCACAGCGAAGCATCAATACGATCCACATAAAGCGTACTGTCATGTAAGTGCGCGTCGATCCCGACATTGCGCGCAAACATCATCGTATCCGCCGACAGCGTCCCGCATCGAAATGAAAGGCGGGTGGCATCGTTTTTTTCGAATGCAAGTGTTGCATCGAGTTCTTCGACGCCGAGGTTTCCTTTTGCAGTGCTGCACTGCACATCGACACGTCCGTTGTGTAACGAAACCCGGGGTACTATCCGTGTAAACGGACTGGTACGAAGACGTTCGTAGTATGGATAGATCCGACGGGCGTACATTGTCGAAAACATACGGCCGGTATCAGTGGTATCAACGGTATCAGCCGTAGCCGAATCAATCGGCAGCGAAGGCATCGGTATGGAAAATCCCCCCGAAAACAACGCCAGCGGCCGTATTCGTACACCAACCCGCGGCAAAGAAACCGAGACACTACAACCGGAAACGGTCAGAGAATCGATACGGAATCGATCGCAGCCGATGCGATTGGGAAGCATTACTCTTACCCTGCCGACACGACATCTGCAATCCACGCTTTCTTCAACCGCCGTCTCTATTGTATTTTTAATAAATGGCGGCAATAGCACTACCACGACAGTTGCGGCACCTATACATACGACAAAAACCACCAGCAGCCAAAAACGTATTTTTTGTACAATTTCTTTATTCATAACGAAATTTTTTAATAACTCTTATTCAGTATCACCTTTCGCAGTATCATGGCAGAAGATATCCATAAAAAAATAGCATTGATTGCATCGTCGGATGGCAAATTTAAGGAAAAAATACGTCATGCGATGCAGGACAGCAGATACCAGCCGGTGGAAGTTGACTCTACCCGGGACATGTTCTCGGCAATACATAAAAAAGATGTCGATCTCGTTTTCGTGGACCTCGAAGACGTACCGGAAGAGGAACTCAACTTTGTCAATTACACCCGCATGCGGCTTCCCAGTGCTGAGATAATTACCATCGCACCGGTTCATCTACTCGAAACGGCCAAAAATTCACTCAAAAGCGGCGCATCGTTTTACCTGATCAAACCGATCGATTCGGACAATCTGCACTCCATAATAGAAAAGGCCGCCCGCCGCCTCGAAGAAAAACACGAAAACATTCAGCTGCGACGCCGACTCATTACCGATCTTATGTCGGGGAATGCCGCAATGGAGCGCATTCTCAACCTGATCGCAAAAATCGCTCCCACTACTTCCAATATCCTGATCGGCGGTGAAAGCGGCACGGGAAAGGAATTCGTTGCCCGGATAATTCATAGTCTCTCCGGCCGTGACAACGGTAAATTCGTCGCAATGAACTGCGGAGCGATACCGATCAACCTGTTCGAAAGCGAACTGTTCGGACATAAACGCGGCTCCTTCACCGGCGCGGATAAAGACAAAGCCGGCCTCGTGGAAGAGGCACACGGCGGCACCCTGTTTCTCGACGAAGTGGGTGAACTGCCTGCTGCCGCACAGGTTAAACTGCTTCGTTTTTTGCAGGAACGCTCGTTCAGGAGAGTGGGAGATAATGCACTTCGTACCGTCGATGTACGCATTATCGCCGCCACCAATAAAGATATCGGCAAAGCGGTACAGAAAGGAGAGTTTCGGGAAGATCTCTACTATCGGATCTGTATCTTTTATCTTCATATGCCGCCACTGCGTTTTCGCAAGGAAACCATCCCGAAACTCGTCTCTTTTTTCGTACATCGATTTAATCAGACACACGATAAAAAAATTACCAGCATCTCGAAACCGGCGGAAGTGGTACTCGCAAACTATGATTATCCCGGCAATGTGCGTGAGCTTGAAAACATAATCGAACACGCCGGAGTACTTGCGGAAGACGGGGTAATTACCGAACACGACCTGCCCGAGGTGATGTTTACCCGCCGTGCTCAGATCGCACCACCCGAATCGCCCACCCGTCCGGCCGATACAGCGGACATCCCCTCGCTTCGTGAAGTAGAGCGGGCGCACATCGAAAAAACCCTGCGCCTTCTCGATTTCAATTACAAAAAAAGTGCCGAAAAATTAGGCATATCGCGATCGACGCTGTGGCGGAAAATCAAGGAACACCGTATCGAGCCCCAATCACACTCCACTACATCAGAAACTGCACAGGTAAAATGAAAATACGTATTTATTACGAAGACACCGACTGCGGAAACGTTGTCTACTATGCCAACTACCTGCGCTATATGGAGCGAAGCAGAACCGAACTGCTGCGCGGTTTCGGTATCGATCTGCAGCAGTATCACGAACAGGGGATCAGCTTCGCCATAGCAAGAGCACAGATCAACTACCATGCACCGGCACGCTACAATGACCTCATTGATGTGGAAACGGTAATTACCGCGCAGCGGGGCGCATCGATCGATATGCGGACCGATATATTTCGTGAAGACGGAACACATTGCACCACCGGTGACATCACCATGGTATGTCTCAATGAACACGGCAAAGCCGTCCGCATTCCTCGTCCTATCCGAATGGCTCTCGCGTCATCCTGATTTTTTGCCGATTATAAGCCTCTCTTCGCGATCGCGACTGCATATTTCGTATTTTTTCTGCACGTTATGCTATTACTTCTTCTTTATCTATTCGTTGCACTCTTTTTTTCCTTTCTATGCTCCGTGCTCGAAGCGGTTCTTCTGAGCATTACGCCCAGCTATATAGGCGCACTGATAAACAAGGGCAAAAAAGCCGGCTACAGACTCCAGAGTCTTAAACATACCATAGACCGACCACTTTCCGCGATCCTTACGCTCAACACGTTCGCCCATACCATAGGTGCGGCGGGGGTGGGCGCACGGGCTCAGCACATCTGGGGAAAAGAGTATGTCTCTGTTGTCTCGGCTCTGCTTACACTCCTGATTCTCATTTTTTCGGAAATCATCCCCAAAACCCTGGGCGCCACTTACTGGAAGCAGCTTGCACCCCTGAGCGCCCCGCTTCTGAATATACTCATATACTCCCCGCTCTATCCCTTTATTCGGCTCTCAAATTTCATATCCGGACTGCTGCAAAAAGACACCGTGTCACATTCTCTGAACAGATCCGAAATCGAAGCACTCGCAGAAAAAGGTGTGCAGGAAGGCGTCTTTGACTCCAAAGAATCGGGAGTGTTGTTAAACCTCATGAAATTCAACCAGATACATGTTAAAAACACTATGACACCACGTACTATACTAATAGCGGCGTCTCAGGACCAAACGGTCCGCGAGTTTCATGACGCACATCCGAATCTGCGGGTCTCGCGAATTCCCGTATACCATCATACCATCGATGCCATAACCGGCTTTGTGCTCAAAGACGATATTCTGCAGCACATCATAGACCGCAAAGACGAGCAGCCTCTCTCCGCGATTCGAAGGGAGATCCCGATGGTACCCGAATACATGCCGCTTATGAAGGTCTTCTACAAGCTGGTAAACCTTTCCACTCAAATCGCGGTAGTAGTAGGAGAGCACGGAGAGACCCGGGGCGTGGTAACCATGGAGGACGTAATCGAAACGCTTGTGGGCACCGATATCATGGACGAACAGGACAGCATACAGAATATGCAACAACAGGCACGCAAGAACTGGGAAAAAAGGGTACAGCATATGGGGCTTATTACGACGGACGAGCATAAAGAGGGTCGATAGCCTCCCGCTGCTGCACACTATTGCTGCATTCTTATGCCGATTTGAACCATCAGGCTTCAGTTATCTATTTTTTTATCTTACCGCAAAACCTGTAAAAAGGACCTCACGATGACCGACACCACCTATCTGCTGGGCTATGACGTGGGTAGCTCATCGGTAAAAGCATCCATACTTGACGCAGCGACTATGAAACCGGTGGCTTCCGCCACCTCACCTGTCACGGAACTGCCTATCGAAGCTCCAAACCCTGGCTGGGCACAGCAGGATCCCGGTACATGGTGGGAGCATATCGTAAAGGCCACGACAACGCTTGCCGCTTCTGCAGACCTTAATAAAATAACCGCAGTAGGAATTTCCTACCAGATGCATGGTCTGGTAACGCTCGATGAAAACATGGAAGTCGTACGACCCGCGATTATCTGGTGCGACAGCCGGGCGGTCTCCTACGGCCAACGTGCATTCGATGACCTTGGACACCACCAATGTCTTGACAGGCTGCTTAATTCTCCTGGTAATTTCACCGCATCAAAACTCGCATGGATGAAAGAGAATGAGCCCGATCTGTATTCCCGGGTTTCCCGTATCATGCTTCCGGGCGACTATATCGCCTGGCGACTCAGCGGCACATCGACCACCACCCCGTCCGGATTATCCGAAGGAATCCTGTGGGATTTTTCCGCAAACGACGTCGCGGGTTTTCTTATGGATCATTTCGGTTTTTCCCGTTCTCTGCTGCCCGAAATAATCGACAATTTCAGCACCGATGTCTGCGTCGCCTCCGAGGCGGCTGCCGAACTCGGCATACCTGCAGGAATCCCTGTCGCCTATCGCGGTGGAGACCAGCCCAATAACGCGCTTTCACTCAATGTGCTCAATCCCGGAGAGATCGCCGCTACTGCAGGGACCTCGGGTGTCGTCTACGGGGTCAGCGATACCCCTGACTACGATCCGCAGTCGCGTGTCAACACGTTTGTACATGTCAACCACAGAAAAGAAACACCCCGCTACGGTGTGCTTTTGTGCATTAACGGAACCGGTATCCTCAACAGCTGGCTCAAGCACCATGTAATGAACGCCCCGGACGCCGCAGCAGAACTCGATTATAAAGAGATGAACCGCTCAGCCGCGACCGTCGATATTGGTGCGGAAGGGCTTATGTGCATCCCCTTTGGAAACGGGGCGGAGCGCTCGCTTGGCAACCGTGATATCGGCGCACATATCGAAGGGCTGCGCTTCAACACGCATTCCACGGCACATCTTCTGCGTGCGTCACAGGAAGGTATCGCCTTTGCGCTCAACTACGGCCTTTCGGTAATGAAAGATATGGGCGTAGCGATCGAGACCGTACGTGCAGGAAACGCAAACATGTTTTTGAGTCCGCTTTTTTGCGAAGCATTCGCCAATACAACCGGCGCACGGGTAGAACTTTACGACACCGATGGCTCCCGGGGAGCCGCACTCGGTGCCGGTATCGGAGCCGGAATATTTGAAAGTGCACAGCAGGCATTCAATAATTTTGCGGTTCAATCCGTAGTAGAACCGAACCCCTCCCTTCGCGACTCATATCTCAGCGCGTATCAACGATGGACTCGTGCACTAAAACGGCATATCGATTCGGCCGAATAAGCGCGGGGCGCTACTGCGGGCAGTCTCTTTTTTCCGGCCCCTGGGTTTACACTTTAACAGGAGCATGACGCGATTATGATTGTTGCTCAACAGAAATTATTTGACGATATTTACCGTATGATCCGACGCCACGATTCGGTAATGGTGCTGGGATGCGGCACCTGCACCAGCGTATGTATGGCGGGTGGAGACAGGCAGGCCACGGCGCTCGCCTCGCAGCTTCGTATCGCGGCACAACAGGACAATAATGCACTGCGTGTACACACGACAACTATCGAACGCCAGTGTGATGGCGAATTCGTCGATGCCATTATCGAAAAAGCACGTAACTGCGAAGCCGTTCTTTCGATGGCATGTGGTGCCGGAGTGCAACTGGTTGCAGATAAACTCGAACCGATTCCTGTATATCCCGCATTGGATTCAAAATTCGTGGGTACGAGCGAATCGGTCGGGCACTGGAGCGAGCGATGCAGCCTTTGCGGCGAATGTATCCTCGACAGAACCGGCGGCATATGTCCGGTTACCACGTGTCCCAAGGGGCTGCTCAACGGGCCCTGCGGGGGTGCACACGAAGGAATGTGCGAAGTCGATCCGGAAAAAGAATGCGCATGGGCGCGTATTTACCGTCGTCTCGAGGTTTTGGGACAGCTCGATAAACTCGAAACTATCTATCCCCCTCCTTCACACAGCCGCCATACCAGTCCTCAACATCAGGACAATAAAACCGTCACCCTGCCCCCGCATCAGAAGGATAGTTGCTAATGTCACATTTTCAGCTCAGCGATGCGTTCTCCCGCGGTGAGTTCGTTATCACCGCTGAACTCGGTCCTCCGAAAGGATGTGACAGCGATGCGCTGAATCATCATATCGATATTCTGAAGGATCGTGTCCATGCCGTTAATGTCACCGATAATCAAAGCGCGGTAATGCGCGCGTCATCTCTTGGTGTATGTGCCATCGTACTTCAGCGGGGGGGAGAACCGATACTGCAGCTTACCTGCAGAGACCGTAATCGTCTCGCACTTCAGTCAGATCTTCTTGCCGCCAATATACTCGGCATCCACAATGTTGTCTGCCTTACCGGTGACCATCCCGCCAGCGGTGACCATCCTGATGCCAGAGGGGTTTTCGATTTTGATTCCGTTCATTTGATTCAGGCAGTGCGATGTATAGAAAACGGTCGCGATTTCGGGGGAAACGAACTCTCCTCCCCGGGATCATTCTGCTGTGGTGGTGTCGTCACTCCGGAAGCGGATCCCATAGAGCCCCAGCTGATGAAATTCCGGAAAAAAGCGCTTGCCGGTATGGAATTTGCGCAGACTCAGGCGGTATTCGATCTCGGACGTTTTGAAAATTTCATGGCAAAGGTGCGTGCGACCACCCCGGATGTAAAAATTCTTGCGGGGATACTGCTGCTGTCCAGCCCCGGAATGGCTCGCTACGTGCAGAATAACATCCCGGGTATACGCATACCCGATGCCCTGCTGCAGCGACTCACCGATTCACCGAAAGGGACGCGTCTTGAAACGGGGATCGACATCGCGGCGGAAACGATTCGGCGTCTGAAAGAATCGTCCCTGTGTGACGGTGTACACATTATGGCAATCAACAAAGAAGAGCAGGTGCCGCATATAATGGAACGGGCGGGTTTGTAACCGTCCTGTATTTTTTTATGTAAACGTAGCGCTTTTTGAACACCTTCATATTGTAAGAACTACTATCACCTGAATTGAACGATTTTATTTGCGAAATCTGCTGTAATCCGCACTACTCTTATATTCTCCAACCCCATGAGACAACCAACAAGGTTGCCCCATAATTTTCGAAAACACAATAGCAGCACGGCGCACCGCAGCTTTCATGAAAACAAACGCTCAATTCAGGTATCAATTATTAATTCGGAATAGAGAACTATGATGCATGAAATAGACAGACATCTCAGAAAAGCACATCACTCCCTTGCCCCCCCTTGTCAGTATGCGTGTCCGCTTTCGCAGAACGTACAGAAATACATCTCGCTCGCGGCCCAGGGTAAAGTAGAAGAAGCGGCAAATGTTATTCGCCGTACCAATCCGCTGCCAAGCATTTGTGGCTACATATGTGCACACCCCTGCGAAGAGGAGTGTCGCCGCGGTGCCGTGGACCAGCCGCTGGCTATACGCGCACTCAAGCAGTACATAATGGATAACAGCGACGCACGAAGTCCGTACGAAAAAAGCCTGCAGGAGTCGCCAAAACATAAACGTATCGCGGTCATCGGCTCCGGCCCCGCCGGCCTTACCGCGGCCCACGACCTGGCCCTGAGCGGTTATGACGTAGTGGTATTCGAAAAACTGGAAGAGCCCGGCGGTGCACTGCGATTCGGGGTGCCGGCCTATCGCCTTCCCCTCTCGATCATCCACCGGGATATCGAGGCAATCCGCGCACTCGGAGTATCTTTTCGTGTAGGTGTCGAATTTGGTGCGGATATTACTGTTGACGATCTGTGGCAGGAAGGGTTCGACGCGGTGCTGCTCGCACTGGGCCTACCCGAAAGTAAAGTGCTGCCGCTTCCTCACAGCGATCATTGTGACGTGCTGGATGCACTCTCCTTTTTGCGCAACGCACGTCAGGACACGTATATGCTCAAATCCGGTGCGCATGTTATAGTAATCGGCGCAGGATGCGTGGCTATGGACGTCACCCGGACCGCACTTCGTCAGGGCGCCGGACAGGTACGCCTTTTGAGCCTTGAGAAAAAACACCAGATGCCGGCACACGAATGGGAAATCGACGAAGCACAGGAAGAAGGTGTTATCATGGAGCACCTTGGATGGGGACCACAGGAAATCGTGCTGCGTGAGGACAAATCGATCGAAGGGGTAAAATGCAGGGAGTGTAGCTCGGTGTACGACAAAAACGGACGGTTCAGTCCTTCGTATAACGAACACAACACTACGATTGTGGAAGGTGACACGGTGATTTTTGCGATCGGCCAGCACGCAGACACCGATTATCTCGCCAATATGGGTATCCAGCTTACCGACCGGGGTATGCTGCAATGGGACGATACCACCTTTAAAACAATGCGCGATGGTGTATTCTCATGCGGCGAAATCGTAACCGGCCCCGGACTGGCGGTGAGTGCCATGGCACACGGCCGACAGGGAGCACTGGCCATACGTCGCTATCTCGGTGAGACCAAAGTACCGGTTATAGAGAAAAAGGAGAAAATCGGCACGCTGCCGTCACAAACCGCCGAAAAGGTGAAACAGACGCCTCGAAGGGATACCGACTCCATCTGTCCTCACAGGCGAACGTCGAGCTTTGTACCTGTCGAAAAGCCCTTTAGTGAAAAACAGGCTATCGAAGAGGCTCGACGATGCCTTAACTGCGGCGCGGGGGCGGAGATCGATACGGATCTGTGCGCCTCATGCCTTACGTGCAGTCGTGTTTGTCCTTACGATGCTCCCCGCACCGGGGGGAATGACGGAGTGGAAATTGACAAGGATAAATGTATCGGCTGCGGTATATGCTACGCGACCTGCCCGGCAAATGCAATCGATTTCGGGATCGAAGAGGTCGAGACCATGAACGAACGGATCAAGCATGCAGTTATCCGCTCCCGCACCGACACCTCGCATACGAGAGTTCTTCTGATATACTGCTTCTTCAATCAGCCCGGATTCAGCACCGTCAACGCGTGGGTGCGCAACACCATGCCGGGTGTAGGGATTGTGGGCACCCCGTGTGTATGCAAAATAAAACCATCGTCCCTGCTCAGGGCATTCGAATATGGTGCGCAGGGAATACTGGTTCTCGGATGTGCTCAGGAAAGCTGCAGCTTTACTGACGGAGATTTCTGGAGCAGACAACGTATCAAAGAGGCCACGCAGCTGTGCGAGCAGACCGGCATTTCACCAAATCGGATAACCCTGACCCTCGCCTCCAATTTTTCCAAGCAGGACCTTAAAGCCTCTATCGCCGAGTTGCGTGCGCACTGCGAGTCAGATAACGGATAATATTATTCAGCACGGTATTTCTCCCATTCGGGATCGAGCTGCGCACAACATTCATTGCCGTAATTAATAAGGTTTTTGCGATACTCCTCATCCGAAAGCGCTTCACGGGCTTCTTCATTGGCGCTTTTGGCACCGGTTTGCTGCAAAATAGGGTAGAGCGTGTCGTAATGATCACGGATTACACACGGGCAGAAAACGTTACCCTTGTGCCGGGGAGGACGGTCATTGAAATAATATTCCTGCTGCCACTGCCGGATGCGCGTCATCAGAGGTGAAAAGAGCGCATCATCGAGGTGTCCGCCTCGTGCGTATATATCGTGGATGTTGTCTTCGTAGTATGGGTTGAAGACACAGGGCATGATATTGCCGTTCCAGTCAACGTAAATATAGCCGTCGGAGCGGCCCGCCGATATGCAACCCGAAGAAACCGCTCCCGAATTCCAGAAATCGATGGTGAATGTCTGCTTCTGACGCACCACGCGCCATGTCTCCTCCCACAGTTTTTTGCGCTGCTGCGGGGTTATCACAAGATGAAACGTGTCATGATTGCGCCCGATGGGCATATACTGAAACATCCACGCATAGGTAGCACCCAGCGTGTTCATGTAATAGTCGTGAAATGTATCCATTCCCGCATTGAACAGCGCGACATTATTACGGGTCACGGTGACCGAGATGCCAAACATCACACCGGCATTGCGCAGATTCTCGAATGCCCGGAGAATCTTTTTATGCGTTCCTTTGCCGCGACGTCGATCGGTCTCTTGCTCATACCCCTCCACCGATATTGCGGGTGTAACGTTACCCAGCTGCGCAAGCCTGGAAGCAACCTTTTCATCTATGAGGGTTCCGTTGGTATAAACCAGAAACATAGTCTCGGGAAATTGCTCGAACAGATCGAACATCGTTTTACCCCTGCTTTGATACATGAACGGCTCCCCCCCTGAAATCACGGTAAATCGCGAGCCCCATGATTCTCGTTTTTCCCGCAGCATCCGTACCAGCACATCGTATTCCATGGTTGTGGTATGGGCTGCATCGCAGTTCGCATAACAGCCTTCGCAATTGAGATTGCAGGCCTGGGTAGGCGCAACCACCATAAAAAGCGGCGGATTGAATCCGTACTTTGCACTGAATTCACGGTCTTTCTCCTCGTTGGGTGCACCTGCAGCCACAAAGGGACGGATGAATTTATGTATGTAGCGTCCAGAAATATATCCCTGCTCGTATCCTCTGTTTATGCGTCGAAGCAGGTTGCACAGTACCGTTGCCGCATCTTTTTTCGCCCGCAGGGGAACGCCGGGAGGACGATCGTTTTTATTGATCATAAAATCGCGCAGTTTCGCCTCTGCATGGGAAAGAATCATGCGCCGGGAGAAGCGAAGCGGCAGCAACAACGACAGCGTGTTGGTAAGTAATTCGTTCTTTTTCTGATCGAACTGATCAAGGGATAACATCGGACACCTCCTCACGTGAAGATCATGGCAGGAGATCATAGCCGGCCACCATATGCAGGCTTACCGACACATCATAACTGAATTTACTAGATACCCCGGCTTCTCTTACACTCTTTACCCCCACCACCGCTACACGCCCTCACATTCCCTGTTTACACAAATCCTGTGCTTAAAAATATACTAACAAAACACCTGCATAGTCAAACAAAAATAGAAACGCCGTCCGCGGTCGGTTGTATAGATTCTCCTGATGAATTATTTTTAGTGGCATGCTACAATTTGGAGGAAACGCCAGCTATCTGAACAACCCTTCATTCAAGCGGATATTCCGTCAGACCAAAATATTTCGCAAACCGGTAAGCGGTATTGTGTCAGGGTATCACGAACTGCCCTATATTCTTGTCACTCCGGCCCGTGAAGACGAAAATAAAAGTGTAGAAATCAACGCGCGCATTTTTGTCTCTCC
>CAZPUS010000015.1:20050-68733 GCA_964589825.1 uncultured Fibrobacterota bacterium | reverse complement strand
CCCCTATACACCGGTGTCTCCAGACCACAAGCCCACATAGAAGTCGACCAGCCCCATAAGGCACCACGGTTATTCGGCATTCCTTTCTGCGAATTCCACAATGCGCTTTCACTTACAGGGATAACGTTTACATACCCATTGGTCAGGGCCTTCCTAAGAAAATCAGCACCTTTTTCTGTTCTGACAAGAACAAGAGAATACCCCTCTTCGTTATCGGTTCTTTCCCTGTACCATGGATCTCCGCAGGAAATATCAGCGCATTCACTTGTTCCGTCAGGACATAAATAACAGCGATACGGTCTGAACTGCTGAAGAAAAGACCAGCATTCATCATATGTCTTTGTATACTCCCTATTATCTTTTGTCCTTACAGTAGATAAGCCCGGCCACCCGTTCCCTCTGTATCTCAAAGACAGAAGATCATCGATAGAAGTATCCGAAATCTTTTGGATCCACTTTTTTGTCGCATCTGCTGGTGGAGTCCCCGCGCAAAAAATACCCAGGGCGATGCCTGTTTTTTCATCCAGTGTCGGATTCAGCGTGCAGCTTTTCCTCAGGCCGGCGATATCACACGGTTTACCGGTAAAAATAGTTTTGCCTTCAGTAGTATTTACCCGTGAAAGAATCTCGCCCGGCGAAGACGGCGAGTATCTCGATCCTGTGGCTGCCACTACGTCACTGCGACTTGTGGAATAGATAGATTTGTTTTGTGTCGGACTATCCGGATCCATTGTTGTCTGAATTGCCCCCGAATAACCGCCTTTTTCAAGACCATAAAGCGTTAATGCACTTACCAGTCCACCGGAAGAGCCTTTATGACGCAATTGCGGATCACAGGCGAAGCCTTCATATATTTCACGAATCGGCCCCCAAGTCCGGTACAGTGAAACAGCTGTTTCATTGGTCGCTACGTTATGTTGCTGATACCCCATACCAGGACAGGCATCAAGGCAGATACGACAATCACCGCAGTTATCGTCATCCAGAATTGGACGATTCCCCTGCGATTCTACATGCACCATTTTGATCTTATGCTCCGGACACATCGCAACACAGACGCCACAACCGGTACACAATCTCCATGAAACCACATCAGTTATCGATTCGATTTTTTTCATGTTTCCCTTATATATGCACTGAACTAAGAGAGTCGATAATTTCATGCGTTACATGCGACATTTTGGTGCGTAACGTATTTCGTATGGTTTCTCTCGATTCATAGCTCTTCAGTATCTGGTCCATTATCTGTGTAACCGTACACTTTCTTGGATCCGCTACCAGGTTACGGGCATCCATTGTCTCCATGATCCCCTCGAATTTTCTGCTATACGCAACGGGAACACAGGCAACGGCCTGACTTATTGCGGCGATGCAGGAATGCATCCTCGATCCGATAAAAAACGAGCAATTGCCTATATACCATTTCAATTGACCGGGCGAAAGCTCCGTATCTATTAACAACACATTCTTCTTTCTCTGCGACGCGAATGAATTATATACGCTTGTGCATGCATCGAGATCGTTTTCAGCCGCATTGCCGAATACATGAGGAACGAGCATAAGCGTAGTGGAATTCAATTCCTGTATCCAGTCAATGATTGAAAAGATCAGCTCACGGTAGTCTGCGATCAGGCCGAATTGGTTTTTTGCATTATATCCGCCCGAAAAAAGTAATCCACTGACGTTAAGACCGATTATCTCTTCCGATACACCTTCCCCGTCGACAAGAAGAGGATCCGGTGGCACTTCAGGTTTCAATAAAAATGCAACATCATAGCAGAAACGAATCCTGCGCAAAGAGTTCTTATCTTTATATAATGCAGCGATCTCATCGATACTGTGCCTGTCTCTCGAAAAAATCATTTCTGCTTTCGATAATATGAGGCGCGTTACAATTTGCGTTACTTTTTTTTTATAGGGGCCATAGGTCTGAGGCAAAAAAACGACTCTTTTCCCCATTATCGTTAAAAGCAGATATGGGAGCGTAACATAAAAAAATCGCTTTAGACCGTAAATATCGCTGAAGCTGTCTCCACCCGAAACCGCAAAGAAACAGTCGGTTTTTTGAATTGCTTTCATACGCGGGAAGATGTTATACATTTTGCGGACCATAAGTGGTATTGGTATCATCCTCACAAAAGCCGCGCACATTAGTAACAGCGCGATGTTATTAGTAAGGATAATGTTTTTGGAAAACCGAAGATCAATTATGTCGAGTTCGAGTTGTTTATTACCGGCAATCGTGATTTCCATACGCCGGGGATTGATCTTGAAATAATTCATTAGCTGAATATCATACGTCGGGAACACCTCGGAAAGTACATCCAGAGCCCCATAGGCCAAAGCCGCACATCCTTTGTTCGGGTGGTCCGGCAGTGCCCCAAGCAACGCTATTTTCTTTTTTTTCGTATTGTCCACTCCATTCATTACGCTTTTCCACGTGTGCCTGCATAAGACTTTTTTCGAAAGAGGATGTAGCCAACCAACAGCCAGTTTATGCATAGTACGGCTAACCCAGAGCTCATTCTGAGGACACTGGATTCAATCCCGATATACTGCTGGGAAAGGCCGTATCCAATTGTTAAAAAACTTAAGAGTACTGCAAGGGCAAAATGTGATAAATAGGCGAATATATCTATAGAAACATGCTTGCTCAAACCATTCAGCATCATTAACCAGAATGCAAGTGTAGAAACCATCATTGTTGCGGCCGCTCCAGAGATTCCGTATACTGCAATCAGAGGATACAACAACAACAACGCAACAGCTAAGCGGATTATTGAATAATTTCTGTATTGCCCGGGTTTTCCCAGTGAAATAAAACCACCGGCCAATATCTCGCTAAATATCCGGGAAAAAAAATAGATCGCCAGAAAGGCGAATGCACCTGCCGCCACCCGATATTCCGGGCCATAGGCGAGCGAAAGAATCGATTCTCCAAACAGAACAAAAAAGCAGATAAGAGGCATGCCAAAAAAGACGATCGTTTTTGATATACGCAAAAGTGAAGCCGTAAACTTTTGTTCATCATGCTTGAATTTGGAAAAAAGCGGCAGAATAAGTTTGCTGAAACCGGTCATATAGATCATATACGGCAGTCTTCCGAGAACTAATGCAAGATGGTATTTCCCGACATCCTCTTTCGGAACCAGTTTACCTAAAAAGAAGATATCCATTTGTTGAAAAATCAACATTAAAACAGGTAACCCTATTATTCCTTTTGTAAACCTGAAAATATCACTTCTGTATTCTTTATAAAAGGCGAATTTTGGAATAAAAGGACATAGAATATATGAGCCTGCGAAGCGAAAGACGGACTCTCCTACCAATGCAAAAACCAGTGCCCAGATATTCTCAAGAATTAAAGAAAGAATTATAGCGATTGCGATATTACATAACCCAGCACCCTGTTGGATGACCACCCATTTTTTAAAATTGAGCTGTTTTTCGAGTGTATAGGTACGGGGACTGATTATTCCGTCAAGAATAATCACTACTAATGAAACACGCAAAAGAACCGACAGCTTGGGCTCACCGTAAAAATCGGCAATGTAGGGAGAGCAAAAAAAGGCGATTATAAATATCGATATCGAAAAAACAGCTGAAAACGACCATGCTGTATGCAAAAATCTCGATTTTTCACCTTTGTTATGTTGAATTATGCACTGTTGCACTCCCACCTGGGTGAATGCTTTTGTTGCCCAGGTCGCTGCAAGCACCATTGCCATCAAACCGAAATGCTCAGGGGATAAAATTCTTGCAATGAGCATGTTTCTGCCAAAACGACCGGCCTTTTCGATCCCTGAGGCTATGGATAACAATCCGGCACTTTGAAAAAACTTTCCTTTCACCGAATCTGATCTGAACAATGTCCTGAATCTTACAAGCAATTCACTCATCAAAAAAAATCGATCCCTTATAACGCCTGCGAGATGTTCCTATGCCCACCCCGACTACGCTATGTTAATGTTGTATAGTAAGCACCGGTGGGTGCATAGTATTGGCAGCCATTACATGAATGCATAATCTCGTGTAACACCGTTATCTTTTATTCCGGGTGAATACGTTTCCGAAAAGTGCCCCTGTTTTTTGAACAACAGCAAACCATGAATATGCGCCATATAATTTAAGCAGAAATTCAATTGGCCATTCGTCCGGATCGACACGAATGCGCCCAATTACGAATGAATCGGACGAGGGATAAAACAGAGATGGTTCCATAGAAAAGACGGCTTTGTAATGACATCGCATGGCTGCTTTGATATGAGACCTTTTATACGCGCCATGAGGGAAACTAAAATAGTGGATATCTTCGTGTAACAACTCCTTCAGTGTTTCCCCTGACTCCTGAATTTCTTCAACCGCTTGTTGTTCAATTGATTCCGTAAGCCTGAAGTGGTTCTTTGAATGAGACCCGATGATGAACAACCTGTTGCTGTTACATTCCTTCACTTCATCTTCGTTCATAATCACGTATTCTTTATCCGGTATTTCCTCATTTTTCAACCATTGCGGTTTTTTCCCAAGATTATGACTCGGTACGAACAGCACCGCAGGAAGTTGCAATTTTTCAAGAAAAGGCAAGGCATTGAGATACACATTCCTAAAACCGTCATCAAACGTAAGCAATGAATACCATTTTCCGCTCTTTTTTGCCGACAGACTGAGTACATCGAGAGACGACGTATATTTTTTAACGAGTTGCATCTGGCGCTCGAATCCGGGGATTTTTTCTTCAGTCACTCCATGATACGTAAGTACCACACATCGCTTTTTGCCGGAAATCCGGAAAAAAAACATAAGAGCAGGCAGGTACAATATTGAAATGACTATTTTAATAATCCGGTTGAAAAAAACCGGATCACCCAGCGGGTATGAAGCCAAAAACCTCAATTTCAACCTGTCAAGTTGATCCCGTTGCACATATTCGATCAAAGACTGACTCACAGGCCTTTTTTCATTTTTTAAAAAAAAGTACATAAAGCCCATAAAACGCAAGAGCCCGGCAAGTATCACAGGCCGTGCCCGCAACTGGCGGACACACTTTACGGCTTCAAATATCGGATGCGATCCATAGATGTAATCGCGAAAGCCCAACTTGAATCTGGAAACTATTGGATTGCCCTGCGATACACCTGTGCATTTATGGTGTGAAACGGTCAGTTCCATGAATGTCAATACCTTCCACCCTTTCATCTTTGCAGTCATTTCCGCAACCGTATCTTCACCACCGTGCTTTAAAAACGGTAACCCACCAATTTCATCGTAGCATTTTTTCCGAAACAGCTGAATACCACCACTCACCGAATGAGGTGAGGGGAAACGACGAACCAATTCATCATCAATCACATCATAGACCTGTCCTCCCCCGATACCCAGATTCGGGTTATTCTCAAACTCTTTAAGCATCTGCTCATAATAATCGTTTTGAAAAGAAATATCTGCATCCACAATGCCCAGTAGATCGTAATCGATTCCCTTCACCTCTTCCAGCCCTGCATTTATCGCGTGTACTTTGGAAGAAAAGTTGCATTTACTGTTCCTGGTATGCGTTGATTTGCTAACGATAAAATCGTATTGTGTACGAAATGGCTCGATAACATCCAACGTGTTATCTGTCGAACCATCATCTATTATGATCCATTTAACAGGTTTCACGGTTTGTGAACAGACCGCTTCGAGTGTTTCTCCGATATTGGCTGCTTCATTCTTTGCTGCGGTTATAAGTATGTATGAAAGACCGTTCATTGGCAATGCGTGCGTTGATGGATTGTAGAATAAAGATTGGTCAGTTTTTTCTTCTCGATACTCCACCTGTGTTTCAGGTAGATGTTTTTCCCCCTTTTCAAAACGTTTTGAGCGGATTCTTTATTACGCAACACAAAGCTGATGCGTTCAGCCAGCTGTCTTACATCACCCGGGTGGAAAAAAAAGATATCGTCATCTGTAAAATAATCAAGTATCCCCTTTGTACGCGGAACAATGCACACCTTATCCATAGCGATATATTCGAATATTCGAGTGGGGAAATTAATGTTAGTAAATACTGACATTTTATTGGGAATCAGTCCCAGATCTATTTCCGCGATTCTTTCTGCTATCTCCCGATAGCTCAGCCTTCCCAAATAGGTAACGATATTATCCAGATTCAATTCCTTTATCATAGCTTTAAACGTACATACGAATTCATCACCGTCACCACAAACCAGGAATCGGATATCGGGTATGGTTTTCGATACAGTCTTGATAGCCTTCAAAGCGTCGTCAAGGCCATGACGCTCAACTATGGTGCCATGGTACATAACTGTGTACGCGGATGTTGGTTGTGTATGTGCATTCTCAACGTGGCCATTTTTATTAAATATATCTTCCACAGGAGAATTCATTACTATTGCTATTTTATTGCTGGGACACCCTCTTTCAATAAATAAGTTTTTAAAGGCTTCGTTTGGAGTAATAACAAAATCAGAAAAACCGATACTGACTTTTTCGATAAAAACAAGCAATCGTATTACCAGAGAACGTTCTGGTATTGAATATTTTGTGATAAACACTTCTGGTGTCGGATCATGAAGGTCAAGGATCACTTTACATCCGAACAGCTTGGGTACCGCCGCGCAAAACACTAAAAAATCAGGCATATTATGTACATGGATCGCTGTATACTTTCTGAATATCGCTCGTATCGATATCATATAGAATGCATATAATCCAAATATCCCGTATTCAAAAAGGTATGACATTTTACTCTTTCTGGAACGTTTAAGATTGCAGCGAACAGCATGCACCCCGTTGATTTCTTCTTTTTCTGATTCATTCTCACCTTTTAGACAGATAACATCTACATCAAACCCTGTGTTGCTGAGCGCTTCAGCCTCCCGGTTCACTCGCGGATCGGAAGGATAATAGGAGAAGACTATCATGCCGATTCTACTCATTAAGATACGCTGACTCCACTTTTTCGTGACATGCGTTATCTTCATATAGAAGAAAGGACGCACTGGAAATAAGGGCAATATTAAGGAAGAAAAACATCTTTGACTGATCGAAGTAATTTACGGAAAGAAAGGTGATGGTATGGGAAAACAATGTGGCGCCATAGGTCCATATTAGAAATTTGGTAGCGATCTCCTCCGATGGAAGGTACGCTATTATGGCACCGACCTGCCGATAGCCCTGAACAATAATCAGGATGAAAAAGACCATCGAAATCAATCCTCCATGCACGCCAATCTGCAAATACTGATTGGTTATATCCGTATGCAAGGGACTCCAGCTCACTCCGGTAGGCATCCAGTGCCTTGTATAATCAGTTCCTATCAGCCACCATTCTCCAATGTGTTGAAATGCGTTATTAATAAGCTCCGCACGGTGCCAGCCGGTACTCGATCCTGTCAGGTCGACTCGTGCCATTAAATACCACACATGAGATTTCATAAACAATTCAACCAGTAACAAACCGATCAGCATGCTCCATCTGATTAACCCCATTCTCTCACGTACAACCCAGGCGCTCATACCAACGCACAATATAAAAACACTCATTATCGGTCCTGTTGAAGCGGAAGCCATCGCAATAACGATACTTGCGCCAACACCAATAAGTGAGTAAATGCGCCATTTTTTGTTTTGCCACCACATCCCTGCGAAAAGACCGATGGAAGTAGCCCCGACAGTACCGGCCAGAATGGAATGGGCAAAGACTCCCTGTGCGCGAATTTCTCCATCTCTTATCAATGGATGCGATAATACCCCTCCAAGTTTTGAAAACAGGTTAAATCCATTCATTTTTTCATATGTCATTTCCAGGGCCATTACTAAAAGAACGATGGAAAATGCTGAAACCGTACTTAAAATGTCCTTTTTTTCACGCACCCAGCATCGAAAACAAAAATAAAACCCCAGAGTATCATACAGAGTCCCGAGCCTGTACACAAATGACAAATCTCTTCGTGGTTTCACCGCACCGGTACCAACCATCGCGATAACATATAATAAGATCGCCACGTCTATTCTGTTAATCTGTATTTCCGACAGTTCATTTCGTATTATTATCCGAATCAGAGCAAAAAGCACCAGTATTCGCAATGCGGTAAAATCAAAGGGACCAATAAGCATCTTAGAACGGGCGGGCAGTCCACAAGCCCCGATAAGTAATGGTATAGGAGCCCATTCTCTTGGAAGGACGATAATCAATATCCCCAATATCAGTGTTATAACTAAGGCAAGAGGCGTCATACGCTGCAATTATGATGTAAAGGGCCGTTTTTTGCTCTCATTACTATTCAAAATGTCTTTATCGACTACGTCAGAAGGTCTTGTAATCCACACGTGTTCCCCATATCGATCCATCACATACTGTAAAAATTGTTCATAGAGATGGGCGTCATATTCATAATACCGGAACCGCCGGCAACCAAAATTCATATAATCGGGATGCGTATTCAAAAGCGCCATGCCGTTATGTGCAGCTATCCAGTCAAGCTTCTGCTTCCAAATAGTTATTGTCTGCTGCCTGAGCAATATAAACAAGGTGAAGTCCTGGACCATTGTGTGAGACAATTCCAGGATACGTCTGTTATCGAACGAAAAATAAAAAGGAAAAATCGTACCCGATATACACGGATTCGGCTCGAACGGGTCGGTATCAAGTGTCGAAATACTGTAATCAACATCTAATTCATTAAGCCATTGCGGATTACAATGCATCGAAGGAGCGCTGAATCCACGTGCGCCCCATTGAGAAATATATTCGTTTATCCGGGAAGCCCGTTTTGAAAAAAGAGGTCGTGATCGAAACAATTTTCCGTCGTGGATAAGCCCGTGTACGCCAATTTCATTTCCCTGATCAAGGATATTTTTTATTAAACCTGAATCAACGCGATATTTTTCAGGAACAAAAAAATATGCCGAATTAATGCCCACTTTTTTTTCTAATTCCATAAGATCAGGACATTTTTCCATTCCCTGCCACGTGTCTACATCATGAATTAACACCAACGCGAACTGTTTTTTATCCGGCCAGCCGGACCAATGATCGGGTTTTTGGGAAGTGGCGGGATTTATCGGCCAATTCTGGAGCCCTACACGCTGTTTTTTTCGAGCGTACCAGCTTCGGATCGCTACCTGTGCAACACGCGGTATACACGGTTTGAAAATATAGAAAAGATCTATGATTTTTTTATTGCAACCAGATGTCATTCAACCAATATGCCTGTATACTACCCTGCTGACAATCTGCAGCAAAGGTAAGGGTAACACCCTGAATAAATGGCGATGCACACCGAACACTTTGTCTTTTACAGCTACGTCACATTCTTTGGCAGGTGAATACCTGCTATAGTACCGAACCTTTTTATCCGCAGCCCATCCGTTTTTAAACTGCAAAAGCCCCTTGTTTTGCGCTGACGTTTTACCCAAAGAAAGGCTGTGACATCCGTTACGAACGCATTGCGTTATTCCGTGCCACATTACAAGATTGTTTGCACGTGTAAACTGGAATCGTTTTGATGAGGCGCCGTATTTATAAAGCGCCTTTTTCCCGAAAAGCAAAAAGACCGCCCCGGCAACAGGCTTATTATTATATCGGGCAAGTACAATAAATCCCCTGTTGTTTTTAAGAATGTTCGCATGTAATGCAGAAAAAAAAGAAAACGGCTGAGGCGGAAGCCCGTGAGACCTTCGGGTCGCACAGTGCAGAGAGTAATAAGAACCGACGGCACTAAAAGATCGTTCTGCAGAAACGGTCAATTTGTGTGTAATTGCTTTTTTGATATTTCTTTGTGTGCTATGCCTGAATTGTGCATATAATCGCGACTCGCTGTCTCCAAGATGAATTACATGTTCATAACATTTTATCGCATCTGCGGGGGATCGCACAAATCGATCCCATCCCCTGGTCTCAATATAGTTCCATTTATGTATACGGCCGTATTCAACAATTCTTTTAAAACAGGCATCGATACCGGACGGTGAGATGGTAATCGGCACACAAAAATCGGTAAACGGCAGGCATACACCACGAATACCGGTAATTATGCTTTTTATTTCCATTACCGGAATTACAGTATGAAACGCACCCCTGTCTTCTTCTGCAAAATAACAGAGGCTGTATCCGTACGCATCATACAGTGTTTTTGCCCAAAACTGACTGTGCGATACTGAATAATCCGAAAAAGTAAGAACCCGGTCGTCCCAGTCCTGATATGTAAGTGGATTTACTACTCTCATCGTGTTCCGATACACACACCTTCGGTAAAAAGCCAAGTCACATCATTTTTCTGTGTGCAGTCACATCCCGGCAAGCCGCCGCAGTAATTAGACATATTCCGCTGAGCTCGAATACCCAGTTCAGCCGTACTCCATATGGAGCACAATTGATAAGCGCATCAAAATGATGAAATGAAGCTGCACGAATCACCAAAAAGATCCCCAGCAAGGCGCTCCCTGTCCAGAGCAACAGGTAGTGTCGCATGCATCGCCTGAATACCAAGGCTACGAGTAAAAACAGTACCGACCCTGAAATACCGAACACAACAACGAACCACTTCTGTACTACTCTTCGCTGTTCATACCAGCCCTGTGTTTTGCTCAGAGCCCGTCCTATATCGGTACATAGTGACTGAAGGTCGAGTTGCTTGTTTATTGCAAGTATGGTCATACAGATCGCGATAACTGTCCATACGGTCACATCCCGGCCTGCGGCTACTCCATTTTTTTTGCCACATACTATCACCCATACGGCCGCACCCGCACCCACAAAATAAAATAGCACCGTAACCCACCCCATTATTGTAGGATCGCCTATCTCCGGACGCCAGCGTATCGCATTTATTACTTGAAAAATGATCGAACTGCCTTGACAACCGTTTCTATCTGTTCATCGGTTATACCGGGAAACATGGGCAAAGATATGATCTCTTTTGCGATCGTTTCGGTCACCGGGAAGTCACCCTCTTTGTAACCGAGATGTGCGTACGCGTTCTGCAGATGCAGCGGGACAGGATAATGCAGGCCTGAGCCGATGTTTCGGTCTTTGAGATAGGTCCCCAGGGCATCGCGGTCAGCGACACGAATGACGTATAGATGATATACCGCCTCTGCCCAGTCGGGCACGAACGGGACACGCACCCGGGGTATCTGTGCGAGCGATTGGTTATAGGCAAGCGCACAGGCGCGGCGCTGTTCGTTCCATGTGGACAGGTGTTTCAGCTTGATGCGCAGCGCCCCGGCCTGGATAGCATCGAGCCGGCCGTTATACCCTTCGATCTCGTGATAATATTTTCTGGCCTGACCGTGGTCGCGCAGCATGCGGACCTTTTGTGCGATCTCTTCGTTGTCCGTAGTCACCGCTCCCCCTTCGCCAAGGGCACCGAGGTTCTTTCCCGGATAAAAACTGAATGCCGCGACATCGCTCATCGAACCAGCGTGTTCCCAGCGATGGTGTTCTCTGGAAAAATACCGCGCCCCATGTGCCTGACAGGCGTCCTCTATGATCGCCAGATTATACCTGGCGGCCAGCGTACAGAGTGCATCCATGTCTGCGGTCTGTCCGTACAGGTGTACGGGAATGATTGCCCGTACCGGCTTCTGTGTCACATCATGACGGGTCACGCGCGCGCCTGCGTCGAAGGTGCATTCGTTATCAAGAAACTGCGCGAGCACGTCGATATCTATATTATACGTATCTTTCTTTATATCAACGAACAAAGGCAGTGCGCCCGTCTGGGTAATGGCCTCGGTGGTCGCGATAAACGTATGCGGGGTGGTAATGACCATATCGTCACGCATTATACCGCATGCCAGCAGGGCAAAGCGTAGCGCGTCGGTACCTGAATTCACGCCCACGCAGTGTGCGGTATCACAAAATGCAGCGAAATCAGCTTCAAAACCGGAGACATGCTCCCCGCCGATAAAACGCCCGGTCTGCAGGGCTTGTTCGAATATGGCCGTCAACTCCTTGTGCAGCGGCTGGTGCATCCCAGGTATGTCTAAAAACGGCACTGCGTCACTCATGATAATCCTTTCGTAAAATTGTTGCCGGATTGCCCGCTACGATCGTATTGGCGGCTACGTCTCTGGTTACTACAGCGCCGGCACCCACGATGGCACCCTCGCCGATCGTTACACCACATAAAATAGTCGCGTTGGTACCAATGGATGCGCCTTTTTTTAAGCGCGTGGGGATACATTGCCAGTCATCATCTGTCTGCATGGAACCATCGTGAGCAACGGCTCGCGGATACTTGTCGTTCGTAAACATGACGCCGTGTCCGATAAAGCATTCGTCTTCAATCACTACGCCTTCGCAGATAAAGGAGTGACTCTGGATTTTACAGTTTTTCCCTATTTCCGCCCCCTTCTGTACTTCCACATACGTTCCTATTCTGGTGCAATCGCCTATGATGCATCCGTATAAATTGATAAAGTGGGCAAGTCTCACATCACCACCCATCACCACATCATCCGCAATCATGTTGTATGCCATATAGCCTGCTCTTTTCAAATAATTCAGGTTAGCGTAACCATTTTTCCATTGTTTCTAAGCGAGGTGTTGCACGCTTCAAGCAGTTTCACTACCGCAAGTCCCTGCGCTCCGTCGTTTATCGGATCTTTGCCTTCATTGATGGACTGAATAAAATGATTGCACTCGAGTTTCAGGGCTTCCTGCGGGTCTACTTTCGGCGCGAACATATCTCCGGATCGATAACTCACGAGTAGTTTGTATATTCCCTCACGCGAGGTTGTCGAGACCCCTTTATCGTAGACCTTTATCTTTTCATCCGGCTGCATGTCATTCCATACCAGCATTTTTTTCTCTCCGCCAATCAATGTCTGTCGCACCTTGACCGGCGACAACCAGTTGACATTGAAATGAGCCAGCAAATTGTTTTGAAAATAGACGGTGACATAGGCGATATTTTCCATATCACCCACATGATTCATCCCTGTGGCAACTACCGATACCGGCTCTTCGTCTATCAAATACTCCATTATCGAAAAATCATGTGGCGCCAGATCCCATATCACGTTAACATCATGCTGAAACAACCCGAGATTCACCCGGGTGGAGTCGTAATAATAAAGATCTCCCAGAGTGTGCCGGGAAAGAATCTCCTTTATTTTCCTGACCGCACCGGTAAAAAGAAATGTGTGATCGACCATAATACGAAGATTTTTCCGTACCGCAATCTCTATCAGTTCCTGCGCTTGTGCGACGGTGGAAGTAAACGGTTTTTCAACGAATATGTGTTTTCCATTTTCAAGCGCCTTTTTTGCCAGTTCGAAATGCGTGGAGACCGGAGTAACCACCGCGACGATATCTATCTTTTCATTGGTGAGAACCGAATCGTGATCATTCACCAGAGAAATTTCGGGATATATTTTGGAAACCTTTTTCAACACCTCGGGATTCTGATCACATACCATATCAACTGTTGCTCCCTCGGCAGCATAAAAATTTCTTACGATATTCGGTCCCCAGTACCCATATCCAATGACACCAATGTGAATCATACGTCCCTTCCTTCCTTTTAGACAGATATAATAACCGACCAGTAAATAAGTTGAGAAATTAATATGATGTTTCTCGTTCGTTATTTACCCGAAAAAAAGCCCTCACTAATAACACGCCAGCTAAAACAATCAAATCCTCTCTTTGCAAAATGACGCTCAGCACGCGCCTTTTGTCTTTATTACACTGACAGGGGTCAGGAATAATAATTTAAGATCGAGCCATATGGACCATTTTCTGGAATACTGAATATCCATACGAACCATTGTTTCAAATGTTGTGGTACTTCGCCCCTCTACCTGCCAGAAGCATGTGATGCCCGGCTTCATATCGAGGACTCTTCTCGTATGCCATGCCAGGTACTCTTCTACTTCATACGGGATCGGAGGTCGGGGCCCGACAAGCGACATTTCTCCCCAAAGAACGTTGAAAAGCTGTGGCAATTCATCAATGCTGGTTTTCCGAATAAACTTTCCAACCGACGTGACGCGCGGATCGTTTTTCATCTTAAAGGCGCATGCATTTTCTTCACCAGCATCTTCCTCTTTAATCTGACTTTTTATATACCGGGTCACGAATTCCTTATGTATCGATTCATCGTTATCAACATACATCGAGCGGAATTTGAGCATATTGAATGTCCTGCCGCCCTGCCCCACTCTTTTTTGTCTGTAAAACACAGGTCCTTTTGAACTTATTTTAATACAAAGAGAGGTAATTATAAACACCGGGGAAAATAAAAGCAACGCAGTTATGCTTCCCACTATGTCAAGGGCCCTCTTTACGGCAAGCAGACGTCTTCGCAGTCTATTTGAGGCGAACTGATCGAGGTATACATTGATATCTACTCCACGAATCGATATCCGCTGATCGGTTTCGTTATCTTTGAACTCCCCGGGGAATGCTTTGCTTGCCACCTCAACCTGCTCGCCATTCTCTACTCCAAACGCTTTCATGCGTGCATCTCTAATTTTGGCAAGCACCGCGTCTTTCCCGTTTACTCCAACCCCGGGACACACGATCCCGATGATCCGCCCTTCTTTATACCAACCTTTATTGTCAACATCCCTCATATTGGTATTCAGATATTGTAACAATCGTCGACACATCCGGTAAAGTCGATGCTCTGTTTTCTCGGTACGCAGTAGCGAAGTTATATCGATAAGTACGAGAAAAAACTGCCCTGTACTGCGTTCACATCGTTTCAATTCACGTGAAAAATCAAGCAGGAAATGATCCTTATCACAAAAATTGATATTATCTGCCAATCTCGAGATCCAGTCCCCTGCCTGTACAGTATAATGGGATTTTTGTGCGATTAACGTTGGATTAGTATTCAGAGTTTCCTCTTTTTTGTGCAAAATCTCTTGCGCTGTCTTTATCATCTGCACGCTCCTTTTTTATCTTTGGATACACCTCCCCCGTGGTCGGCGGTACTTTTAATTTTTCCTCCGACTTTTCCTGTTCTTGCATGAGGGTCCTTCAAAAAAACATCACCGCCTAAGTATTCACGACTCTAATGCCAGCAGTCTGTACAAGATAAGACAAATATAGGTGGTTTTCAATACCTGTGTTATTAGTTTTCTGTTACTTTTTGGTAAGTATAGTGTAAGTAAAAATGCTCTGTACACGGTATTGGTTTTCAGCACCGCTTCCTTTCTCTTAGCATTCTGTCTGATAGCAAAAGGGACAAGATGCCTGTCCAAAAAAAATCAACCTGCCGACTCTTTGTTATAATCAATGTCAAATTGACTGTTGCGCGTTTTCTCATTCCCGCTGAAAAAATTCCACGACATAGTCACCGCTGTTGCTTTGTTTTCGCCAAAAGAGTCGGATAATGAGTTTTTCACCTTTGACACGAGTACCTTTTCATGGCACGATACTATCTCTGTAAACAATACTCCTATAATTTCGCTTTTTTTATACCAGCCTTTTATATCGATGTCGCGCGTTGCTTTTACAACTGCACCTATCGCCTTTTTTTGAATATGGGTGCGTCTTAACTTTGCAACCAAATGTGATGAGTTTTTTTCATGATACAATGGACGAATATCAATACGTACCAACGCAAAATCGGCCTCGAATCGACAGAGCCGTTTCTGTTCTCTTACCAATGCTGCATGAAAAATATCCTGAGCAAGAAACATCCTGAATTCACTTTTCGATTCAATAAAACAAGCATCATATACACCATTCACTGACCGTGTTTCAGACAAATCACCTATTTTGTTCTCTGCTTTTTCAATAGCGCTTCTGTACGCATATCTATCATATATGCAAGTGAATCGGTCTTCAACACAGTGCTATCGCTCTCTGATGAAAACAATGCATTTCTATATGCATGCAATGCGTTTTTCTTTTCACCTTTTTTCTCATATGCACGAGCCAGCTGATACCGCAGTTTTGGCTCCTTTTCGGTAAGTTCGGAATCCTTTAGCACAGATATACACTCAGAATAGTTTTTGCTGCGTATCAAAGCCTCTGCATAGGTATCTACAACATGGACATTGTGCTGAGCGCGGGAATATGCATGCGTGGCTGCTTTTAATGCCAGATCCATATCCGGTGTTTCCTGATGCAGCAGAGTCCAGGCAAGATTGTTGAATAAATGGACAGTACCAAGTGTATCCTCTTTTATTCTTTTTCCATGTCTCTTAAGTACGTCTCTGTATACGGATGCCGCGGCTGAAAAGTCTTTTTTCTCTTCGAGCAAAAACCGGGCATATGCCATTGCAACTTGCGGGCTTTCATTTTTTTCCATCCCGGCGACGTAAATAGAATGTGCATGCGCCGGATCCCCTTCTTTAAGCGCAGCGTCAGCAGCGATAATAGAGATGTGTGCATTGTCAGCCGACCTGTTTTTGTAAAGCTGCATAACGGAACGTGTATCACCATTCAGCAACGCCGCTCTCATGGCTGCAACTCGAAAACGGGCTGTTTGAGGATATATATTTACCAGACGAGTAAATACAGAAAATGCGGTATCAAATTCGTGCTTTTTCAAAGCAATCATCGCCCTATTCCATATTACCCTTGTATCCCGGGGATACCTTTGCTCCAACGCATCCTGTGCCATATCAGCCCTGTTCAGATAATCGAGCGTAAGAGCGATGTTTCGATACAATTCCAGAGACCTTCTCGATGCCACATTCTTTCGATGCATATGTTCCAGGATCGCGATAGCTTTCTGTGGCACCCCCAGTGCTGCGGTTGCACGGGCACGCGCGACCACCACACCGGGCGAATGTTTGATTAACGAAGAGAGCCTGTCGAAATATTTTACAGCCTCAGCGTATTCATTCTTCTCTGCACAAAGGTGTGCCAGCATGAGTGTGCCTAAATCGTGCGAAGGAAGAAGCGAATCACATTGATGCACCATTTCCATAATACTGTCATTTTCGCTTCGGGGTTGTTGAAGAAGATCGAAAAAGCAGCCGGTACCCTTTATGTACCTGGCATTTCCGCCTTTTGTTTCCATTTGCCTGGACAATTGTTTCAGTTTTTCGCTATCTCCATTTAGGGAATAAAGATATCCCAGAGATAGTGCTGCCCCAAGCGTTATTGCATTATCCAAACGAGCGTTCGGTTTGTAATAAAGCTCGCGCAAAAGCTCATGGGCGTCGTCATATGAACCAGAAAGGAGAGAAAAATGAGCATGTGCAAGCCGAATCCCGGGAGAATAAATGCGGTCGGGAAACCGTGATGCGGTTTTAAACACCCACCTTACACTATCTACCATATACTCCCGTGCATACAATGACGCAAGAAGAGATATACTTTGCGGTGAGGTACGGGTACTCATGCAATTGTCAACAAGAAACGAACGTGCTCCCATCAGGTCACCTTTTTTTACATAAACCCGGGCAATTGTCAGACCGAGTTCGGATGAAGGATCCGCGTGAAATTGCCTGATATAGGCGTTGAGACAAGCTTCGAGATCGCCGGTAAGATACAGAATCTTTGCCCGCATGAGTTCATTTTTCAAACTGTCGGGCAACTGTGCATACATTTCCAATCCCTTTTCACGAATCTGAGCGGAATCGGTGAAAAAGGCTAACCGTAAATAGTTGTACAAAACCGGGTATGTACGCATTCCGGCTGACCAGGCCGATTTTGTATGAAACAACGCAGCATTTGCATGGGGGGCTATTTGCGCCGCCGCCCAGTGATATTCGCCTTTTTCAGCTTTGTCGGCTGCAGCAGCAAAAAATGAATACGCCTTTTGGGTTTGTCTCTGCGACTGCATCTGTTCTCCTTTTTGATAACATTCGCGTGCATTCAGATAGCTGAATTTGTTACTACAGCCTGCAGAAAAAAATAAAAGGGAAAGGAGTATATATTTTAGACATGAATATGTATTACACAACCTTGCATTTTCCATCCAACTGCCGGCCCCGGTAAAAAACCAATGATATTTCACCTGTGTCGTTTTATTACGGTTGCGGATGCTCAGTGGTACACTGCACCCTATCGGTGATAATAAATAGCAATCACAGCCTCCCACCACAGAATTATGCGTGCGGTCGATCAAATCCCTGACACCTATTTTGAATTTTTAACAGGCTTTTGCCAACTCTTTTCCTGTTATACTGTAACTTTATGCAACAAATGCAATTATTATGCCATATAATCCACTCCGTGTGTAATCGATTGTTTTGATATGTCGGATCTCAGATATTTTCTTATAAGATATGACAACTTTTCACTTGACATTTTATGTTAATGCATATAAAAAAGTCTTCATATACCACTCAACCTGTGTAAGCTATTCCTGCTCGGTGTCGATTTATTTTACATCTGATTTGAGCAATTGTTTTAATGAAAGCTGCGGTGAGCCGTGCTGCTATTCTGTACTCGTAAATTATGGACAACCTTGTTGGTTGTCTCATGGGTTTCAAGAATATAAGCGTAGTGCGGATTGCAGCAGAGTTCGCAAATAAAATCGCACCATTCAGGTTTACAAGCAAAACGCAAAGCGATACTACATTGTGCATAGCACATTGGCCCAGGTTTATTGCACGGATATTGATACTCAGGTGCCCAGAGCTGATAAAGGTGGATATATAGAAGGAATCGGCTCTTCACAATGAATTCGGGACAATAATAACAGAGCTCTTTATACAGCAGCATAGCGGATAGCAGGGGATTTTATGCACCATACCGATCAGTTCTGCACAAAATCACTCCTCATAAATCCACTCGATATTATGCAGCAGCCCGCCCCGGAATGAAGGTGTCACGTTCTTTAACCTTTTATCGATACAAAGATACTGCTGCGGTGCAGGCAGAGTGACCAACGCTGCCTTATCGATCAGACATGATTCGATCCGCTGCAGCAATGCGGCTCTTTTTTGTGGAGATTTCGTTTGTAACGCTTCGACAAAAAGGGACTCCGCATCCGGGCACTGTATATCGCCCTTTTTGCCGTCATAGACAACACCAGGGAAACCGACACCTTCTTTTCCTCCCCATAAGGCTTTGGAAAATTCAGCCGCTGCAGGTCGGGTGAATCCTGTAATCGCCGCGTGCCATAAAAACGATGAATCCGCAAGAAACATCCTCAGCTGTGAAAAGGGTATATAGCTGCATTGTGCATCGATCCCGCATTTTTGCATGCGTTCGCACACATTACGCGCCATGCGCCGGCGTGCGGTATTCTCACTATTTGTATACAGTTTTAACGATAACGCAACACCGGCAGTATCTTCACGGACTCCGTCATTGTCCGAATCCTTCAGTCCCAGTCCATCGAGCAGTTGCCGTGCGCGGGAAAGACTATATCGATACTGCGGGTTGTGCAAAAGTGCATTCGAGTCCTGTGCAACAAAAAAACGCTGCAGTACTGCCTTCCCGCTATAGGCGGAATCGATATATCTTGACACGTCAACGCAATGCGCCAGCGCCTGCCGGAATTGTTGCATCCGTAACAAAGACGTCATCCGAGAACTGTCTCTATTCGTTTTTTCATGATTCCCCAGGGTCAGGGACTGATTAAAAATCAGATAATTGACCTTTTTACTGCAGGGCCAGGTATAGACCGAAAACCCTTCCTGGGCAGCAGATTGCGTCAGGGTATCGAAAAGATCCGGTCCTGCCGCGAGATAATCGAGATCGTGTTCTAAAAATGCATGATACGGGGTATATCTTGATTGCGTATACATATATACCACCGAATCGAGGTAGGGCAGTTTCTTTCCGTTTGAATCTTTTTTAAAATAGAGAGGATTACGCACAAAAATCGCTTTTACATCGGGTACGTATGCACGAAGCAAAAATGGTCCGCTCCCTACCGAAGGAAGCGGCAAAGACACCCCTGATGAAGTGCTTTCCCGTTGTGAGTATTCGTGCCGTGGTAGTATGGGGAAGGACGCCATACGCGCAAAGGACGCAATAGGAAATGGCAGCCTGAACACCACCGTATGCGAATCGACTGCCTGCACGGTAATACAGGTATCGCCAAACGTATATATCCGTCTCCATGGTGATGCAGGGCTCTTGCGGCTGTTGCATACAAAATGGGTATAGGTATAGACCACGTCGAACGCACTCAGCGCAGTGGTGTCGGACCACAGTAAGTCCTTTTTCAGATGGAATGTCCATTGCAGGCTGTCCTCTGACACACTCCATCTATCGGCACAATGTGCAACCGCATTGCGGGTGACTGGATCTATTCCGGTCAGCCCCTCATACATCAGACCAGAGACATCGATCGAATGCGTTGTTCTGAACCTGCTGTAAGGATGCAGAGGTATAGTCCCGTGCCATGGCAGGTGGAGAGTCCCTCCGTAACTTCCTTCACTGTGCGAGGAGCCTTTTGCACTTCCGGCTGTTGTTGGCTCTGTACCGTTATATACCGTACAATCGGTACAATCGATGCGTTCGTGATCGATCCCTGATTCGCATCCCGTAAAAATCATTACAAACTGAATCACTGCGACAACTGCGACCAGTATCCATACAGTAGCCGGTCTTTCTGCTGAGGTTATATTCATGCCATCTCCTCTGTTTTGCCTGAACCGTGTGGATTTATTTTCATCTAAATTATACAACGGACAAAAAAATAAGTGATGTGGCTCTTAAAAAAGAGCCGGTTCATAAGTATCCGCACAATTATCCGTTTGATGAGACAAACACTTGTAAACCCTTTCTCATCCCCGAAGCGAATGCACAAGCTTCTTTGCACTCACCATGCATCCTATGGCCAGAGCACCCACTCCTGCTGCTATCACCCAGCTCGGCAACTCCTGTCTATAAACTACAAACCAGTACGAATTGAAAAAATACGATCCTTCATATGCATCGGAATGCAATAAAAAATCGGGAATACGCGGCACGAAATAGAGCAATTGGCGCATTTTGTAAAGAATAAGTGAATACATCATCGAAAAACGCTCCGGTACCGGCGGCACGCCGGAGCCGGAACCGGCCCTGCTCCAGAACGTTGCGTTGTATACATTATCAACAGTGATGAGCATCTGAACAAGAAAACCGGCAAGCGCCAGAAAAATCGGGAGTATACGATTACGGAATAAATCGATAAATAATCCCGAAAGTAATGCAAACAGGGGAAATACCGCAGCTGCATACCTGGTTAGAATAAAACTTTTATCCATACCGTGATATACACAATATGCCAGAAAGACCGTTAACGGTATCGCAATATGCAAGGCCACACGGGGATTTTTTGTGCGTAATCGCCACAATGCCGCCACTGCCAGGATAAATGGGATCGAATAGACGAAAATCCCGTGGGTGGGACTTATAAAATATCCGTACATTGCCCATGGACGCTCTATACCGGCTGCACACATTAGTACGGCCGAAAAAACCAGCGTCAGCCGCCAGACTGTTTTCTCCCGGACAAGCCTTCCCCGGGCGTACTTCATGAATAGTGCCAGAACGGCAGCTGCGCCCGCTGCCAGAAACACCGCCGTAAACCCATGCTGTTGTTCGCCCGATGAATAGCCAAAATCAAAAACATCGTGAAACCGGGCATAATTATACAAAAGAAACGTAATTGTCAACACCCCGAATAGTATTGCCGCATCCATCACTTCTTTCCAATTCATACGAATAATCGCAGTAAGCATAAAGGCTGCGTACAAAATAACCACCTGGGGCGATAATGCACATCCAACCGCAAGAGCCCCGTAGGCAATCCGGCTTTTACTATACGTGCCGGAAGTTACGGAATGAATCCAGAAAAGAATCATAACTGCCACGCACAACGCGGTAACCGGTTCCACCTGCACGGAACGGGTAAATGAAAACATCCCGCTGGCGCATCCGTATACAAAGGCCGCATACAATGCCGCTGCCCTGCTGTATTTCAAACATCGAATCGTGCAAAAAATCAACCCCGCAGCCAGTGCGGTCGCAAGCATATTTAAAAATGTTGCACAATTTTTTACTATCCAGTCATACGGCAATGCATCGACATCGACAAAACCGGGCATCACATACCCGATAAACTGCATACCCCAGTATACAGGTGCATAAAAGGCAACAACGATAAGACTTCTGGCCAGTGGGAATTTAGAATACACCTTCCCCTTATATTGCTGCACAGCTGTCTGATATTTGCATAACGGAGGCGAACAGTTATTCCGTATCTCTATATCACCGTCTTCCACCAGGCTACGCGCAAGCGTAAGTGGTATCCCTGTGGTCATTACGTACCCGCCATTCCAAAACAGGGCGTTGAATAAAAAAAGTAAGGCCACTATCCACATGGCAGCAGCGACATCGCGGCGTGAGTTTCCGTTGTCGTTGTGACATGTTTTTTCAGTATCTGATACCATATAAAAAAGCACCCTTACGCCACCCGGGTTGTAAAAACCTGTCTGTCGACTCACTGTTGCAGCAGGCATGCATGCGTATGGGTCGTTTCCCCACACGTCTCGAGACAGGGCCGTTTTTCAACACACTCCCGCACGACTTCCACCCTTTCGTCACCTGATAAGACCGTAACGCGCCGGGAGCGATCCAGCTCACGAGCTCTCTGCCTTGTCAGGGGGCATCTGGGGTGAAACGCGCACCCGGACGGATACTCAACCGCAGAAGGCGGTTCTCCGGGCAGTACCTCCATCTGCTTTCGCGCATGCGGGTCGGGACTCGGCACAGACGCAAGCAGTGATCTGGTATACGGATGCACAGGGTTTGTATACACCTGCTCAATAGCACCATACTCCACTATCCTTCCCAGATACATTACCGCAACCGTATCGGCAAAATTGCGTACTACGGCAAGATTATGTGCAATAAACAGGTAGGAAAGACCCAGTCGACCCTTCAGCTCGGTGAGCAGGTTGAGAATCTGTGCCTGAATAGATACGTCGAGTGCACTTACCGGCTCGTCACATATAACGAACCGGGGCTCTGTAGCCAGCGCGCGTGCGATACCGATTCGCTGACGCTGTCCACCCGAAAATTCATGGGGATAACGCTGCATGACATGTGTGGGAAGCCCCACCATATTCAGCAGTTGCGCGACCCTGTCGCGCTTCTGAGTCGCATTCATGTGTAAATGCACATCGATCGGCTCCCTGATTATATCGTAGACATTCATTCGTGGATTCAGCGATTCGAGCGGGTCCTGAAAAACAATCTGTATTCTGCTTCGCATCTTGCGTAACCTGGACGCACTCATCAGCCCCACGTGCTCGCCGTTGAAAAGGATATCTCCGGCAGTGGGTTTTTCCAGCATGATGAGCGCACGCCCTGCAGTCGTTTTTCCGCATCCGCTTTCACCTACCAGACCAAGCGTTTCACCCGCAGCGATCGAAAGATCGACTCCGTCAACCGCACGAAGTGTGCGCCTCTTTCCAAGCCACCCGCTCTCGCGTATGTCGAAATGAACGCAAAGGTCGTGTACCTCAACGAGTGGCTTTTTTTGCGTATCTCGCGCGGGATTCATTCGTCACCCCCTCTCTCCCAGCATGCACACCAGTGTCCGTTCTTTTTTTCTTCCAGCAACGGCCGCTTTTGCGCGCATCGTCTCAATACGGGAACGGTTTCACCTTCGAACGTAATGTCGACCGTGTCCGCACCCGCCCGTTGCGCACGTTCTCTGGTAAGCGTACATCGGGGATGGAACGCACATCCGGAAGGTAATGCCAGTGGGTCCGGAACCGTACCGGGAATGGTCATGAACTTCGATTTGGGATGCTCCATCTGTGGCAGAAGCTGCAGCAGCGCTTCGGTATACGGATGAAGCGGTTGCTCGTACAGCAGCCCGCATTCGGCATACTCCACAATACGTGACGCATACATCACCGCGACACGATCGGCCACTGTGGCGACGACACTTAAATCGTGCGTAATCAGCAGAATACTCAGCAGGCGGGATTTCTGAAGCCCGGAGAGAAGTCGAAGTATCTGAGCCTGGACAGTGACGTCAAGTGCGGTGGTGGGCTCATCCGCAATAAGCAAATGAGGATCGCAGCTCAGCGCCATGGCGATCATCACGCGTTGTCGCAGCCCTCCCGATAATTGATGCGGGTATTCGTTAAAACGCTGCTTTGGCGAAGGTATCCCCACATCGGCAAGCAGTTGCAGTGTGCGTTTTTGTGCATCCGCACGCGAAATGCGTTCATGCACCAGAATCGCCTCCATGATCTGATCCCCGCATGTAAACACCGGATTGAGCGACGTCATCGGCTCCTGAAAAACCATACCGATTTTTTTACCCCGCACATGGCGCATCCGTGATTCACCGATGCGAAGGATATCTTCTCCGTCGCACTCGCACACATCTGCACTGATCCGGGCGGGCGGGGTTCTGAGCAATCTCATTATCGAAAAGGCGGTGACGCTTTTTCCGCAGCCGCTCTCACCAACCAATGCACACACCTCACCCTTTTCGATACTGAGATCCACCTCATTTACGGCACTGACAACCCCCTGATCGGTATAAAAGTGCGTGGTGAGTTTTTTTGTGTGAAGTACCATAATGAACGGCCTTTATATTGGTTGGTTATCACCCGGATCAAACGATTGTTTCAATGATGCGCGGTGGTCCATTATACTGTTGTAGTATTCCTGATTCATAATCGTGTCTTGTACGTCCGACGATGGTTTTGGTACTACAATCGTGGCACCGTTAAATACGCCTCACGGCAGTTGAAGCGTTTGATCCGGCAACGGTATCATCAGACATTTTTGAGACTGGGATCGAGTGCGTCCCTGAGTCGATCTCCCAGTATATTCCATGCGAGCACGATAATAAACGTCGCGACAACCGCGGCGGTAAACTCCCACCAGTGGCCTACGACCAGCTCCATACGCGCCGCATTGATCATCTTGCCCCAGCTTGGCATGTCCATAACTCCCAGATTGAGGTAGCTGAGCGTCACCTCGGCGATAATAGCCGAGACAAAACCAAGAGAGAAGTTGATGATCGCGATATGGCTGACATTCGGGAATACATGTGAAAAAAGAATTCCCAGATTTCTCCTCCCACTTGCGCGGGCAGCGGCAATATAGTCAAGCCGGGTAATCTTCATGGTTTCGGCCCGTACGAGTCTGCAGGTATTGATCCAGCTGGTGACACCGAGTGCAATACACAGCCCGGCCATGCCGCTGAGATCGATCTGAAAGATTGTCCCCTGAAACAGGACCTTTCCCTGAAATGCGAACTTGATCGCAATAAGCAGAATGATGCCGGGGATACTCGCAAGAGTCGTATATATCCATACGATGACATCATCAACCTTTCTCCCGAAATATCCCGCAAGCGCCCCGAGAAACACACCGAGCGGTATCGCGATCGCATTGGAGACAAAACCGACGGTCATGGAGACGTGGGCACTCAGAAGCGTCTTGACAAGTACCGATCTCCCCATTACATCGGTACCGAACAGATGGGTCAATGATGGCGGAAGATTTGTCCCGGAATAGTCGTGCGCATTCTGCCACCCGGAAAAGAGCAGAGGTGAGACAATCGCGATCAGCGCGTAGAGGATTACGACACCGAGACAAAACAGCGCGGCCTTATCCCGCCGAAGGCGGTGCCATGCGCTTCTCCACAGTCCCCGTGCATGTGTTGCGTTTTCTTTCATAACGGATTAATCGCTCGGTTCAGGCTTAATTATCATTATTCGCCAAAAAGAATCATTCATTCTTATCTCAGCCGCACCCGCGGATCGAATACCGCGTAGAGGATATCGGTTATCAGAATACTCATGACATACATTACCGACGTAAAAAAAGTCAGGCCGGTAATAACCGGCACATCGCGAGAGGTTATACTCGACAGCATCAGATCACCCAGTCCGGGGATGCCGAAAAATCGCTCCAGCAACAGCGCCCCCAGAATTAAAAAGGGAATCGAGGCAATCACATGCGTCAGAATCGGCAGCATGCTGTTTTTAAGTACATGCTTGAACAACACGGCACCAAGAGAAAGACCCTTCGCTTTTGCTGTGGTCACATAGGGACGATGCACCTGATCGAGAATGATCGTACGATAAAACCGTACCGACCATCCGAGCCCGGCAATAACCGCGATCGCAATCGGTGCGTACAACGTAAAAGGATTGTGTGAAAAGCCGACTGCTGCCTCGGGTATTAACGTAAACATAATCCACTGCCCGAGAATAATGTAGGCGAGATACGGGATACACAATCCCAGTACCGAGAGCAATACGCCCACACGATCGATCATACTCCCCCTGAAATAGGCGACTATACAGCTTACAATCATTGAAAAAAACCAGGTGAATGCCATGGCAGGAATAGTGATTGCGAGGCTGTATCGTGCACGCGATACCAGAATGCTGCGAACCGACTTATCAGTGGCATAGCTTTTACCGGACAACGTCACGCTCTCATACAGGTGCCAGAAAAACTGAGAATCGAACAGTTTCGGCATATTCCAGGAGGTAATATCGGCTCTCGCCTTTTTGTGGTTTTTTGGGTGAGCGCGAATCCGTTCACACAATTCCTTTACTGTTGCGACACCCTTTACGTTTACATTCATAGCAGTATTGTCGCTCAGCGTGAGTGCGAGTGCGGGTTGAGACGACTCCCCGCTATCGATGTCACCGGTATCGAAACCGGATCTCGCCTTCGATGGATTCATCCTGTACAACACTGTATCGCGGCACAGTTGCACCAGGGAATCGCCGGGTGATAAAAAAGCGAAAGCTTTGCTCTCTATCACCGCACTGGCTCGTTCAGGCGGGGTTCCCGCTTTAAGATGAAGATTGAGCAGCTTCGATATTCTGGAGCCGTGGATATCGCTGACCGAGGTGATATGATGACCTTCTGTCAGGTCTTTAATGACAATGCGTCCGTGCAGGTTAACAAGTGAGGGCTTGTTGAGTTTGTGCTTTTCGTAAAATGCCTGCCGTGCTTCTTTGCCGAGTTTCTTGTTTACATATGCAGTGGAGACATCACCGGCAATCATTCTGAACAGAATAAAGGTGATTAGCATTACCCCGAACACGGTGAATATCGATTGTACAAGACGTCGCAGGATATAATAAAGCATGGCAGATGTTCGATCTCTGTTATTTGTCTATTTCGGATCGATCGATACGATAATATTTTACATTCCCCTGGCTTATGGGATGGGGTTTTACATTATGCACCCATGAATGATATAAAATAAAATTCTCGGGTGCAAGTCTGGGCAGAATAGGAACCTCACGATTAATTATGCGCGCCATTTCCCCATAGAGGCGCGTACGCTGAGGGCTATCCTGCATTCTTCGCACCATCCGGTAAAGAGAATCGAATTCGGCATTGGAAAAATTGGTGTTGTTTGTCCCCTTATCGATATTTGCCGAGTAAAAAAGCTGAAGGAAATTCTCCGCGTCAGGATAATCTGCCGCCCATCCCATCATATACATTTGCGATTGCTTGTTATGCACTTTGCGCTGCAGTGTGGGCCAGTCGTTAAACGAAACCTTGATATCGATTCCCAGCCGCGAAAACTGATGTCGTGCAAATTCCGCAATCCGCATGGCAAACGCTCCTTTGCTCAGATCCAGATGCAGTGTCGGAATTTTTCCATCCTCAAGAAGCCCTTTCTCCGCAAGTTGTTTTCTCGCGAGTTCGAGTTGTGCACGGGCTGCGGTAGTATCGAACCGGAAATATTCCCCCTTGCCTGCCTGCGAGTGCCCTTTGAATGTCTCGGGTATGATATTTACCGGTCGTGTTCCACGTCCGTTGAACAGTACCTCAATTTCGCTCTCCACGTTATACCCGAGAGAGATCGCACGACGCAGCGCCCTGCTCTCGCCTATTATCCGATCCTCCATGTTGAATGCGATCCAGAAAATACTCGGTTCGGTGAACCGTTCGAGGTATATACCCTTCTCCCGCCACTTTTGCGCCAATTCTTTCTCAGGGGTGATGACACTGTTGAACGTCTCTTTTGGAATCGATGCGACATCTTTCTGTTTTGTCAGAAAAAGCATCCACCGGGGGTAATTCTCTTCCATGAATCTAAAATGTATCCTGTCGATAAACGGGATTTTTTTCCCGGCATCGCGGTATAAGCCACGGGCACTGTCCTGGACATATCCTGTATAGCTGCAGTCGTTACAGGTGGGATAGCGTACCGTTCTGTATTCCGGATTTTTTCTGAGCCGAATCTTCCATTTTCGTTTCCAGCTCTCGAGTATATAGGGTCCGGTTCCGATTGCATGATCGGGGGACTGAAATTCGACGCTGCGCCCTGCCACGGGTATTTTTTTACTGACAGAACCATCACGGGTTTCCATAAGCCAGTAATCGATCGCCTCGTGAGGAATGGGTGCATACACGTGCATTGCGAGCACATACACAAACTGGGGGTAGGGTGCGTTCAAATCGATTTGCAGTGTATGCGAATCGGGTACTGCAATTCCTTCTACATCCATTTCATAGCGGGAAAAATCCCCGCTTTTATACTGGGTGGTCTTCTGCCGGTATGCATCGAGCCCTTTGATTCGTCCGGCAAGAAATGCCCATGCAAGCCCGGTATTGAGATGGTAATCCGCAATACGCTTGATCGCGAGCACAAAATCGTATGCCGTTACTTCACGGGTAGCCCATCGATGCGCATTCCCGTCTTCCGCCTTGCCAAAACAGGGATTTCTATGGTAATAAACCCCTTTTTTCACCCTGATGGTATACCTGCATCCACTGTCCGAAATCTGTGGCATTGCGACAGCAAGTTGCGGTGTTACTTCAACCGGCCTTTTGAGGTATTTATACCCGTAGAGCCCTTCAAAAATGTTCGCCTGGACTGAAGAGGATGCCACATCCCCGCATGTCGCGGGATCTATCGACTTCACTGCTGAAGAATAAGTGACCCGGTATACCGTTTCACCGGGGGGTAATTCGCCGTCGCCCGGGCCCAGAAGATAGAGCGGTGCGGCACCAAGAATACCTGCAATAACGATGGCGATTACGTAGAACCACTTCATAGGTGTACGCCGTGTTCAGGTGAAATCGTATATGGCATACACCTAAAAATACACTCGTGCACCTTTGATGGTAGTATTCAGGCTTCTGCAGCTAAAAAACCTGCCCTATTGCATCCTACTGACTTTTCTTCTTTGTCAGTGCATTTTGGACAGCAATCATTATCGCCTTGCTGCTGCCTGTTGCCCCGCTTACCGCATTCACTTTGGGGGACTGGGCTACAATAATCCGGTCGACAGTACCCCGGGCTTCATAGCCGGGTCCGCACTCCTGTTCGGTAATTTCTATTGCAGAAATCGCGCTATCCTTCACGGTCACTTCCACATCGACCGCTACCAGGAATTCCTTGAAATGACCTGTGTATAGGCCATCCGGTACTCTGCTGAGATCGACGTGTTCGACGGTAATACCGTCTACGGTATGCACCATTTTTTTATATCGCATTATAAACAATCCCACCACGAGGACGACCAGTACAAGCACGACTGCCCCTGCAATCACGATCTTCTTCATCTACGCTCCCGTTGTTTTTGGTTTATATTTGCCGGTATCCCCCGGTGTCGCAGCTTTCACGTTTAGCTGTATCTATTATACGACATGTTAGGTCCTCTCTTTAAACCTGCCCGGGAAGATCGAAGCCAGAAAAAAATGTGGCATCAACATCGGCTGTATGGTTCTATTTAATTTTCACCACCCTCTTTACCGCAGAAAGCGCATCCGCTTCAAGCCGCAGAAAATAGGCCCCCGAAGAGACCACACGACCATTGCGGGTTTTACCGTTCCACTCGACCCGGTACGAACCAGGAGATTTCATCTCGTTTTCGAGTGTGCGTACTATCCGCCCACGCGTATCGATCACATTAAGCGATACCCGATACCGATCCGTATCGATACGACCGTGCGCATCCCATCTGAAGGGGAGTGTATAAGTAAGTACGGCTTGTCTGACAAACGGATTGGGAACCGGGGCCGCAAAGCGAAAGCGGTATGGTAACGACCGGGTAAAATGCGGATCGCGCGTAACGAAAATCGTTCTGTAGGTTATCTCGTCCGAAGCATCGAGCGGATAGCCCTTACCCGGCTCCATACGAATTACGGTATCAGAGGTTACCAGGTATATATAGACAGAGGCATGCTGCTCTGTTCCCTCGACATAAAGATGGGCCGTATAATCGCCGGGGGTAATGCCTACGCTGAATCGCTGTGCGGAATCGAGATTGTTACGTATATCCTTAGCCAGCCGCCTGCCTCCGTTTTCATCCGACTGATACATGAACAATGTTCGATTCGATCCTATTGACGGAGGCTCATCCATATCAAGCGAATCGCGCCCATCACTCGCCTTTTTGCAAAAACCAAGCACATTATAAGGATCGCTACCCCGCTCCACCGCCCGAAGTCCTATGCGGATATGCCAGTTATCTTCATCAGTATACGATGCGGCCATCCTCTTGGCAAAAACCTGAGGCAGTGAATAGACGGGCCGTGGCTGCAGCGTAGCCGTAGTGTCGGCGGGAACCTGCACCCAGTAACCGCGCCAGGGATACAACGTGTCCTGGGCCGGTACAACCGACTGCTGTGTGCTGTCCCATCGCCACAACGGCGAATCGTAGGGCCATCTGACCGGATATGGATACGGACTCGTCACCTGGTTCCATCCGTATTCATTGTAATTAAGCTGCAGAGTAACCGCGCTGTCGATAAGCTGAGCGGGTTGAAGCTCGATCTGTACAGGTTGTGATGACTTCCTCCACAGAGCCTGCCCGGCCGACATATCGCGTATCTGATCGGAAGGAACATAGTAGCTGTAAATATCCCGCGGCGCGCTCGATTCATCCCAGTAGGAGATCACTCCTCCCGTGCGCAATGAATCCACATCAATGGTACGACCCGGAATCCCAATCATGTTCCACCGGCTGCGCATACTGAATCTTTTTTTCGTTGCGCGGGTAATGGTAACGATCGAATGTTCCACACTGCTGTCCCTTTTTCCGTCCAATTCACTGCACCATGCACTGAATCGGTACATGCCGTCAGGAAGGGGATAAAACTCACGTACAATGCTTGAAGCGGTATCGGTTCCCTCCTGCAGCAGCGTATCGGCAAGGGTCGTACTGCTGTCTCCGACTTTTTTAAAGGAGTAGTGAAACACAAAAAGAGAGTCTTTATCATCTATCGCATTCACCCGGTAACGCACGGCACCCCACCGTCTAGTTTTTGTCACGATGGTTCGGGGTGCCATGTTGCCGACATAATATGTTTTAATCAGACGCGGCAGCATGCGCCCGGTACTGTCAAACACGGTAAATCCGAAAATCCACATTCCCTTAACGCCGAAGCTGTCAACCACGAAAGAAGTATCGGCATAGGGTATAGTTCTGAGAGAACCGGCGGTGCTGTCCGGTGCCATGTCGGACTGGTGCCCATACCCCCATCCGATTCCCGATATTCCGGAAATCGGCGTCGTGTCACCAGTCTGTATCGATACAAGAGCGGCTGAATCTTCGTACGCCGAAACACTCACCTGTAAAAATTCTTTTGTGTAAAGCGTATCGTACGGCATCATCTGCCCAGAATCCATCACGACGGTGTCCATGGCCGCATCGACGGACCAGTTGCCGGATGAATCTTGTACATAGAGCGCAAAATAATAGACCGGACCAGGCGGCAATCCACCTACGACCGGTGCGTTCATATTAAGAGAAGATGCAGAGACCGGCCATACATGCACTTTGGCCGCCATCGGGTCCTGACGCCCTTGCGGGAACCTGTCGGTCCGATACCATATCCCCGCATTTTTTATATCACTTCCCTGTACAAGCGCCGGATCCCATCTGAATTGAATACCCGAATCGACCGCGGTCACCTTCAATGATAATGGATTCTGCGGCGCGATCGAATCATTAATCACTGTACCGGTATCCGAAACGGTCGCATACTCCGTCCCGCCATATGCACCTATATTGATTCGTCCGCCATTGGGCATTGGTTCACGTTCGAACTCTGCATTCGGATCACCCGCATCTATACATTGTGAACCCGGCTGAAGATGCAGATCTCTTTTCTGCAGCGTTGTATCCAAAAACATCGGATCGACAACAAGGTTTTCAGGATATCGTATTGCAATATCGGCTGCATACCCGTTGTTTTCAAGAACGGTCCCATTGCGGAAAAAGGCGTTATACGCCACATTGCCGAACACCGAAAGGCTATCCTCTTCGATTAGTGCGAATTCGTTGTGGCTGAAAATATTGTTTCGGCACAATACCCCTCCTGAATAGACCAATGCAATACCTTCCCTGTTGCCGTAAAAAGTGTTGTTTTTGGCCAGTACGGAATCCGCCGCGCGTATATGCAGTGCATTGTTGCACTCTTCGAATATCGAATGTACCACTTTTATCTGCGCACTTCGATTGATCGAAAGCGCGGTCGATAAGCCCATGTATCGATTCTCAAGCAACCCGACTCGACGGATGGAATCACCCGCTATTGCCAGCGCAGTATGCGCCCCCCCTGCACCATCCACGAAGTCAAAACCGCTGAATTCGATTTCATCCTCCGCAATGACGAAAAACGTATCCGGAACATCGATTGCTTCCCCGCTGATTATCGTGGGATGGGCCTGCGGATCTCTCCAGGTAAACGATGTGTCCCACCCGCCCAGAATCAGAATACTGTCGGTATCGATGGTAAAGCCGGAATCCAGCACGTAATATCCACCGGCAACGTGAATCATATCACCCGATTCAAGTCCAATAAATGCAAAAATGGTATTGAACGGCGCGCTGCGGCTTCCATCGCCGCCGTCGGGCGCCGATGCATCTATGTACCATATCCGGCTTATAGCAGTGTCAGCGGGATCATAGATTGTAAATTGTCCCGAAATGCTCCAGGATGTCTTGTTGTAATCACTCAACTTGACTCGTGCATGGTGTGACCTGACCGGCATTCCATTTATCTCGCGCGGCACTTTCCACGGGTATAATCCCCAGTATGATGAATTACGCGTTATTGTCCCTGAATCGATAAAGGCCCATGACACCCCATCATCCGGGGAATATTCGAGTATCACTTCGTTTATTCCCGTATCAGCATCCCATTCTATCGTCATTGTATCGCCAACCATATAATATGAATCCCCGACGGGCGATAAAAGAGCTGTCTTCGATGTCGTAGTATCCGACACCGTCGAATCGTTGGGATATATCTCAAAAATATCGCTGTAGCCGTGTGCTGAACCGTTGGTTTCATATACCCGCATCATGGCCTGGGATGAAGCCACCGGGATACCATCGATATTTTCCGGAATATGCCATGCATAGCTGCCCCATCCACCGGAACTGCGCGAGATGGTATCTGATGAAGTAAGGGAAAGCCATGTCATTCCCTCGTCAGGTGAATACTCTATTCCTACGTCAGAGATTTTGGAATCTGCACTCCACGAAATCATCATGGTATCACCCACGGTGTATATCTCGCCCGCCACCGGAGCGGAAATATAAATACCGGACTTATCCGCGGTTAAATCCAGATCGATCACAAAGCTGTCGTTTATTCCGGTACCGGTAACGGCTACGTTGGAAGAATAATACCCGCCTGACAACCCTGTGGTATCGACCGTGGTATAAATATATTGCTCGTTTCCGCTTCCGGAGACGTTTATGCCGACCCATTGCGCATCAGCGGTGGCGCTGAGCGGGGGTAATGTATCGTCTCCGCTGTTGGTTGCATTGACGGTAAAGGTGGTATCCCCGGTACACACTACCTGATACGTACTCAACGAAAGCATCGGACCCGATGAAACGGTATCGCTGTCCACAATTTCGAATGTGTCCGAAAATGCTTCTGCGGCATAATTGTAATCGGCTATTCGCAGTATACCCTTCGGAGAAGGGACCGGTGTATTGTCTATATTGTCGGGTATCGCCCAGTGGTAATATCCCCAGTAGTTATACGTACGCCTCACCGATCCGGAGGAGGTAACCTGCAGCCACGACATACCGTGATCAGGACTGTATTCGATTATAACTTCGGAGATGGTGGTATCGGCATCCCATTCTATAATCATCGTATCACCCACATTGTATGACTGAGCTGCATAAGGATTATAGATGTTTATTTGCTGGGCAAAAACCCCTGTTATCAAAAAAAACCCGATGCAAAACATTTTCCGGATTAAACCATCGGAATCATGTTTCGTCACGATTCTCTCCAGTTTCATGTGCTGATTTTCTCCTGAATAAATGACATGATTTCCCGCAGGATACGGCAGTTACCCGGTCTGTGGCCGGGTTTGGCCCCTTTGGAGTACACTCCTGTGCACATCATCGCCACTGCATATCCCCCTTATCTGATATCCACTTCAACCGTTCTGCGCACCTGGTTGCCTGCAATATCCTCTGCAAGAATGGTGTAGCTGTTTAACCCGTGCGACAACTGTACCGTTGCCTGGTAGTGATAATTCCCGATCTCCCTGCACAACTGGTTTACACCGGTCCCGCTAATCCGACAATATTTTATGGTCCCCGGCACATCGTTTATTCCGTCGTCGATCTCGACTTCTATGGTAAGCCTCTTGCTTATCTGATCACTCGGCATAGGCGGCAGATCGTCAATAACCATACGGCGCCGTTGCGGCTCTATCACCGTCATCTGCAAAGGCCCGGGGAGATAAAACACCTCTCCGCTTACCACATTTGCCTGATTAGCCGCACGATCGGACGCTCTGATGGTATATCTGTTTTTCCCCTCTTCAAGATATATCCCCTGCGTCGCCCCGGGTTCAAGTTCATATTCATCGGTCGAACCATTGTTTTCCGCGCTAAGTGTGATCAGATCGCCGGGAGTGCGATCCATTACATTCACCCGCAGTTCACTCTGCTTTGTTGCGTTGGTCGTTGCATTCAGGACCTGTATGCGTGGCGCACTCGTGTTTATCTGCGGCGACGTAACAGCAACCTCAACCATGATTTCCTTTTCAATCTCTTCCTCCTCATTCGAAGCAACAACACGAAGCGGATATTCTCCTATATCCTGCTCTGTCAAAGGAATCTGGTAACTGAAGTAGCCGCTCGATGACACCCCCGCCTTAAAACCGTTTACCATAACCTCCTGCGCTCCCTGCGCTTTTCCCTGTATTGCCAGACTGCTCTTCATAATCTGTGCACCGTCTCCGGGCGACTGAATTGTAAGGCTTAACGCCTCCTGCACAGTCTCATAGATAACACGCCGTTCAATTTGTTTCTGCTGATCACCCAGGGTTGCTTTTACCGTAACCGTGTATTCCTGCTCTTCATCGGGAATAGGTACACGTGTACTGAATTCCCCGCCGGACTGTACCGGAACCGAAATCCCGTTTGCCTTTACCTCGGCGCCCGGGCTCGTCTTCCCGGAAACCGAGATTGCAGGGGTAGTGATCGTCGCACCATCCGCCGGAGTTGATAGTGATAAGGTCAGCACCATATCACCAGATGTCGCGGAGGTATCCGGTGTAAGTGATGCGGTGGTATCGGGTACCGGTGTCCCCCTGTCAGCAGTATCGACCGCCATGGTCGTATCAGCTACTGCATCGGGAGCATCTCCCGCTGTATCGGATAAAGATGTATCTGTCGTGGTTGTATCCGGCATCGCGGCAGTATCAATATCTGCTTCCGCAGTATCGGCTTGTGCGGAGAGGGAATCCTCTGCCGTGGTATCCGTGACGGTGGTATCGACATCGCCACCCGGTTGCGTGGTATCGGATTGTGTGGTATCCGCTGCGGTCGTATCATCAGCTAACCCGTCCTCAGGCGGCGGGCCGGGAAGCTGTCCGTCATCTTTTTTCAAATCATACAGTTTTATATCGTCCTGGCCCGATACAAGTGCGCGTTTGCCCTTGCCTACATCGACAAAATTGTCTGATCCTCTGGGCCGGACTCTCACATTACCGCTGTGTACATCGACCGCGGTTTTATTCTTGGTTGCATATACCCCGAATCGTGTTCCACGTATCGACGCCACCGCCGTGGGTGTCTCTACTTCGAACTTCGATTTTTTACTTGCGAGTTTTTTCACATTAGACCAGAGCTTTCCGGTCAGCATATTGACCGATGTGCCACTGGACTTTCCTGCCTGATCGACCACCGCTTCAGAAATGGTAACCGCACTCTTTTCCCCTATTTTTACCACGCTCCCTGTCTGAAAAAGCAGTTTGACACTTGATTCGACATACGTACGTACTCCCCATCCCTGCTGGATGCGCATACCCGGTCGCGCCGGACGCCACCGTGAACTCGCTTCTCTGCGTACTTGCACTTTTCCTATTATTTCCTTGAGTTCTATTCGCTGAGGTGCAGCGATTACAGTTCCGCACATATATGCGTTCATAACGAAAAGAACCATGCCGAAGAAAAGAACCGTTTTTCTGTGTGGTACCACGTCTCACTCTCCTTAAATAAAGTACAGGTTACATATCACACATCTGCCGGGTACGGTGGCATTCACCTCATGCATTACCACTACCAGGCCTCTTCCCTCACCTGCGAACTCTGCGCAGCTTTCCAGCATCCCCTGTATCTGCCGATATATTACTTGATTTTAATCATTCTTTTGACACCGGTGTAATTCCCGGCGTTCATTTTATAAAAATACACTCCTGACGAAACCACATTCCCGGAACTGGTTCTTCCATACCATACGATATCGTAGGTACCCGGTTTCCGCTTTCCGTACACAAGTGTGCGTACCACACGTCCCCTGCTGTCCATGATATTCATGCGCACCGTATACGGCTGCGTGTTGAGGATTCCTCCTTTTTCCCACCGCATGGGCAGCGTGTAACTCACTTGTACCATGGGGCCGAACGGATTCGGGTAGGCAGTACCGAGGCGAAAATGTCTCGGATATCTTCGCATGAAATCCGCATCATCTGTTACAAATATAGTTCTGTACACCACCTCGTCGCTTGGTGGAATTGTATAGGGCTTATCGGCGTCGATTTGCACCATTGTATCGGAAGAGGCAAGATAGATATAGACCGAAGAAAGCGCCTCAAGACCGTTTACCCGAAGTTGCGCCGAATTGCCGCTCGGAGAAAACCCGGTGATGAACACCGATGTCCCCGAAAATGTACCACGAATATCCTGGGCATATTTGCCCTTATTCTCCTCCCATTCGGGATGATAAAAAAACATGTGTCGTCCACTGCCGATTGCGGGAGGTTTCGCCTTATCATTTGGGTCCATGGCATCTCGCGCTTTTTTGCTGAACCCGATTACATTGTAGAAGTCTTTTCCACCGGGACTCTCAAGATGAAACCGAATCCGCCACTGCTGGGGATCACTATAATAGACAAACGTTTTTTTAGCAAGGCCCTGAGGTTGTGCATAGCATGGAACGGAACTGAATGTACAGGTTGTTTCACCTGTAACCTGCACCCAGTATGCACGCCAGGGGAACAGAGTGTCCCGGGAGGGAACCGCGGTGGACTTTGCACTGTCCCATTCCCATACGTTTCTATTCCCGCCCAGTTCGATTGGATACGGGTATGGATTGGTAACCTGATTCCAGCCGTATTCCGCATTGTGCAATGTAATACTGCATACACTATCCTTTGGAATCAGCGATCCCTTTATATCTATCGTTACACTGCTGTCGGAGCGCCTCCATACCCCCTGTCCGGGCCGCAGTGACGTGATATTGTCCGAGGGTACATAATAGCTGTAGATATCCCGGGGCGGAGTCGACTCATCCCAGTAGGAAATACTACCCCCACTGCTCAGCAACCGGGGCGACAGGGTTTTACCCGGTACTCCGGCCATATGCCATTTTGAACCGCCCTTAAACGTATGAGTGGTGGAATTGCGGATTGTTATCTGCTTTACTTTTTCCACGCTGTCCGTCTTCCCCTGCATGTCCCTGCTCAGCACGCTCAGTATATACGCCCCATCGGTGAGTGGATAGAAATCCCGTGTCGCCTTCGCTGCACGAATTGTTCCCGAATCGATGACCATTGAATCCAGGGTACGCATCAGCAGATAGCGAAAATCGAACAGCGTGTCTTTATCGTCCTGTGCGGAAAAATCGGCTCTCAGTGCACCGTAACTCTGCTGCGTCTTCACACTGGTTGACGGCGGATCGTTGACTTCCGCGACAGTTACATGTACGGTGGCGAATCCTGAATCACCATATGTATCGATACAGGCCATCTGCAGTGTATGGGATCCCACATCACGCTGTCCGGGAATCCATTTCAGTCTGTTTTGTGAAAGCGTGATTTCGGTTATTGCGGTGGAGGAGAGCAATACGAAATTAAGAGAATCGTTATTCGCATCATATCCCGACAAGCGCACGAGCCACTCTTTGTCCTCATCTATAGTGGTATCTGCGGGAGCCGAAAGGATGGGCGCGACATTTGAAATCGTGACCGTATCGAATACTGTAGTCGATTTATACCCTGCGCTGTCACGCAGCTGAAATCCGAAGACCCACGGGCCACGGGTCCGCACATCGTAAATCATAAAGGTCGTATCTTTATACGCAAAAGGTGATGATATCAACTCTGAAGTGTCAAGTGATAAATGGCTGTAGCCCCAGTTGACATGCTGTATGCCGGGCACGTGTACGCTGTCACCGGTATGCAGCCGCACCTGAATCGCGGTATCTCCGACAGATGAGAGTGAAATATCCAGATCGTTTACCAACGCGACAGAATCTCTCATTGTGACAAGTGTTAACGAATCTCTTGCATCGACCGATACAGCCGCCCAGTTACCGGAGCTGTCCCTGACACTTAGGCCAAAATAGTAGGTAGTATCCGGTAAAACGGTTATGGTATCGCTGTTTGTTGAAAGAGTATACAATGTTGAGTCCTCGACAACCTGTGATGAGACTTGAGTAAAAGAAGATGTTACCGAGCTGAAAATCCCTGTCATTTCCGCATCGGCAGAATCGATCGCGCCCGGGTTCCATTTCAGTTCCACCAAATTGGAACCCACAACCGATAGTGCAAGCTCCATATCATTATCGGGTGCATGAATGTCAGTAATATAGACGCTGTCTGCGGCGGCGATATCGAATCCACTCCAGTTACCCGAGGAATCACCGGCAAAGGCCGCAAAGCGATACATCTTTTTGCCACCAGGATGCCCAAAAGTCGCCGACGTATAGTCCTCATTCCAGCAGGTATACTCGACTCCGTCGCCGGTATCGACGGGGAAACTCCCGTCTGTACGAAAACGGATACAGACTTTTTCCACATCCGGGGAAGAGGAGCCGGTCCATTTCAAGGCGACAGTGTCCGAGCCTGCATCGTATACGGCGACAAATCCGGTCACATTTGCCGGTGCGGTACGGTCGAACGTACGAGCGTTGGCTGTTGCCGCAGCTGCGGTATCGGACCAGTTCCCGGCCGAATCCCTGACACAGAGGGCAAAGTAGTAGCGTTCTTTTTCATTGAGTGCCGACAGCGTATCGACCGAATCGGTGAGTGCATACATTCCCATTTGTCCCGCACTTTCGTCATGTGCGGAGTCGGGATAATCTCCGGTTTTGTACCAGATACCGACACTGTCTGCATCGAGCGAATCGATGGAGGAGGGATTCCATTTCAACTCTACTTCACCAACCGAAATGGCCGTAGCCACAAGAGTGAGAACATTCGACGGAAAGGTATAATCCGGCACATACGCGGTATCCCGTGCCTGGTTATCGGCCTGGCTCCAGTTACCTGACGAGTCCTTTACAAAAAGCGCACACCAGTATTTCTCTTTTTCGTTGACACCGGCAATAGTTTCTGAGGAATCCAGCGCTCCGAGACGCGATACGAACTCTCCGTCGTTGGGTCCCGCGGGATAGCTCCCGTCTGTACGAAATCGTATCATGGTCGATTCCGCATCCGCAGTTACTGAAGGAGCCCAGCTCAGCACGACACTTTTACCGGCAGTATCGTACACCGCTTTGGTATTTGTGACATTTGCCGGTGCGCTGAGGTCAAGAGTCCACACCGCGCCACATGCTGAAGCCGCGGAATCGGACGCATTGCCCGTTGAATCCCGCACCAGAAGCGTAAAGTAATATTTAGTCTTTTGAGAAAGCCCCGTCACGGCATAGACAGAATCGGATAACGGTAACGCGCCGACATAGGTTGCGATGGTATCCGTCGTGGTATCATTTTTATCGGGCGGTACAAAATAGCGATCGGTTCGGTACCATATCCCCACGCTGTCCGCATCGGGAGAATCTATTACAGACGGATTCCAGGAAAGATCCACCGCGTCGGTATCGATCGCCGTTGCCGAAATCGTCAAAGTGTTGTCCGGCGGTTTTGTGTCCCGTACATACGCACTGTCCGATGCATCATCGTTGAATCCGCACCAGTTACCGGCACTGTCCTTTACAAACGCGGAAAACCAATAAGTGAGCTTCTGTTTTGGTCCGAACATCACAGCTGTTGACTCCTGCGCTGCAAAAGAGGCAAAGAGAACCCCGTCTCCGGTATCCATCGGGATCGCCTGATCGGTACGATAGCGGATCATGGTCGATTCCGCATCGACCGACGCAGAGGGAGACCACTGCATCATAATGCTGTCACCCGTATTGTCAAACACCGCAAAAAAGGAGAGCACATTTACGGGAAGGGTCTTGTCATGCGTTCTGGCGGTATCACACGCAGAAAGGCTGGTATCCGACCAGTTACCGGTGGAGTCCCGTACACAGAGGGAGAAAAAGTAGCGTTGTTTCTCGCTCAGGCCGGTTACCGTATCGCTTGAATCCTGCAGGGCTAACGTATTCACATAGGCTGAGGTTTCATCATAGGCAGAATCGGGATAATCACCTGTTTTGTACCATATTCCCACACTGTCGGCATCTAAGGAATCAATAGCCGAAGGATTCCACGAAAGAACAACCGCGTCGGTATCGATCGCCGTTGCGTTCAGGCTCATGTCATTATCCGGGGCCACCGAATCGACCATAAAGGTCCAGTTGAAATTATAGCCGCTGTCAACACATCCCGGATGTGCGTATCCCATGTTCCCACTCGTGGCATCGCAGCTTTCGATAACCGCATTGTAGGCATCAAGCGAGCCGGATACATTGAGATACCATGGCATCGCCGCACTCATTTCGAGGAGAGAATCTCCGCTTTTGCCTGAAAAAACCGCATCGCCCGAAACTGTAATCATAGCAGAGGTTAGACCGGTAAGTTTTGATGTGGTCCCTCCGGTTATTTCACACATGCCGTTATCTGTTATCCATATTTTGTTTGAATTGAAATCGACCGTGCCGCCGCTGCTGGTAAACCCCGCACAAAACACGCTGTCCGCAGAAATGAGAAGCGGAGCCGCCCCCCTGTGATATACAGGCGGCAGCGTATCGACCGAACTTACATGGAGTGAATCCAGTTGCATATCCACTACCGATCCGGTATCATCGAATACGATATTGGCTCCCGTACTATAGCTCACACCGGAATAATTATAAATTTTCAATGTATGTAATATTTTAAAAACATTACTTCCAAGCGACAGGCTGTCTGCTTCAAGCTTCCCGAGTACCATGGTATCTGCTACGTTTTCAAAAACAAAAGAGCCCATAATTAAAACCAATTCTTTTGCTTTTAATGCATTGGTCGACAGTGTCAACACACCCTTTTCGTGATAAATGGCGGGAAGGACGTCATCTGTTGGCGGTATCAGCGTGATATCGACCGCTTCCATAGTATACGTCGATATACTACCGGAATCGGTAAATGTCCCCCCTGAACGAAAATCGGCCATTCCTCCCCGGACTTCGAGTGTCTGGCCATTAAAATCGAACATCCCCGTATACCCGCTTGTAAAAACCATATCACCAGTATAGCTCCAGGTACTCAGCACACAATTCTGTGCACCGCTGTCGAACACGACCGAATCACCACTTTGAGGTACTGCGCCGGTACTCCAGTTGGATGCTGTACTCCAGTCACTGTTGGTGGTTCCCTTCCATTTGTTTGGAACACGGCGGGTATACGCGGTATCACAGGCGGTTATTGTCGTGTCGCTCCAGTTTCCGGCCGAATCCCGCACCAGGAGGGAAAAATAATATGTCGTGTGTGGATTGAACCCCCGCAGGGTGTCGTAGGTCACATTGAGCGTATAGGTGGTACCCGCAATCGCCGAAAGATCATACGCGGAATCGGGGTAATCAGCGGTTTTATACCATATCCCAACGCTGTCTGCATCGGTTGAATCGATAGCGGACGGATTCCAGGAGACCACGACCGCACCGGTATCGATCGTTTTTGCATCCAGTGTCATATCGTTGTCAGGGGGAGAACCGGTAGTAAAGGATTGCTCTGTAGCGAATGAAGAAGCTGAAAACGAATTATCTATGCTCTGTACACTCCAGTAATATTTTCCCTCCGGCACGTTTTGAATCGTCCATGAGGTTACCTGAGCGACATTACCGAGCGAAACAATTTTTCGAAATCCGGTTGACGAATCAGCCATTGGTGAGACGACCTCGCATCCTGCGGGGCTTTTCCCTACATACACATTGTATGTTAAGCCGGTCTGAGGTGTTTCGGTATCCGTAGACTGACTCCATGACAAAACGACACTATCTTTAGATACCATTGCAGTAAGCCCTGTAGGAGAAGCCGGAGACGAATTCGATGTGGCGGTGTTATTACGATACACGAGATAGCCTCCGCTTCCACCACCGAGTATATCGAGGTCTCCGTCATTATCGTAATCTCCCCAGGCGGCACAGCTGTCAAATTCGGTCAGTCCCGCTCCAAAACCGGTAAATGTATCACTACCCTCGTTTGTATAAAGCTTGGGAATATAATTGTAATTGCTGTCCTCTCCTACAGAGAGGATATCAAGATCACCATCGTTGTCATAATCACCCCACATGATTGTTCCTGCTTCGATCCCTGTCATACCAGCCCCGATATCGACAAAAGTTCCGTTGCCATCGTTGCGATACACTTTTGCAACGCTTCCGCTGCTGCTGTTATTTCCGGCCATTACCAAATCCAAATCACCATCTGCATCGTAATCACCCCAGTCAATCGAACTACGATCTACCGCGGTAAGACCGGCGCCGATATCAACGAAACTGCCGTTGCCATCATTGCGGTATATTATGGAAACTTCACCTGCTCCGTCATAGCCTGTAAGTGCGATATCCAGATCCCCGTCATTGTCATAATCCCCCCAGGCAACGCAACCTAATGTAACACCAGTCAGGCCAGCAGCGATATCGACAAATGCACCTCCCCCGTCATTACGGTATATTTTTGCTATTCGGCTTGATTGTCCATATCCCGTCACGAGCAAATCGAGATCACCGTCATTATCATAATCTCCCCAGGCAAGAGCACTTTCTCCGGTCGAATCGATCGCCGCATCTATGTTGGTAAAAGTCCCTGCACCATCATTGCGATATATTTCGGTAATTCTTCCGGAGCTGCTGTATCCTGCTATAGCCAGGTCAAGATCACCATCATTGTCATAATCACCCCACTCAGCATCGGCACCCTGAACACCTGCGATTGCCGCAGAAAAATCGGTAAAAACCCCGCTGCCGTCATTACGGTATATTTTCGAATTACCAGCCACACTATCCTCTCCGGCTATCAAGATATCCAAATCCCCGTCATTGAAGTAATCACCCCAGGTAACATCACTGCATTCAATACCGGTCACACCCGATCCGATATCGGTAAACGTTGTATCTTTAAATTCATCCGCACCCATATCCCATGCACTCGCACCTACCAGTGAACGTTTTTGTCCATCTGCATCATTATCAAACACCGCGGAAAGATCGGTTCCGGCATCTATCGCATCCGCACCTGATATGAGATGAAAATCTTCCGCCCCTGCAGATGTGTTTTTAAACTGATTTGACGCCATCATGTTTGTTAAAGACCCTGTTCCGGGCGCGGATGCATCGGAACTCATGTTGTTCGACACCGTAGCCCAGGACCCCGAATTATAGAAATCACCGTTGGTACAGTTCATGGAGATCACATTCTGCATTTCCACGACTGCACTCATCGCGACATTGACCCCATAGCCCCCGCAGCCGTATATGGTCGTGTTCTGTATTGTTGCGGCAACAGTGCTGCCCTGTATTTTAAGCCCGTGAGAACCTGTATTGTAAATTATGCAGTTGCGCACGATCGCACCGATTGTTCCGGAGGTGTCCGGTAGAAGGATACCGTTGCTTGTCGTATTGTCTGCAACGATCAACATATCCTCAATAATAAGGCTCGAATCCTCACAAAAAAGCCCCTCCCCTGTTCCCCAGCCCTCAAGTTGCAGCCCCGATATCCGGGTATGAGCAGTACGAATTCGAATTCCATGCGGTCCCGTGGCAGGAGTCAGAACCACTCCGCTGTCCAATTTGCCATGATGTCGATTGGAATCGACCACCATGATATGAATGTAATCGCTTGACGATCCACCGGAATTGGAAATAAACAGATCGTCGCTATATACCCATGGCGCCGCGTTTATAGCATTACGATATACTTTTATTGTTTGTACACCCATGCCCGTTAAATCGGTGGGTGTTGCAGATAACGCACCACTGATTGTACTGTAAGTTTTGCCGTTACCAACTTCGTAGGTAGTTGCGGACCACGAAGTGGTTGTTGCACACATTATTGCACACACCGCTATACACAAACCGCGTACCGCCCTTAATCTGTTACTTTCTGCCATTCGACCCCCTTCTCTAACTTTTCTACCCGGGAAATTGGATCCTATGCATAACTATATACAGAGGGTTGTGTTTTGTGTGGAAGTAAAAGAGATCGTGTATTGTAAATAAACCGTAATTGCGGATATAGCACTCCCGTTTCTGCCCTTTTTCAACATTATATATTATACACCCAATAGAGCTTGATGTCAAGTTTTTTATTATCGCCCACAGCAGCTATCCAGAGCGGGTATCATACCATAGTCTCAGGCTGCACACGTGCCACAAAAAATGTATTTTTACCTACATTGAGCGGTTGTTTTGATGAACGCTGCGGTGAGCCGTGCTGCTATTGTGTTCTCGAAAACCATGCGGCAACCTTATTGGTTGTCTCATCAAGTGTTAATAAAAAGAAAAAAGCTCCTTATTATGCGTCGTTTCACCCGGCCCTTGCCCTTGTGCCCGAGGATATCCGGTTTATGAAATCAACTCCCAACGAACGCACGCGAATTCTTACCCAGCGCCTGCGTGGTGCCATTGCCGTACCTTTTCGTCCTCGCGATCTTATGCAGGTCATTGTCGGTGCATCGGTACTCGCCGTACCGGTCGCATTTACAGAAGAGACCTGGCAGCTTGGAGCCCAACTGCCCCTTTCGAATGTGCTGTTGCTGGGTAGTATTTCGCTGGTGTTTATCGCGTTTTTCGATTATTTCAATTTTTATCGTTACAATATTCGCACCAATTATTTTGAATACATTACACGCGTACTGGCAACCTATTTCTGCTCTCTTTTTCTTGTTGGACTTCTGCTTACCATCATTCAGAAATGTAACTGGGACACACAAACGGTGCTTTCGCTCAAACGCACCATAATTGTCGCGTTCCCTGCCTCTATGAGCGCGGCGATAAGCGATACGATCCGGTAAGAGCCAATCAAAGTCTTTACCCCGTTTTTCTCCCGCGTGCGCAATAGCGGTCCGTACCTTCATGTATACTGATACGCTCAAGCCCCGCGTGCTCGAACAGTTGCCGCATATTCGCCCGTGCAGGAATTCTGTCATCTTTTACCACATCGTCTATCTCGTTATGCAGTGCATTGATATACTCCCGGGATGCCGAATGAGCCACTATCACTTCCCCGCCTGGTACAAGTAGCGATTTCATGATAACAAGCGCCTGCATCTTGTCGTCAAAATGCGGGAAACAGTTAAAACAGAGGACCGTATCGAACCAGGCCTCGCGCAGCGGCATTGCGTGAATATCTGCAGCACAGTAGCCGTATTGGCCCCCCGGATATTTGCGCGCCGCCCGGATCATCATTTTTTCGGCACAGTCGACTGCCACAACCTTTCCGGACTCACCTATACGTGCGGAAATATAGGGAATCATAATGCCGGTGCCCGCGCCCACATCGAGCACCTTTGCACCTTTTGCCAGACCGAACGCATCGACCAGTGCGTCGAGACGCGCCCGTTCTTCGGACGGCATATACGTATCCCATTCATGCGCCCGTTCATTAAAATAGCTTCTCGAATTCATTCGGTAGCTACCCCGCGTTTGGGTGAAAAAAGCATACACACGGCAAAAACCGTACTCGCCCAGATAATAATAGACGCGCCCGAAGGCACGTCCCATATGTATGAAGTAAATAGCCCCCCGAGTGAGGCGCCGATCGCGAACAGCACGGAGAGCACATACATCCACTTCAATCGATAAGTAAGCTGATACGCCGCGGATGCGGGACTGACGACCAGGCTGAACACCAGAAGCCCGCCAATGGTGTTGAGATTGAGACTTACCGTAATGCCGCATAAAAGAAGCAGCATATAGAATATCGGTTTTTCCGCGACACCGAGTGCCCGGGCGAGTTCCCGATCAAAAAGCACCGCTTTTATCTCTTTATACCACACAAGACAAAAAAGCGTGGTACACACCATCGCACCGGCGAGCATTCCGACATCAGCTACACTCACGGTAAGGATACTTCCCCATAACAGCTGTAATGCCAGTGTTTTGGGGCCCTCGATAAAGCCCATTGCCAGAAACGCGATACCCAGAACCAGCGAAAAAAGAATTCCGACCGATACATTCGGGTTGAGCTCTCCCCTGTCCGCCACCGGACCAACCATTGCAGCAGACGCGAGTGAAAAGAGCATCGCCATAACGAGCGGATGCCAGTGCAGCAACACGCCGACCACCGCCCCGGCAAATGCGGCATGTGACATGGCTATTCCCACAAATGGGATCCCGAGCATCACCACCCAGACACCGACGATACCGCAGCATCCACCTCCGAGTATGGCTGCCATAAACGCGCGCTGCATAAATGCATATGAAAAGATATCAGCCATGAGCAGGCTCCCGGGCTATGGGTGCATGCGGATGCGCGTAATAGATACCGTCTTCCTCGATCACGGTCATAGGAAAATCGTAGAGCCGGGTAAGCGCATCATCCGTACAGAGGTCCTTAAACGGCCCGGTCCGGGTTATTCTCCCCGATTTGACAAAAACCGCATGAGTACATATCCGGGGAATATGATTGAGCGCGTGCGTCACAAGCATAACGGTACATTCGGTCGATGCATATACATCCGAAATGATGCGCATGAGCTCATGCTGGGCATACGGGTCGAGATTTGCAGTGGGCTCGTCCAGCAGCAGCACCGAAGGATTCTGGACCAGCGCGCGGGCGATCGCCACCTTCTGCCGCTCCCCGCCCGAAAGATGCCCGATCGGCCTCTCCCGAAACGACGTCATGCCCACCATCTCGAGTGCGCGGTCGGCCGCTTTCCTCTGTTGCGCGGTCACGGGCCGACACATTCCTGCCGCTGCATACAGTCCCATGACAACCGCATCGTGAACCACAAACGGAAGTCTGGGGTCGATCGTACTCTGCTGCGGCACATAGCCTATGGAGCGTCGTATCTGATTGACGGTTCGCCGGTTGAGTGGTATGCCAAAAAAAGTGACCGTACCGGAGACAATACGACCCAACCCGTTTATGGCAGTCAGCAAGGTCGTTTTCCCGGCACCGTTGGGGCCGATAACCGTATAAAAACCGTGGTGTTCGATTCGGATACTCACCTCGCGCAGCGCCACATGGCTGCGATAACTTACCGATACGGAATCGAGCACGATTTTATCGCTGTTCATAGTGCTGAATAGCCTCTTCGACTGTCGTCACATTCTGTATAACGGTACCGATATAGGAATCGTGCAGCACAAAATTGCTCAGAACGATATGATGCGCCGGGGTCTCCTTCGCGATCTGTTTTCCCACATCGGGACCGCTCTGCATATTATCGACCACGAGAGCCACGTTTTTTTCTCCGGCTGTCTCGATAAGATCCATATAGGAATTTGCCGACATGTCATCTTTTCTGCCAAACGTGGCAACCACCGAAAAACCGAGCCACTCCATAAACGCTTTCTGGTGATGTGAAGCGATCGCGTTATAGTCTTCAAAACGACGACCAATACGCTCTCTGAGCATGTGAAGGGTATCGGTAACCATCCTGCGGTAGGTTGCACCGGATTGTGTGTAACGCGAACAATGCGCGGTATCCGCCCTGCATAAGACAGCGGTAAGCGTATCGATTGCCTGATGATAATTTTCAGGAATCATGCAGTTGCCCATACCGCTGATTTCAACCACCTGAAGCGTTCGATTTCCTGCACTCCCGAGAAGATCGTCGACCCAGCGCTCGAATCCGTGCCTGACAAGTATATCCGCTTTTTCGAGTGAGGCGACCGTCCCGGGTGAAAGATCGAAATGGCCCGGACACATGCCTCCCGGAACCAGTGTGGTAACCTGTGTGCGAGAGGCTCCGACACGGTCTGCTATCGATCCGAGAAGCGTTGTGGTGGCGACCACATGCAGCACTGCGGACTCTGTTGCTCCGGCTTCGGCCTTAACCCCGGTTTTCAATACGCCTGTAAGCAGCAGGCAGCACACGATAAGTCCTGATACACGTTTTATTTTCATACAATTCCTCTTTTTTACCTGTTTGCTACCTATTGGTTCGATTGACGCCGCCTTCGTACGTACTCAACCCGACACCTGATTAGAGCGGCTGTTTTGATGAAA
>CAZPUS010000015.1:0-19950 GCA_964589825.1 uncultured Fibrobacterota bacterium | reverse complement strand
CCGCCTTCGTACGTACTCAACCCGACACCTGATTAGAGCGGCTGTTTTGATGAAATCTGCTGCAATCCGCACATACCATTGAGACTAAGGGTGTGCACACGTGCACTGCCGTATCCGTGAATGCAGACGCCTGGCAGACCTCAGTAGGTGTATTTTATTCCTGCAGAGATATCCACTCCGGGCATCAGGTATACGCCGGCACTAGTGGGCAGGTCGGTAAATTGTGCATAATTGCGCCCGAGCGCATTATCGACCCGCGCAAACAGAGATATCCCTTTGTATATGTTCCAGCTGCTGCGTGCATACACAAGGGGGATACCACCGTGCATGTCTATTCGCTGCGTCTGTGCATTGTCGGCATAATAATTGGAAAGATACTGCATGCCCACGAGCGCGGAGAAAAGAGAATCGGCATAGTGCATACTCAAATCGTATTTGTTCTGCACGAGTCCCTGTGCGTGCGAGTAAGGGTCGATCCAGGTATAGCCGCTTTTAACCCGTGTATGTGGGGCAAGCTGAAGCGCAAGCGATGTTTCAATCCCTTTTCGTCTGAACGATCCGGTGTTTTGAAACTGAAAAGGCGGCATTCCCGACACCGCTGCCTTTTCTATCATATCTGTTCCTTCGGTATAAAACCCGGCAATATCCAGATAGAGCTTTCCCGCAGGATGAAAGGTTATCCCGGCTTCGTAATTGACGCTTTCTTCGGGCTCCAGATCCGGATTTTTGGGCGGGAAAAGGTAGAGCTCGTTTATCTGAGGTGCGCGAAATCCGGTTGCGGCGCTGGCACGCACACTGAGCGCCGTATGTATACGATAGACCGCGCCGCCGCGATATGAAAGATGGCCGCCATACGATTCATCATGGGTATATCTTAGTCCCGCATCGAGTAGGAGCCTTTCCAATATTCGTTGCTCGTCATACAGAAACACGGCACCTTCGTATTTTGAGAACGTCGTATCCTGTGCCATAAAGGGAACCGATCCTGCTACGTACGTACCCACCTGATTACGCAGCTGCACACCTGTAGTCAAGGTGTTTTCAAACGAATCCATATCCAGTACAAGCGCACGCGCATGCGCGGTAAATCCGTCGGTATGATCCTGTGAATGCCAGCCGTCCGAAAATTCGTGCTCCCCCATGGTGCGACTATACTGCGCATTGACCGCCACACCACCAATGGTTGCATCCATATCGAGACTCACCGCACCCCGCAGATACTCGTTCCACCCGGTATCTGCCGGGGAATCGGGCACATACCAGGTTTGTGCCGTGGTATCAAACTTCGCGGCGCCGGGCTCGTGTTTTTTGCCGCTGAAAAGGTGCTGATTCAGGGTGAACGAGAGATTGTCATTTACCGAGTAGCCAACCTGTACCGATCCGTCTCCCGCCCGGTAGGACGTGTTGTCAAGATGACCGTCACTTTGCTGATAATCTCCCGCGACGCTGTAGTGCCAGGTATCGAACGCACCGCCCACACGCGCACGCGCATGACGGGTATCGTACGTACCATAGACACCGAACCCATTGATTTCGAGGCGATCACTCGGTTTTTTACGCATGATATTGACCACGCCGCCCATGGCATCCGAGCCATACATTACCGCACCGGGACCTTTGACCACCTCGATTCTTCGTACATTGGTTGCAGGTATCGAATGCGTCACCGTACACCCGAAGATACCCATTTTCGCGGGCCGCCCGTCCATCAGGATCATTATACGACGTCCCCGGTCTCCGGTCCCGCGAATCGTGACATCCGCACGACCAAAGGCTCCGGTTTTGTGCACGAAAACGCCCGGGACGGTATGTAATGCATCGGTACTGGTTCTGGGCTGCAGCATATCGAGTTCATCTTCTGTCAGCACATTTACCGTAGAGCTGAGATTCTGCTGTTTTTCGGGCTTCTTTGTTGCGGTTATTACCGTGGTACCGAGTGAGACGGTGTCCATTTCATGAGCATTTGAGTCGGTGGCCGCACGGCCGCTGGCGCTTGATGCCAGCATCCCTGCAGCACAGACCATCACCGCTGCCCTGCGCGTTTTCGTTCGTCGAATCATAGACCTCTCCTTTCAATACAATAAAAGTAGTATCAGTTAATAATAGTAGCATGAATATAATATTCGTGCTACCTGTTACACAATTTACTGTAATCTAAAGTGATTGTTTGTTCAGATGAAAGCTTCGGTGAGCCGTACTGCTATTGAGTTCCCGAAAATTATGGGACAACCTTTTTGGTTGTCTCATGATTTTCTACGAGATAAGGAGTAGTGCGGATTGTTGCAGCATTCGCAAATAAAACCGCTCAATATAGGATTTATATTTTTTTCAGCCTGTAAATTCATGTTGTATTTTGTTAATAATTCCGTACTTGTCAATTCCGTACAACAGGAGATTTTCGATTATGAAACGCCTCAGACTATCCGATCTCGACTGTCAAAACTGCACACATATTCGTCAACACGTGATCCCAGGCAAATATCTGGCCCAGGGCGGCCTATCGTTCAAGGAACCGGGGATGCGGACTCACGATACGGGTTGTACCTGTGATTCCTGCAACGGCAAGGGGCGCCATGCACATGACGATTACGAAGTATTTGGGGTACTGCACGGACATGCCCGTATGGAGGTTGATGGAGAAACACATGGCATGGATGCCGGAGACGTTAGGGTGTGTGAACCGGGTGAAGACCACCACCTGATATCTGACGAGGAAAATCCCTGTGTAAACCTGTGGCTGCACGCCAGCGATACGCCCCATGAGGCGCATCGAACGTAACCTTACGTCTCTGTTGATGATTGCCTTATTTGATGATCATCGGCTGCTTTTTTTACCCCTGAATTCATCGCGTCTCTGTTTTCAGCACACGGTGTGCTCCCTCACGTGTTTTCCGTATCAGTACGCCCTGCATGCGGCGGGGTGACATCGGATGTATTGTATTAATACACCGTCCCGTTATATCGAACAGCATAGACGGGTGACCGAAGCCGTCCATTGTTTCGTGTATAACCCGCGTGGGAGGAACATCCGCGTATGTATGGATATCGTTATACCCTTCTGTTATATCCCATGACACACGCTGCAGTGCCTCTGCCGTACTGTCACAACCCCAGCAATACGACGGGCCCACGTATGGTGTGTCGACAGGAGCGTAGGGATTACCGACCGGACTCGTGTTCGTTAATGTGGCATAAAGCACGCAGGCGGCAACATATGAACCGACACAGGTCGCATGTACAAAATCGCTGTAAAACTGATCGGTCGGGATATCTTCCATCAGTAGTTCCCAGACCCTTCCCACCGGGGCCACCGCGGCGTTGAGCTCATTACCGATACTGTCATAGGATGTCGCGAGAAAATCAAAAAAATCCCGTTCATTCCGGGGGGCCCAGGTCATGAAAAAGATGGTTGTCGCACCAGCCGTTGCTATCGAATCGTTCAGCTGTCGAGCCGCGGAAAAGAATGCCCCCCTGTCGTAAATCGGATTCGTGTAACCCTGAAGAACCACATACTCATATTCCCCCGATGAGATGAGAGAAAAACATTCTTCAACAAGATGATCTCTCAACTCGCCTCCTGCAATCGAGTGCATATCGCAATCCAGTGATACAGGTGTAGTCTCATTGACCCCGAGGCTCTCTATCATTGCCGGAACATTATGTACATACGTAAGGCTGTTATTGACAAAAAGAATGTCGGTTGCTGCATATGCACAGACGAACAAAAAAAGTACCGCCCATACCACAAATATAATCGCACGGGATAGCATACCGCTGGCCGCTGTGGTTGTGTTCATTCTTTTATTCATCATTCGGAGTCCTCCTTTTCCCGTCATGCCATTAGTAGGTATTTGGTACGCTACTTCATTTTCTTACGGGGAATATACATATTATGCAGAGGGTATTCCCAACGTATGCGGTTACCTGCCACCCGAGGTGTACGATTATGTATTTTTAGCTGCTACGTAACCCCCTTTTTACATTACCGGCACTTTGCTCTTACACTATGCAAATAAAAAAAATAATACTTCCCGTAATACTCCTTCTGCTTCATGCTGCGGCACTGACCGTTATCGGCATGAACCTGTTTTCATGGGAGTATCTTTCAGTCGTTAAAAAAGTAATAACCGCCTCCCTCTACTTTGCAATTGCGTGGCTCGTGATCGTGCTGCTCGATATCGGCAAAATGATTCTTATCCGACACCTTCAGTCACGCGATAACCAGCTGCGCGTACGCACACTCATCACCCAACTCGACATATTCGAAAAAATCATCTCCGCCATAGTGCTGTTTATCGCCACTGCAGCGGCATTTATGAACTTCGAACCGATAAAACAACTCGGGGTAAGTCTTTTTGCATCCGCAGGAATCGCAAGTGTCATTGTGGGACTTGCAGCACAGCGGTTTATATCAGGGATCATCGCAGGTATTCAGATTGCCCTCACCCGTCCCATACGACTCGACGATATGGTCGTCGTAGAAAACGAATGGGGATGGATTGAAGAGATCAATCTCACGTATGTGGTTGTCCGTACATGGGATAAAAGAAGATTGATTGTACCTGCGAGCCACTTTACCGATAAACCGTTTCAGAACTGGTCACGCCTTTCCTCCGAAATACTCGCACCGGTCTATATTCATACCGATTATACGGTCAATGTGGATCATATACGTGAAGAGGTGACACGACTGCTCAAAGACAATGCACTATGGGACCGGCAGACAAATGTGGTACAGGTTACGAATGCACTGGCGGATACCATGGAGATTCGCGTACTGGCAAGTGCAAAAGACGGCCCTACAGCCTGGAATCTTCGCGTATTTCTTCGCGAAAAAATCATCGATTTTATCAGGAGAACCACCCCGGAGGCATTGCCACGAACCCGGGTACATATCGAAAACAATGCTGAGTATGATTCACCTCAACAGGAACATCCTTCATGAGCGTTTTTACCCGGATTCTTTTGGCGATTACAGTATGGTGCACGTTTTTGTATTCAGTTGTCGACGCACGATGCCATATCACCCTCCTTGTCCCTCAACTGCCTGAAAAAGAACCGGTGACACTCATTGCGGCCGCCCGTATTGAAAACGACCGTATCGATGAATCATCAGGCATTGTGGCAAGTCCTTCCGACACCGGCTGTTTCTGGACACACAACGATTCAGGCGACGATCCGCTTATTTTCGCCATTAACGCCACCGGAAAGGATATCACACCAAAGGCGCGCTCGACTTATCAGGGCATCCATATAGCTGATGCGGTCAATATCGACTGGGAAGATATTGCGGTAAACGAAAAAGGGAATCTTGTAATAGGAGCCTTTGGTAATAACGCGAACGCACGACGCGATCTCGCACTCTACGAAATACGTGAACCAAACCCCCGTTTTTACACAAAAACAAGGATTTATGCGAAATACAATTTTGCCTGGCCGAATCAGGAGGCATTTCCTCCTCGAACGCAGGAAAAGAATTTTGATTGCGAAGCTTTATTCTGTGCGTATGGCAATGCCTACCTCCTGACAAAGCATCGCGGCAATACGCACACCATGCTGTACAAATTTCACACGCTTCACGAAAATGAACTCAACATCCCCGCCTGCATCGGTCATTTTGCCGCCAACGGCCAGGTAACCGCTGCGGATGCGACCCGCGACGGAAACAAACTGGCACTGCTTACGTATAATGCCGTCTGGTGTTTTACTGCCCCTGAAGGGAGTGACGACTATTTCCACGGCACGATTGCATGGCTGCCGATACACGCTCGTCAATGTGAAGGAATTTGCTTTAAGAACGACTCGCAACTGCTTATTACAAATGAACAAAGAGATATTTATATTGTAGATGTCAACGATCTTATTTTCATTAACGCATCCCAACGGTCTCCACTATAAAAAATCAGTATAAAAAACACTCTCAGGAAAATCAAGGAGATTTTTCATGGCGAAAGTCGCGATTATCGGTGCAGGCAGCTTATCGTTTTCGAGAAAACTCACCATTGACATTCTTTCGCATGAATCGCTTCAGGACACCACGTTCGCACTGGTCGACATAGATGAAACACGGCTCAACTATGCCGAAAAAATCGCATCGCAGCTTATTATAAAAGGCGAATTCCGCAATGCCACGGTGCAGGCTACCACAGACAGACGTGAGGCGCTGAAAGATGCTGATTACGTGATAATCAGCATTCTTGTAGGAGGATACGATGCAATCGAAAAAGAAATCGATATTCCTCGCGCGTACGGAATAAACCAGTGTGTTGGCGACACACTAACCCCTGGTGGCATAATGCGTTGTGTCAGAACACTTCCGGTTTTACTCGATATCTGCAGTGACATCTGTGAATTATGCCCCCGTGCACTGGTGCTCAATTATACGAATCCGCTGTCCATGCTTTCATGGGGTATATGCGAACGCTTTCCCGATTTGAATTACGTTGGCCTGTGTCACTCGGTGCAGGCTACCACTCGCGAGTGGGCCGACAGGCTAGGACATGCTTACAAGGAGGTCTGTTATGACTGCGCGGGGATCAACCATCAGGCCTGGATAACCCGTTTCGAAAACAGCACCGGCACCGACCTGCTGCCACGCATTCGTGAGTGTGTCTATAATCCTTCTATCTGGAAGGGGGACAGCACTCGCATGGAATATCTTAAACATTTCGGATATCCGGTCACCGAATCGAGCGGCCATTGCTCTGAGTACAATCCTTGGTTTCGAAAAAACGAGACAACGATCTCACGTTATTGTGATCACAGTTATGACAAATGGAACGGAGAAGAGGGATACATAAAAAAACTGTACAATCGTCCTGACTGGGAACGCACAATGCGGGATCTTACCCGTGAAGAGACAGAAGTACACTTCACCCGCAGCATAGAGTATGGCTCTCACATCATACGGGCGCACGAGACCAATGAACCCACGATTATTTACGGGAACGTAAAAAATCATGGGATTATAGAGAATCTCCCCCACGATGCAATAGTCGAAGTTGCCTGTGTTGTCGATAAAAACGGGATCCAGCCCATGCATTACGGCTTCCTCCCTGCACATTGTGCTGCATTAAATACAACCCAGATCAACGTGCAGCGCCTTGCGGTTGCAGCGACACTGAATGGAGACCCGGAGCGTCTTTTTCAGGCAATGGCGCTCGATCCGCTGACATCGATGTCATGTACCCTTGATGAAATCAGATCCATGACACGCGAGCTTATGAAGGCACACAAACCATATATTCCCTGTATGAAAGGGAAATTACCGGAAAAGAAAAAGGTGATGTATACAGCTACGGCAGATTCGGTTGAACGTCATATAGATCCGTCTGAAGAGTGAAAACAACGTTGCCCTATGTAATTCCATAATTGCTCATTTCAGATTTTATTAACCCTTACGGAGAAAACGAATGCACTCATACGATCTCGTATTCACAGGCCATATGTGTTACGACGAAATACTCCCCTTTCAGGGGTCAGCGAGCGTTGCACCGGGAAGTGCGGTGCTGTGCGGCGCCATGGCTGCCGCACGAACCGGCAGAAAAATCGCGGCCGTCACCAGGCTCGCTCCTGCAGACACCCATATCTGCGACCCAATGAAAAATGCCGGCATCGACGTCTATACCATTCCTTCGGAACAAACCACGTATATGAAAGTCATCCATCCCACCGAAGATGTCGATGTTCGCGAAATGTTCCAAAAGAAAAACAGCGGTTTTTTTACCATGGACGAAATGCCGGATATCGAATGGTCACACATTCATCTTGCAGGCATTACGGATCGGGAATTTTCTCTGGAATTTATAGAGGCTTTGCATAATCATCCGGGCACACTCTCTGCCGATATGCAGAGTTTTGTACGTCAGGTAGATCTCGATACCAGGGAAATCAGGTTTCGCGATGTCGCGGGAAAAGAACAAATTGTAGCAATGATGGATAAAGTAAAACTCGATGCATTCGAAGGCAAACTGCTTACCGGCTATGACGATGTGGAAAAAGCGGCATGCCAATTCGAAGACTGGGGCTGTCCGGAAACCGTTATCACCCGCTCCGACGGCGTACTCGTTCGTGCGAACAAAACCACCTGGTTCGAAAAATTCTCGAATAAAAGCATCGCCGGACGTACCGGACGAGGTGATACCACATTTGCCGCGTATCTGTCGAGACGGATCGAGTACCCGATCGAAGAGTCGATAAAATTCGCTGCAGCCCTTGTCTCCCTGAAGATGGAATCGCCCGGACCGTTTAATGGTACGCTGGATGATGTGCTGCAAAGAATGCAACGTGCCCACGCCTGAAACGTTTTGTCTTATCTCTTTTAATAGCTACTCTTTTAACCGTTTTCCTCATGTCTCTTGTCTTCTTGCACTTTCCATATCCCGGTACTTCGCATATTCCGGTTCAGTTTGCATACTGCAGTCCAATAAACCATGACGACGACCATCACAATTTTATCCAAGATCCTCGCACCACCCATAAAGGAGAAACGTCTCTATGTCATCCAAAACCGCAGACCGCTACTTCAATGTAGACCCCTGGCACGTTATTGAACAGGGATTCAACCCGGAAAAAAGCAGAATCGCCGAATCCATGTTCTCCCTGGCAAACGAGTTTATGGGTATTCGCGGCTATTTTGAAGAAGGTTACAGTGGAGACAGCCTTCTTGGAAGCTATTTCAATAACCTTTATGAAGAGATGCACGTTAGCCATCCGCAATTATTTAAAGGAATCGTTACACGTAAGTGTTTCGGGGTTAACTCCGTAGACTGGCTCTATACCCGGATCTGGCTGGATGAGGAACAACTCGATCTCGCGAACGTTTCATTTTCCGATTTTGAGCGCTCTCTCGATATGAAAGCAGGAACATTGCATCGTAGCTTTATCTGGGAAACCGCTTCCGGGAAAAAACTCAAGTGCAGCTTTATGCGCTTTCTGAATATGTCTAACTCGTATATGGGCTGTCAGAAAATAACTCTGGAGCCTGTCAACTTTTCCGGCACCATAACTGTACGTTTCGGCCTCGACTACTCGATACTCCATGAAATCGCAGGCGGATGGGATCAAACTACGGTGAGCGATTCTAGTGAAAAAAGAGGAGAAAATTTCTGGAACGTGTCACATATGGAATACGACGGTACGATGGTATCTGCGCTCGGTAAAACCCTCAACAGCGGTCATTATCTTTTTTCGAGCTTCAGACTTGATTCATCGCAGACATTTGACGCAGAACTTATTAAAGAAGAAAAGATAACCGCGCTTCAGGCGAGCGTAGCATGCAACGAAGGTTGCCCCGCAGTTTTCGACAAAATGGTAGTCAATTACTGGGAAAAGAGCGATTCCGCTGAGAACGTTTTTGAGTCCGGGAAAAAAATTGCGCAACAGACCGCCTCTCTATCACTCGACGAGGCACATACGGCACATATAGATTACTGGAACAACGCCTGGGATTCAATCGACATACAGATAGACGATGACCCCGAACACCAGCAGGGTCTCCGGTTCTCCCTTTTTAACCTGCACCAAACCTACCATGGATGGGATCCCAATCTCAACATTCCATGCAAGGGATTGACCGCAGAAGTCTATAACGGAAATGTCTTTTGGGATACAGAAACGTATTGTCTCCCTTTTTACATTTTTACTAATCCGGCTGCTGCAAAAAATCTGTTACGCTATCGTCATAAGTACCTGCCTCAGGCATGTGAGCGAGCGCGTCAACTCGATTGTGAGGGTGCCCGATATCCGATGATGACACTCGACGGGACCGAAAGCTGCGCCACATGGCAACATGGTGATTTCGAAATCCATGTAAGTGTCGCAATATCTTATGCGATATGGCATTATGCTCATTTAACCCATGATACGGACTTTCTGTATTCCCAGGGGATTGAAGTGCTGCTGCAGGTATGCAGGTTCTATGCCAGCCACGGGGAGTACAGCCCTCAAAACGGTGATTTCTGCCTCTATGGGGTAATGGGCCCCGATGAATACCATATGAATGTCAACAATAACTGTTATACGAATTATATGGTAAAAAAGACGTTTGAATACACCCTCTCTGTTATACGGGGAATGAAAAAGGAATCGCCCGAAAAATGGGAAGCTGCGGCAAAAAAAGTCTCACTGCGTGAGGAAGAACCGGCTCAATGGGAACAAATGTCACGGAAAATGCGCCTCCCGCAGGATGCGGAAACCGGAATATATGAACAACACGACGGCTACTTCGATCTTCCGGAAGTCGATGTGAAAAACTTCCCGGAATCCGAAATACCTGTGTATCAGCATTGGGCCTATATCAGGATCTTTCGTTACAATATGATAAAACAGCCCGATGTGCTGCTTCTTCATCTGTTTTTCAGCCGTGATTTCACCATTGAAAACAAGAAAGCCAACTACGAGTATTACGAATCCCGATGCATACATGAGTCTTCCCTATCACCGTCGATCCATTCGATACTTGCCGCGGAACTCGACAAAAAAGAGGAGGCGTGGGAATTTTCCCGGTATATGTCACGTCTCGATCTGGACAATTACAATAAAAACACCGACCAGGGGCTTCATGTCACTTCCATGTCCGGAGCCTGGCTTAATATGGTGTTCGGATTCGCCGGGTTGCGAACCGACGGACCGCGACTTTCGTTCAGGCCATACCTCCCCGACAAGTGGAATTCTTTTTCATTCAAGCTTCTCTATCTCGGATCCCGGTTTAAAGTCACTGTGGATAAAAACGGGATAGGGTTTTTGCTGCTTTCCGGTGAGCCGGTCGAAGTTGAGGTGTATGAACATGTATATACCATAACAGCGCAAGGGTGTACTATTACTCATCAAAGCTGATGGTAAAAAAACAACTTACTATTCATGCCCTACGCTACCTGAGAAGCCGGAAAGGAGACTCTCTCTTTTCCGGCTTTTTAATGCCCCTCTTCATCCCTTCCCCTGATTTATGCGACCGAACCGGACTATTTCTTGCACGAATTGAGTCCTTTGCTTGATGAATGCTGCGGTGAGCCATGCGGGTATTTCGTTATCGGAACTGACGAGTTATCCTTTGGTTGACTGGTTCGTCACTTATGGCGGCACTGGCGCAGTGCGGACGACAGCATTTTTTTCGCGAAAAAAAATCGTTCTTCAGGTCATATACGTTTCATATTTACACAATACGATGCCACCCTGTTTCATCTTGAAAAACACACTATTGTATCAAAAACATACAAAAATGGAAATACGGTGAAAAACGCGAAGCTTCTCTGAAGCTCATTCCACTTTATCATAACCGCGCTTCCCTGTAACATCAGGGTATAATCTTTGTTTTGCAGCATATCGGGGCAATGACGTCGTGAAAATGATAATAATTCTTTTCGTGATTCCGTAATAACGGTATACGGGTAAAAGTGAAGGGTACTACAGAATCAGGACAATAAAGCGGCAATATCTGTTTGGCATGGTTCTTGCATAAATTAAAAACAATGAAAAACCAGTACATTTACATCCAACAGGAGAAGGAGAATGGAACATCGAAAAAATGTACACGACAAAAGAAACGTCAAACTGGAAAACATCCTTCGTGATGACTACATCCCCTTTAAAGGCGGGAGGCCGAATCGTACGAAAATCATTGGAAACGATGATATTACCAACCTGAAAATTGCGCTGAATACCTCAAAAAGTATCGAGGAATTCATTCAGAAAGTTTAAGCGTTATACCCACACAACAGCCATTCAAAAACTGGATGGCTGTTGTTTTTTTATTGACAGAACCTTTTTTCGGGCATATAATTTAAATGAATCGATGGAAACAGTACGTGACGCGATAACGTATAGCTCACAATACTGCACGTTCTGACGTTAAACCGTTCTGTCGGAAAAACAGCATGTTCTATCTCACAATAGCACAAAAACAACGACCATGCCCTGACAACCAGGAGATTTTTAGAGTTCACAATCTCAAAGAATACGAGAATGCTTTGAATAAACTGAAAAAATGGTGCAAGTTCCGCGGTAAGGTTGTGCTACTGGGCTCATTTAACAAATCGGAGTGGAAGGTACTTGATGAATTCAGAATCAATGAATCCGATGCTTCCGGTTCGCCTGCAGACCTACCCCCGAAGACCGAGACCACCTCGTACCAAATTCGTAGAAACGGCTGATGCGATACACGTTACATCGATATCTCCCTGGTCGTTACCGACCACTCGACGCCGGCCTCGTAAAAGCTCTTCCCTTCTTCGAACATGTCCAGGATAACCTTTTCAACATCTCTGATAACCGTATTGTATTCCCGCGACATGTCGACTGAAGAATCGAGGTTATACGCCTCTTCGGTGACCTGCAAATGAGAAAGATATCGCTGTGGTATCTGGTGTATTCCACCTGACGATTTGTAAAGGTTTTCGATACATCTGGTATGCTGGAGCGCATTTTCGATATTACACAATGGCTGACGCTGATTGCGAATTGCGTCTATGGTATCGAGGAACACATTGTCATGTATATTTTCCCCCTGGTTATCAAAGCTCTCGGTCACAATTGCATCACCATCCGGTCGTTTTTCATATACATATGCAGTACCGCCCATTTCCCATGTGATACTCCCCTTTTCAAATTGGTATACGGCATGCGGCCCCTCATGATCACTTGTCGCATGAGTAACAGTGAACTCGATACATACCCCGGTATCGGTGTGAACACGTATATACTGCGTATCGGATGATTCTATGTCCTGAGCCCGATAGCACTCGCCGTAAACCTTTTCCGGATTGGCGCTTTTATGAGGTTCTTCCCCGGCGACATACAGCATAGCATTCAGAAAATGTGCGGTCGCATTCTGCATGGGAGAATCGAATATGAATTTTTTATTCGCATAAAGTCTCCCGGCCCAGTCATTTCGTTTATAGTACGCACTGATTCGGGGCCATAATGCATATGTACGGGCACCAAGAAGGTTACCCAGGGTTTTATCGATCGCAATTCGTTTGATTTTTTGAATCGAGGGTGAAAAAATATCCTGAAAACCGATTGCACATATGCTATCCGTGCTGCGCACCGCATCCCTCATGTGCACAGCCTCGGCTATTGTTCCGGCGACAGGCTTTTCGCACATCACATGAAAACCTGCTTCACACGCACGGACCGTAAGTTCCTCGTGTTGATCGATACCGCAGGGAATGATCATACAATCGACAGTATCGCCCTCTTTGGCAAACATCGTTTTGTAATCCCGATAAATAGAGACATTTTGTTTTCGCAATTCCTGTTCAGTATCCAGATAATCCTTTTTGTCGGGATTACGAATCACCGCTGCAGCGAGTCGACACTCACCTTTTTCTTCACATCTTCGAATCGATGCCAGATGGCTTTTTGCAAAACCACCGACACCGATGATACCCAGATTAACCGCATGTTTCATGTGTAATCCTTAGTCTGACTGATTATGTTTGCTCCCCAGGGTTTGAAAAAAATTTGCTGTTGACTAAAGCTCCAAACTATCGGCAGGTATGCCATGAGTTTCGGCTATATGGTACACCTGAAAAATCGGGTTCTATGATAAACGCAGTCATATTTTCTCCTAACAGGAACGATGTTTTCTGAATTCTCTCCACGTTTTCTCGAACCACAATCGCCTGGTCGGGACAGGTCTTCGACTCCGGCACTTCACCTCCACGCCAGGTGTTGCGCCTGTTCCCCCTGTACGCCATGCTTCTATAATACGGTGGTACGAAGACCGCTCTTTTTCGTGATCATGCGAACAAGGATCCCCTAAAATCATCGCAGTAGTATCGGTTGCCACGGTGTTTTGGGATGGAATAAGATACGATCCTCTGCTTTCCCCGCCATCGCAGAGATAATAATCTACCGACCGATATACGATCTCTGAAAACGTAAGCACTTCATATGCGGTAAAATATTCCCGTAAATCGCACTCCCGGGGATCGATTGTGGCAAATTCTTTATAATATGATGCAAGACTGGACAGTGCTTTTTTAATCCGGTCTTTATACCGAAAAAAAGAAAGTACTTTTGTATTCATTACCTGTACACTCTTACATAATTCATGACACCTGCGACTCTCCTTTTCAGATAACTTTGGGGTGACTCCTGCAGTACTTTTTTCATCTGCAACGAGTGTGGCGAGATTCTCTTTCACGATCCTGAATAAATCCTGCGAGGTATACGTAGTATTCTCCTTCGCGATACGGACCGCGATAGCATCCGCGGCTCGCATTGCACCAACCTGGCCGGAATTGAGCGCAGATCCTCCCGGTCTGTATACACCGTGCGTACCTGCAGCCTCCCCCACGACATACAAACCATCGAGGGAAGACTGCCAGTTTGTATCGACTTTTACACCGCCATTAATATGCTGCGCCATCACATCTATTTCGAGATACTCGTTTTCTAGATCGATCCCCAGATCCCTGTATAACCGATACGCCGGTTCATTCATCTTTTGCAGTCTCTCCACCGGTGTTTCACCAAAGGCATCACTTTTCTCAAGGTACTCGTATACCTGCCTGTCGAGCGCATCTGCACTAAACGTACCATTAACAACACTGCACTGAGGGTTATTTATAAAGTCCAGAAATACCCTGCGGTTTTTGTTATGCACTTCGTTATAGACCGCAATATCGATACGTGAAGAACCATCTTGTACGGTTTTTCTCGAATCAAAAGGCCATTGGTATCCCTTTTGAAATATCGCACGTGTTCGTGCACTCGAATCCGAAAAATACTCCTCCAGAAATTCATATTCATTCCCCGCGCTATCGACCGACACGTAACGAGGAAGTACCTGCTGATAACTGCCGGAACAATTCCACCGAACCTTCACCGAGCCTATACCATACTGCCATTCACCGCAATTCTGAAATACAACCCCTTCACGTGCAAACACTCCGTGAGCACCGTGTTGTGATTTCGGATACACACATCGTGAAAAAAGTACCGGCATCCCCCCTGTCGCAGCAACAACTGCAGAGGCACCATACGCGATACAATTATCTGAATCACTCAATGTGATACACCCCGCAGCTTTTCCGTTATCGACAAGCAGCTTTACAACCCGGTTTTTATCGATTCTTTTGATCCCCAGCCGAACGGCTTCCTTTTCGAGTTGCTCTGTCATAAACCTCGATGTGTACGGACCTGCCGAGCTCCCCCGCTGCAGTGGATCGTGATCGGTTTTATACCCCGGATATTCACCATATTCATTACACGGGAATCCAACATCGAGTGAAACCAGATTATAAAAGGCATGCGATGATCCTCCTGCTTCACACAGTGCAATATCACCGTCCATACATCCTCCCTGAAAAAGCGCCTGTGCCATTTTTTCAGGAGAATCGCACTGATCCCCGGCACTCGCCATCCTGTAATAGGTCTGCTTATCCGAACCTGTATTTCGGGATGTCCCGCGATTGATTCCATTGGTAATGATCGCGATATTGCGTATCCCTTTTCGATGCAGGTGTAGCGCACATCCATATCCGGCAGCCCCCGTACCGATTACCAGGGCATCGTAGATATGGGCTATCGTGGTAACGTCTTTACCATATAACCGAAGTTTCATATACAACCCATGTCTCTTTCCATAAAAAAATTAGCTGCTGTAATACAACGCGCATCCCGTCGGTTCCTGCGCTGCGAGGAGCTTGGAACATTTGCTGCATGCTTTACAGTAATTAATCTTTTCTCCTGCAGCTATTTTTTTGGGATACAATGGATCTGAAAAGCTCATTCTTCCCCATCCCGCCAAATCGGTATACCCTTTTTTAATATTCTCATCCGCCAGAGATGCTGCATGAGAATTGAATATGCTATATGCAGACCCTATGGTTTTCGCGGGGTGGAAACCACGACTGACACATTTCTTAACTTCTTTGGCGTAACGCAGATGGGACAACGCAAGATATTGACCGGTCGTTACCGGTCTGGTTATCTCCGAAGTAACACCGGGCACCCCGGCGGAAACGTTTACATACTGCATTCCCATATTCCCCATATCTTCTGCAAGCCTGCACATTTCATCGAGATTTTCCATGATCTCCTCCGGCCCTGCGGTTCCACACCCCCCCCGGATTCCTTCATAAACGGAAAGTCGTGAACCTATCAGAAAGTTTTTCCCATCACACCGTTGTTGTACGCCACTTGCCACCTCCCGCAGAAACCGTGTGCGGTTTTTGTACGAACCTCCATACGTATCCCGGCGTATATTGGAAGGACGCAACATCTCCGCGCCAAAATAGCCGTGACAGCATTTAATGTCGATACCGTCTGCGCCGGCCTCTTGTGCGCGCACCGCCGCATCAATGAATTTATCACGTATTTGCTCGATCTCCCCTGTACTCAGATATCTGAACCCCGGCGGTGCATCGGGCGTCAAAGTAACTCTTTCGGAAAAATCCCCGGTTTTCATCCCGGAATGAGTTAATTGAAAAACCAGCAGCGAATCCGGGTTCAGCTTCCTGAACTCTTCAACCAGTCTCTTGTAATCGTCAAGGTTTTTTCGTGAAAGAACCATCCCATGTTTACGAGCAAGGGATACAGAGGTTACGCTTAACGCTTCTACAATAACGATCCCCCACTCACCTTCGGCAAGCTTTTTATAGCGATCATATGCCCGTGTGGAAACAGACCCCTCAGAAGTAGCATCGTTGCCTTCCATTGGCTGCGCCACCAGCCTGTTAGGTGCGATAACCCCATTTGAAAACGTACATGTGGAAAAAAGATCCTTCACATTTCTCTCCGGTCGTATTAGTATTTAGTATGATAGATTCAGATTCGCATTCACCATGCAGAGCGATTGCTTTGACACATGAAGCAATAACCCGTGCCGTTATCGCTTTCCCGGGAATAATTGGTCAACCGTGTCGGCTGCCACATCGCGCCCGTTGACGTAAGAACAATCGGGATGACTGCGGGTTCACGAATAAAAACGATGTCCAGGACTCACTTTTTTGATTCTTTGATTATCGAAAGAGTCGCCGCAATATGCTGTCGCAGCGATTCGAATTCACCTTTGTTTACCAGTTTTTTATTAATAAGCTTTGATCCAATACCAACACAGGTGACCCCGGCTGCAAACCACTCCTGTATGGACTCACTGGTGGTATCGACCCCACCGGTTGGCATTATTGAAGTATACGGCATAGGACCAAGTACGCTTTTAACAAATGAGGGACCACCAACCTGTCCACCCGGAAAAACCTTCACGATTTCGCTTCCTAGTTCATGCGCACGGTGAATTTCGGTAACACTGCCGCATCCCGGACTATACGGAATTTTTTTACCATTACATACTTTTGCCACTTCTTCATCAAGTACCGGCCCGACAATAAAATTGGCCCCCGATGCACAGTAGAGGGCGGCGGTATGTGCGTCCGTAATCGAACCCGCACCGAAAATCACTTCAGGATGTGAAGAACGTATATATTTTTCCAGTTCCCCGAATACCTCCCATGCAAAATCTCCCCGATTGGTAAATTCAACAATCCGTGCTCCCGCGCCCGCACACGCATCAACTATTTGTCGTGCGGTGTTAACAGAATCGTGGCTGAATACTGCAACAAGTCCTGTATCAGCCATTGCACGCAATGTGTCGAGTCTGGAATAACGTGCCATAGTTTTCTCCAGCTTAATATATTTTTTAAAATATGAAAATAATGTATTCTTCTACACATCGGATGTACGGACATATCCGGGGCTGCGTATGTGATGCATAGAGGGTTATGCACCGATGATTTGGCCTGCCCGCTTATTATATTTCGGCTCTTTGCAACCACCTCGTTACGCATGATTTTGTAAGACAGCTGCACCTCACCGGTTAATATACATTATTCCATAGTTTTTTCCTTCGGCAATGATGCCACTTTAATTGTCAAATCATGCCAAAAAAAGGCTCCCGCTGCTAATGAACCAACAATTTTACGATCCGGCTGCTGAATTACAGCTTCATATTACCGAACATAGACACGAGAGACGAAACCCTTACGCAAAGCATTATCACGGACTGCATGAACTCATTTTTGTGATTGACGGACAGGGAGAATGCATCTACAACGATAGCCACGCGTATTCAATTGCAAAAAACAATCTCATTGTGCTTCCTAAATATACCGCACATGAATTGCGGGAAAAAAATAAAAGACTGCTTCATTTATACTGCCTATACTTTGATGAAGCAATTTTCCATGGATTTGCAGATTCTTTTATTGAACAATGCCTTTATGATATTGCAAAGAATCAGCCGGTTATCGATATCAACCAGAATTTCATGCTCAGCCCGGTCCCGGACATCTTTAAAACAATCATTTATGAAAAAAAACGACAGAATAATGAAAGCCGTTATGTACAGTTGTTCAAGTTAGGAGAAATGATTCTGCTGATAAAAAGAGCACTAGCGTCTCTTTATACATCGCAGCAGCAAAAATCGACATCAACTGAAAAAAGAATCGCCGAGGTAATATCATATATAAAAATGAATTTTTATAAAACCACACATGTAGAAAACCTGGCAAAAAAAATCCATGTTAGCACCCGACATTTCATACGGTTGTTCAAAAAACAAACCGGTTATGGTCTTTCTCAATATATCACCATGTTGCGTATCGAAGAAGCAAAACAATTGTTGTGCACTACACAAAAATCGATAACTACTATCTGCTTTGATGTCGGATATGATAATGTATCACATTTCTATAAAGTATTTAAATCGAATACCGGGTATACACCAAAACAGTTCAGGCAGCAGAATCTCACGAGCTGAAATCTGCATGCAGAAAGCCCTGGCGTAGACTGTCCCCTCCTCTATCAGGTTCATCCCGATTACGGGCTATAAAAATACACGTACAAGCCTGTATATCATCCCGAAGAAGTTTAATCTGATGGGACTCACATAGGATCAGTGTTTTGCATCGCCCTTATAGTTCGTTTTGATTGTAGTACCCTGCACCCAAAAATGTAATTCGCGAAACATGCTGCTGTCCTCAGTTCATGCAAATAAAAAAAGCCATACACACAAAGTGCATGGCTTTTTAATTTGCATCACTGACAAAACAATCGGTATTACACTACGTTGGGTCCTTTTTTACGCCTGCGTGAAACCAAACTCATTCCGAATACCCCCAGCCCCAGAAGCATAAATGTTGCCGGCTCCGGTACGCTGCAAAACTTAAAAGATGTTTTCAAATCTTCCCATGATGGATCTCCGGAGGTTTCCCAATCAAGGGTAATCGCACCATTAACCGTAAAATCACGCAGCGCATCTCCGTTATCGTCATAAAACATAACGCCACCCTGTTCTTTTCCGCTTGCGAGCGGGTAATCTGAACTCGCTATTGTTGATCCGCCCCCGAAATTGTGATGAACAACGGTTTCTCTTGAATCAGGATTTGCCTTGACCATGATATCCATAATGCCGAAACCCTCACCGAGTTGCTCCGAATTAAGGGATGTAGAACGGCCACCCAAAGTAAAATCGAGTTCATTCAAAGAGCTGTTATGAATTAAGGTAAAAGGGACCGGTTCGTTATCATTCCATTCAAGCTGGCATGCGGTCCCGGCAACAGGTTTGCCCCCTCTTCCTTCTTCTGTGGTCAGATCGAGAAATGCAAATTCATAATGTCCACCATCTTTACCGCTACCGTAACGCACTCTGAGTTCGAGAAACTCATTATCTGCAGAGTGTGAAGGCCATCCACTAAAATCCTGTTCAACGATATCTGCATGCGCACTGATTATGCACATCCCGATAATGCCAATAAAGGCGAGGCTTATACATCTTTTCATACGGGCTTCTCCTTTTGATGCGTTTTTGGTTGTTAACCACCGGATAACTTAAATATTGCAACAAGGCTGCACGTCAGAATCCATTTATCAACCTTTTTGCCCACCACTATGCAACATATATGCCAAAAATCATGTCTACAATGCCTGTATGGAATACCTTCATTC
>CAZPUS010000014.1:8941-71676 GCA_964589825.1 uncultured Fibrobacterota bacterium | reverse complement strand
TCGATATTTATCCTTGTGGGGACCAATGGCAGTAAGAAACTGGTCCGTTCTCTTATGCCATAACTATGACCTAAGCTGAGCGATTATATTTGCGCAATTCTGCTACATCCCGCATGCTTCTGCGTATTCAAAAATCATGAAACAACCAACAAGGTTTCCACGTGATTTTCGTGTGAACACATTACCAGTACGGTTCACCGCAGCGTGCATCAAAACAACCGCTCCTTTTAGGTTGAGAATAAACGAAAAGGCTATGAAGAGTAAATGATCAGGAATGCACCTAAAAAATCAAATGGCAGCATAATTTTACTATGCACACTATTTTTGTTCCCTATTTTATCTGCATATTCCCGGGAATTCCGCCCTGCCGGTAACACCGGCACCGGCTTTTTTGTCAAGCAGGGGAAAATCTACGATGCCAACGGCGTTGAATTCATTCCTATGGGATACAATTCTACAGTATTCTGGGGTGGCAAGGGAGACTGCAAAAAAGACAATTTACAGCACACGATACCATCAACGGGTGCCAATGCCGTGCGGCTGGTTACGGTTACCGAAAACCAGGGGAATACATGGTCCTGGAGCGCAAACGCATCGGTACAGAGGGAGCTGGTACAGCTTTGTGTCGACAACAAAATTGTTCCCATGCTTGAGATGCACGATGCTACTTGCGGAGATGATATCCAGCCTGTGTTCGATTACTGGCTTTCCGATTCAATGGTGCAGCTTTGCAAAGATTTTGAGAAATATCTTATTGTCAATATCGCCAACGAGCATAATTTTGCTACACCTGAGGATTGGCGGGATGACTATATCAGTTTTATCGGACAGTTACGTGACAAAGGTGTCAATAACCTGATTGCTGTCGATGCCGGTAAAACCTGTGGGCAGAATCCCGAGGGGGTTTTACAATATGGTCAGTCGATACTTGATGGTGATCCGCAGAATAATGTATTGCTCACAATTCATTTCTACGGCTATTGGCGCACCGATACACCCGAGTCATGGCAATTCAGGGTGCAGGATGAACTACAGACAATGCGCGATAGCAATTTGCCGGTCGTTGTCGGTGAATTCGGATGGGACACTCCGGACGGCGGCACTGTTCCGTATGATCCGAGGCTCGTGATCAGCACCTGCGAAAACCTTGGTATCGGATGGTACTTCTGGTCGTTTTTTGACGGCACCGATAAACCGTTTTACAATATTATCACCGGCGTCTGCAATGGATATGCCGATCAGAACGACCTTACTGATGCCGGGAAATATATAGTTCCTTATCTGCAAAGCAATGCCGTAACTGCAAGCGTATATGAGACCACCAGTGAAACAGCAATGCCGAGGTGCCGCAATGGAGATCGGGATTTTTTGCATTTCGTGACCGCCAGTAATGGACGAGCTGTGCTGAGCCGGGTTGATGGGAAGCTGATTGTTTGTGATCTGGCTGGCAGGACTCTGATAAGCAGCAGGGTATACAAGGATAAGCCGGTCAATATTTCCAAAAGGATTCCGGGCCAAAAAATCGTTGTTATTTCTTTAATAAGCAATAATACAGCAGTTCATTCGCTTTCGCTTGACTACCAACCTTAATTACACAATTTCAGTCTCCGCAATTACTACCGTTGGCACGATTCACATAAAATGTTTTGTGGGTCAAGCGTTTTCATCCGCCATTGCTGCATCTTGGTACTATTCCAGATGTTAGAGGATGATACCCCGGCAACTGAATCAAACGATTTTTGTGGTTCTTGCACGTTTGGTAAAGATATCCGTTGCTTAAAAATATAAAAAGCCACCGTCCCTCAATTTTTTTATGAAAGGTTCTGTAATATGTGTGTATTAAATACCGAAAATGCAACAATAGGATTTATTGGCACCGGGGTAATGGGCAAATCAATGGCGGGTCATCTTATGAACGCGGGGTATGCACTGAATGTGTATACACGTACCAGAAAAAAGGCGCAGGAACTTGTCGATAAAGGAGCGTCATGGAAGGATTCTCCTGCAGAGGTCGCGGCCGACAGTAACGTAGTTATTACCATTGTCGGGTTTTCCGCCGATGTCGAAGAAGTCTATTTTGGTGAACGCGGTGTGTTGAAAAGCATACGGGAAGGCTCATACGTGATCGACATGACAACCTCCAAACCGCTGATTGCACAAAGAATTTATGCGCAGGCGAAGTCTAAAGGGGCACATGCGCTCGATGCGCCCGTCTCAGGAGGGGATACCGGAGCGAAAAATGCCGCGCTTTCGATTATGGTCGGTGCGGACGAAGCCGCCTTTGACGAGGTCCTGCCGTTGCTGCAATGTATGGGTTCTAATATCGTTTTGCAGGGGCCTGCCGGCAGTGGGCAGCATGCGAAAATGGCAAACCAGATCGCGATTGCCGCCGGCATGGTCGCCGTATGTGAGTCTCTGGTGTATGCAAAAAAGGCGGGGCTTGATCAGGAAACGGTGTTGAAAAGTATCGGCAAAGGTGCGGCCGGAAGCTGGTCTTTGAACAATCTGGGTCCCAGAATGATACAGGGCAACTTCGCTCCCGGATTTTATGTCAAGCATTTTATTAAAGATATGCGGATCGCGTATGAGTCGGCAACCGAAATGGGCCTGGAGCTTCCCGGGCTTGCTCTGGCAAAAAAGCTTTACGAACGTCTGGCAGAATCGGGCAGGGAGAATCTCGGCACACAGGGTTTGTATGCGTTGTTCGATACCTGAGTTTCTGCTGTCGTTGCGAAATTTGTTTGATTCGTACCGGCTCATTCAGATGGATGAACGGAAATACAATGAAGCGGATAACACTATCCGTTGTTTTCCCATATGCTGTCACAATCGATTGTGACGAGACGATGTTTATAGGCAGGACGTTTGTCGGTCAGCGTCATTTGCGCCCAGTGCAGATGATTTTGTGACGGAAGCCAGGTGAGACTGTAGAGGCATCCCGGATACGAGGCGGCATCGGCCATCATCGACCAGCTGCGAGTGGTTGTCATATCAGGGTTTACAGAAAGAGAATCGACAATGGCATCGTAGCGTCTGCACGCGATGGGCTCATGCAGCAGACGAAAATGATTGGTAGCAACGAGATGGTCTGCGGGGATCCTGGTATTCTCATCTTGAGTTCGAACCACCACACCCCGGGCGTTGTTGCATTCGATAACCATCGCACCGGGGTGGTTGCCAACCGTCGTTGCGGCATGGATTATGGCACCGAAATAGGGTCGATATTGTCTCAGCGCGTACTCGACATCACGGGGGTCTTTTTTCCCGTTATTATCGAGATCATGTGTCTCTATTGCCTTGCGAATGGATAATGAGAGCGGGCGATGACGTGTGGCATATACCGCGCGATTGGTATCAAGTGGTCCGTAATTAAGAAAGGCACCGACTCTATCGCTGCTTATGGCGCTGCAGGAGCCGATCATACCTGCCCAGCAGGCGCTGATCCATGGCTGTTCATCAGGTTCTGAGGGGATATGTGCAATGAGCAAAATGTGTGAGATAAGAGAGTCTATTCGTGCGTAATCCCAGTGACGTGTGAAAATGAGACCACCGTGTACAAGTGAGTCGTGTTGCGTCGCGTCACCCCAGCTCGAGATACTGGAGCAGCCCATTTTTTCCCCGGTAATTGTATACATCTCCTCCACACAACTCATCATGAGCAGGTCTTGCCATCGGATCGATCGTTTGAGCGTTGTATCGTATAATGATGATCCATATGAACGTATCCCGGCGAGCATACCTTTTGCTTCTTCTATATAGTTCGAATCGAAATGCATATATGAAGTTATAAAGGTATACGCTGAATCGTACAGCGTACGATTTCCATCCATGAATGTAGTTAGGTAGACGTGGTGAAATACGTGAATGATTTCCTCCGCGAGAAGCGAACCGTGCTGAAAACCGCGCTGGTAGTGGGTGCCGCGCAGGGTCAGTATGCTGGTTTTGTGCGGTATGGAACGCAACGAGCCGTCGTGGTGGGAAGCATGCGGAGTATGTGTCGTTTCGTTGCAATCACACAGCAGGATATACAATAGAATACAGATGTATCTTCGTATATGTACACCGTTACGTGTGACATGATGCGTATCGGACCGGGAAAGGTGTTTTTTGCACGAGATAGCGTGTATAAGTCTATTTTTATTAAACATGGTCGGTATCGGTATGCGGTTCATTTCGTACTTGCAATATACTATATTATATGACAGTGCAATGCCATGCCTATTTTTATCGTGTGTAGTACAAGAAAAAGTCGGAAACGGTATGTGCGTTAAACCGGGAAGTGGTGATGTACGTATAATACTGCCGCATAAGCGAAATCGGTGTGTTTATATGGCAGATCGAAAAACATTTTTATAAAGAGGGGAAAACAATGCGGTTCAAAGAAGCGATTCTTGGTGTAGTCTTGCTGTGTGGGATAACGTATTCCGCAACCGATTCCGATAGTAGTGACGGGGAAATAAAGCATCCATTATCCGGAGACAGTTCGTATACCCATCATATCGGGGCGGCAGCGGGAGTTATTACCGGCTACGGGTTTTCGTACCGCCATTATTTCAATCAAAAACAGGCATTGCAGATAACCGGATTCCCCTTTTACCGGGAAGAGTATTACGATGATTCCACCGAGGTGGACGGGGACGAGACCAGATATGACGGATATTTAAAAAGCGGCACGTTCTCTCTCGGATGCATATATGTACACATGCTTGCCCGTGAGCTCGACCTGCGTGTTGTTGCCTATGCCGGAGGGAATATACTTGCAGACTATGTGAATAAAGAATACACCTATATCGAGTATTATGATCCCCCGAATCATGTGAGTGAAAAGAGATGGAAAAACCGAATTCAAATCGGTGCGGGATTCGGGGGAGAAGCGCAGCTGTGGCGTTTTACCGCAAGCTGTATGCTGGGCGCGGTCGCGTTTACCGAAACGTATACCAATAAAAAAGGGATATGGCCCTCAGGGGAATTCTCGGTGTATTTTGGCTTATAGACGCGACCTGTGTAGCAGCATCCTCACCACGTGCAGGTTGAATTCTGTACCATTGCAGTATTATTGCTCGCCGGAGTCGTATCGCGGGAAACTGACAGGCTGTGCGGCAATGGTGCCGTCGGTGTTTCGGGTAAATCGATACCCGCTCCCTGCCGGATCGAATGTGAGAATATTGTGCCGCGTGTCGGTGGTTTCGGGGGAGACCGGGACGGCATATACGAGATAATACGGACGCAGGATATCGCGAATACGACGATTGACGGAGTGTGGCAGGTGCATGGATATCACCAGATCGTATTTCTTGGCAAGGGCGTCTGTACGTACAATCGAGTCAACACAGCCGGAGTCGTTACGAAGTACCAGTACACGCATCCCGACAGCCGCAATGTCAAAGTACGTGCTGCACGAAGAGACGGGGCGTCCAATTCCGAGGGGTGTTTTTGTGTACTCGGAGAGAGATTTTTTGTTTTTGTTAGTGACATTGGTGCTGATCGTGAGCTGCGGCGGCGGAGCGAAGTGTCTATGCGCTGTTGCCGACGATGAACGCAGCGTCAAGAGATTCCATGCCTCAAAGGGGATCGCATACGTATCGGCGCCAGATCCGGAACCGAGGATGAATGCCGTGACCGGTCCATTCCCTTTCTGTAAGCCGATTATAAGAAGTGAGTCGCGGTAATACGTATAGAGCGCGCGTGTGTTTTGCGTAAAAGGATTGTTATGCGGCTGTCCGGCATACCAGGTAAGCAGCCCGAGTATGGTAAAAAGCAACACCCATTTCAATCGCCTGGCAATGCGTGCACGCTGGGGCGATATCCCCTCGATGAGTTCTCCATAAGGGCGATCGAGATGGGCAAGGCGCTCGTCTATCGATTTTTTTTCCTGCATATCGGCATTCGTGGTTTGGTAAAGAATCGGCTATGGTTATGAGAAAAGATCGAGTTGTTTTTCGGTACAATCATTTTTTTTTGCGATACTCTCGACTTCTTCGAAAATTGCATTTTTAAGGGAGCAATTGGTGAGAAAAGGACTGAGTGACCGGGAGCTGCTTTGTTTTTCACGCCGACGGTCTCGCGGATATGTGCAAAAAAGCGTATGGCGGGCCCGTGTCATTCCGACATAGAGAAGGCGTCGTTCTTCGGCTAAATCGCAGTCGCGAGTGTGCTCAGTGAGCGGTATCCGGCCCTCGTCACAGCCGATGATAAAGACAACCGGCCATTCGAGCCCTTTGGACGCGTGCAGGGTGGTAAGCGTAATACCCTGTGCACGGGGGTGGTAAAAATCGCTATCCCGTCCCATACTGAGCGTGGTAAGAAAGTCCTCGATTTCGCCGAAGCCTTCGGCATACGGCAGGAGTATGTCCCAGGGGAAATGGTGCAGATCTTCTTCTGCCGTGCCGGTTGCCAGAGCGGCCGTTTCGAGGGAACTGCGAAGGTTGCCGCTGCTGAATGCATACTCCAGGTGAGTACGAGCTTCTTCAAGATTGTGCAAAGCCTGTGCGGTCGAGGGGGAAATCCGTGGATGATTCGCCAGTTCCGTGAAAAGCCCCGCCGGAATATCATCGCGCGTATGAATACCCTGCAGAATATGACTGCGGGCCTTACGTGATATCCCCGGCAATGTATGGGAAAACAGATGTGCGGCATGCATACGGTTTTGGGCTGATGCGCTGAATCGCAGCATAGAGAGTGCCTTTTGTATATCTTTATGGCTGAGTATGGCCCCTCTGCGAACACGCTGAGTGGGGATACTGCTGCGCTCCAGTGCCTGCTGCATGAAATCGCCCGACGCATGCGTGCGCATGAGAATCGCGATATCTTCAAAGCCGAGTTGTTCGTTTTCATCCACGCTCGCGCGTCCCGAATCGTGGGCAAAATGGCTCGAGCCGCCGATAAGCTCTTCGATTCGGCACACCACGTATTCCGCTTCCGAAGCCTCGGTGGCGGTGGATACGATGCGCACCTTGGGACCTTTGCCTGCAGCGCTTTTTAAACTAATGTCGTCGGTAAGAAGCGGGGCGATAACATCCTGCGCTGCACCACAGATTTCTTCGGTGCAGCGATAATTTACCCGCAGCGTGGTGTACAGTGCGTGTGGATAATCCTGCCGAAATCGTTGGAAAAATTCGGGGCTGGAGCCCCTAAACGCGTAGATCGCCTGCCAGGGATCTCCGATAGCGCACATGTGCGTTGTTTCGTTTTGCAGCAGCGAGAGTAGTCTGTACTGAAGCGTATTGATATCCTGGTATTCGTCGACAAATATACAGGACCATTTTCGCGACCACCTTTCTCGTATCTTTTCGAATCCGGAGAGAAGATAGAGCGGGAAAAGCAAAAGATCGAGGTAATCGATCATACCTTCGTGGTAACGCCTTTGTGCATACTCCCCGAAGCGGGGATCGATGGATGCAAGGAAATCGGCAGGATGGGGGATCACCGATTCGGCTGAAATACGTGCGATTGCCTCCTTCTCGATATCGCTGAAATCGCAGGAGGTATTAGTGGGTGCATTCAAAGTGCAGAGCAGTTGAAAACGCTGTTTGTTATCGGTATCGGATATTACAGAGGGCAATGCGTCGAATCCGAGTATATCGAAATGCTCACGCAGCATCATGAATCCGAGCTTGTGGAATGTGGTGACACATACCGCATTGTTGTCGTTGATACGGTCGCTTCGAGAGGTGATACGTTCGTCGATTTCGGCTGCAGCCCTGTTGGAAAAGGTGATGGCGAGAATACGGGACGGTTCGATCTGTCGATGGGAAATCAAATAGAGTATGCGTTCCAGAAGTGTACGGGTTTTGCCGGTGCCCGGACCGGCACGTACGATTTGTGATCCTTGCGGATGCATGACAACCTGTTGCTGCTGGGTATTGAGCGTTGAATTGGTGCCGCGAGATTCCGGCCCTCCTGATCTTTCATCCTGTGTTGTCTCATTAACGGCTGTAGTATCGTTATTATTTGTTTTTTTTTTACCTGCCGAATGCCTAATGGTATCACTGGATCGCGTCCAGCCTTCGAATAAAGATGCCTGAGCACCTTTGTTCAGCCGCTCTTTTTCGGAAATTGCCTCGATAATTCCATACGTACCGTCATATCCGGGGCTTGTATGTACCTGCGCGGTTCGTACGCGTCGTATGGCTTCTGCAAGAAGCGATGAGTGTGCCTGCGTGATCGTTTCACAGGGGAGCTGCATCAGAATGGTAAGTTCGGGACCGCATCGGGCAATCAGATCGGTATAGAGTTTTTGCACTGTTTTGGTCGCGGGGCCACGTCCCGTAAGCTGGGAAAGGATACTGTCAAGCGAAAGAAGGCTGTGATACGGGAGTGCGTTTTTGTGGGTGGCGCCTTCGGGCCGGTCGGCGAGCTCATGCACACGATACATGACACCAAGGGTTAGTGTGCGACCACAGACCGGGCATTTCCCCTGGTGCGCCTTGCTTTCCTTCGGCTCGAAGCGTATATCGCATTTGCGATGTCCGTCGAGATGGTATTTGCCCTCCTGGGGATAAAATTCGATAGTGCCCCTGAAGCCTTTGGACCATCCGTGTTTCATTGCCTCTATAACAGATTCGTATTCAAGAGGGCAGTCGAAACAATTGGCTTCACGTCCCAGTTTGGACGCAGAATGGGCATCCGAATTGCTGACCAGAGTGTATTTGTCAAGCGATGACACTCTCCAGTTCATAGGAGGGTCTGAAGAGAGACCCGTTTCTACCGCATATATGTGCGAAGAAAGGTCCCGATAACATTCTTCGATCGAATCGAAACCCGACTTCGATCCAAGCGAGGAAAACCATGGGGTCCATATGTGTGCGGGGATAAAAAACGCATCGCTGCTGCATTCGAGTACTATCTCGAGCAGATCGCGCGAGTCGAGACCGAGTATGGGACGTCCGTCCGATGCGATATTGCCCACGCGTCGGAGTGCGGTCTGCAGTCTTTGCGCGGCGGAAAAATCGGGCATGCAGACTACATGGTGTACTTTGCGTGTTTTCCCGCCGTATTTGTAGATTGTGCTTATTTCTCCACTAAGCATAAAACGAACCGGGATGTCGCTGTGAAGCGGAAGCTGTGCATCCAAGGCGTCCTCGCGCTCCTTTGTCAACCGGTACAACCCGCGTTCGGGATCGAGCTCAAGGTGTTGCTGTGCATGCCGAAGCCATTGCGGATGCGTACAGTCACCGGTACCGCATAGCGCGATTCCTTTGATTTTTGACCAATAATAAAGGCTTTCGAGCGAAAGGTTTTTCGAAGTGGCACGACTGTAACAGGAGTGAATGTGGATGTCGCCGATAAATTCCATGAGTGATCTTTCCGGGGAAGCGGGTTATCGTTTCCACGACGCGGGGGCGAACGCGATAATTACGGTGAATATTTCGAGTCGGCCCAGCAGCATGCACATGATGAGGATCCATTTGCCGCCGGTGGGTATCCAGGAATAGGTTTCGTATGCCCCGATACCCGACAATCCGGGGCCGATGTTACACATAGTCGAGACCACCGTCGATATGGCGGTAGTGAAGTCGGGAATCATGGTACTCATCAACAGGCTGAAAATGACGAATAATACGACAAACAGCGCAAAAAAGACGATGATATTGGAGACGCGCTTTTCATCGAGTGCGTTTTTGCCTATTTTGACCGGCAATACGAGACGGGGCTGAATCATCATACGGATTTCACGCCATGCGGTTTTGAGTACTACCATAATCCGTATCATTTTTATTCCACCGCCCGTAGAGCCTGCACAGCCGCCAAAAAACATCAGCAGCAGCAGAAGAAGCCGGAGCATAACGGGCCAGACGTCAAAGTCCGCGGTACAGTAGCCCGTGGTGGTTACAAGCGAGACTACCTGAAAGCTTACATGTCGGAATGTCTGATAAAGCGAGCGGGTTTTATACGATTCCTGCTCGATTTTTTCATCGATTTGTTCCACGGTGAGCGGATCGTGACGATATCGGCTCTCTATCTGCGATTCGGACGATACTCCCGCAACGTAAAGCATTATCGTGCCGATGACAATGGCGCAGCCTATAATACCCGCATAAAAACGAAACTCCCTGTTTTTGGACAGGAGTGTCACGTTGCGGTTGAAGATTACCTGGTAATGAATAATGAAATTCATGCCGGCAAGAAACATAAATACGATAACTATCCAGTCGACCATGTTGCTGTTGTAGGCACCGATTGATGCGTTTCTGGTCGAGAACCCGCCGGTTGCCATGGTGCCGAATGCATGACAGAGCGCGTCGAAGACCGTCATTCCGCTCAGTACCAGCAGAATGGATTCAATAAGCGTAAGCAGAGCATAAACACCCCAGAGAAACGACGCGGTCTGCGCCAGCCGGGGCCTGAGTCGTTCGGTGCTGGGACCCGGGACTTCCCCGCGAAACATCTGATAGGCCGCGATGCCGAAGGTCGGGAATATGACGAGTGTGAGCGTCACGATTCCCATTCCCCCGAGCCAGTGAGTCATGCTACGCCAGAAAAGAATTCCTCTGGGGTAATGTTCTACATTTGTAAGAATAGTTGCTCCGGTGGTGGTAAATCCACTCATTATTTCGAAAAATGCGTCCGTAAACGCATGTCCGAGTGCGGTGACCGAAAGGGTGGAGAGTTCCGAGATGAAAAAGCTGAACAGCGGTATCGCACCGAACAGGGTAAAAAAGAGCCAGCCGAAGGTGACGATCGCGAATCCTTCCCGCGTGCTACCACCGTGTTTGCCGTCTTTTTTGTTTGCCACTGCAAGTGCACTTCCCACGATAAGCGAGCTGATAATGGCGGTAATAAAGCCGGAAACCTGCGGGGCATATAACACCGCAGGGAATACAAGCGGTTTGATCTCTATAATCGCTACCACCAGCGGTAGCAGAAGCACCAGTGCAAGAACCTGCAACAGTTTTCCGATAGAGTAGAAAACGAATCTGTGATTCACGATCTCTCCTTTGACGGCATTGAATGGGTGAGCCTTTTTGCGGTTGCCAATCCGGTCAGGGAGTGAGTGGTGTAGAGTATTGTGGTATGTACGAATGATCGGTAAATATATAAAATGGGAGGCAGTACGGTACCCGTTACAGTAGCATGCCAGACGTCACGGTCCGGCAAAAGTGCATCGACAGATATTCGCATGAGTGATCCGGGAGCATCGGATGCGATGGCAAGGCTAGACCGGAATGGTCGGCCCCGATTTGAAAAGACGATTCACGTACGTACTCTCTTTTTTAGGGCACAGTATTATCACTTCGTCGTCGGGCTGAATAGTCGTTTCGCCGAATGGAATGATCACCTCATCACCACGCATGATCGCGCCGATGGTTACCGATTTTTTAACCAGCCCGGTAAGATCGCGCAGCGGCTTGCGTACGATTTTGCTGTTTTTCTCCGCAATCATCCGTAATACTTCTATATTGACCGTATCGAGCCCCAGGTATGATTTGATCGGCAGACGAAGAATGCTGCCCAGAATCTTTTGTGCGGTCGTTTTACTCGGATTGATGATGTGATCCAGCCCCAGTGACTGGAAAAGATTGGCGTGCCGGGCTGAATTGTTGACTGCGATTACTTCGCCCGCTCCTTCCGCTTTGGCAAGAAGCCCCGACATTACGTTGTCTTCGGTATCCTTGCCGGCTGCAATAAAAAACGAGGTGTTTTTTATCCTGATTTCCTGAAGAATTTCCGATTTGGTACAATCACCGTGAATTACTTCAACATCGTCCAGTTCTGAGGCGGCTTTTTTGGCATGCGCTTCGACCGGATCGACAAGCAGTACGCGCTCCACCCGTTTTTTCAAAGCATTGGCGAGATGAATGGCGGTAATGGTATCGCCCGATATGACTACTTTTCGTGTTTTGTTGTTTGTTTTTCCGAGCATCGTAAGGAATGTGGAAAACGAATCTTTCGGCATTATAGTGATGATCTCGTCACCGGGCAGAAGCACCTGATTTCCGTGCGGCACCACGCTTTCGCCTTTTCTGATTATCGCCACGATAAGCATTGGCGAGGAATTAGCGATTTCGTTTATTTCACTCAGTGTTTTATGCGCAATCGGCATTTTTTCGTGTATAATGTAGCCGCGCAGGTAGACATTGTCGGACTGAAAATTGGCGGTTTCCGTCACACCAGGCAGTTGAATGTACTGCAGGATGTTTTTCACGATTTCCTGTTCCGGTTCGATGACATTTGTCACGCCGATTTCATCGAGGTGGATACCCGATTGCGGATCGACGTATTCACCGGAAACAATGCGTGCAATTCTGCGTTCTACCTTGTACTGTTTGGCGAATGCGCATACAAGGAGGTTGAGCTCGTCGCTGGGGGTAACCGCAATGATAATGTCCGCTTTGTGAATACCTGCTTTCTGCAGCGACAACGGACTGCTTCCCGTGCCGTTAATGGTAAACACGTCAAGACTACTGTTTATATTATCGCAGAGTGAGGGGTCGCTTTCCACCACCGATATGACATGACCGTGCGTACTGAGTATTTCCGCCAGACTGAACCCGACGGTCCCTGCCCCGACGATTAGAATATGCAATGTTGGACGCTCCTTTTCATAATCCTGATCGATTCGGATTGTAGAAAAAACAAAACCTCAACTGACTGATTTTGATCGCGAGAGCTACTGCCATCCGCACTGCTCTTGCGTCCCCGAAAGTAATGAGACAGCCAACAAGGTTGACCCATCATTATAAAAGTACGGCTCATCGCAGCTTTCGTCAAAACAATCTATCAGTTCAGGTAAAAATACTACTTTGTGGTATAATATAACGCAAATTCGGACTGTTTTTATCACCCCGGAAATGGTGTGTCAGCTTAAAGTGAAAAGAAAAATTAGGAAACTGTCCGGTCTGTCAACTATTTTTTAACGTATGAGTGAATTCGAATCGTATTTTACATTGCATGCAACACAGCATGATTGTGCTGCACGTGCGGGGTTGCTGCATACCGCGCATGCCGATATCGAGACACCCGTCTTTATGCCGGTCGGTACACAGGCAAGCGTAAAAGCGCTCTCTCCCCGGGAGCTTTGCTCGTGCGGCTGCAGCATTATTCTCGGTAATGCCTATCATCTTTTCCTCAGGCCGGGCGATACGCTCATTGCACAGGCCGGGGGACTTCATGCCTTTTCAGGCTGGAGCAATGCCATGCTCACCGACAGCGGAGGCTATCAGGTTTACAGCCTCAACGATATCGCCACGGTAAGTGATGAAGGCGTCTCGTTCAAATCACATATCGACGGCAGCAACCATTTCTTTACCCCCGAGCGGGTTATGGAGATCGAATATAATATCGGTGCGGATATCATAATGGCGTTCGATGTATGTCCCTGTGCACAGGCTTCGAGCAGAATCGTGGCACAGGCAGTCACGCGAAGTATCGCCTGGGCACGCCGTTGCCGCGAGGCATTCGATGCGCTGCAGAAACGACGAAAAAGCTCACAGCTTCTGTTCGGGATTGTGCAGGGCGGAACCGATAAAACATTGCGTCGGGAATGTGTCGATGCCCTGTGTGACGTGGGGTTTGTGGGGTATGCGGTCGGCGGCTGTGCCGTGGGGGAGCCGCGGCCGGTTATGTACGACATTGCCGGATACAGTGCGTCGCTGCTTCCGCAGGACAAACCCCGCTATCTGATGGGTGTGGGCAAGCCGGCCGATATTCTCGAGTGTATTTCCCGCGGAATCGATATGTTCGACTGTGTGCTGCCAACGCGCAATGCGCGAAACGGAAGCGCATTTACCTGGGAAGGAAAACTGAATATCCGCAATGCGCAGTATCGCTACGACTTCGAACACGCGATCGATGACACCTGTACCTGTTATGCCTGCCGCACATTCAGCAGAGCCTATTTACGGCATTTGTATATGGCGGGAGAACAGCTTGCAGGACGAATGATGAGCCTGCATAATATTCATTTTTATATGGAGCTGGTACGGCAGGCCCGTGCCCGCATAGGTGAAGGCAGCTTTACACAATGGAAAAATGACTGCGTCGCCCGGCTTGAAGAATAGGTCTGCGTGCGCTGGTGCTGAGTAAACGGATCCGAACGGTGGAAATCGATCTCATCGATCTGTTGGTACGCATAGGTTTTTCGGCTTTTCCCCGCACAGGCAAAACAGCGGAATGAATGTTTTGGTACGCAGCGTATAGACATCTGTTACAAAGAAATCGACATGAGACCATCGGATAAAGACCACGGCCACGATGAAATATATCGATATCTGGATGTGCACGGTATCGAGAATAAGGATTCTTTTTCTCCTGCCTATAAAGGTGAGAGCCGTGAAAAACTCCGGCAAAAAAAGAAACCCGTGAGCCGGGTACTTGATCTGCACGGAATGACGGTGGCTCAGAGCATAACATTAATAACCGATACGGTCGACAGCGCCGCGCGTGAGGGAGTGCGGCAATTGTGCATTATCCATGGGCGGGGACTTCATGCCAGGCATGCCGAGGAAGCCCCCGTTCTGAAGCCGGCGGTTCGTGAGCTGCTCGAAGGAAAACTGCGTGACCGGATACAAGGATGGCGTCCCGCAAAACCGAATGAAGGGGGGATGGGCGCAACTATAGTATTTCTCCCATAAACCGTCGCGGCAGTCGCGAATTTCCCTGGCTGGTAATGATCGGGATATCTTTGCTGCCGTCAGTATTGACCATGTATATTTTCGAACTTCCATCCTGATATTTACGCGTATAGAGAATCCGGCGCCGCTTTTTCCAGGTAATCATACGCGGATGCAGTTCTTCGTATGAGGTGATTGCCCCGTGCGCTTTTGTCGAATCATTCGATTCGGACGATTCGGCGGCAAAAAGCCGCTTCGATTCACCGGTACGGATGTCGAGAGAGTAAAGCCTGCGGGTATTCTCGCCTGCGCTGTAGATAATTGTATGGTCGTCCCCGAGCCAGCAGTAGTCGTGCACATATGCCTGTGACGTGACAAAGCGTCTGTTACGATTGAAAAAACGATATACCACAAGGTCCATTACTCCCATTGCATTTGTCCAGTCTGAGCAGTAGGCGATTCGAGTCCCGCTGCGGTTGAATTCCGGTTTGATATTGTTGGCATCGGATGCGGAAATACGTATGGGTTTGGTGGCGTCGCGTGCGCTGATGTATACCTGCCAGTAGTCGTTGTCGCGATTGGAACAGAATGCCATGCGTTCATCATTTTTGCAGAAGCTCATCCACGCTTCATCGCTGCCGTCCCAGGCGATAAGGGGGGTGCCATGTACCGCATCCGGACGCATGCGGAAGATATCGGTATCTGTGGTGCCTGAGTCGGAGGCGCACAGGTAGAGCCAGTCTCCCTGCGGCGTATAGGCGAGATCCCGGACATCCAGTCCGGGGCAGATATGCCGCCTTCGCGATGCGCTCATGTCGCTTATAACGGCATCGCCATGGTCAAAGGTGCTGTCGGCGGCACGGATATAGCAGAGGTGGCGCATATCGGGTGCGATCCGGGGGTTGAAGCAATACCTGGACGTATCGGTGAGGGGATATTCCGAATACGAATGCATGATTTTGAGAAAAAGCGCGGGTGGACCGAACCTGTCGGATTGAAACGTGAATATCCCCTCGCTGAAATGAGAAAAGAGATTCAATGTATCGATCCCTTTTCGGGCGAGTGCGATTTTTGTGGCGATTTTTTGACTGAGCTCGGTGAGGTATGTATCCTGCGCTACCGTCTGATCGAGCGGCACCAGCCTGTTGTCATGTGCGATCATGCGCCCGTTTTCATTAAGCTGCAGGGCACAGTCGCCCACGTATTTACCCGAATCTCCGCAGGAGAGTATCGTGGTGTTGTGAAGTTGAATCGGAGTATAAAACAGCTGCGAAACAGCGCTGCAGAGTATGATGTCTATCGACGGCGTAAGTGCGGCATATGCTTCTATGTGCTCCCACGGCGTTTCAGAGATAAGGATCGTCACATCGCTTTTTTCTTTATACTGCAGAAGTGTTTCTTTAATCTGCGGCATTTTTTCCTGTGCCTTTGTACCGGCTGCAGCGCTTATCCCCATAAGCAGAAAGGTACACGGTCCCTCGGTGTGCAGCAGCGATGCCGTTACTTCATTATTGCGAATGTCTGTTCCCACATGAGGGATATTCCGTGAACCCACAATGGTGAAGTAGCGGGCCGTACCGAAATGCGCGATATCGGATGAATAGCCCACTGCATCGGTGCCGCTTCGTTCATAGAGCAGTTTTAGCAGTTTCGCCTTTCCGGGGTAGGTGCTGGAGCCGAGATTGTGTCCCGCATTCAGTACGATACTGTGAGCATAGCGGTTACGAAGCTGCTGCATGGCGCCCGACTGCCGTCCTATACCGCCGATTTCCCTGTTTCCCTCGATGACGGGAAGGATGGTTCCGTTGTTGTTGCCCGCATATATCAGGCCGATAACCTCGCCTTTTCTTTTTTTAATCGCGGCGAGTGAACGGGATATGAGCGAATGTGCCTGCCACAGTTCAGGGTTGAGTTCGATCGCTTTTCGTGCATGGGTAATGGTGCGGTGGTAGCGATTATTGTCGAATGCACGCTGTGCGAGTCTAAGAAATTCCATCGCTTCGGTGGGCTTTCGCTTTGCAAAGCGCATGCCGCAGCTTACGCTCCATACCGATCCGAATTGTGGTGACTGGTATTTCCAGCCTGCGCCGGCACGATAGCGCTGCGTGGCGAATTCGACACCGATTCCCAGTCCTTCCAATCCGGGTTGGGTGCCGTATAGATAGCTATATCCCGCCATGAATGTGAGAGGCTTGAGAGGACGGCATGAACCGCTCAAAGCCATGGTCAGCGGTTGATCGGCACTTTTTGCGACTCCGGTGCTTATATCCCAGGAAACGGTGCGCACGGTGTCGGTGAGCGATTTCCTTGAAGGTGTTGCAACACCCAGTGCCAGACCTGCTGTCGTGGGCAGGGCTTCCATCGTATCGTTATAGCTGATTCCCGGGGAAATATGGGTACAGTAGGCACGCGCGCGCACCCACGGATATCGGATCTGTACATCGCAGGCTCCCGCCACCGTTCTGGCATGGGTTCCGGCGAGCATGCTCTGGATTCCGTAAATCGAGCCCCCGGCGGCGATACGCTCGAAATAGAGCTGCCGTGCGACATTTACCCCCAGTGCAACATCCGAGCTGAATGCGGACGCACGTGTTTCGTCGATGGTGCGTGCATTCCGGATGGCACCGGAAGTAAAAAGATGAGAATACGCACTCAGCGCACCGAATCCGACAACGGGACGTATACCCCCGATGAATTCATTGCGCAGGCCCATGAGCCACTCGACATGGTCGATCCCGGTACGTTCGTATATGGCAAATGCGCTCGAGGCGGCAAATCCGGGATGAGCGGAGGGGGAGGAGGTGAGAGAGACACTGCCGCGGGATAATTCGACGGCATTTACCGGGATGGTAAGAAAATTACATACCGTATGCCCGCTGTTTTCACCCGTCAGATCTTTATACCACTCGAGCTGCTGTGCGGACGAAAGAGGTGGAAAAACGAGTGCGGTGACCAACGTTAAAACGAATATCATACAAAATGGCAAATGTCGCATAACAGAATCAGAGTACGCAGGTAATAAAATGATGCTGCAGCCGGCTTCAGGATAAATTATACCATATGTGAAGCCATGGTACAATATCTATATCGGAATCCGGCACCGTGTATTTGACCCCCGGCCTTCTTTCTTCGTGTACGCAGAGTGCTGTCAGAGTTCCCTGCCGGTACTCGACATGGTGAGAGAGGCGTGTTTGACGCCTTTGGTCGCCTTGAGCATATGATAGAGCTTTTGGGCGCGATCGGGTGTTCCCTTGAGCGCGATCATTTCAAAGCAATTGTCGTGATCCAGATGTATGTGCTGTGTTGAAATGACGATGTCGTGAAAATCATGCTGCACAGAGGTGACGGTATGCATGAGTTCGTGCTTGTGATGATCGTAGATAAACGAGATTGCCCCTGCGACCTCGCGATCGCTCTTCCATTCCTGCTGTATCAGTTCATTGCGTATGAGATCGCGAATCGCTTCGCTGCGGTTGTTGTAGTTATGGGTTTCGAGGTACGTATCGAATCTGTTCAGCAGAGACTGTTCGAGAGATACGCCGAAGCGTACGAGTCCGGAAGCCATTGTGATAATCCTTTAAATGATGTGCGTGCAGCACAAGCGATGCGTGCTGCGTAAAAAATACGTTAATGGGTGCATCAGGTACTTTTGGCACTAATAGCCAGGTAATAATAAAGAAAAGGCATTACAATATTTCGACCGGTAGTCCGGTAAGCTGGCGTGCAATGCGTTCCATAACCACATCCGAAGTGGTAACGACATCCTGCTGTGCCGGTGGTCTGGCCAGACGGTTAAGCTGAACTCTGGCAGGACGTATCCGGTGCAGTACATCGCGCAGGGTCGCGATTTGATCGGCGGAATCGTTAATGCCCGGAATCACGAAATATTCTATCCATAATTGGCCGCTGAACTCTTTGGAAAATGCATGGATACCTTCGATGAGGCTGTGTACTGTGCAGCCCGGAGCCGGACGATTGATCGTCTCAAAGGCCTCCTGCGTGACGGCATCGAGTGAGGGGAGGACTACGTCGAACGTAGCGGCATCCCGGCGGACCTCTTTGAGAAAGAAAAGTGTCGCATTAGTGAGCAGCGCACGTTTATAGTGCGGATAGAGGCGTGCGCACCATCGTGAAATCTCCCCGAATCCGGAATGCAGTGTCGGTTCTCCGTCGCCACCAAAGGTAAGGTAGTCGAGTTGCGGGCTTTTCGAAAGCAGCTCGTCAAGTTCCCGGAGTACATACTCTACCGGTACATACTCTTTTCGTTCGAGGGTGAGCTGTTCGGTACATCCGCATTCGCAGTAGATGCAGTCCAGCGAGCATGTTTTGCCCGTTACGAGGTTGACACCAAGCGAACGTCCGAGCCTGCGCGAGGTGACAGGACCGAAAAGTATGGCGTTATGCACGTATTGTCCTTTTTCTTCTCAGTGCGGTATATCGTTACTGTGGCCTGAAAAATACCATATTCCCCGCAGGCCATGACGTAGATCTGTAAAAGTACGATAGGGCAGGGAAAGCTGATATTCTCTTTTCTCCGGACACGGATGGCAACCTGAACTGAGCGCAATATCGTATTTTTCCGATACCAAGATACTGTCTCAAAATAACAAAGCGCAAAAGTGGACTTTACAGTAGAATACACAAAGGATTACAAATCCCGGCGCAATGATCGCACCGCCATACTCGAGGCGAAAAACAACGGCAGCTTCTGGCGCCCCTGTCCGGGTACTACCGGAGGCTACTATTGCTGCGGGTATCAGATCCTGACCCCGCTGGTGGGCTGCGGTATGGAATGCAGCTACTGCGTGTTACAATCTTACTTCGATCACCGCTGTCAGGTCTTGTTCGAAAACAGGGAGGAAATAGCCGCGGAGCTTGCGTGTGAGATGCCGAAATGGCCCCGGAAGGTGGTGCGGTTCGGTACCGGTGAATTCGCCGACAGTCTGTATGCCGATGAATCACTCGGGTTATCGGTCTGGCTGGCCGATATTATTGCTTCCTGGCCCAATGCGCTGCTGGAGTATAAGACGAAAAGTACGCGTATCGGACAACTGCATCGCATACGCAACCGAGGGCAGATAGTGATCGGGTTTTCTATGAGTCCGCAGAGGAATATCGAGTGTTTCGAACGCAATACCGCTTCGCTCTCGCAGCGTCTGGAGGCAGCCGCCAAATGCGAGGCCATGGGGTTCTGGGTCGCATTTCATTTTGACCCAATGATATACTATCCCCAGTGGGAAGAGGAATACCGTGATCTGGTGCAAAAAATTTTTAAGCACATCGAAAATCCGGCACATATCGCATGGTGGAGTATGGGTGGGTTCAGGACCATGCCTTCTCTTAAGCATACACTGCGCGAGAGGGGCAGTCACCTCTCTCTCTTCAGCGGTGAGCTTGTGATGGGTACCGATCACAAGCTTCGTTATTTCAGACCGATACGCACGGCGTTCTATCGTACGGTACGTGAAGAAATCGAACGGGTATATCCCGAAACCACACTGTATATGTGTATGGAAAGTCCCGAGCTGTGGCGTGACAGCGGAATGATGCGCAGAATACCGCACGGACTGGTCCGGTATCTGGATGATCGTGCCGTACAAATGCTGCATCTGGACGCGTGCTGATGTGACTGAAAATATGCAATCGCTGTGGCGTTGTGTATATTGTATTAATTGCGGTGTGAGACCGTTGAAATAACATATTTTTTCTTAAGCCGAATGGTTGTTTTTGATGAAAGCTGTTGAGAGGAACACACGTATATGCCAATCGACTTTGGGTGTCTGAATAAAAATGATGGGCCGCATGTTGTGGCGGTCGTCGATACCGCCATATCGATAGAACGACTTTGCGCACTTGTACGCAAGGGTGTTTCGGTGCTCGAGATACGGGGCGATTTGTTCGGATGCGCTGCAGACACAGTGATCGAATACGTGCAGAGACTGCGTGGTCGCGTCGACTGTGGCCTTATCGCCACCGTACGGGCCGATGCTGTTTCACCGCAGACCAGATTGCACATGTTGGACTCACTCATTCCCTTTGTCGATGCAATCGATATGGATATCTCGGCCCCCGACCGGGACGATATCCGCGCAATGGCCAAAGGAAAAACCGTCATTATCTCGATGCACGATTTTGAAAAGACTCCCGCATGTACCACGCTGCGCACGTTTGCAACTCGTGCGTCCGAAGCAGGAGCCGATATAGTAAAAATCGCCACAATGGCTAATACGCGCAGCGATGTGTCGCGACTGCTTACGTGCATTGATACCATTTCATGCGATTATTCCGTTGCCGCGATGGCGATGGGATGCCACGGGACCCTATCCCGTATGGTTTCCGCAGTTTTCGGCAGCGTGTTCACCTACTGCTTTGCCGGTGAAAAGGAAGCCGCACCTGGACAGCTTTCCGCCGAGACCCTGCTTTCGCATTTAGGGCTCTATTATCCCGACTTCACCCGAACCCGTAAAGAGCATTCGGATGTATAATTGTACTACAGGTGTATTACCGATAGGGCTGCGCACGATTCTTGCGGTATGGTGTGTCTGCAGTACCGTGTTCGTGGGATCCGGCTGGTCGAGCACAGGGGCGCGGCAGGAGAAGATGCTGCCCGGATGCCGCGATTCGGGCGGTGAGCTGCACGTTTCTGCATCCGAAAAAGAGCAATTATTCGACACCTACCTCTCCGATTGTGCTAATCGGGCCTCCAAAAGTCGTAACAATATCCGCTATGGTATATGTCTTCATAATCGCGAGCGGGGGGTACAGGTCTCCTATGATATCGCAAACAGGCATGAGACCGCGGCGCGGTTCAGTTTTTCGTTGAGTTGTAAATACGATATGGTTATCACCGATACTGCGGACGATACCATATATCATTACCTCGATACGCGTTCCTGTTCATTACTGCCTTCCGAAATCGTACTCGAGCCGGGAGCGTGCAGGGTAAAAACATTTCCACTGCTTTCCCGTCTCAAGGCAGGAGGGCCGTATCTGGTGAGTGCGTTCCTTAAAGGATACGAGTCGAGTATGGTCACCTATCGATATGACGTCGGCGGGAAAGAAAAAGAACGAAATACCGAATCCGCATCAATTGGCGGTACCGGCGCAACTACCGGTGGGAATAAAACAGAGATACTGAATTATTCTTCACAGTCAAAGGCGGTGACGATACGGATTCCCCGTGCCCAGAAGGTAACCATTTCGGCCTATATCATCAACGGTCAGAAGGTAAAACAGCTTTCAGTGGCCAAGTATTTCAGTGCGGGGCTGCACCATTACAGCCTCGCGGATATTCAACAGTTCGATACCGGGTTACTCGTTATCGAAGTGGAGGGAGAGACGTTTTCAGAGCGTAAAGTAATCAATATAATGTAAGCTGAACCGAGCCATTTTGTTCGCGAAATCTGCTGCAATCCGCAAAGCTGTTGCGCCTGTGCCAATAATGAGCCGGCCGGTACAATCGGCCCGGCATTTCTGAAAAACAGGGGAGCAGCATGTCTCACGCCTTTTTTATAAAAACAATAACTCGATAATTTGCAGGCAGTTGCAACGCACTTTTTCCATTCAACTTTTATGAGGAGACCTATGAAGAATTACATCCTTGATACGACCGTACTGTTGCACGACCCCTATGCGTTTTTTGCGTTTCCCGACAGTAATATTATAATCCCGATAGATGTAATCGAAGATATCGACGATTTTAAGAAAGATATTACCGAAAAAGGAAGAAACGCTCGTCACGTCTCGAGATACCTCGATGAGACCCGGGAAAACGGTCAGCTTTTTAAGGGCGTAAAACTGCAAAACGGTGCGATAGTCTCCATTGCCCACTCGGAGCGTACCTACCTTCAGCGGGTTCCGTCCGAATTCAGAGATAACAAGAAGTATATCATCGCCATTGCGTTGCATGTAAAAGAGAAAACGCCCGATAGTCCAACGGTAATAGTGACAAAGGATATCAATCTTCGGGTCAAGGCGGATGCACTCGGTATCAATGTCGAGGATTATGAATCAGAAAAGGTCGATATTAACGAGCTCTATCCCGGCTATACCGAAATAGAAGTCACCGGAGAGCACTTCAGCGCGTTTAAATCCGACGGGCGGATCTCCTGGGAAGATGAACAGCTGCTGTCCAACGAGTATGTCTGTCTTAAAAAAGCGGGGAAAGAGTCCGATCCAAAGGTCGAATTCGGCTGCTACGATGGCGATACACGGCATATCGAGTCACTGGTGCCCAAAAGCACCGAAAGTATATGGAATATAAAGGCGAATAACCGTCAGCAGCTATATGCACTCGATGCGCTTTTGCGTGACGATATCCAGCTCGTGTCGCTGGTAGGAAAGGCCGGCACAGGAAAAACGCTGCTGGCGATTGCCGCGAGTATGTATCAGACTATAGATGAAGACAAGTTTCAGCGAATTCTGGTCTCCCGGCCTACGCTTCCCATGGGAAAGGATATCGGCTATCTGCCCGGCAATGTCGAGGAGAAACTCGCCCCGTGGATGTATCCCATTGCGGATAACGTCGAATACATACTGAGAAAAAACGGTCGTGCGAGCAAAGGCAAGTCGAGTTTCAAGGAACTTATCAATGCGGGCATCCTGGTGATCGAGCCTCTTACCTATATACGTGGTCGGTCGATTCACAATCAGTACCTGATAGTCGACGAAGCGCAGAACCTTACTCCGCACGAAATGAAGACGATTATAACCCGTGTGGGAGAGGGGACCAAAGTAGTGGTCACCGGAGACCCTTACCAGATCGACAATCCCTACATCGACTCATCGAGTAACGGACTCGCCTATCTGGTCGAAAAATTCAAGACCGAAAAGATTGCCGCAACGGTGACGCTTTCCAAAGGAGAGCGTTCCTCGCTTTCGGAACTTGCCGCGAATCTGTTGTAACCTGCAGCCTGGAGCGTGTCTTTGTATGATATTTTATCTTCTGTGGAGGAGGCTTACTTTGCGACGTCGTCGTGATCGATATCCTCATTGCACAGGGATCGCGCCTTTTCCAGTTGTGCGTCGACGCTTTTATGACCGGTACCTCCCGCCACGTCACGGTGAGAAATCGCATGATCCCATTGCAGCACCGTGGCGATATCTTCCTCAAATGCAGAAGAAAATTTCCGAAGCTGAGACAATGAGAGCGAGGTGAGCGGACAATCGTTGTCGAGACAGTATGAAACGATGCGGCCGCTGATATGGTGCGATTCCCGGAAACGTATCCCTTTGTCAACCAGATAGTCCGCGATATCGGTGGCAAGCATGTACGAGTCAAGGTTATTGCGCACGCGCGTGCCGCGTACCTGCAGTGTGTCGATCACCCCGGTAAATACCCCGAGCATGCGCTGCATTTGCGATACGCTGTCGAATACCGGCTCTTTGTCTTCCTGGAGGTCTTTATAATAGGCAAGCCCTATTCCCTTGAGCGTGGTGGCCAGGCGTGTGTGGTTGGCAATAAACCTGGCACTTTTACCGCGCATGAGTTCGAGAGAATCGGGGTTCTTTTTTTGCGGCATCATGCTCGATCCGGTTGACCATGCATCGGAGAGCTCTATGAGACCGAATTCACGGGAAGACCATATGATGAGGTCTTCGGCGTACCGGCTCAGCACGATGGCAAGAGAAGAGAGCGATGCGCAGAGTTCGAGCGCAAAGTCCCTGGAAGAGACCGCGTCGATGCTGTTTTCACTGATACGGGAAAACCCCAGCAGCTTGGCACAGAACCGCCGGTCGAGATCGAACCCAGAACCCGCGAGCGCGCCCGCACCAAGCGGCGATATATCGGCGTGGACGAAGGCGTTGCGGATACGTTCCTTTTCCCGCTGCAATGCAAAGAAAAATGAGAGCCAGTAATGCGCCAGCAGGATGGGCTGTGCCTGCTGAAGATGCGTATATCCCGCACTGATGATTTCCCGATCCCTTTCGGCACGCGTCACGAGCGCGCGTTGCAGCAGGGTGAGGGTGTCGTGCAGTAAGGTGCACGATTTTTTCACATAGAGGCGAAAATCACAACAGACCTGATCGTTACGGGAGCGACCGGTATGGATTTTTTTTGCGCTTTCTCCTGTTTTGTCAATAAGCAGGTGTTCTATCGCCGTATGTATGTCTTCGTCGTCGGGAAGGATGGATAAGCCGTTTTTACGGTAATCATTTCTTATATCGTCAAGCCCTTTGCAAATGCGGCTTTTTTCGTCATCGGTGATAAGTCCCGCGTGGTGCAGCGTAGCTACCCAGGCGCGGTTCGTGTCCAAATCCTCTTCTATAAGGTATCGATCCACCGGCAGAGAGTCGTTGAATTCATCCATGATGCGGGAGTGTGCCCCTGCACTGAAGCGTCCTTCCCACAGTTTCATAATGCAATTCCTTTTATATTCATTTGAGGTCGTTTCATTCCGTTCCATTCGTTGATTTCCGCGGTAAATGCAAGTGAGAATACGGGTGCGGAGGAAAGGTCTTTGAGGCGGTGGCCGAAATTGAAGCCGATTGCGTCCATGGAAATGTTTTTGCTTTTCACGTAAAGCTTGAGATGGTTGTTGCCGACTTTTTTCGGGGGATAATGGTGATGCAGCCCGCGACAGAAAAGCACCGGTCGGCTGTTTCCGGGACCGAATGGTTTCATCCGATCGATGATCCTGAAAAATTTGGGTGTAAGCTCTTCCATGGTTACTTCGGCATCCGCATTTATTTTCGGAATGAGGTCTTCCGGGCTGAGACGGGCACGGGCCGCTTTGTTGAACTGCTCTCTGAATGTGTGGAGGCGTTCTTTGCGGATGCTCATTCCCGCGGCTGCGAAGTGGCCGCCATAGCTTTCGAGCACATCGGCACATTCGTCGAGTGCGTGAATGAGGTTGAACCCGTCGATGCTGCGGGCGGAGCCTTTTGCGTTGCCGTCCTCATCGAACGCAAAAAGGACAGTGGGTCTGTGAAACTGCTGTGACAGCTTTGCGGCCGCAATGCCGATGACCCCTTTGTGCCAGTTTTCGTTACCGATGACAATAGCGAAATCGTTTTCGAGGTCACAGTGTTCGTAGACCCATTTCGTCGCTTCTTCGGTAATCATGCGGTCTATATCGCGACGTTCCGAGTTGGTGTCGACCAGCTCGCTCGCGTATCGTTGTGCGGTCACCGGATCCTGGGTAAGCAGCAGTTCGACGCTCTTTTTGGCATGTTCGATTCTTCCTGCTGCATTGAGTGCCGGGGCAAGCTGAAACACGATACCGGTGGTATCTATCCGTTTTCCGGTAAGTTTTTTCTTTTCTATAAGCGCATTAAGGCCGATATTGTAACTTTTCATCATTTTTTCGTAGCCCAGCCGGGTAATAATGCGGTTTTCACCCCACAGAGGAACGATATCTGCTGCGGTACCCAGTGCCGCGATGTCGAGATATTCCTGCCAGAGCGAATCCGAATGCCCAAGATACTTCGTGATACCGTGACAGAGCTTGAGTGCGACACCAACCCCTGCAAGGGTGGCGTCGGGATACCGCGAGTGTGCACATTTGGGATTGATGATTGCATAGCACTCGGGAAAGCGCTCCTTCTGCTCATGGTGGTCGGTAATAATCACGTCTATACCCATGGAGGTCGCTTTGGTAACCTCTTCCACGTTACATATCCCGCAGTCTGCGGTGATAATGAGAGAGATATCCTCATGGCTTACCGCCTGCAGCGCGGTATAAGAAAAACCGTAGCCTTCGTTAAACCGATCCGGTATGTAATAGGTACACTGTGCACCGAGATTGCAGAGAAACCGCATAAGCAGGGCGGTGGAAGAGATGCCGTCCACGTCAAAATCGCCGAATATACAGATTCGTTCCTTGTTTTTTATCGCATCCAGGATGCGACGGACCGCTCTCTCCATGTCCTTGAACAGGTATGGATCGTGCATGCGCGAGACGTCAGGGCAGAAAAAATCGTGGCACTGTTCGTACGTGGCAAGGTTTTTTACCACCAGTATCCCGGCGATGGTGGGAGAAACATCGAGTTTTTTCGCAAGCGTTGCAACGAGTTCAGGATCGGGTTGTGCGACCTCGATCTTTTCCTGGGGTGCGCTCCAGTTCATCAGGACACCTTTGCTCCGGATGAGGTGACGTCCTGTGGACGGATGAGGGTCAGTCCTTGTTCCGATTGTGCCGCAAGCACCATTCCGTGAGAGGTATGACCCATAAGCTTTGCCGGTTTTAGATTGGCGACAATGACTACTTGTGTATCGATAAGCGACTCGGGGGAATAGTACGTGCCGATACCGGCAACGATCTGGCGTATTCCATTCCCGTCCTCTACCTGCAATGCGAGGAGTTTGTCCGATTTGGGTATCCGCGCCGCCTCTTTTACCGTTGCCACGCGCAGATCCACGGACGAAAACCGTTCTATATCGATAACGTTTTGCTCCTGTTGTGATTCAGGGGAGGCATCAGTATGTTCCGGCATCAGTGTGTCGAAGGCGCTTTTTTCGATCGGCTTTACGAGTTTTTTTAAGGAACCGAATTCGGTGTTTTTAAGGGAGAACGGGTAATCATTCATCGTGAATGTAAAACCGAGCTGAGATTCGATTCTTGCAGTGATGCCCGGCACGATCGGTTTGAGCAAAACCGCGAGTGCTTTGACTATGTTCGCGCAGGTAACCATTGTCTGTGCGGTTTTTTCCCTGTCGGTGCGGATGCTTTCCCACGGTGCGCGGTCCTGGTAATACTTATTGCCGATGGAGCCGAGTCGGTGAATCTCTTCCACCGCTTTTTTGTAATCGGTTTTTTCGAACGCCTCGCATACGATCTTACCGATTTCCCGGGTTCGGCGTTCGATTTCTTCGTCCCATCCGGCATCCGGAATTGTGCTGTTGAACTGCTTTTTGCAAAACACGAACGTGCGATGATGAAGATTGCCTATGTTGTGCACCAGTGTCGTATTGATCCTGTTGCACAGCTCTTCACTGTTAAGATCGATATCTTCGCAGTTATCAGAAAGCTTTGCACCCATGAAAAAACGAAAATATTCGGTGGCATCGGGATGGGAGACTTTTTTGGCATAGTCGCGTGCGAGAATAAAGGTCCCCCGTGTTTTGGACATTTTTTCACCTTCAATGCTCAAAAACCCGTGAACGAATATCTTCGAAGGGAGTTTGAATTCTGCGGTATGCAGCATCACCGGCCAGAAAAGGGTATGGAAATAGACGATATCCTTTCCTATAAAGTGAATGACATCGGAGGGTGCATCCTTTCCCCACAGGTTCGCAATGTCGACACCATTTTCGTCACACCACTTTCTGGTAGAGGAGATATAGCCGACCGGTGCATCGAGCCATACATAAAAGTATTTATCCTGAGTACCGGGAATCCTGAAGCCGAAGTAGGGCGCATCGCGTGAAATGCACCATTCTCTTAGGCCCTGCTGCAGCCATTGCCGCACCGAATTCTGCACATCGGTTTTGAGCACGTCGTGCTCAAATACGTAGCTGTTGAGAAACTCTCTGCGTTTATCGAGATTGACGAAAAAGTGGGTCGATTTTTTCAGCTCGGGAGTAGTGCCGCAAATGACACACTGCGGACTCTCCAGCTCGGTGACGTCGTATGTGGCCCCGCACTTTTCGCATACATCACCGTACTGTTTCTGTGCATCGCAGCGCGGACAGGTGCCGGAAATGAACCTGTCAGGCAGAAAACGCTTGTCATGCGGGCAGTAGAGCTGGCTCACCTCTTTTTCTATGATCAGCTCATGTGACTGCAATGCCTGATAAATTTGCTCAACATACGTTCTGTTCTCTTCGGAGTTGGTCGAATGGTACGAGTCGAACTGAATATCGAACGCGCGGTAATCCTCCACGTGTCGCTGGTGAAAGCGTGTCACCAGTTCTTCGGGGCTAATCTTTTTGCGCATTGCGGAAAGTTCGATCGGCGTGCCGTGGGTATCGTCCGCACATACATAGAGTGCGTTTTTTCCGCAGAGACGGTGATACCGTACAAAAATATCGCTCTGTACCGCCTCGACCATATGACCGAGATGGATGTCGCCGTTGGCGTACGGGAGAGCCTGGGTGACCACCATTGAATTGTTCATTGTGTTGCTCCTGCGTTATAATCCCCGGCTTGTTCCCCGGTGTTGTTTTCGTCAAAAGGCGCATGCTCTTCGGTCCGTCCCCGTTCAATTTCTTCAGGCGATACATGCGCATAATTTCCGTCCTCATACACGATAAGTGCAGTACGGGAAAATATATTTATCGACAGTATGGTTGCGTTTTTATCGTTGATTTTAATGGTACTTCCGGAGGCGGGAAATTTTTCTACTTCGTCTTTGTAGGCATCCTCTTCATACCTGAGGCAGCAGAAGAGTCTGCCGCACAGCCCCGAGATCTTGCTCGGGTTGAGCGAAAGCTGCTGGTCCTTGGCCATCTGTGTAGTTATCTGTTCGAATTCGTTGAGAAACGCGTTGCAGCACAGGCGCTGCCCGCAGATACCGTAGCCACCGAAGCGTTTGGTCTCATCCCGCACGCCTATCTGTTTTAGCTCGATTCGCGTGCAGTAGATCCCGGCAAGCTCTTTTACCAGCGCTCTGAAATCGACCCGCTGCGGAGCGGTGAAGTAAAACGTGAGCTTGCTTTTATCGAACTGCATTTCGACATCAACGAGTTTCATGCGAAGATTGTACTCTTTGATCTTTTTCTTGCAGCTCTTGAGTGCATCCGATTCGATATTCCCTATTTCATGCATGCGTTCGATATCTTTCTCGGTCGCTTTACGAAGGATTTTTTTCAGCTTTACCTCGCAGCACTCTCTCAGTTTTCCTCTGTCTCCGACATAATAGACCGTTCCGACGGTATTGCCGCTCGGTGTCTCGACCACTACCAGGTCGCCCCTGGAGAGTTCGAGTTCACTTTCGTTCAGAAAATTCCCGATTTTATCTTTTTTAAGGCGTATTTCAACCAGTGCCGAGTGTTCCATGGTGCATAATCTCCCCAAATCTGCTCATAAAAGATGTAAAGACCAGTGCGGTATTTCCCCGGGCATGTATCGCCCTGATAGAATCCTGACACAGCCGGGCCAATCGCTCGCCGCATGAAGGATCGCAAAAACAGTGCACATGCCTCTGTTCATCCGCTACAGTCGTGAAAATATATTTTTGTGAAACAGCAAGGTTGTGCAGCAGCTGTGAGCGAAGCATCTGGGCAATATACCAGAATATCTGTGTGGCGGTTTCGTAATCGCCGTGTTCGCGCAGCTCTTCGATTAACGGGACCGCGTCGTCCCAGTCACGTCTGATGCAGCAGTGCAGCAATTGCTGTGCTTTTTCTTCTATATATCCGTACGATTCATCACACATGCGCAGCGCATGAGTTGCCGAACCGGATGCATAAAGCGTGTCGCGGTTTACAGTTTCGCATTCGGGTGCGCAGGTACTCACGATGGTTTTTATATCCTGGGGCGCCAGCATGCCGAAGCGTACATTCTGGCATCGGGAGATCACCGTGGGCAGCAGCGCGTTGATCCTGTTGGTCGTGAGAATCAAAAGTGTATTTTCAGGCGGCTCTTCGAGGGTTTTCAACAGCGCATTCGAGGATTCCCGGTTTAAAAATTCCACCTGATCCAAAATAACTGCACTGAGCGGAGCATCGAGAGGACCGCGGTGTATCAGATGGATCGCTTCTTTGATGATTTCGAGGGGAATGGTTGGCACGCGTTGGCGGCTTGCCGGCGCGTAGGGGTTTTCGATACGCGCTTTACATGTCCGGGTAACCAGATCCCAGCCTTTATCGTTGAGTAATCCCGATGAGTCACGATGCTGCGCATCTGTCTGCAGCGGCAACACGCAGCTGAAGTCGGGATGCGCATAACGAAGCAACCTGTTGCATTGCGTGCATTCATAGCAGGGGGCGTGTGCCGTATCGGTGCAGAAGAGGCTCATGCACAGCTCCAGCGCCGCCTGAAACTTGCCGGTACCCGGCATTCCGCTGAAAAGATAGGCATGCGCAAGCGTGTTGTGCGCACGCGCCGCACTGAACATCTGCTTGATACGCGGTTGTCCGACCAGTTTTTTCCACTCTATTTCATTCATAACACCATCGGCTTTTGTATGCATGTGTGTTGTGTCAGGCGCTGCCGTGCCTGAGGTCTCTGAGAGAGGTGAATCCTTTTGCGCGGCAGAAACCGCTGATGCGGTCAAGAATTGTGCGATGCACCGCGGGATCGACGAACGTCGCGGTACCGATCTGAACCGCTGCAGCGCCGGCGCGCAGATACTGCAGTGCATCGTCGCCGGTCATAATGCCGCCCATACCGATAACCGGTATCGATATCGCGTGCGCCACTTCCCAGGTTTTGGCGACACCGATCGGGCGAATCGCGGGGCCGGACAATCCGCCGGTTCCGGCGGGCAGTACCGGTTTGCCGGTCTCGATGTCGATTTCCATACCTACCACTGTGTTGATGCATGAGACCGCGTCGGCTCCCGCGTTTTCCGCCGCTGACGCAATGGGGCTCAGGCGTGTGACATTCGGCGTCAGTTTTATAATGAGCGCTTTATCCGTAAGGTCGCGCAGGCACGCGGTAAGCTCATACACCGTCTCCGGATCGGTGCCAAAGGCAAGACCGCCGTGTGCCACGTTTGGACACGATATGTTAATTTCATACCCGTCCACCGATGCCTGTGATTCGAGAAGGCTGAGTACTTCACTGTATTCTTCGATCGTACTCCCTGCAATATTTGGAATAATCGCGCAGGGAAGCTGGGAAAGGAATTCGGTTTTTTCGGAGATAAACCGATGCACGCCGACATTCGCAAGGCCTATTGAGTTGAGCAGGCCGGAGGGGGTTTCTATCAGACGGGGAACCGCATTGCCTTCGCGCGGCTGAAGTGTTACCGCTTTGGTAAATATCGCTCCAATGGCGGAAAAGTCGGTAATATCCGAATATTCGACCCCATAGCCGAATGTGCCGGAGGCGACGCCAACCGGTGTGGGCAGGGTGAGGTTTCCGATTTGTACGCTCAGGTCCATACGATCTCCCTGCTGTCGAAAACCGGGCCTTCGGTGCATACCCGCGCATAGCCGGGATACCGGCGTACCTGTATCGTACATCCCATACACGCACCCACTCCGCAGGCCATGATCTGTTCAACCCCCACTTCGCATTCATATCCGTTCTTGAGGGCGAACTCATGCGCACCATGAAGAAGCGGCCACGGACCACACGCATAGACCCGTGTATCTGCCGCCCACGCGATGCTGTGTTGTGCACAATAATCGATGGGTGTGCCGCGGAATCCGTCAGAGCCGTTATCGGTACATAGTGCGACCGGGTCGCTTTTTTCGAACAGCGTCCCGGGAAGACGCGACTTGTCGGTGAACCCGGCAACGAGTGTCGCCTCGATGTTATTGCGTAACAGCCACTGATGCAGGTATCGCATCGGTCCCAGACCGGTGCCGCCTGCAAGAAGTACGGCGGCGTTCGTCTGCAGGGTAAACCCGCGGCCCAGAGGGCCTAAAATATCGAGTTTGTCATTCGGATGCTTTTGGGCAAGCAGCCCGGTAGCGGTTCCTTTTTTCTGATAAAGTATTTCGGCACATCGCCTGGTGCTGTCGAAATTGCTGATTGCAAAGGGACGGCGGAGCAACGGGACCGATACCGACTGAATTCGAATGTCGATGAACTGGCCGGGTCGTGGCTGGTCTAGTTCTTCGGGCCATTCGAGCACGAGACGATAGAAGTCGTGTGCAATGCGTTCATGGGTATCTATTGCAGTGGTAAATTGTTTCATCTTGTTGCGCGCGGATACATTGCGTTGCGTCGGGATTGGGGTGACTCAAAAAAGAGACTTTCTGCAACGCCATGGTAACACCCACATCCGGTGCAGAAGAAATTTATTTTGTAATGACTGCACGTTACGCAGCCTTGTTCAATTTTACACTGCGCGTATGCGTAGTACATAAGACCATGTAACATCAAACAAACGGTTTAATTATGAAAAATACAAAATCGCCGCGTGAGTATGTCGCGCTTGCCCTTGATAATGTCCGGACAAAAGAAGAAATCATGGCGCTCGTGTCGCAAACTGCTGAATACGTAGGTACCTGCAAAATCGGACTGGAACAGTTTGTACGGTTTGGTCCCGAAATAGTAGACGTAATTAAGCATAAGGATTGCGCACTTTTTCTCGATCTTAAATTTCACGATATTCCGAATACGGTCGCTAAGGCGGTCTTCGCTGCGTGCAATCATGGGGTCGATTACCTGACGCTGCATACAAGCGGGGGAGTCCAAATGATGCGAGCAGCGGCTGAGGCGGCGCGTAGTGGTGACGCAAAGGTGAAACTGCTGGGAGTGACGGTACTTACCAGTATCGACGAAGTAACGCTCAACAAGGAGCTGAAGGTCTGTGCAGCGCTGCAGGAGCAGGTCGCGCACCTGGCCGGGTGTGCCGTGAAGGCGGAAATGGACGGAATCGTATGTGCGGCAAAAGATCTTGTCTATATCCGCACACAATTGCCGGAGCGGTTCGAAATAGTGACGCCAGGTATCAGGCTTGACCCGCAGGAGAGCCACGATCAGAAACGGGTCGCGACACCCGCTGGAGCGATAAAGGACGGTGCCACGCTTCTGGTACTTGGCCGTGCTATCACCTCACACGAGGACCCTGCCCGTGCGGCTGCCCGGGTATGCCATTCGATTGCGGAGGCGTTGTAATGGCCGTTGCGGCAATTACGGGCAGACACAAACGCAGCAGATGGCTGCGATCGTGCCTGTTGCCGGTGTACGGCGCGGCAGTATGTGCGCTTCTTTTTGTATCGTGTATAAACAACCCGAGCGCTCCTCCGGCAGGGAAGCGGCGGCTGGTGATCGATACGTTGTATACCGGAGTCTCCTGGACCATTGATTCTCTCGGTTCACACGAGCTTTCGCGTGTCGATTCCCTTTATATCGCACAGGGCTCGACGCACATACGTGTAACCGATACCGGACTTGTCTGGACGCCGGTGCATGCGGATATCGGTATCGATACCATAGAGGTCGTTGTTTTTGAAAACGGCGGCTCGTATAAATACACCATGATCGCAACAGTCAGGGCGAATGCACCCGAATCCTGTCCACTATATACCAAAAAGCACAGTACGGTACACCATTCGTATGCCGGTGCTTCGGATGGTTTTTTTATTTTTATGGTAGAGAACAGGACCGGGTTATGGGTTTCGCCGCTACGCCGATATGCGCCGCGTCTGATTCCCCAAACCGAAACACACGAAGTCTATACACCGGATATTCACGAAAGCGGTGAATATATCTGCTATGTCGATTTGATATCTCGTAAACTTTGGCTTATATCGCCAGACGGTTCCCGCTCGGTCATGTTGCCGACACAGGGGAATAACACCTACTATCCCACTGCATGCGGCTTTTATAAAAACAGTCCCCGCGGCAATGAGGTGTTCTATCTGGCAACCGACCATCAGATACGCGCCGCGGGATTCGAACCTGCGCAAGACTCATTCCGGATTACACATGATCGGCTGATTGCGGACGTGTCACCCCAGTATAAAATAAACGGTGACGTAATGGGGCTGGATGTGGCCGGTGACCAAATACTGGCATCCATAAATCCTGCCCGGGATGATATACACTATCATCAGACGGGCTACATAACCATTCCCGGGGACGGAGAGGGCACGGCTGGTCCCGACGATGTCTATCAATGGAGCAATCCGGTAAATGAGTCGGTATACGGCTGCGGCCACACACTTTCTCCAGACGGGACGCATGCGTTATACAATCCGGGGGAGATATTCGATACCACCTGTATTCCGGCCAAAGGGCATAACGGATTTGTAGTCACTCCATTCAGGCATACCTCTCATGCACCCGTTGATTTTTATACCGAACATATTCAGGAATATGGTACAAGTATCAATTTCTGTCCGGCACAGTATATCACTTCCACAAGAGCGGAAGCGGATTTCTGGGGATGGAATTTTACCAATCATCCCTCGTATGTAGCGGGAAGGCAGACCGGGAGCATTCCCGAATGCGGTGCATGGCTCGTTAACTGGCACACCAACACATGGCATCGACTAACACCAAAAGAAGAGAACGTGAAGGCCTATTTTGTTGCATGTCATTTTGGCGGCATTAAAGAGGAATCGCTTCCTGCTGTGGATACCACACGTGAGCGCGATACGCTGAGCACGCAAGGTCCCTATTATGAGATACGCGAGCCCAATGGGGGAGAAACATATTCTGTTGGTGATACGTTGACTGTGCGATGTTATACAAGTGACACCGCACGGGTTAATTTCGAGTTGCTGCTGCAAGGCGGTCTTTACAGTACCCCTATACCGCCGGGAGTGAAAGGTTCCTATACCATATATCAGCAGCAGATGGAATTTTCGTTCGTGATTCCCGATTCTTTCTCTGTCGAGAGCGGGGCTTCGGTGTCTGCCGTGTCGTCGTGCTGTTATATCAGAGTGTCCGATTATACGAATCCGGGTGTGTTGTTCGATGTGTCGGATTCTTGTTTTACGGTGGGGGAGTGAGGGGAAGAACCAGTGCTACACACATTACCTGTTTCGTCAGGGTATTAAAACGAACTGAGATGAGAGTATACTGAAGCGTAATGTATTTTCTCCTAAATCGAGCGTTTTTGTTTGCGAAAGCTGCTGCAATAGCAGTGCGGCTTACAACAGCTTTCCTCAAAACAACCGTTCAATTTAGGTTTCTATTTTTCGTATTTTGTACTTATCACCGGATACATGCATAAATTATGGAACGTGAATTAAACATGCTCGATTTTGTGATCGCACTGGCGAAGCATAAGCTTTTTATCATTGTCAATTTTATAGCTATATCGGTAATAGCTCTTATTATTGCATTGGTTTTGCCTTGGACATATAAATCTTCGTTTGTATTTATTCCAAAGAGTTCCACGAGTACCGGCTTGCAGTCGTTATTGGTAGGATCGGAGGGCATTAGCTTGGGCACAGCCGACTTGTTAGGCGGATATTTTCTATCTAAAAGGCAGGTTAAAGAGTTGTTGTATTCAAAAGAGTTGCGTATAGATCTTATAAATAAATTCGATTTGGTAAAGGTGTATGAAAAAGAGGATACGCCTAATCCTATCGAGCAATGCCTGAGGAAACTGGAAGAAAATATACAGATTGAAGAAAAAGAGGAAGGAGGGTTGGGGGTAACGAATGTAATTGCCGTTTCCGTTACTGTTTTTGGTAAGGACCCGCAGCGTACGGCAGATATGGCAGGTTATCTTTATGAATTGCTAAAGCAAAAAATATTTGAATTAAACAGTAATGAATATGTTGAAATTTCGGAGTTTATTTCTCAAAGAGTAGAAAAATACGCATACAAACTCGATTCAATACGTAAAAAATTAAAAACTTTTCAAATCAAACACCATACATATAATGTAGACAAACAAGTGGAAATGGTACTGGAAACATATGCAGAAGTAAAATCGAAAATTGTCTCTATAGAAAACCAGATTAATTATCTTACACGCATACACTCCAGCAATTACAGTGAAATAAAAGCCTTAAGTCAGAGAAAAAAGGCATTGGAAGAAAAATTAAAGGAGATGGAGTATAAAAAGAAAAGGGACGTATTTGTTGGGTTGACAAGTTCCATCGAATTATCTTTTCAGCTTGCCGATCTAATGGCAAAGGAAAAAACATACGATAAAATACGCGTTATGCTTCAGCAGCAATTGGAACAGGCCAGAATTAAGCAAAAAAAGAATTTTGCACCATTGTATTTAGTGGATGCGCCGCGTGTTCCGGAGTATAAATGTAAACCAAAACGCTCCGTTATCGTATTGCTTATTGTAGGTATCTACATGTTTATTTTACTGATAGGCGTATTAATATGGGAGCATTATACATTTTTGCGAAGTAATCAACCCGAACGTCTGAATAGAGTAAAGAAACTTATTCACTACCTTACCTCATTTAAATAACAACAGGGTTCACAAACATCGGCTCCCCAAAAGATGTTTTTTTGTTATTCTTTTTGTGAGGCTGTACAACAGACAATTATTCTATGACTTTTTTTTGGTCTTTAAAATTTTAATAAAGTCAGCTATAAATTCTTTATGGAACAGCGAGCATAACAAGCTATAGCTAACAAAACCTGAAAAAATCATTAGGAACAACCTGAGGCCAGGTGGCAAATTAGTGCTGAGTTTTCCCATCATAAATGTAATACAACCCATAACTATTGATAATAAAATAGGGCGCAAGGCGGCAAAGGTAAAATCAATTGCTATAGCCCCTAACACTTTTTCTACCAGAACAAGTTGGGACAAAAAAAACGTGATAATTTTTACCAGGATTAACGCAATAATCAGGGCATAAATATCTTCATACAGATGAGCCGTAATAGTTATAATCGAAATTGTGAAAACAGATTGAAAGAGATTCCAATATAAAGGCCATTGGGCCTTGCCATGAGATAAGACGACATTGCGAACCAACCCACCAATGGGAATAAATAATGATAAAATACACATTAATTGTACCATACCTGTTGCGGGGATCCATTCTGGCCCCAGTGCCAAAGGAATTAATATCGGAGCGGTAATCAGCAAACCGATAAGCAATGGGCTATTTATTGACATGGTTATGGATACAAGTTTTAAATACATTCTTTTTTGAACTTCGCTTTTTGTTTGTATTGCAGAAAGGACTGGATAGGAAGTTTTTATTATCAGGGGAGTTAGCTTAGACATAGGTTGTCTAACCAACCGGAATGCAATATTATAAAACCCCAGCAATTTTTCCGCAAATAAGTTGGCGATTACAAATTGATCATATCTATCACTTGTTCTATTTATAATAACTGTTAAAATGCGTTGACCAATAAATCGTAACGAGGGATGTATTGAAGAAAGTTTAAGCGTAAAATACGGAAAAAAGTTGTTTTTTTGCCCTATAAATAATAACATGAGGGTTCGGCAGGCCTGAAATGATAGCAATCCGTACATTAAAGCCAATACGTTATAGTCTAAAAGAGCTAAAATAAGTGATACAAGAAAAGAAATAGATGTAGCGCTTATTTCTATAATGGTTATTGCTTTAAATCGTAATGCTTTACGAAAAAGAGCATGGAATTGAGCCCCGATTGCAACTAGTAAGCAGAATAATGCTAAATGGGTAGATATATCTGCAAGTTTTGGCGTATTAGTAACAGTGGCAAGTTGTTGAGCCAAAAAATAAACAATTAATCCTGTAATAAGACCTATTATAATGTTTATCCAGTAAAGGGATGATAGCTTTTCCCTGTTTGCATTTCTATCTTGTATAATCGCTTCAGAAAAACTAGCATCTAATATAGCAACTGTAATAAAATTTATGTTTATTGCTATAGCAATTACCCCAAATGCTTGTGGTGGGATAAGGCGACATAATATAAATAATTTTAGGTACTGAACCACATTTGTAACAAGCAAACTTACAAATGACCATCGAAACGAATTAACAACCTTATAGTTAAAATTATTCATTGATTAATGAGTCGAGATATATGAGAAAATTGCATGTATCATATGGCATATAAGGCTTTGTTAATATTTAAATTATAGTGTCATTCTTTCTCTAGATAAAGATTGTTAAGCAATAATTTATAATGATACCATGGCAATTCATTCTTATTTCTTTTGTTAAGCTTGTTATGAATCTGAAAAACAACAAAAGGGATGGTGTTTAAACAATAGTAGAAAAAATAAATTATAATTATTTCAAAACATGTTAAGAAACGAGCATTTTGTTCTGAGGAGTTTTTATCAAAGCTGGAATTAGGTTTGAAGCTATTAACTAATAGCTTATCATTATATTCAACATTTAAAAAATCACATATTTTTTGCAGCTGAGTATGAGTGTTGTTTGTTAAATCCTCGTAGGTTGTTTGCAATATACGAGAAGACTTTTTTGAATAGTGATTAATGTATTTATAATAGGTTACATATCTCAATACTAAATGAGCTATGGTTTTCTTTCTTGTGAGTTTTTCATTTTGATTATATAACAACTTGAGAAATGAATTGAGAGTACTGATTATGTTTCTTTTAATGGTAATTATTTTAGCGTCGGGATAATTGATCATGAGTGTATTTATATAGGGTGTATGCATAGGAGTTTTTTCAAGCCAATATGAACATTTTTTTATGTGGGCATACATATCCATTATTTTTCTAAAGAAGGAATAGTAGTCTCTGGGTCTGTTTTTAAAATTATTATAAAAAACGTCCTTGCTTATACCTGTTAAAACAAAATAATCACTCCGGCTGAAGGTTTCAACTAATTCTATATAATTATTATCATTATTTAATGAGCCGTATCTATCCAGGATATGGGAAAAAAAAGAGCTCTCATGAATTCCATGATGTATATCGTGTTGGACGCCAGCAATAGTTTTATGATTGCACAGAATATTAGAAAGCCATGTTGTCCCTGATCTATTACACCCTAAAACAAAAATAGGAGCAGGCATTTATCAATCCCTTCTGATAATAGAGGTGGTTGTTTGTGTATGGTTGGATCTTAATAACACTAAAGCCATGGCGATTCCTAGCCAATAGATACCTCTATCATATGCGGGAGGCTGGAATAGCTCGCTAATTGCTATAGATAGTACCCATGCAAAAACGAAGACTTGCATATGATGGATCCGCCGTTGATTCAAGGTACGTTGTTTAATGCTACTAAATAGTTTAATAATTATCCCTAAGTTGAATAAGATATAAAAAGAGACACCTATTAGTCCAGTTTCTGCAGCGATAGCAAGAAAGTCGTTATGGATTGTTTGTACGCTCTCAAGTCCTACCTGGTCCTTATCCATATAATGTTCAAATTTTTCACTGTTTCTATGTGTGCCGAAGCCAATTCCGAATAGAGGATTATGAATAACCATGTTTATTCCTGCTTTATACGTAGCTATTCTTCCTATATCACTAAAATTAATGGTGCCACTGCCAGAATGGCTAAACCGTTGCATTGTAAGAATGGCAAATATTACAATTATTATCATGCCGAAAAAAGAATAATATATTTTTGTTTTTTTTGTTCCAATCAGGTAGATGATAATACTGGATATAATTACATATAATAAGTAACCGCTTCGTGAATATAAAACCAATAGATTAACAAAAATGAAAACCAATAAAACAAAATAAAGAGTCTTCTTAATACTGGTTGGACGTGGATATGCAAGCATCTTAATTAAAAAAAATGCATGTGCTATTGTTAAAGCGCGAGAAAACATATTACGGTTTGTAAAAAAACCGGAAATTTTTATAGTATCCTGTAGACTAAGACCATGTATCTTAATTTGTGTTAAGGAGATCAATACATTTAAAAAAATGAAAGAAACAAATAAGAGAGCGAGCGTTTCTAAATGTTTTTGGTTTAATGTCTGTACGATTGCGAATGCGGTGAGGCTCGGAAGCAAGGCTATGGTTAAATGGTGGATTGTTGTATCGAATGTACTTATATTTAAAAGGCCTGAAATAATACAAGCCAGATAAAATAATGCAATCAGCACAATGAAATTGTCTATGTAAACACTTCCGTCTTTATATAGTAAACGGTCTAATAAAAGCCCCGCAACAATAGGGATCGTGTAGGCGACATAAACATATAGTTTGTATTGCAAAAGAGCAGGATATAAAGCTGTTAAAGAGGTGTGTGTCATTATTACACATAAGAAGCCATATGATAGCAAATAATGCGAAAACCTGAGCTTGGTAATATGATAGAGAACGCATGTAAGCATGGTTACGGTATTCCTGGCTCCTTTTTAAAATAGCTATTTTTTTACTAAGGATAGCGTTGTTGTTTCTTCTGCGTAACGAAAAAACGTCATATAGTCTATTGATATTACGATTAATGCCTTACTTAACCATTAGGAAAAACTGTTGTTATGAAAAAATGGATACTTATCTCTTCTCATAGGCGTTCTGGAACTCATTTTCTTATTGATTCATTGTGTTTAAATATAAAAAATGCTTATTTCCCCGGTTCCTGGTCTTTACCGGCAGATTTTAATATTGGATCGTTGTATAGGAAAAATGAAGCGATATACAAGGCTTTTACCAGACAATTAAATAAAAACAGGATAACTATAATTAAAAGTCACTTGCTTCCCGAAGAAATGAATTTGAATAACCCGAATAATAAGTACGAAAAGCTTATAAAAAAAATTTATTCGGAATCATATAAATTGTATATCTATCGAAATGGATATAATGTGTTGACGTCTTTATATAATTTTTTAAAAACAGATATCCCGTTCAGTGATTTTTTAAAGCGCTCCAATTCCTTTTTATCACCAGTGCATATTAATCATACCGGAAAGGATTTTGTCCACTTCTACGCGTATCATCTTGCAGAGTGGTTTTCTCAAAAAAACGTAATTTTTATTTCTTTTGAAAACTTGAAAGAAAATTTTGATATTTCTCTTAGACGAATATTAGATGAAATCCATGAACGACAAACAGGTCAATTCATTCGTCCGGAGATACCGCGGTGTAAAATAATCCACAAATTAAAATTAAAATTATATAATTATGGTTTTTTTAGCAAAATAGGGAATACTTCTTACAAGCCAACAAAAGGCAAAGCAAAAACCAATACAAACTATTTTGATCAAGACTCATTTGAATATTTCAATTCTGTTATGCAACTATACGGCTTGTCCAATCTAATACCACCAGAATGATTTTTAGGTGCGCAGAGGTTCTTTCGAATTAAGTAGTCACCCTTTCGATTCATCATGGTATATTTTCAGAGTTTGGCTAACAAGACTATTCCAAGAAAATCTGGCAATATTTCTTTCCCCTTTTTTTATCAGAGAAGCCCGTTTTTCTTTTTTCAAAATTTCCAGCATTGCAGATTTGATTTCTTTAATACTGTATGGGTTAAAAAAAATGGCAGCTTCTTCTGCGATTTCCGGCATGCACGATGTGTTAGAGCAACAAACAGGGCAGTTGAGAGACATCGCTTCTATTAAGGGTAGTCCGAAGCCTTCATGAAAGGGCGGATATATTAAAGCGCAAGCGTTTTTGTAAAGTGTGGCTAACATGTTATCAGATATATATCCGGTAAAAACCACCTTTTGGTCAAGCTTATGCTCACAAATGTAATCCAAAATGTCTTTGTATTGCCATCCCCATTTTCCTGCAACAACAAGCTGAAAGGTGTTCGGCAAATTTTGAAAAGCTTTAATAAGGCTTAAAATGTTTTTACCTGGTTCAATGGTTCCAACAAATAGGAAAAATGGTTTAGTAATATTATATTCAGTTTTTAGAGCTGTTGCATGTATCGCCGTCGAATCTAAGTTACTATATCCTTCATAGATTACGTCTATTTTTTTTGAGCTTTCAGAAAGTGAAAAATGAGTGATGAGATCGTTTTTAGTGCAATGTGAAACAGTAATGATTCTGCGGGAAAGAAAAACGGATAATCTCACAAATAACCTAAGATAATTACGTTTAACAAAATTGAACCTTGCAGGGTAATGGATATAATAGATATCGTGTATGGTGACTATGTTTTTTTTGCCCAATAATACCGGTGCGCAATTTGCCAGAGAGTGAACAAAATCGCATCTGAATAGTATTGAAAAAAACGGTACTAAAATTTGTTCTATAAGAATACGAATAAAGATAGTTTTCGTAGGGAAAAAGAGATATCTTACATTATTTCTTTTTGGGAAATAACCCCTTGCTTTTTTAGGTAGAAAAAGAAGCAGAGTGAGGTTATCTTCTTTTGAATTAATTATACCACTAATAAGGTTGTCAGCATATGTGCTTATGCCAGCTTTAGTTAAATCGAATGTTAATGCGTTTATTCCAATTATCATGTACACTCAGTGGCAAAAAAAGTTGATTGCTGAAGGGTATTAACTCATAAAATACAAAGTGCTCTAATTGTCATTTTTTAAACCTAAATCGAGAGGATGGTTTGATGAAAGCTGCTGTGAGCCGTGCCGCTATATTGAGTTCTCGAAAACCATGGGGCAACCTTGTTGGTTGTCTCATGATTTTTGAGAATATAGGAGTAGTGGGGATTGCAGCAAATTTTGTGAGCAAAACCGCTCATTTTGGGTTAAATATTAAGCTGTATTCAATAGCGGTGCACATTTTTTCCATTGAACAATTATATAAGATGAAATTATGTGCGTGTCGGCCAAGATATGCTCTTTTTTGGTTATCAATTATAAGTTCCTGAATTTTTTTACAAATAATAATAGGATTTAAAGAAGTGAGTAGCCCTGTATGGTTATTAATTACCACATCTTTAATCGTATCAATATCAGATGCTATTACCGGCTTTTTTAAATACATTGCTTCCAGCAAAGCCCTTGGTAAAGGGTCATATACAGATGGTTGGATATATATTGTTGATAATGCTATCCAGTCATATATGTCCTTTCTATATCCTGGCATAACAACATTATTTTTTAGGTTTAAAGAGTTTATCTTTTCGCGTAGTTTTTCTTTCAACGGGCCGTTACCCAATAAAACCAGTTTAATTCGTTCTGAAGGTTGCAAGAAATGGAAGGCTTCAATGAGCAACAGTTGGCCTTTGCGTTTTGATAATTCACCAGCACAGACAATAAGAATGTCATTTCCCCCAATACCGTATTCCTTCTTTATGGCTTTTTGGTTTATAGAATTGGTAGTAATTTCACTGAAAGATATGCTGTTTAATGTTACCGTAATTTTTTGGGGAGATATTAAGTAATAAGAAGCGAGCTCATTTTTCATAGCAGCTGAAACGGTGAAGATGGCGTCCATCAAACGGTATGTGACAAATGATGACAAGTAATAGATACCTTTTTTAAGAGATGGGGTAAGGTCGTTTTTAATTAAGCAATGGACAGAAGAGCCTATTTTAACAAGATATCCTGGAAGGGATAATTTAGTTAGGCTCGCAATAAGATCAGCACGAATTTGGTGTGAGTGGATATAGTGAATTTGCTCCTGTAATAACAATGACCTTATACTCCAAAAAGCGAATAGCATGTTTTTTCTGAGAGGTAGTTCTATAGTTATCGCACCTTCTTTCTCAAGTCGATGAAATTCAGATGCATAATCTCCCGGAGGGAATACAAGATATACCAAATACCCTTTTTTTATAAATTCCCTAGTGATGAGATACGTCGATTTCTCTGCCCCCCCCCTAATCGAGTTATCAATAAGCTGCACTATTTTTTTTTTATTCATATGGCCTGTTTAGGTTGAATTTCAATTGAAATGCTTTGCATAAAAAAGACAAATATTTGCATTATGGTATGTTTTTTGGCTGTGTAGAATAGATAAACGAACTATATTCAAAATCAATTTGTTATCTGGATGTTGCAATTCTCAAATAACGTTGCATATTTCTTTTGAAGATGTTTCATGTTGTTATCGACCCAAAATAATAGTCATTCTTTTGATATGAACAAAAGCAGAGTTGAGTTCAGTTAGTACATTGCTTTTTCAAAAACTCTTGCTATTTTGGTCGATTCAATGGCGATATTAAAGTGGTTTACAATTGTTTGTCGTGCATTTTTGCCTAATTGTGTGCGCAATTCAGGATGTTGCCATAACATAATGATAGCATTTGCCAGTTCTCTGCTATTACGTGGGGGTATAAGGTAGCCGTTGCTTTTATGACTAATCAATTCTTCTATTCCTGATATATTCGATGTGATTACGGGCAGTTCCATAGCCATAGCTTCCTTAAGCACATTGGGAAGTATGTCTCTGTCACCGTCTTGGGCAATTACGCAAGGTAAGCAGAAAATGTGATGTCTTGTCAATAAATCACGAATACTATTTTGGTCTATTGGTTGCTGAATTGAGATATGCTTGTGTAGATGGTACTGATCAATTAGATCACGGTACCTGCCTTCTTTTTCTCCCGAACCTATCAATGTAAAGAAAAATGAGTATCCCTGCTCAGTTACCAGAGATAAAGCTTCCAACAGATATTCGATCCCTTTTTTTTCGACGAACCTACATATTGAGATAATTTTTACGGGTTCTTTCTTTAAATGTATTCTTTGAGAAGAGCGCTTGAATTTGTTTATATCAATAGCGCTGTGAATAAGATTTATATTTGCTTGATGCGGGAAAAGCATACGCAGTTTTTTTGCGTTTTCCTGGGATATTGTGATTATTTGCGAAGCATTATTGCTGATTATGCTTTTTCGTATAATTTCTTTATTTGAAAAATTAAAAGAGTAAATATCCATTGCTCTGTAGGTGATGGTAAATGGCACCTCCCATATTTTAGATAAAATAAACGCTATATCCAAAAACGTCTTGTCGGCTACAGCCACATGAATAAGACTGATTTTTTCTTTTTTGAATATAGAAAAAAGGCGTAATGCATGCAATATGTTTTTTATAGGAAGATCAATTTTACGCGCCAGTTTAAAAATTTTTTCAGTTTTTTTTAAATTAAAAAGCGGAAGAGCAAATAAAGAATGCAATATGTTTATCAGCCAGTTATAGAGAGTTCTTTTACGATATGCGTATTTGGTTTTTTTTAATATTTTCGATGAAAAAAGAATGTCAGTATTACTTTTTTCTTTATAGAAAGCGGCAACATGAATATCAAAGCCTATTTTTTGTAATTGAACGATTTCACTGATAATGAATGTTTGTGAGCTTTCTCTGGGGAAATAACGCAGTAGATATAGTATTTTTTGGGGGGAAGGCATGTTATTAAGGAAGGAGATATTGTTTTATGTGAGTTGTTGAATAGTATAGGTTGAACGAGACTTTTATTTTACGGGTGTCTGACTAAAATATTTATAATTTTTTCTAAAATAATATAATCGGTTCATATGCAAGCTATACTGCGCAAACAAAATCGCTCAGCTTAAGTAAAAGGAAAATAAAAAAATGATTATTCTTCAAATAGTTAAAAATCTAAAACCGGGCGGTGCGCAATACTTGTTGCTGAGACTATGTGAGGGATTTAACAAGAGAAGTGACAAAGTGATAGTGATTTCTTTAGAGGATAATTTACAAATAAAGAATAAATTTGATGAATTGGGTATTGTTGTTTTTTATCCTGATCAAACTGGTGTAGGAAAACGTAATTGCAAAATAACGCGTTTTTTTGCTAATGCGTTGTGCTTATTTAAAGTTATAAAAAAAGAAAAACCTGAAATAGTGCATACGCACTTATTAACTGCCGACCGAATCGGTCTTATTGTTGCATTTTTAGCAGGTGTTAAATGCCGTGTGAGTACTGCTCATAACATGGAAAATGATAAGACATTGTTTCAAAAATGCATGAGGAAAATAGTTGCATTTTTAGCCCAAAAAGTTGTTGCAGTTTCATATAGCGCAAAAAAATTTTACATAAAAAATTCCATATATCCAAGAAAAAAAATAGAAGTAGTCTATAATCCACCAGGTTTTAATCCACTGGGTGATGTATCGTTACCTGCATCACTTCCAGTTGATGGAAAAGCCAGGGGGATGAGAATCGTTAACTTAGCAAAATACTCACCGCAAAAAGGCCAGCTCTATCTTATTCGAGCTATTGGGCAGTTTAGTTACAAAGAAATTCAACTGGACATCTATGGTAGCGATATTCAGGGATATAAAAAGGTTCTTCAAGAAGAGGTCGAAAGGCTTGGCTTGAGGAATGTCTTTTTGCATGAACCGACTAACACACCTAAAAAAATTATTAAAGAGGCTTGCATAATTGTATCAAGTTCATTATGGGAAGCATGTCCTATGATACCGATTGAAACAATGCATATCGGAAAACCAATAATTGTTACCGATATTGATCCGCACAAAGAAATTCTTCAGGGGATAGATCCGGTTATTTTTGTTTCACCAGAAAACCCAGATGAAATAGCGGAAAAAATCAGCAGAATTATTAATGATCAAAACATGTATGAAAAAATATCCCGGCAGATGCTGCAAAAAGCAAAAGCCTTTACCATTGATAGAACGGTTAATAATTACTATCAATTATATAAAAAGATGTTAATGAAAAGCAGGTGATACCAACGTGTGTCATTATGGGCTAGTTAAATTGCCTCTCCACTGGTCTGGGGGGGGTAGGTGAAAAATTCCATTTTTACTTCTCCCTAACAACCATTACGTGATAAGCACCAAGCATATCGGTTATCGCGTACGATAAGATTGATCGCGAAAAGGAGGTGTAAGAGCATATTTTTTTACATCGAAAGTGCTGCCACACCACAGCAAGGTTAATTCCCAGGGCATATGTCCGCTGCTTTCTGAACTCACATATGTTATTTTTACAAGATAAAACGTTTGACGCTACGTTCCATCAAACTCAAAAGGACTGTACATGTACACAGCACGGGATTTTCTGCCCCGGGTCTCGGCGGTTTTCACTGCCATTACAATTACCTTTACAATCATTTGTTTAACGGCACAGTCTCTTTTTTCTCAGGAATTGATTTCACGCCTGGACCGTTCCGATAATGTCTGGTCTCTTGATTCCCGCCGCGAAGAGCTGCTGAAACAAAAAGGTGATCACAATTCAGAGGGATCTTCCTTCAGCACTGCGCAAAAGGCAAAACTGGACAAACGCATCGACCCGGATGTTTATGTGGTTGGGCCAGGGGACGAGCTGTCATTGTTTATTTGGGGTACGGTCAATGAATCGTATCGCTCGAGTGTGGGGTACGAGGGCAATATTGTTATTCCCAAGGTCGGGGTGCTACAGCTCGGCGGCAAGACCATGTCAGAAGTGCGCACGCATGTAAAAGACACGCTACGATCGGTATACAGGGATGCAGAGGTGTCGGTGCTGTTGAGCAATATAAGGGAATTCAAAGTATATGTGCTGGGTCAGGTAAAATCACCGGGTGCATACGAGGTGAATGCCGCAACCCGGATTTCTGATGTCATAGCACGTGCGGGGGGGACGCGGGGTATGCGCAGCATGCGGCGCAATATCGAGATCAAGGGACGCGATTCGGTGGCGCCCGAGGTCGATCTGCCGCTTTTTTATCATTCCAATATTCGTAAAAAAAATCCCTATCTGCGCGAGGGGGACAGGATTTTCGTGCATCCCGCCATGCATTATCTCTCAATAACCGGTGCAGTGAATTACCCCGGCACCTATGATTTTCTTCCCGGAGATTCCCTCGGTACACTTCTCGATGTGGCCGGGGGACTGGCCCGTGGCGCAGACTCGACGCGCCTGAGCGTAACTCGGTTCGTGACCCCTGAGGGCGATTCCACCAGTACGATAGGATGCTCGCTGCCAGGTGATCGCGACATGATACTGAAAAAGGACGACCGGGTCCACGTGTATTCCATTCCTGAATACCGTATCGCTCGGAAAGTGGTTGTTACGGGAGAAGTAATGTATCCGGGAGTATATCCGATAAAAAAAGACCGGACAACCCTGCAGGAGATCGTCGAGATGGCGGGTGGATTTACCGATGAAGCGTTTCTCGAAGGGGCGTCGGTGGATCGGCAGATATTCAACGATTTTTCGACTCAGGATGTAAATAAACTGCTCGAAGTGCTCAGAGTGACGCAGGTCGATCCCACCTACGTAAATCCATCCGACCTCAGCTATATCAAATCGAAAATCATGGAATCCGAAGGTAACCTCAGTGTGGATATCAGTTCGATGTTTAATGGAGGAGGAAAAATTCGGGAGATCATTATGCGTGACCAGGACAGTATCCATGTTCCCAGAATGAGTCTGAATGTGAAAGTGACCGGGGCGGTGGTAAATCCCGGGCTGGTTCGCTACAAAAAAGGCGCAAGTCATTTGTATTACATAGAACGGGCTGGCGGATTTCTCCGAGATGCCCGAAGAAGATCAGTGCAGGTCGGGAAGGTACGTACCGGCAAGGGGGTATGGCTTGATCCCGGGAAAGTGGATAAAATATCTCCGGGAGACGTGGTGTTTGTGCCAGAGCGTATACAGCGGGATCAGGTCGTTATTGTCAAGGATTACCTCACCATTATCAGTTCCATTACCACGATCGGGATAAGCCTGTATACAATATTGAATTCAAATTGAGCGCTCTAATATTCAACCTGTACTTCAGCGATTACCTCGATGAAAGTTGCGATGAGCCGTACTGATATTGCTTATCCGGCAATGGTGCATCCGCCTTGTCGGGTGGTTTATCATAGCAACAGATGCACCATTGGGGCGGATGACAGCAAATTGCGCGAATAGGATCGCTCAGGTTAGGTTTTACTCTTATGCGTATAATATTCCTCGGTACAGGAACGTCGCACGGAGTCCCTCCCCTCGATTGCATGATTTCCGGTTTCCGGAATTGCCCAAACGATGTCTGCCGAAAATCCCGGCACGATCCGAAACATCGCCGCAGCAGATCTTCGTTACTTGTCGAATTCGCCGGGCATACGGTTTTGATAGACGTGTCGGCCGATTTTCGCACGCAGATGATGCGGGAAGTGGTCACCTCGATCGATGCCGTGCTGATTACCCATGGGCATGCGGATCATATAAACGGGATCCCGGATATTCGCTCCTATACGCGTAATCGGGAGGATAAACTCCCCTTTTACGGGACAGCCGAGTCGATGGATCGCATCAGATCGACGTATTCGTACATCTTCGACCCTTCGACCTATCGGGGGGGCGGTATCCCGGATATAGCACTGCATCCGGTGGAGAGCACTCTGCAGCTTTTCGGTCGGCAAATAACGCTTTTGCCGGTTGCCCACGGAGGGACCAGCGGGTGTGCAGGATATCGTATCGGGCCGATGGCCTATATCCCTGATATGAAACATATGGATGATGCGACACTGAATCTCTGTAAAGGAGTCGACGTGTTGATACTCAATACCCTTAGGATTACCGGCAATCCGTCGACACATCTCACGCTGCCGGAGAGTATGGAACTTGCTTCACGAATTGCCCCCGGACAGTGCTTTTTTGTGCATATGGATCATAGTGTCGATTATGAGAGGCATACCGCGCTTTTGCAGCCGTGGATGGCATTCGGGTACGATGGATTGCGGCTCGAGTGTTGATGAAAAGGGGGCGGGTACACAATGCGGAAACTTCTGATACACACAGAAAAATCACTGCAGAGTCACATCCCGAATGTTGTTCGTTACTTCACAGGTGCTTACAGCACTTCAACCGTGTTCGGTTTTTATCCCGCCACCGCTATTAGCGATGAAAAGGCGTGCCGTCTGCGGAAAATTGAAAAAAGAGATACCGGGCAGGCGGTCGGCAGTGTAGGAGGAATGCCCAAAGCGCATGCGCGATGTTGTATTTTTTTGTGCTATTAACAGGACGCGTATGTTTCGCTTTAATCAGGCTGTTTAATCTGGGAGTTTTTCGATAATGGATATGACGACGCTGCAGCAATTTTATACACAAATGAACAAGACCTGTACCGTAAGACGAAAAATGGTGAATGCGATTCTCGATGGCACCACTCCGGATTCGGATGGTATCGAGCTTTTAGAGGAGACACTCAATGCATTCGAGGCGATTGTCGATTCCCGCAACAATACCGAGTTACAGCTTGACGGTGCAAAGCGGTTTCCCCTTAATATCGGCTATGAAGTGGAGGAGCTTCGAAAGGATCTTGTCTACCTTCGTGAAGGGGAGGCGCGTCTGTACGACTACCTCGATGAGCTGCAAACCGGTCTGAAGGATCAGGTAGCGACACTTTCGCAGTCGCTGAATGCACGGGGATACTCTACCTTTGTCTCCGACAGGGACGGGACGGTAAATAATTACTGCGGTCGTTACGGCTCATCGGTACAGTCGGTCTACAATGCGGTTTTTCTAAGCCGGTTCTCACGTACGTCACTGCAAAATGGTGTGATATTGACATCGGCGCCGCTGGAAAATGTCGGAATTGTCGACGTATCGACTACCCCGCAGGATTGCTTTGTGCTTGCCGGATCCAAAGGGCGTGAGTATTACGATACACATGGTGTACGATCGGCCTTTGATATTCCGCAGCATCAGCAGGAAAAACTGGACCAGCTCAATCAGCGTATCGATGCGTTGCTACATGAGCCGGGAAACGAGAAATTCGGCCTCATCGGTTCGGGCTTTCAGAAAAAATTCGGACAGAGTACGCTCGCACGTCAGGATATATACGGGGTAATCCCTTCCGGGGAGTCGGCGGCACTTTTGGATCGTGTCAAGGCGATAGTGAACGATATTGACCCGGATAACGCCTTCTTTCGTATCGAGGATACGGGATATGATATAGAAATTATTCTTACGGTTGAGGACAGCGCGCAGAGTGGCGCACTCAAGGATTTCAGCAAGGCGGACGGCGTCTCGTTTCTTGACGAACGACTGAATCTGGGTGTTGAACAGGGCGCCAATCTTATATGCGGTGATACGTCCTCCGATCTGCCGATGGTCGAGCTCGGTATGCAGCGCAACAGGGATACCCATGCGGTCTTTGTTACCGGCGATCAGGAGCTTATCAGCAGGGTGACGCGCATATGTCCCCATGCAGTGATCGTGACGTATCCGGATGCACTGGTATGTGCCTGTAACGAGCTTTCCAAAACGTAACGATCCCGCATATCGCCTTACATGTGCACAGATGGTAAAACCATGACTGATACAGACCATTATACTTTGACCATTAGACAAGGAGCGTAACGTGAAAGAGACACCTAAGGACGGATGGTTTCTGACGTATACCGAGTTTAAAAAAGAGGACGAGCGACTGCGTGAATCGCTAACCACCATAGGGAACGGGTACCTGGGCACCCGTGGAAGTTTTATGAGCGAACGCGCGGGAGACGATCACTATCCCGGGACGTATATTGCAGGACTGTACAACAAGCTGGGCACGGAAGTGCATGGACGAACGATTTATAACGACGATTTTGTCAATTGTCCTCACTGGCTGCTCACCGAAATCAGAATAGGTGATGGTGAGTGGCTTCGGCCTTTGTATATGGAAATTCTTTCATACGAGCATACGCTCGATATGCATAAGGCACACACGTATCGCAGTCTGAGGGTAAAGGATGAGCAGGACAGAATCACCAGAATCGTGACTTCGCAGTTCGTGAGTATGGCCAATCATCATCTGGGTGCGCTTCAGTGTACAATAGTTCCCGAGAATTACAGCGATACGATAGAGATCCGCAGTGCACTTGACGGAACGGTAATAAACCGGGGCGTTGAGCGTTATCGGAAGCTTAATTCAAAACATCTTATGCCGATTGATCAGTCATCCGTAGACGGCAATATATATGTACACGTGCAGACAACCCAGTCGCATATCGATATAGTAATGTGTGCGAGAAACAGCGTGGTCTCCTCCGATGAGCAGATTACACCTTCACGTAGTAGCACTGTTGAAGACGGCTATGTGGCCGAGACGCTTTCGTTTGGTGCAGTACAGGGGAATGAGTATACGTTCGAAAAAATGGTCGGTATCGCGACATCCAAAGACAGAGACGTATCGAGTTTTTTCGATGCGGCACGCACAATTGCCTATAACAGCGGCAGTTTTGCACAGGAGCTTTCACGTCATGCAGATGCGTGGGAGTATCTCTGGAATCGTGCCGATATCGTGATACAAGGAGATGAGTTCAGCCAGCAGGTGCTGCGTTTGCACAGTTATCATCTGTTAAGTACCGCATCTCCTCACAATACGCAGATCGATGCAGGTATTCCTGCGCGTGGACTGCACGGTGAGCCTTACAGAGGGCATATTTTCTGGGATACCGTATTTATTCTGCCGTTTTACGCAACGAGATTTCCTGAGATCGTACGCGCCAATCTTCTGTACCGGTACCGCCGGCTTGACGCGGCGAGAAGCTATGCGCGCGAGTATGGCTATAAAGGCGCGATGATTCCCTGGCAGCAGTCGAGTGACGGCCAGGAAGAAACGCAGATGGTGCATTACAATCCGGTGTCGGGAAACTGGGACCCCGACCTGAGCAGACGCCAGCGCCATATATCGATCGCGGTTTTTTACAATGTCTGGTTTTATTACCAGCATACATACGATACCGATTTTCTGTGGAATTATGGTGCCGAGATGCTGATAGAAATTGCACGGTTCTGGGCAAGTATTACTTCTTACGATTCAAAAAACGATCGCTACCATATAAACGGAGTTATGGGGCCAAACGAATTTCATGAGAAATATCCGGGAGCATCTGAACAGGAAGGCGGGATCAACGACAATGCCTATACCAATATTTCGGTCGTATGGGTACTGCGACGTACACTGGAGCTGATCGATATGCTGCCCGAACATGTGCGCGGGCCGTTGTTTGAAAAAATCGCATTTGACAAAAGAGAGTGTGAACGCTGGGAGCATATAACGTCACGTATGTATGTGGCCATTACCGAAGACGGTATTATTTCCCAGTATGATGGATTTATGGATCTCAAAGAGATAGACTGGGAAAAATATAAAAAGAAATACGGTGATATCGGACGCATGGACCGGATACTCAAATCGGAGGGAGATTCCCCCGACAATTACCGCGTGGCGAAACAGGCTGATGCGCTTATGCTCTTTTACATGTTCCCTGCGGACGAGGTGCTCTCAATTCTTAACGATCTTGGCTACCATATTGATGACCGTGACAAATTTATGCGCGGCAATTACAACTTTTATCTTGGCTGTACCACGCATGGCTCAAGCCTGAGTAAGGTCGCCCATGCCGCAATGGCCCCCGATATGGGCTATCCCGAAAAACTGTGGGACTGGTTCATGGAAGCGCTTAAGAGTGATGTCTACGATACCCAGGGAGGAACAACCGCCGAAGCGATTCATACCGGGGTTATGGGAGGCACTATCGATATAGTGACCAGAATAATCGGTGGGGTACGGATTAATGATAACGGTCAGGTATCGGTACATCCGAATCTGCCGCAGCACTGGGAAAAGATTGAATTTACCGTCGCTTTCAGAGGCAAATGCTACAGTGCATCGGTAACGCACGACAACATCACCGTTGAAATGCAGGAAGGAACGCATAATCCGCGCATCGATTATTCACGACATGCCGGACTGCTCACTCAAGCCACGTAAGCGGATCGAGCGCAGTGGCATTTTTGCGTATTTCAAAGTGCAGTTGCGCTTCCGAAACAGCGGTTGCATCGCGTATGGTGCCCAGAACAGCGCCGTATTCAAGCTCATCGCCCTGCTGTACGAAGACACGGGAGAGATTTGCGTAGATAGTCGAGTATTCGCTGTAGTGGTTGACGATTACCACATTACGTAGTCCCAGGATCGAGCCGACATGGACAACTTGTCCTGCAGCAACGCTACGGACTTTCTCTCCCGGCTCTGACCGTATATTTATTCCCTCATTGCGGGTAACGGTTTTGTATACCGGATGTACTATCTTGCCGAATTTCTTTATTATGTCACCTTCCAGCGGCCAGGCAAGGGACCCTTTCTGTTTTTCAAACGCCGCTTTTTTACTCTGTGCGATACGTTTTTTCTCCTTTTTCCTTTGGACGACAAGTTGCGCTATGAGATCGTTCAAAGTGTTTTTCGCTTTTTCGAGCCGTTTTACGCGCGCAAGATAATCTTCCTTTTTTGAACGAACTTCATCAAGTAGTGCGATCTGTTCCTCTTTTTGTGCCAGAAGCTTGTCATGTTCCTCTTTTTTTGCGCGTTTGAGACGGGCAATACGTTCGTAGCTGCGTTCCAGCTTCTGCTGCTGGGTGTGCACTTTACGACGGGTTTGGCTAATAGTCTCGATAAGCATGGCATCGTATTCGAGCAATTCCTGAAAATAGCGTACGCGCGTAAGCATACGGGTAAATGACTCTGCGGTAAGAATAAGTCGCAGAAGCGGTGGGATACCGTGCATGCGTGACTTATACATCGTGACGATACGTTTCTGCATCTGACGCTGACGTTCATCGAGAACACGTTTCATTATACCGAGAGAATCCTCAAGCGTGTCGATCGATGCGGAAAGCGCGTTCAATCGCGTATCCAGGGCGTCGATATAGACATTGGTGCGCTTGATGTTTTCGCGAACCTGTGTGAGTTGCGAAAGGGTCGTACCTTCTTTTTCCCTGATCTTTTCGAGATTTTTTCTGCCACGGGAAAGCGCCTGCCGTATAGAGTCGAGGCGGGCCATGCTTTTTTCTATTTTCGACGAATAACGCGAAAGAGGATTCGACTCATCGCCGGAAAGCAGAGATGCTGCGCTGCAGATAAGCGACATGCATGCAATGGCCGTTATTGCAGAAATTTTCTTACCGCGCTGAAACTTCCCAGACACCCTAAGAAGACTCCGATGAAAAAGGTAAGAGGGATAATGTGTTCAAGACTCCAGACCACAGGAAAAGATGCGAGCGCCACGCGCAGGCTGATGACAATGAGAGAGCTGATGCATGCGCCTATCAATCCGTGTAATACGCCCTCGATAATAAAAGGCAGCTTAATATAGACCTGGGTCGCACCGACGAAATACATGTTGCGAAGCAGCTCTTTACGAGCGTATATGGTCAGTTTAATGGTGTTGGAGATAATGAAATTGATAGTAAGGACCATGAATACAAAGATCCCGATAGCCCCGTAAAAAACGAATTTTCTCAGAGCGTTGACCTTGCGTGCGATATCGGAATAGTATTGTACGCCGCTTACCGCCGAATAGCCGATAAAGGTATCGTGTAGTTGTTCCATGGATTTCGGGTTTTCATACTCGGAATACACGAACAACTCTACCGATGCGGGCAGGGGATTTGTGTGTATCGCAGAAAGCATCTCGTCTCCGTACATTTCCCGAAAACGGTTCATTGCGGTTTGTGTATCGATATAGACGCATTTTTCAACTTCAGGACGATTTCGTATCGAGTCTATGAGTGATTTGTGTGAAATATCGGAATCCGCAGATTCTTTCTCGATATAAACGATCATATCGACTTCCTGGGATATTTTCTCGACCCATTTATGAACGTTGAGATACGTTATGCCCAGAAATGCAAGAAGAGAAAGTGAAAGCGCGATAGTGAGAATCGAGATTGCACTCATTATCTTTGCATTGTATAAACCGCGTAGCGCTTCGGCTATGAAATAGAATATGGTACGCATGGTTCTGCAAATTCCGTGGTAGCGATTCTATGAGTATGCTGCGCGTAAGCTGCAGCAGTTGGTACAGATACGTTGTTGCATGGTGACTAATATACAACAATGCTGTCGGACAGGATGTTCTGATGCCAGAGGGCGATTTTGAAGGCTACAAAGACACTGGAAGAAGTATTCAGGGTAACTCCGTAAATTTTGGCAGAACCGCTGTAGGGTGCTGATACATAGATGTCATCCGAGTAAATATCGGATGATCCGCGCAAGCCCGTTAATGATCCGGATATCGTATTTTCGTCGGTAATAGCGAAGGTAAACTCAAAAGAATCGATCACCGCAGAATACGTATTCTGTGAAGCGTACCAGGAGATGGTATCATGCTGCGTGTGCACGTGCAGTGATTCCTGTGCGGCCTTGATCATGAACGTATCTATCCCCATTACCTGATACGTGCCGTGACCTGAGGTGTCGATGAGTGCATCGATTATCCGAACCGGATACGTAGAGGTACCAAACAATGTATCGATAAACCGGTATCGAGATTGAGATTGCGGCTCGATTCTGCCCTTTCTGAAAAGAGTGTCTCTTCCCTGCAATGATGCATTTGTAAACTGGTACGAAGCTGCACCAGTGGTGTTATTTTTTGATATGCGGTACGTTAGAGTATCGGAAGGTTCGAGTTGCGGAATTCGTCCTACCCATGTATATTCGGTTATTGAATCTGCATCAGTTGCATCGGAGGCGGAGTAGAGTTTCCATTGCGTTATTTTTGACGAATCCGCAGACCGGGGCGTATGCCATGAGGTGATTTTGAGTGCGTGTGCCGATTGAGACGTATTGGAATCGGAGACGGTTTCCGGTGTGTAGGTCCAGACTACGCTGTCAAGATCTTGACGTGTGCAGTAGTCTGTACGACGCACATGGGTATACGATGAGGGCTCGAGCGTACGGGTGTCTATAACCACATCGTAATCGTATATTACCTTACTTACAGGACCGAAGTATCGTGACTCGAAGGGAACCTCGGGGTCCCGTCGAATACGAAACATTCCTTTCCACTCATTGGAATTGAGGGTGTGGAGTTTTATTCGGGTATGGTAGTTGCAGTTTTCCAGGTTATTTCCCGTACAATTTCTTCCAAAATAGTGATAGCTGACAAGACTGACAGGGGTTGTGGTGTCGGGATCGAATTTGTACAGGAGACTCGTGCTGTCGGCGACGAAGAGTTTGCCGAATTTTTTCTGGTTTTGCTTTGTTTCGACCATGACTGACTGGACTGACGAATTATCGGTGAAATCATATACCACGCGCGAGGAAGGGGTGGTATCTTTTACGTACCGTTCCAGGAGTACTTCGTTCTGAAAGTTGATATGCTGCAATGAATATGAATGCAGCACGGATGAGTCGAGGCTGTACCACCATTGCGCTGAGGGATCAGTGGCTTCGAACGTATATACATGTCGAAGAGTGTCTCCGGTTATCGAGATGCTGTCTCCATGGTTGTGGGTATCGTTTTTGTTAATAAGGCTGCGGTGATAGCGTGTGACTTCGCCCTGTGAAAAATGAAACTGACGTTTGACCCGGAGTAAAAGATCCGCATCATCCTTTGAGGCACTACCCACCCATAGTTCTTTATCGATTACACCCGAACGTGGCATCGTATCGGTGGTACGGGTACGTAGTAATGTATCGAATACGAATTCTGAATCTAAAACTGCAGCATTAAAAAAAGTGTCGCAACGTACTGTCCATGGTGAATCAACTGATGTGGTGGACCATACCACGGTGTCGCTCTCGAGCGTTTTTTGGGAAAGTGAGTCAAGAATTTCGGGGCTGTAATCGGTGTCGGAGGGAAAAACGAGCTTGCGTGGAACTGATTCTTTGCTTACCGCTGTCTGATCAAGCGCTTTCTGTACGTTTTGAAACATCGCATTCGTGGTCATCGAGGCGCATTTAGCAAGTCTTTGGGAATAGAGGTTGTTGAATTCAGCCGGAAGCCAATACTCAATGTCGATCGAATGCGTGTCGTTTAACGCAGGAGAAAAACGGTAATTGCGTAGCATGGTTACTATATCGGAATAGGAATGAAGGCTGCGCAGTGTAAAGGCAAGATTTTTGGCTACCTCAACACCCTGAGATTTGATACCCGGTTTACTGGGAGGGGGGATAGCTTTTTTATCGCATGCGCTCAGTAGTAAAACTGTGAATGCGATACCCGCAACAACAATCGACTGTGATGATGTAATACACCGACTGAGTTTGTGCCTGACAAGCGCGAGAGTGTGTAACGGGGTATGCCGCATAAATTCTACTTGATACGTACGAATGAGCCTTTTGTAATTTTGTATACAGCGCATTCGTTATTTGTTCCGCTCTCCGAATCAAAAGAGATACTTCCGGAAAGTCCCTGGTAGTCTTTTGTTGAAAAAAGGCAGTTACAGACTTTATCGGCATTACGTCTGGAGCCACCGTTTTGTTGTATGCATTTCAGAAGCAGTTGCATCCCGTCATAGGCGAGAGCAGAAGTTCGCTGGGGCTTTTTTCCGAAGCGTTGTGTATACTCTTTTTCAAAATTCGGCCACATTTCATTGTTACGATTCGAACTGAAATTGCTCGAAATAATTGCATTGTTTACGTACTTGTCCCCGTCTATTATGACAGTGTTGTCGTGCCATCCTGTTGACCCGAGAAGCTGGGTGCGTATTTTATAAAATTGTGATTGACGGGCGATTTTTGCAGCGTCTTCCGCTTGTGCCGGCACAAAAAGCCCGCCGATTTCGATCGTTGAATCGGCAAGAAATGAACTGTCGATGGAAGCAATATTGTCATCCGAACCATCGAGTGACTTCTGCCCGTGCTTTCGTGCCCTTTTCCGCATAATGTAATGTGCAGCGTCTTTGCGCAAACGATTAAACTGTTCCTTGAAATCGTGGGCACCTTTTTGAAAGTACACCACCGAAATAACCTTTCCACCGTTTTTTTCGACTGTGGACTTGAATTGCTTTGCAAGTATCTTTCCGTATTCCGACCAGGGAGCGAGAATGGAATAATCCCGGATATTGAGATTGTGAAATGCATAGTCGGCTATTGTGTTTCCGAGGGCATGCAGAGTGGAGTTCATCTGGAAAATATTCTTTCCAAGATTTGCGATACCTGCATCTGTGGCGGTAGGGGTCAGCAATACCGCATCATGATCGAGCAGAAGTGAAGCACTCACAACTGCACTTGAGCTGAGTATAGGACCGAGATAGTGTACAATGGAATAGCCGTCACGTAAGGTAAGCGTCTGTTGTGCCGTGGTAACCATATCACCGCGTGTATCCCGTATGACAAGATTAATCGATGGATTATTCCGGCGATTATACCGGTCTGCAGCGAGCTGTGCCCCCTGAATAATTTGTTTTCCGATTGATGCATGATATCCCGAGATCGGTGCGAGAACAGCAATTTGAACCTGTTCGTTTTTTTTCCTTTTTATACTGCTGCGGATATTTTTTATTTCAGAGTGGAACCGTGAGTCATTATACGTGTCAAAATAATATGAAATTAGTGATTGCGCCTGCGAATATCGCTGTGTATCTACAGCTTTTTTAATTGCGCTATACAGTATGGTTCGTGCGATTCGTTCGTGAAGAGTCCGTGATTTACCAATTTCTGTGAGTTCGTTGACAGAAAGAGAATGGGTGCATAACAGCTTTACATTATGCATGATAAGGGAATCGAGTGATGCGGAGACACCCGATCTCATGGCGCGGGAAAAGGCGTTGATCGCTTGTTCGGGATCGTGCAGTCGGGCACGAGCATAGCCATAGAGATAGTACAGCCTCGGCATGTATTCAGATTCGGGATAATTCGTTTTGTATAAATCGTACAACTGGGTCGCAACTGCATATTTTTCCAGGCGCAGTGCCGATTCTATAAGAAGGGGGACAAGATAACGATTCGCGTTATGTGTGCCGTGTTCATTGACGAATTCTTTTAAAAGAGAATAGGAGCGGGAATAATCACCTTGTCCGTATGCCTGTTTTGCCTCGGTAAAGAGCGCGTCCGGGCTTTTTCCCGCGTGAGATACAATACAAAAGACCGTGAGCGTGCATAAGAAAGTAAATGCTATGGACCGGGGGATGCCGGAATAAGGCTGCATGAATTCGAAGACTCCTGTAACTGTTGGTAACAAAAAAGAAATCGATTAAATTTCTGCATTGCCGCATCCCGACGTATAGATTGCAGCGGCGTTGTTTCGGCCCGCGTTCACCAAAGGACAATAAGAAGATGAAGAATAATGCTCTTTAAGACCCCAGAGCTGTGCTTTCGTGTCCGGTAAAAAGGCCGTTATTCTCGTAGATTCCGACAATGCAGTACTAAAAGAAAATAATAAATCGGTGCGTAAAAAGCATCTTTTAGTCAGGTTTGTTTGCAAATTCAGTGCACGCATTTTATAATTAGTACAGTCGTTGTATCTATGATATTAATAAAAGAGAACTTGATAAGGAGCGTTACGTTGCCGCGGTTATTCGTTGCAGCAGAGTTGCCGTTGAAAGTCCGGGAAAAAATCAAAAATATCAGCCACGGATTTGTCGGTGCCCGCTGGACCCCGATCGAGCAACTGCATGTGACTCTGCGATTTATCGGTGACGTTCCCGAATCGACTATGGAACGTCTCAGTGAATATCTGGAGATGGTAGATAATGAGCAAATCGACTTTTCATTGAAGGGGGTTGGCTGTTTTCCCACGCGTAAACGACCGAGGGTGATATGGGTCGGGGTCAGGGATCATGAAGGTGGTCTCGAAGCGCTGCACAAGGAGGTGGAGCAGTCGGTGCAGGCTGCGGGATTCGAACCGGAAAAACGAGGGTTCCACCCGCATATAACCATTGCCCGCTTTCGTAATGGTATCGAACCGTCCACATTGGTACCCTTCCTTCAGCAGAATGCGCTTTTTGAGAGTGAACCCATAGATGTAACGTGTTTTCATCTCTATTCTAGCAAACTGACACGTAATGGAGCCGTACATACAAAAGAGCGAACCTATTCGTTGACGGACCGGATATGATGCCGGTGTTAATAAAACCGCACATTGTGGTACCTAAACCGAGCGATTTTGTGTGCGAACTCTGCTGCAATCCGCACTACTCTTATATTCTCGAAACAGATGAGAAAACCAACAAGGTTGCCCCATAATTTCCGAGAATACAATAGCAGCAGGGCTCACCGCAGCTTTGATGAAAACAACCGCTCAATTTAGGTGGTATTTTCTCCATTTCCAGTGTCATACACATGTGTATGGTGGAAGGGATGTATTTTTAGAACGAGTTACGAGGAAGGAAAGTGACGGTAGTGCGGAAAACATGCCGCCAAAGGAGTGAATGTAATGGCTACCCAGCAAACCGCCGAAATAAAAGAGACACTTCAGCAGCGTTTGGACAATAACCCCCGGACGTTGGATTTTACACGCCTGGCCGATATTTTCCGCAAGGAAGGTGATCTTGAAAAAGCGGTGCAGATAAGTCTGAAAGGGCTGGAACATCACCCGAAAAATGTCGTAGGACATTTGATACTGGGACGGTGCTACCTCGAACAGCAGAATACCGATGCGGCGATTGAAGAGTTTCGTACCGTATGTGGTATAGACAGGCGCAATGTGGTTGCGCTCAAGATGCTGGCGGATATTTATACTGATAAAGGTATGGATCAGAAAGCCGATTATATCTATGTGTATCTGACGCAGCTGATGCCGGATGACCCGACGGTAAAAGATCGTGCATCACGAGTGACACATAACGGTGGTAAGGAAGATGTCTACGATATAATCGGTTTGGCAAAAACCGAGGGAAAAAGCCCGACGCAGCAGGAAGAGGAACAAACCTCCGCGGCCGGCGCTGACCACGAAGCTGAAGAGATTGTTCAGGAGTCGGACGATGAAGTGGATGACACAGCCGGACTCGATGAGGTGGTGCAGCAGCAGGATAGTGAAACGCAGCCGGAGCCGGCCGCAGCGCAGCAATCATTGGATGATTCTCAGGGTACCGGGGTAGAGGAAGAAGTGCTCGATACTGCTTCACAGGGATCTCTTGCGGATACATCGCAGGATGAAGACCTTGTGCAATCACCGTCCGGGACGATTTCTGAATCGCCCACAGAGGAGGGGGCGGCGCCTGTAATTGAAGAGATCGTAGAGGAGTCCGAAAAAGAGACCGATCAGGAAAGCCCTGAAGAATATTCAGATGTCGAGCGCAAAATAGATATGATTTTTGAAGGGCTGGAAAGTGACGAAAGCGGAGAGCGCGAGAAAAAAACGCAAGCGGATTACGAGACTGCAGCCCGCCAGGCACCCCGGAGAGTTCCAGAGGAATCAGACACGGATGCAGCGGCTGGACCAAATCTTCCCGCCTCTGATGATGTTTCTTCCCGCATCGATGATTTCTTCAGTATGCAGGAGAGTGCGGCGGATACAGAGTCCGGTCACGAACAGTCGCCGCAGTCGGATGCTGAAGCCAAAACAGCGGGCGATTCCGCAGAAACGGTGCAACGCAATAAAGAAGAGAACGGTGCTTCTTCTCAGGATGAGGATGCGGCACTACACGATGAGGCCTTAATCAGTGAAAGTGAGACCGTTGTCGACGAGGGACTCGAGCGATATCCGGATGAAGCGTTACGAGCTGAAAAGGAGGAAGCTTCACAGGATAAAATACCCGGGGATGAAATATCCGGTATAGACCCGTCTGAACAGGCGCAGAGTTCTCAGGAGGCAAATGAAACGGCGGCATCGGAAGAAGAGACGGTTACCACCGCTGATCCCACCTCCGAGTCGCTTCTGGACAATTCGGCTAATGAGCTGCAACATGATGATGCAGACGAGACATTGGCGGTATCCGATCCGGTTGTATCTGAAACCAATGAATCCACACCGGCTGGTGTAGCAGAGTCTGAAGATATCGAGCAGCAGGAGACGGCAGAGGAAGAGACGGCAGAGGAAGAGACGGCAGAGGAAGAGACGGCAGGAGAAGAGACGGCAGAGGAAGAGCCGGCAGAAGAAGAGACGGCAGAGGAAGAGACGGCAGAAGAAGAGCCGGCAGGAGAAGAGCCGGCAGGAGAAGAGCCGGCAGGAGAAGAGCCGGCAGGAGAAGAGACGGCAGGAGAAGAGACGGCAGGAGAA
>CAZPUS010000014.1:0-8841 GCA_964589825.1 uncultured Fibrobacterota bacterium | reverse complement strand
GGCAGGAGAAGAGCCGGCAGGAGAAGAGACGGCAGGAGAAGAGACGGCAGGAGAATTAGATGACACGACATTTGAAGATGTAGATGAGACGCTATTGGAGAACCCGCTGCAGATGGAAGATGACCAACTACAGGAAGAAGAGGAGGGTGAGGAGAGCTCTTCCGGGGCAGATGAAGAAGCACCTTCGGAGCCTGTCAACCAGGGCTTTTATACGTTGGAGGGTGAGAGTGCGCAACAAAGTCATAATGGAGAACCAGTGCCTGATGAAATAGACAGGGTCGAACTCGATACGAGTCTCGACAACGAAGAAGAGGAAGATGTAGAGGGTCCCGGGGAGTCATTATCGCAACAGTATACGCATGAAGATGAACCGGGTGTATCCAATACTGGACAGGAGTCAGATGCCGAGTCGGATACAACAGCTATATCCGATGAATCCAACGCTGAAAGCCAGCCGGATGGAAAAAACAAAGAAGAAGAAAATACACTGCACTCGATTCCGGATCATGTGTTGACACCTACCCTCGGAGATCTTTATTTTCAGCAGGGACAGCATGAACTGGCGCTCAGTGTATTTCGGCGTTTACATGAACGGGATCCGGAAAATGAAAAAATAGGAGAACGCCTTCAGGAAATCGAAGATGAAATAGCTGAAGAACAGAGCGGCGAGGAAGGGGGGACGTGTGCGTCCGGGGAGGAACCCGACACCTCTTATTACAAAACCGATTCCGACTCCGGTTATTCATCCACACGTACACAATCGAAACAGTCTCGAAAAAAAAGCGTACAGGCACGACGTAAGAGTAAAAAACCACTTAAAGGCGTTCGGATAAAAGAAGAATACCGGCAGTTACATAAGCGTCGTTCAAGGAAGAAAAATAAAGGCGGCTAAATCCCCTCTGAGCTAAGGATTGTTTCCGGGATTGGCTGCGTTTGCCCTGGTTTTGCGTTTCCGAAAATACAGATTCCTCCACCAAAGGTGCCCCATAATCTTCGGGATTGAAGTAACAACCCGGATGGCCGCGGCTTTGATCGATGGGATCGTTCGGGGCGGTTACCAATTATGGTGATATTGATTTTTGCCCTTAATTATGCCTGATAGAGACAAGGATACGCATTTTATAATGTATAGCAAACGTGTTGCTGCACTCAGAGGCATACTTCGCCGATACGACTGTACCCACATACTCGTATCCGACCCTTCGGACGTACGTTATATCAGTGGGTTTTCGTCCTCCAATGCGTACTTGCTGGTGTCACGTCAGACACAGCGGATTTTTACCGATTTCAGGTATCAGACCGCAGCGCATGATTTCTGCAGAAAAAATCCCCAGTGGCGACTGCATATTATAGGAGAACGATCGTTTAATTTTCTCTGTCCGTTTTTGACTCGTCAAAGCAGGCTCGGGGTTCAATCGGACCGGATAAGCGTTGAGACACATACACAGATTGGTAATGAATGCAGCGGTATACATATTATTCCTGTTCCTGGAGAGATTTCACGTATAGGAATACCAAAATTAAGAGATGAAATTAAATCCATTTCACGGGCAGCACGTATAGCGGATCGAGCCTACGGGCGTATACGGGCACAACTCATACCTGGAGTGACCGAAATCGAGATAGCCAGGAAACTCGACAGTCTCTGTAGTGCCATGGGATCGGAAGGCCCTTCATTCCCCACAGTGGTATTGTTTGGGAAGAGAAGTGCGCTTCCGCACGGTATTGCTTCACATAAGCGACTTAAAAGCGGGGAAATTGTACTTTGCGATTTCGGATGCACAGTCCATGGATTCGCTTCGGATATGACCCGTACCTGCATAATCGGGGAGCCGTCTGAGGTGCAGAGGCGTATTTACAACATCGTGTATACCGCCCAGCAGCGTGCCCGCCGGGCGGTTCGTGCCGGTGTCGATGCGGCACAAATCGATACAATCGCGCGGGACTATATCGAGCAGAAAGGGTATGGTGAGTATTTCCGCCATGCAACCGGTCATGGAGTAGGACTCAGGGTACATGAATTACCCCGGATTGGGGCAAGAAGCAAAGAAAAGTTGCGTGATTCATCGGTTATTACCGTGGAGCCGGGAATTTACTTACCATGGATTGGCGGTGTACGTATAGAAGATATGGTGTTGGTAGGGGAGCGTAGGTCCCGAATTATTACTCATTCTACAAGAAATATGCGCTAGTTGTCGTTACAATGCCCAGATTGAAGCGGTGGTAATATATTTTTTATGTCGATAACGTACCGTGCGATAAAACTGCAGGGTGCGGCGGAGATTAACTTTTTTCAAGGAAGGGGTCCTATGAAGAAACGTATCGCGCTGATAGTTGTCTCGGTAATTTTTGCCGGTGCATTGAATGAACCGGTACAGGCACAATCACTTGCCCGTGTAACGATATGTCAGGGAACGGCAAATATCCTGAGAAGCGGTGCCGAAAAATGGCGCCCTGTGCGACCTAATATGCCGGTTAAGCAGGATGACAGGATATATACCCGGGAAGAAAGTTTCGTGGAAATCGAATACGCCAATGGTGCGGTGTTGAGGATGGATGAAACAACTCGAATCACTATACAGCATCTCGATGCCGAAAAGGTACAAAATAAAAATTCTTTAGGTAATATCTGGGTTAATCTGAAAAAAATTGCCAAAACCAGGAATGAATTCGAGGTAGCGAGTCCCACAGCGGTTGCATCCATACGCGGTACCATATTTCAACTCGCTACAGATAAGGATTCCAGTACCGATGTAAGGGTTTATAACGGCAAAGTCGCGGTGGGGCCAAGTGCAGGTCTGAAGAAAAAAATCGAGAAAAAAGATTCCGCGGGTGTAAAGCAGCCGGTAGAGGTACCAGGGCCGTCGGAGGTCCCTCCGCCTCATGAAGTTACCCTTGGTGCATGGATGACGATCGTAGCGGGTCAACAGATATCGGTTAATAGTGACGGCCGGTATTCAACCTCTCAGTTTGATGAAGAACGCATTGCGAAAAGCGAAGATTTCGTCGCAAAGAATAAAAAACTCGATGCGGAAAGGGCAAAAGAGTAAAAACAGGTATGATGAGATGCGCGTATGCGGCTTTTTGATACCTAATTGAGCTATTTTGTGTGCGAAATCGCTCAATTCAGGTGATACGTGGTAAACTATTGCAAACACCTAAGGATTCAGTCTATGGATTTTGAGGCATTGCGTGCGCAATTCAGAAAAAAAATGAATGACGCCGGGATGAACGAGCAGGTAATTCAGCGTTTTGAAGGCTATTATTCCGCGTTTTTTTTTAATCGGGAATCATGGATCGGTGAAGATTCGATCGAGCCGCTTGGTGATGACCGGGTAATGTCTTTGGATCAGAATTGCGCCGGGGACTCATTGGACGCATCCCGTATTCTCGGCAGGACCGCTGTTATAAAACTCAACGGCGGACTCGGTACCACGATGGGGCTCGATATACCCAAGTCACTTTTATATGTTAAACAGGATCTGACCTTTCTCGATATTATTGTGAAAAACCTCCTTCAGTTGAATGCGGATTACGGTATACACTCTCCTCTTTTATTCATGAACAGTTTTGCGACCGATACGCAAACAATGCAATGGCTGGAAAAATACCCTGCGCTTTTTTCTGAGATACCTGTACGTTTTTTGCAGCACCAGTACCCAAAGGTTGATGCGTCGACTCTCGCTCCTGCTTCATTCCCTTCCAATCCCAGGCTGGAATGGAATCCGCCGGGACATGGAGAGATATTTACCGCGTTGTTTACTTCAGGTATTATCGATATTCTTCTGGACAAAGGCTATCGATATGCATTTGTATCGAATGTAGATAATCTGCGGGCAACGCCGGATGAACGTATCGCGTCTTGTTTCGCACACAGTGATGCGTGGTTCATGATGGAAGTAACCCGCCGTAGCGAACGGGATCGCAAAGGGGGCCATCTGGCGGTACGCAAATCGGACGGGAAATTATTGCTTCGTGAAAAAGCTCAGTGCAGTGAAAGGGATTGGAATCGTTTTATCGATATTTCACGCCATCGTTTTTTTAACACCAACAATATCTGGATCGATCTTGAAAAACTCGGGGATCGAAAAAATGAATTCATGTCTTCTCAGCTTCCTCTGATCGTAAATGAAAAAACCGTCGATCCAACCGACAGTTCATCTGCATCGGTGTATCAGTTGGAGACCGCGATGGGCGCGGCAATCGGACTTTTCGAAGACACGGTGGCTCTCGAAGTCGACCGACAAAGGTTTTTTCCGGTAAAAACCAACGATGACCTGCAGCTGCTTCGCTCATCTCACTACATACTTAATGACAAATACAAACTTGAAGGCTGACCGGATATAACTGCCCGAAGCTGGGACAAGGGGCTATTATAATGATAACACTAACACAATACCCTTCCCCGGGGTCTTTCCATGTTCGATACCGAGGGGATACCCTCACCATAGTACTTACACTTTCTGCCGCATTTGACGGCACTGCATTTTTGCGAACAAATTGCGGTTTTGCTTCTATCCGACGCGAAGAAAAGATTGCAGAAGTGCAACACGACACTCCGGTCCTCGATAAAGACTGGCATGATGTCCAAATGCAGCAAAAAAGTGATACCCGTTACGAGGTCACATTAGTGCTCGATGATGCCGGTTTTTTCGAAGGTAAGGCTTTTTTCGTATCTCGAAAAGCACGCGAGCTCTGGTGGCCGGACGGTGACAACATCAGTATAAAAGTACATCCTGCGACAATTTATGCATGTAATACTACCTACTGTGCATTTGTAAGGCAGTTTGGCCCGTATATGGGATACGAATATTCTTCTAATAGTATTCCCTCGTACAGCAAAAAACTGGAAAAACAGGGGTACAATATAATACCACCCTCAGGGACATTTCGGGCACTTATCCGCAATCTCGACTTTATCATCAAAGAAATGGGATTTCGCATCATTCAGCTTTTGCCCATCCACCCGGTACCCACCACGTATGCACGTATGGGAACCTTCGGGAGTCCATATGCAACCCGTGATTTTTTCGATGTTGATCCGTCTATGGCCGAATTCGATAAGAAGACCACACCGCTGGATCAGTTCTGCGAATTAGTCGATGCGGTACATGCGAGAGAGGGGCTTTTATTGATAGACCTTCCGGTAAATCATACGGGATGGGCTTCAAAACTACATAATATGCATCCCGAATGGTTCGTGAAGAGTGGAGACGACACCTTTACCAGTCCTGGAGCGTGGGGGGTTGTGTGGGGCGACCTGCTACAGCTGGATTTTCGACATAAAAAACTATGGGAGTACCTTGCACAGATATTCCTTTTCTGGTGTCGACATGGCGTGGATGGCTTCAGATGCGATGCCGGTTACATGCTTCCCCTTGACACATGGCAATACATTATAATGAAGGTGAGAAAAGAATATCCGGATACCGTGTTCTTTCTGGAGGGGCTGGGGGGTGATCCCCGGGTAACAGAACGGCTTCTTACCGAAGCGGATATGAACTGGGCGTATTCCGAGTTATTTCAAAACTATTCAAGAGAGCAAATCGAATCCTATACAAAGGAGGCCTTGCCCCTTTCTTTTAAAAAAGGTCCGTTGCTTCATTATTCTGAGACCCATGACAACAACAGACTCGCGTCCACTTCACATACGTTTGCGAGGATGCGAACGGCTCTTTGTGCATTGTTATCGGACTCCGGAGCATTTGGAATAACCAATGGGGTGGAATGGTATGCCCCGGAAAAGATCGATGTGCATAAGGCCTGCGGTTTGAACTGGGGAAGCAAAGATAATATGGTGGATTATATAACCCGGATAAACAATCTGATTTATATGCACCCTGCCTTTTTACCGGACACGGACATCACATTTGTACATACGGGTGATGATAACAGTATTGCGGTACTTAGAACGTCCCCCAACGGGCACGATACTCTTCTCGTGCTTGTAAACCTCGATCACGAACATTCCAGGTATGTACAGTGGCAGTCGGAATCTTTTGACCCTTCTGAAGACTGTCGGGATTATTTATCGGATGGGATTCCTGCATTTAAACGAATCGCGGGCGACCGTATCCGCGTCAGACTCGAGCGGGGACAAGTATGCTGTATCACAAATGCGCCCTCGTTATTGCCTCCAGAATCGGGCATTAATAAAACTGGATACGATATGCCGTATAGGTGGCAGATGTGTAGGGCTAAAGCGAGCAAATTGATCTCATTTTATAAAGCAAATGCGTGGGTAGGGGCAAATGAGCCGGATGAGATTGCGCATGCATTGGTTAGAGACCCGTCTGCCTGTATACGAAATCTGGCGGGCTACAGTCAATATACGCCTATAATTCGCTGGAATTACCCCGAAGATATCAGACGATGGGTGGTATTACCTTGCAACCATGTGTTATATATTCAGGCCCCCTGTTCGTTCCGAGCTTATTTCGAAAGAAATGGAACGATAATAAGACAGGAGACAAGCCTTCGACATGGAGATGGATCGGCTTTCCTGATCATGATACCTCCTGATGAAACACCTTCAACAGCCGAAATCGAATTGCATCTGGTATTGTACGATGATACGCAAATCCAGCATATTTGCTCACATTTGTTTTTATCCCCTCCTTCTTCGCGAGTGCGACTCATGACTCGATGTGACAAAAAGCGATTGAGTCTCGATTCTCAGGTGCATGCCCTCTGTGTCAACAAAACTGCTTCGGCTGCCCAGGTACGGGGGGCATGGAGTGAGATCCAGAGCAAATACGACTCCTTTCTTTCTGCAAACCTTCACTCACGCTATCCGGTTGATCGTACCGTCGTATGGACAAGATGTCGTATATGGCTGCGATACAGGGGATATTCATTCATACTGGATCGCAAATGTCAACATTCATTTATGGCCGGAGACAATAATGCCATCTGGGAATTTCATGTGCCATGTGGGAACGGCCTTTATGTAACTGTTACTCTCCGGCTTTTTCTTGACAAAGAGAAACCCGGCTCTTATCTCATTGTTCAACGAGAACCGGCACATGGAAACAACAAGATGCTTCCCGATGAAATCCCTGTCACTCTTATTATACGCCCGGATATAGACAACCGCGATTTTCATACTGTAACCAAAGCATTCGCCGGGCCGGAGGGATCATGGCCTGCGTTGATTCACCAACACGACAGGTCATTCGATTTTGAACTATCCGATACACAGTCTTTATCGATGAATATACCGGGAAGCTCGTTTGTACGTGAGGACGAGTGGAATTATATGGTTGCAATGCCAGTAGACAAAGAACGTGGTCTCGATGATTGCGGTGATTTTTATTCTCCCGGGTATTTTATTGTAAAACCCGGTGGCGGCGATATTCATGTACTGCATGCGAAGGTACATGATAAATTATCCCCGGCCCACAATCTCTCCGATGAGGGAACAGATGCCAACGGATTGAATGAAAGGAACAATACTGTAGCATGGAGCGGTGAAGAAGTGGATAGACTTTTTCATACAGCTATTCGCGCATTTTTAGTCAAAAGAGACAAGGGCAGAACGGTAATTGCCGGGTATCCATGGTTTCTGGACTGGGGAAGAGATACACTCATCAGCCTGCGCGGGATAATAGCTGCGGGATTGTACCAGGATGCCGGTAGTATTATCCGGACCTTTTGCGAATTCGAGTATCGCGGAACACTACCTAACATGATACGGGGTAACGACAGTTCCAATCGTGATACATCCGATGCGCCGTTATGGTTGTTTGTCGCATGTTCGGACCTTTGTGCTGCACACAGCAGCTACGATTTTGTTCACAAGGAACAAGCTGGAGAGCGGTCGATACGGGAAGTGTTGGTTTCTGTCGCAAACGGATATATGGAAGGCACTGAAAACGGTATCATGATGGATGAGGAGAGTGGGCTCATCTTCAGTCCTTCTCACTTTACATGGATGGACACCAATTTTCCTGCGGCGACTCCGCGTCAGGGCTATCCCATCGAAATCCAGGCCCTGTGGTGGTATACGCTCGATTTTCTTACAAAAGTCGATGGAGAAAAATGGGGGCAACTCAGACACCGGGTCAGGGAATCGATTCGGCGTTTTTTCCCCGTCAACCATAACGGTCGTGAATACTGTGCGGATCTGCTTGTTGCACAACCAGGTATGGCGGCATCCGATGCGCAGCCGGACGATGCATTGCGGCCGAATCAGCTCTGCGCGATTGCACTCGGTGCTGTTGATGATTCCGGGCTGGCCAGAAATGTCGTGGATTCATGTTATGACCTTGTCGTTCCGGGGGCTATTCGAAGCCTTGCGGATCGTCGGGTAGAAATGCCGTTGCATGTTGAGCATGACGGCACGCCTCTTTTTGACCCTCATTATCCTTTCCATGGTGAGTACACCGGCAATGAAGATACACAGAGAAAACCTGCATATCATAACGGAACTGCATGGACCTGGTTGTTTCCGATGTACTGTGAGGCCTTGTACAGGGTATATGGGAAAGAGGCCGAGGAGACGGCGCGATCCCTTTTAGCGACGTCCGCGTACCTGCTCGATCATGGGTGTATGGGGCATATACCCGAAATCCTTGACGGTAATTATCCGCATATACAGAAAGGATGTGGTGCGCAGGCATGGGGCATAACCGAGCTTTACAGAGTGAGATCCCTTTTAAAACGGTAAAAGTCGGGTGTAACGGTGTGCATACCTTTCATCAAAACAACCGCTCAATTCAGGTTTTAAATACCTGAACCGAGCGACGTAATTTGCGAGGTCTTGTGATTCCGCCGCTATACATGTTTTACGGCACGTAGTTGATTTTCTGTCTGCTGATGCCTCTCATGGTACCGTCTGCG
>CAZPUS010000013.1:64079-73991 GCA_964589825.1 uncultured Fibrobacterota bacterium | reverse complement strand
GCTCCACCGCTTGTGCGGGCCCCCGTCAATTCCTTTGAGTTTCACCCTTGCGGGCGTACTCCCCAGGCGGGGCACTTATCGCGTTAGCTACGACACTGAAGGGAAACCCTCCAACATCTAGTGCCCAACGTTTACGGCTAGGACTACCAGGGTATCTAATCCTGTTCGCTCCCCTAGCTTTAGAGCCTCAGCGTCAGTAATAGGCCAGAAAGCAGCCTTCGCCATTGATATTCTTCCGGATATCTACGCATTCCACCGCTACACCCGGAATTCCGCTTTCCCCTCCTACACTCAAGGAAAGCAGTATTAAGAGCGGACCATGGGTTAAGCCCATGCATTTCACTCCTAACTTACTCTCCCGCCTACGCTCTCTTTACGCCCAGTAATTCCGAACAACGCTCGCCCCCTACGTATTACCGCGGCTGCTGGCACGTAGTTCGCCGGGGCTTCCTCGAGCGGTACCGTCAGTTCATACCGCTATTAACGGCACAAAGTTTCTTCCCACTCAACAGAGGTTTACAACCCGAAGGCAGTCATCCCTCACGCGGCGTTGCTGCGTCAGGCTTTCGCCCATTGCGCAATATTCCCTACTGCTGCCTCCCGTAGGAGTCTGGGCCGTATCTCAGTCCCAATGTGGCCGATCACCCTCTCAGGCCGGCTACCCATCGTTGCCTTGGTGAGCCGTTACCTCACCAACTAACTAATGGGCCGCAAGCCTATCTTCAAGCGACAACTTACAGGTAGAGGTTGCCTTTAGACATATATTCATGAGGACATATGTCCACATCCGGTATTAGCCCAGCTTTAGCCGAGTTATCCCGAACTTGAAGGTAAGTTGCTTACGTGTTACTCACCCGTTCGCCGGTTTACTCGTCACCCGAAGGTGACTTTCTCCCACGACTTGCATGTATTAGGCACGCCGCTAGCGTTTGTTCTGAGCCAGGATCAAACTCTCCATATTAGAGATTTTGTCCAACTGTTTTGATGTGCAGATCTCAGCCGTACATACCAAAGCTTTTCAAAGAGCATTTTTTCTAACGCGATTCAAATATACAATAATTGTGAGAAAATGTCAATACAAAATCGCGTTTTTTTTAGTTTTCGCTTAGTTTTGTTAATTTTTTGTTAGTTTTTTCGGTTCAGCGTACTTCGCTTCAATAAACGTGCGGCAACGACCGAACCATAACCTTCAAAAAATGATGCTGCTAAAGATACTATTTTGGTCACACATAACGCAAGGGGGAAATGCAATAAAAGCGAAAAAATGTTTTTTTCCTATTCGTATTATAGGCCACCGCAGACCAGATTACGCGTCCTGCCCGGTTATCGTATTTAAAAACATTGTGTTACAAGGCTGTCTCGCTCTCTCGCTCAATTTGCGCGATCTCGCGTTCCTTTCCGAAATCCCGGCACAACCTGCGGAAATGAGCATTACCCTCCACGATTCGGCCATAAAGCCCGATCAGGTTAATTGGTGCTGCGATAGGCATACATCCCACGCAGCAAAAGGGCAACAAACAACAGCACACCTTTTTCTGTCACCGCCGGGACCGGCTTACCGGAAGACAGATAACACGCTTTCAACCTGAAGCGGCAGTTATGAAAACGGATTTTCGCCCGGATAGCGCATATGAGACGGTTGGTTGAATCCGATATCCGCAACTCCGCACATTTTCATCACCTCGAAAAACGTGTGGCCCGTATGCGCAAAAGCAACCGCACCGTGATGAGGAAAACGCTTCTGAATCAGCACATGACGATAGAACCTGCCCATCTCTTTTACCGCAAATACACCGATACAGCCGAACGAGCGGGGATCGACATCAAGCACCTCTCCTTCGGCACAATAGGCGCGCAGGGAGGCGTCCGCCGTTGCCTGAAGCCGAAGAAGCGTCACAGGACCGCTGGCGATCGTTCCTTCGAGGGTCCCTCTGGTGATATCAGGCTCAGAGGAAGGCTCCATCAGACGATGCATAATTCGCTGAAATTTCATGGTGCACCCCGAGAGACACTCTTTTGCTGTGTTACCGCAATGAAAACCCATAAAAAGATCGGTTGGTGCGTACCCCGCGATACCATTGTGTGAGAGCATATCCTGCGGGACCGTGTTGTTTAAATCAAGAAGGGTCGCCGGTCTATTGGTAGCGCATGTGGCGATATACTCACTCAGCGCCCCGTATATATCGACCTCACAAGCAACCGGAATCCCGCGGGAGGCCAGACGGGAATTGACAAAACAGGGAACAAAGTTAAAATATTTTTCAAAAGAGGGCCAGCACTTGTTCGCAAAAATACCAAACTGGCGGGAACCGAGATTCTGTTCCATAAAATCGGAAAGTGCTATCTCGTATTGCGCAAGCTTTGGCAGCAGGTCGGGATAACTGTTTCCCGGGCCCAGCTCTTTTTTCATGTCTGCTGCCACCGACTCGATTCTCTCTTTCTGCGCCCCCGCTTCCATATATATGTCATAAAGATCGAGTTCGCTGTTCTCCATAATTTCGACGCCGAGATCGAACAGGGGCTTAATCGGCGCATTACAGGCAAAAAAGTCCTGAGGCCGGGGGCCAAACGAGAACACTTTCACCTTTGACAACCCGAGTATAACCCGTGCAATGGGGACAAAACGTGAGATAAGCCGGGCAACCTCATCCGGGGTTGCGACCGGGTATTCGGGTATATAGGGACGAAGCCCACGCAACCCTATATTATATGATGCATTGAGCATTCCGCAGAACGCATCTCCCCGTCCTTCCACGAGGTCGTCCGCGCTCTCTTCAGCGGCGGCAACGAACATCACCGGCCCGTCGAATTTTTGCGCCAGTAAGGTCTCGGGTCCTTCAGGTCCGAAATTCCCAAGATAGACAACGAGCGCGTTCACCCCGTTGTCACGCAGCTCCTGCAGTGCATTACATGCATCCGTTTCATTCTCAACCACGGTTTGTGCCTCAAAAATCGACATATTCTGTTTGGTACACGCGGCACCGACCTTCTGCCTGCGTGTTTGCGAAAGCGTCACAGGGAAGCAATCTCGGCTAACCGCTACGATACCGCATTTTACCTGGGGGATATTATTCATTGTAATTCTCCTTCAAACTTGGTGAGTAGCATCATATTTAATTCAAATGGTACTGTTACTGACCGTAATACGCGTTCTTTCCGTGTTTTCGTTCATAATGCTTCTGTATGAGGGCAGGGGCCATCCGTTCTATATCCGGTACTATCTGATGGGTAAAAAGAGCCATCTTTGCGAGCTCTTCAAGTATCAGACTGTGATAGACCGCCTTGTCAGCACACCCCCCCCACGTAAACGGACCATGCGATGCAACCAGGACCATCGGAACTTCACTAGGCGACAAACGCTCTCCGAACGTGTTCACTATCAGATTACCGGTTTCGTGTTCATAGTCTCCCTTTATCATCTCGTCGGGCATCACCTCGGTACAGGGAATATCGGTAGCGCAGTGATCCGCATGCGTTGTTCCCAGAATTGGAATGTCTTTCTTTGCCTGTGCCCATGCAACAGCATAGGCGGAATGTGTGTGTGCCACGCCCTTTACACCCTCGAAATGCCGATAGAGAACGGTATGCGTTCTTGTATCTGAGGAGGGACGCAGTGTTCCTTCAACAATCGTATTATCCAGGTCGACTACCACCATCTGCTCAGGCGTGAGTTCATCGTAGGCAACTCCGCTCGGTTTTATGGCGCACACGGCCTTATCCGGATCGAAGGCGCTTACATTGCCGAAGGTAGAAACCACCAGCCTATGGTGATGCAGCTGCATATTCGCTTCGTAGGCTTCGCACCGCAGTGTTTGATATGCTGTCACTTACGTTTTCTCCATATATTGATGTTCGACAAAAGATCCCAGCTGTGTATATTTTGTATACAATCGATCGTATATTCCGGTAACCGCTTTATTCGGACTGTACTCGGCATCAAAGCCCTGTCCCATCTGCCGTTGGGCAGTGGCGACATCGGGATAGATCCCCGCAACCACTGCGGCACACATCCCCGCACCGAGTGCGCAGGTCTGCTCTGAATGTGCAACCTGTATCTTCCTGTTAATCACGTCCGCGACCGTCTGCATCACGAATTGTGATTTTTTCGCCACCCCGCCGAGTGCAATGATTCCTTCGATAGGCACACCCTCGGATTCGAAACGCTCGATAATTCTGCGTGTGCCGAATGCGGTCGCCTCTACGAGGGCCCTGAATATCCGGGGGGCATCACTGCCAAGAGTAAGGCCGGCAATGGCCCCGCAAAGCTGCTGATTGGCATCGGGAGTACGGCGACCGTTAAGCCAGTCCAGCGCCACCAGCCCGGATTCTCCGGGCGGTATATTCTGTGCTTCCTCGCTCAGCCGGACTATCAGTTTCTGCTGCATTACTTCCCGAACCTTCTCGAGAGTTTCGTTTGAAATATCACTGTCGTGCAGCACATTATCGCATCCCCACGAGAGCAGACGCGTGAACCAGGCATAGACATCGCCGAACGCGGACTGACCGGCTTCCATACCAAGCATTCCCGGCACGATCGAGCCGTCAACCTGCCCGCATATTCCCTTTATGAGTTTACCGTCCATCTCCTGTGCCGGTGCTATAAGCATGTCACAGGTAGAAGTACCCATCACTTTGCTCAACACATACGGCGTAATCTCACCACCGACGGCACCCATATGGGCATCGAAGGCACCAACCCCAACCGTAACCCCGGTATGAAGATTAAGACGACGCGCCCACTCCTCTGTGAGTGAGCCCACCGCCGTCTCACTGGTATACGTATCACGATAGAGCCGCCTGCGCAGCCCTGAAAGCAACGGATCCACCGAGGTCAGAAAGTCCTCTGCCGGAAGCCCGCCGAATTCCTCGTGCCACATCGCTTTGTGTCCCGCCGCACATCTGCTGCGTTTTATGGCAAGCGGATCGGTCATGCCGGTAAGAAGCGCCGGTATCCAGTCACAATGCTCTACCCATGAGTATGCGGCGTTGCACACACTCTCATTATACCTGAGTATATGAAGTATCTTTGCCCAGAACCACTCGGAGGAATAAATTCCGCCCACATACTTTGTATAATCCTCATATTCACCACTGTGTGCGACCGTATTGATCCGTTCAGCCTCTTCGATTGCGGTATGGTCTTTCCAGAGAATAAACATCGCATCAGGATCCTGCGCGTAATCATCCAGAAGCGCCAGAGGTGTCCCGGTTTTATCCACTGCAACCGGCGTCGAGCCGGTCGTATCTATCGACATTCCTCTGACATTTCTGGAAGCTGTCGCCGGAAGCTGTTCAAGCGCCTCAGTAACCGCTTTTTCGAGCCCCTCGATATAATCGAGCGGATGCTGACGGAATTGATTGCGCGCGGAATCACAGTATGCCCCTTTTTTCCAGCGTGTATAATACTGTACGGAACTTGCCGCCTCTTTCCCTGTCCGGGCATCGATTACGGCCGCACGCACCGAATCGGTCCCGTAATCAACACCAATTACATAATCGTGCTCCTGCATCGGTATCACTCGCTTTCAGTGGGTGAGACAATAAAACATATGTAATACGGTAAAATAAATAATGTCCAAAAAAAAACGGATTATGGACCACACGCCCGCACAGAACAACCATCTTTTCTGCTTATATTGCCTTCACCCAGAGAGTTGATACCTGAATTGAGCGGTTGTTTTGATGAAAGCTGTTGTGAACCGTACTGCTATTGTATTATCGAAAACCAAGGAAAAACCCTGTTGGCTGGCTCATGGTTTTCGAGACCATAAGAGCTGTGCGGATAGCAGCAGATTTCGCGAACAAAACCGCTCAATGCAGGTAATAATGGATTGAACCACGAACGGATCCCGGTATATAACCACCGGGACTCAGCTTCTTCTGCCCCAGACCCGCAGTGCTTCCAGCAAAAAGCGCAGCCTCTGCGAAAACGAAAAACTTCGCAGTCCGCACATCAGATAATGAAGCGACAGTCCGATTTTACCCTTTATCCTGAAGCGGTTGAACAGCTTTCCCGCGCTGGTGGTGCACAGAGGGATTACCCAGCCGAGGTCGAACGGGGTAAACGCAACGTGAGAGTACCCCATTACGGCACGCATGCAGTTTTTTCCCGCTTTTTTACCTGAATACACAGAGTAATTGACCGCTTTTCGTATGTATGAGCCTTTTGCAAATACCGCCGCAGCATCACCCGCCGCATATACATCCGGATAATGTATAACACTGAGGTCATGATGCACATGAAACCGGCCGTCCTTAAGCCTTTCGGCTTTGGATGCGTTGACCTCAGGCACCGAAAAATCGAGCCCCGCGGTCCAGCAGAAAAACGGCTCTTTTATAGTTTCAGAATCGTTTATACGAACCATCCCGTCCCGGTATTCACTTATTTTGCTCCGGGTCATAAGCCGGATACCGAGCTTTTCGAAATGCTGCTGTATGCTACGACGCTGCTCTTCATTAAAAAATGGCAGTATCGTATCCATCAGTTCGACTACACTTACCGTACAGTCGTACCCCTGTGCTCTTGCCATATGGGTAAGTGCGCAGGCAAGTTCCATACCGGTATACCCCCCACCCACGACTACCGCGTGCGCTTCATTGCCTTTTTTCTGAAGATAGTACGGGAATTCATTGCGAATACGATCCGCAGCCGGAACCGAATCGAGGGTGTAGACATCATCCCAGCTCTGCGGTTCGAACCCGTGAAATGCGGTCTTTGACCCGCAGGCGATAATCAGCTTGTCGAAGGTGTAGTGCGAATATCTTCCTTCGAGGCGTTTTTCATCGAGATCGAGTGTGGTAATATCATCCTGTACATACCCGATACGTGGGGGCAGCACCTCGGCTATCTCTCTGGTAATAAGCGATCGGCTAAACCGGCCTCCGGCGTAATCGGGCAGTATCGGTACCATCGTGGTGTATGAATGTTTATCGATGAGAGTCACGTCATGCCCGCCGGCAAGAGAATTGAGTACCCGGGCCGCGTAACGTCCTGCAAAACCCGCACCGAGTATAATCGTCTTCATGTGGTACTCCTCTCGTGTGTATGTAACAATTGCATATGCGTATCAAATATTTTAAACATTAACTGCAGAATCATATCGAATGCATCATCGGATTGTATCACCTGCTTAACCTGTGAAAGCGCATTTTCATACAGCTGCGACGCCTGCTGCTCAAGCTGTGCGGATATCCCGTGCTGCTTCAGCATCCGCTGTATTCGTGCAATATCTTCTTCCTGCAAGGCTCCTGATGCATAATGCGCGCGCAGCCATTCCCGCTCGTCTTCACCGCATTCGTGAAAAAGGCGTACAATAGGTATTGTCCTGACACCATCGGTAAAATCGCCGCCACCGTCTTTGCCGGTATTCTGCGAAAGCGCCATAAGATCGATAAGATCGTCATATATCTGAAAGCCCCTTCCAAGCTCGATAGCGCCACGGCTCAATGCGCGTGCATCCGCATATGAAGCGCCCGCCAGTAGTGCACCGGCTGCCAATGGCGCGGCAAACGAGTAAAACGAGGTTTTGCGATCGTATACATCAAAGATCTCCTCTTCAGAAACAGCACCGATACTTTTTTTTGTGAGACTCATCTCGTGCAGCTGTCCCATGGCAGTGTGCACACCGGCACTTGTCAACTCCCTTAACGCCTTCACCACACGCGTCGGATCCTTGTGTACCCCGAGAAAGGTATGAAGTGCACACGTATAGACCATATCACCCGCAACCAGAGCGAACGCCTCGCTTCGGGCCCTTTCGGATTCCACCCCCGGGGCCATCTCCAGATACCGCTGCAAGGAAGGCTTTCCGCGTCGCATGTCCGCATTGTCGATTATATCATCGTGAATCAAGACAAAATCGTGCAGCAACTCTATACTTATTGCAGCCTTATACACCTGCTCGTCCACAGACTGCGCATACGCTTTGTAGCCTGCGATAAAAAGCAACGGACGAAACCGTTTGCCCCCGTTACAGGTGTATTCCCAGATGGTATCGTGTATCTCATGCTGCAGCGTGTCAAGACGATACCCTTCGTATCCCAGATGCTTCATTTCTTCAACGACCTGCAGCAGCGCTCCTTCGAGGCGCTCCCTGTGGTGGCGTATTTCAACGCGTGTATGTTTAGTCATATGTTTCCCACTAATTCGCACGTATCGGATAATGTTATTTGCATCGAGCCAGCCGGTATCATACCATAATTCCGGCAAGATAAAAAACCCCGAAAACCCCCTGCAATGCAGCCACCCGTTTATCGATGGTCCGTATCGGGCTCACATCATCGAATTGAGCCCTGTAGCCGGAGACGACAATCGCCATTGCCATAGGAACGGACACAAACACAAGCAGCCCCCATAATGACAATATACCCGTGAGCACCAGCACACCGACTATGCCGTAGGGCACCGCCATAAGCACGGCAAGCAGGTGTTGCGACGAAGTGAATCCGAGTCGTATCGCCAGCGTGGTAACACCCCGGGATTTGTCGGGGACAAAATCACGCGTGTTGTTACCGTGCAGCATGGTACTGACCAGTATTCCGGCAGGTACTGAAAGCAGAACAAGATCCCATCCAACATAGCCGAACAGCGCATAGCCGGTCCCAACGGCGATTAACGGACCGAATATCACGAACATCAGCAGATCGCCCATACCTTTGTATTTAAGTGCCACCGGTCCGGCGGTATACCAGTACCCCCCCGCCATCCCGATAAGCCCGAGCACCAGAAGCTGCCAGCCCGCATGCCATGCGACAACCGCGCCGGCTGCCAACCCGACGCCAAACAGCACATACGCCTGAATCTGCAACTGGGTGGCCGTCAGCAGTCCACGGGCAAGAATACCATGGGTGCCGGGATTCTTTGTATTGTCAAGACCGTTGCGGAAATCTTCAATATCGTTTGTAATATTGCTGGCGGCGTGAATGGCGACAACACCGATCACCACACACGCCAGAATGGCATAGGAGATACTAACCCCTTTGTGTATTCCGTAGGTAACGCTTATCGCAAGCGGAAAAAGCGAGGCGGTAAACGAATACGCGCGTAAGGCGGTAACTCTGACCCCGGGCTTACCGGGTATCATCCCGCCTCGGTTGTCCACATTCACACGTGCCTGTGTCATGGTCGATCCTCTTTGGTATGGGTATATAATAAGCGTTGCACGCTGTAACGCCCGGGCCCCGCAATAACGAATGATAAAAATACTATAGACGATTCGATTGCATGAGATGCACCCATTATGCCACTGCTTTTTCCAAGATGCATAGCAGCCGCGACACTTGTCGTGATACACATAAACGCGGCAGCGATCCGGGTACCCACTCCCGTGATAAGCAACACCGCCCCGCCGAATTCTGAAAGTGCCGCACAAAAGCCCCAAAAGGTATAGCCGAACGAAATTCCCACATACTGCATTGCACTTCCCAGTGAATTCCAGGTTTCAACGCCCGCAAAAAGTTTGGGCGCTCCATGTAAAATAAACATTATCCCGAACCCTACCCGCAATACCAGCAATCCGATGTGTTTCATTTCGCTCTGCAACACTGTTTTTCTCCTTTACTCAGAAGATGTTCCGAAACGATCGATAAAAACCAGGGCGGCACCGGTAAGGGCCAGATCCTTCAGCAGACTCGACATCGCTTTCTGCATAGTCTGCGGATCGGTCATCCCGGGGATATGTATGGTTAAAATAAATAGTACCAGCATCACCGCCAGCACAATCATCGCGGGTGTAACCCACTTTTTTACCAATAGCGCAAGGCATGTCGCCATCAAAAGCACGCCGGTAATGTACACCCAGACTACCCCTCCCGGAATCCACCCCGGAACCATACCTGCCATTTTGCCGGCCGACACGAGATGAAACAAACCGAATACACCGAACGGTATTGCGTAAAGTATCCTTCCAAGTA
>CAZPUS010000013.1:53582-63979 GCA_964589825.1 uncultured Fibrobacterota bacterium | reverse complement strand
ACGGCTGCCTCTATAAGGGAATCATCGGGCACAACATAGCGTTACATGCCATATCATCACATTGTATTATATGCTATCACATTGCAGGTGTTTTCCAGGATACACGCCTGATTTGCATATATTATTTTTTTTCAGACTATACCGCGCTTGCAGTCGTGCATGTGCGGTTTTTGCAATTTCGCGAAATTTTCGCATTTTCGCAACTACACCTATGTCATAACCGTGTTGCAGCGCAGAGCAAACCAAATCTCTGCTGCGCTGCGAAAGGATACAGATGAATCGAGATCAGCTCATTCAGTCATTACAGAATCTGCACGAGCAGCTGCAGCACGTCGAAGACGTCGATTCCCGGAGCAGGGAAAAACTCGATGCCATGATCGGCGATATTGAACGCAGTCTTGAAGACGAAAAAAAACAAGTGGCCAGCCCCCGTCACAAACCGTTACGGGAATCGCTCGAGGATTCGGTGGAATACTTCGAAGTCTCACATCCAAATCTCACGTCGGTTATTAATCATGTAATTAGCACGTTGAATGCCATGGGTATTTAACCGCTTCTGTATATAATGCTACAGAGGTATAGGTAGTATGAATCCATCCGCTCCCGCCCTTTTACTTATAGAAGACGATGAATCGGCAAGGTTCGGGTACGAACAATACCTGCGCACTGAGGGCTATCTTGTCACCTCTGCCGATTCCCTGCAGGGGGCAAAGGAGCTTACCACTTCCCAGCGATTCGATGCGGTACTACTCGATCTTAAACTGCCTGACGGTAATGCGGTAGACTGGATCCCGGAGCTGAAGAATACCCATCCCCACACTCCGATACTCGTAATCTCCGGAGTCAACGATATCCCCACCGCAGTAAAAGCCACCAAAAACGGTGCCGAAAACTACCTGACCAAACCAATCGACATGGAAGTGCTGACAAAACAGATCGCCAATGCCCTGCAGGCGGAAACACTCAAAAAACGCGAACTCGCCCGAACCATGCGTAACAACAAATCGGGCCCTTTTTTTGGCGAGAGTGATGCGGCGGGCTCTCTCATGCATTATGCACAGGTAGCTGCTTCCAACGATGCGGTCATACTTTTACAGGGAGAAACCGGTACCGGCAAAGGAGTCCTCGCCAAATGGATTCACGAACACGGCGATCGTAAATCACAGCCCATGGTCGAGCTCAACTGCTCCAGCCTTACGGGCGATCTGCTCAAAAGTGAGCTGTTCGGCCATACCAGGGGCGCGTTTACTTCTGCGATAAAAAACAAGGAAGGAATGGTCGAAGTCGCTGACGGCGGCACTCTCTTTCTCGATGAAATAGGTGACATGGATATCGGCGTGCAGGCCCAGCTTCTCAAAACAATAGAGGAAAAATCGTTCAGACGGGTGGGAGAGAACAAAATAAGAAACAGTGACTTTCGTCTTATATGTGCCACCAACCGGGATCTGCTCAAGGAAACCGAGGACGGCAATTTTCGAAAAGACCTTTACTATCGCATCTGCGTGTTTCCTATATCCATCCCTGCACTGCGAGATCGCAGAGAAGACATCCCTGGATTCATCACTCATTTTCTTCATGAACTCAACTACCAGCATCTCCCTCTCTCACCAAAGGTGCAGCAGCTTCTGGTCGAGTACGACTGGCCCGGCAATATCCGCGAGCTGCGAAACATGCTCGAACGGGCGCTGCTTCTGGCGCAGCAAAAACCGCTTCAGCCGTCGCACTTCCCGGGGCTCGAATCATCTCCCCCTAAACAAAAAGACACGCCGGCATCTTCTGCGCCCGGACCGGGCAAACCAAAAAATCTTTCCGAAGTGGAACGTGAACACGTCGAATCGATAGTCGCACAATATAACGGTGACAAGAAAAAGGCGAGTTCCGCGATGGGCATATCACTCTCCACGCTCTACCGGAAACTGAACCGTACCTGTGAAAGCTGAAACCTTCTGCTTTTTTTCATTGTCAGCTAAGCTGAGCGATTTTGTGTGCGCAATCTGCTTAAAATGATGTAACCATTTGCGCAGGCAACGGATCACGTGCGTCCTCCGCTATTTCGGTAAATACGATATCCCATACTAATAAAGAAGGCGTGCGTTCGATCCATGTAACTCTTCCCTTACACTTTGATTTTCCGTGTGGCGTACTTACATAATATTCCAGTTGTTTCCCTTGCTGAATATCGGGCACTTCTGATGCGCCCTGAAGTTCTATTCTGAATGACGCACCGCTTTCGTCAAGTGCACTCATCAATGCGCAATACTGTTGTCTTCCCTCGTAAAAGGTCACCGGCAAAAACTGTTTACGTTTCATATTTTTCTCTCTTGTATAGCACTCGTCAGGGTATTCATTAGATGATTGGTGAGGTAAAAGCAGGTCCACCTCCACCAGATCTCCGAAGGCAGGTTATACGAACTCCCCTCGCACCGCTGAGAGGTCACGCTGTTCGGGATTCTGTTCAGCCAGGGGATCGATATCCCCCAGTTTCAGTTTATCCTCGAATGCCTGTTTTTCTTCCTGATAGAGTATCCCCAGCGGAATACGATCGCCCCATTGCGACGCTTTTTCGAACGCAGCCATCCTGTCCGAGGGGTCATACGATTCGTCAAGCGTATAGACACGTTCTCGGTACCAGTTGTGAGTATTTTTTCTGTTGAACGACACACATGGCTGCAAAACATCAATAAGCGAGAACCCCCGGTGCTGAACACCCGCCGAAATCAGCTCGGATAACTGTCCCGACTCGGTAGAAAACCCGCGGGCAACGAATCCGCATCCCATGGCAATCGCGAGCTGCAAAGGATAAAACGGCTCCTGTACCACACCGTCGCTCTGTACCTTGGTGGTATAACCGGGGTCGGTGGTGGGTGACGCCTGTCCCTTTGTCAACCCGTATATCTGATTGTCATGGACTATCACGGTGATATCGACATTTCTGCGTATGTTGTGGATAAAATGATTGCCACCTTCACCATAACAGTCACCGTCTCCTGTGGTGACAAGTACGGTCAGATCACGGTTGGCGATTTTTGCACCCACCGCAACCGGCAGTGCACGTCCGTGAAGTCCGTTAAAGCAGTTAGCACGCACATAATGGGGCTGCTTTGCCGCCTGCCCGATTCCGGACACCAGCAGCATCTCAGACGGTTTTTTCCCCATGGCAGCGCACGCTTTTCGCAACGAGTTAAGGATGCCGAAGTTGCCGCACCCGGGACACCATGCAATTTCGTCATTGGTTTTAAAATCTTTTGCGTCCATATCATTCCTCTCCTGCGTGTAGCTGCATGATTCGTTCGATTACCTCGTCCACATTAAAGGGACGACCGTTATATTTGCATATTGTGGCATCGGCCGCTATCCCGGCCTGTCTGCGCATCAGTGCGGCACACTGCGCTCCCGCATTGTTTTCTATAGTAACTACCCTGGCCTTCTTGTTTTTGGCCAGCACACCCGCCACTGCATACGACGGGAAGGGCCAGACCTGCGAAAGGTGCAGGTATCCTGCCGATATCGTCTCCGGCAGTGATCGTATCGCTTCATGCATAACACCATACGTCGACCCCCAGCCAATAAGCAGGAACTCAACATTTTCTCCATTGTATACCGTTGGCACGATACTCTCTTTTGTCAACGCGTCCATTTTTTTATGAAAGCGTTTCTCCATCATTCGTTCCCGCATAACGGCGTCTTCGGTGATATGCCCCTCCTCGTTATGCTCATCACTGTCCGCATAAACCGGTTCATCTATCCATGAGGGAACCGCCCTGGGAGAAACGCCCGATTCGGTCAACTCGTACCGCCGGTAACCTTCTTTTTTCTCATCACGGGCAATAACGTGACGCTGTCGGGGATACCCGCTCAAATCCGGAAATTCGAGTACCCGGTATGAATCGGCAAGATGCTGATCGGTAAGTATACACACCGGTATCTGGAACCGCTCGGCCATATCGAATGCCTTGACCGCCAGCTGTGCCGCTTCTTCTATGCTTCCAGGTGCATAGACCACTTTGGCGAATTCACCATGCCCCGCATTGATAAGCAAATCGAGATCGCCCTGTTCGGTACGGGTAGGGAACCCGGTCGCAGGTGCGGGACGCTGGGAATCGACCACCACTATCGGCGTCTCGGTCATTGCCGCAAGACTGATCCCTTCACCCATAAGCGCGATACCGCCTCCCGACGTACCGGTCATGGCACGTGCCCCGGCAAACGACGCGCCGATGATCATGTTGATAGCGGCAAGCTCGTCCTCCGCCTGCTCCACCACGATATCGTAGCGGTGCGCAAAATGCGCAATGGTGTTCATGATGCTCGTAGACGGCGTCATGGGATAGGCTGAATAGAAGCTGCAGCCGGCATGAATCGCTCCGAGCGCGATGGCTTCATTGCCGTTCATCAGCACCTGTTCCTTTTTCGAATCTTTTGCTTCGATACGAAAGGTATCCGCGGCGAATGCCTCCCGGGCATGGGTATAGCCCTGCTGAGCCGCTTCGATATTCTTTTTGACCGCATCCTCGCCTTTGGAAGAAAAAACGGCGGAAAGCACACGCGAGACGATTTCGAAATCCATCCGCAACAGGCCGGCAACTACTCCGCAGGAAACCGAATTGACAAACAGCCGCTTGTTCCCCTGAGATTCGGATATTTTCTGCATGGATATATCAAAAAACCGTGAATCGTCCTCCTCGACATTATACACCTCTTTATCGAGCACCAACACGCCTTGTTCACGCAATCCCTCCCGATGCACATTGGCCGATCGTTTATCGAGAGCCACCACGATATCGACATCCCGGCGAAGGGTATAACACGGAGTATCGCTGATGCGAATCTGGAAAAAATTGTTCCCCCCGCGAATACGCGACATATAGTCCATATTGGCGAACAGCTCAAGCCCAGCCTCTTTCACCATCTTGCACAGGGCTTTGCCGATTGTCTGCATACCCTGACCGGCCTGACCGGCGATCTTGACACTTATATCCACCGTCTCCTCCTTATAGTAGTCATTTTCATTAAAAGCCTCCTGTTATAAATGCTCAAAAAACGAATCGAATACCGATATACCTGGTTCCCCTTTCTACTATACTTATCTATCGGCGCTTCTCACCGAACACCCCTCCAGAAAACTCCCCGGAAAGGTATGTCTGCCCGGATCCCGAAGCACATCGGTAAGATCATTTTTTTACTCTTCGATTACGATCGCTTCGACCGGGCAATCCTCCGCAGCCTGTCGTGCGCCATCCTCCTGTCCGCTGGGAACACTGTCGACCGTGGCGACTGCGACATCCCCGCGCATCTCGAATACTTCGGGACATGTCTGGGCACACAACTCACACCCGATACACACGTCTTCTTTTACCATCGCTTTCATAGTATTACCTCCATGGTTGCTGTTGCTGATTCCGTTATCACCGCGGCTATTTCACCTCAATTATATTGTTCAGTGTTCCGTAGGGATTAACCGTCCAGCGGCAGGCATTTTCCGGATCCACACACCACCTCCCGTTTACCCTGTACTTGTATTCGTATTTTCCCGGGGGCAACAACACAGACCTTGAAAAGTGCCCGCGACCGTCCCCCTGTTTCATGCGTTTTGCCTGCGGATCCCATTGCCACGGCGATCCGCTGAGGTATACTTCGTCATCCGGCGAGCCCCGGTACTCGAATGTCACCCGTTTTTTTTGTGAGGTGGTAGCCATAGGTTTTTCCTTGTCTGGATCATTCATTCAAAAGTGGTAAACTTATCTCTGCCTACCCCGCAGATAGGACATTTTTCCGGGATATCCCCTTCGACCGTATAGCCGCAGTTATCACAAATGGAAACGGCTTCGAGTGACACGTCTTTTCCTTCGTCTACCGCCTGTTTTGCCTGCTGATACATTGCTGCATGAATCTTTTCCGCGGAAAGTGCATAATGGAAACTGCGTTTTGCCTCTTTTTCGCCCTGGAAATCGGCTGCATTGAGATAGACGGGATACATTTCGTTTATCTCGAAGGTCTCTCCATCGATCCCCCCCTGCAGGTTTTCCGACGTAGTGCCCACTCCGAAAATCCCTGCCGAATTTGCGGTAAACGCACCGGAAACCTCTCCGTGAGCATTAAAGTGGTTACCGGCATGTACGGTTTCCGCATACGCGATCGCACGAAACATACGCCCCACATTGGGATAGCCTTCGGTTTCAGCTACATTGGACCAGATTGAATAGCGCATATGTGCCATAGATTCCCCTCCGTACGCATTGCGCAGGTGTTCTGCCGTCATATCGTGCAGCATGAGTTCTCACTCCTTATGAAGGTGTAATGATATATACTATAGTTTCCATATTTGCAGGCAGCAGTACATACTGTATAAACCCGCTGTCGCGTATACAAAATCGGATGCAAATGCTGTGCCAATCACCGTATACGTGTGTACTATGGCCCCACACCTGCGTGTGTTCTCTGAAAAACTCTTAAGCCGGCTTTCATTGGTATCGCTCGTTATTCGTGACCTCGCACATAGTGCAGGCCCGGAGGAAACAACGATACGAGTTCCCCTGCCCGATCCATTGCACTAAGAGAATGCGTTTTTCACCAGCCTGCTGGTGTCATGCAGATAATCGTTCTTTATCTTCTCACATTGCTTTGTTGCTTTTTTCAAAAATAAAAAGTTTTTCGCAATTTTGAGAATATTGCCCTAATCATTCGTGTTCGGATAAAAAGAAAAAGTCCATTATTGCGGCTGTATCCAGCTTTTACCTGAACTGCGCGATTTTGTTTGCGTAATATGCAGTAATGAGAGCCGCGATGCTTGACATTTGCAGTTACATATGAAAAGGGGTTGACACAGTCATTGTTGTATGTTATTATATTCGCAGAAGGTCGGAAGAATATTCGTTCCTATAGACGTATCCACCATAAAAGACGCCGCATCCCTATGCAGGAAAAGAACCTACTGATCGTTGACGATGAAGATGCCGTACTATTCGCCTTTATCGCCTTTTTCTCCGATCCCGGTATCTCGGTATATGGTGCCGGCTCACTCACACAGGCGCGTGAGCTTATGTCACAACAACGCTTTGACGCCGGGATAATCGATGTGCGCCTGACCGGGAGTGAAGATTTTGACGGATATACGGTGCTCAAAGAGATGAAAACGCAAAATCCCGACTCCAAAATCATCGTCATGACCGCCTATGGCAGGGAATCGATAAAAGACGAGGTAATGCACCTGGGAGCCGATCGGTACTTCGAAAAACCGGTTTCGCCCAAACGAATCGGCGAGGACCTTCACGAACTCGGTATACTTTAGCCCTGCGGTGACGCAAGGGGCAATTCGACCACTACGGTGGCCCCCGGCGCGGAATCGTTATTAAAAATCCGTACCGAACCTCCGTGATTCTCCACCTTGCTTTTTACGATACTGAGCCCCAGTCCCGTACCGGCCGCTCTGGTACTGTAAAACGGGGAGAAGAGTTTATCCTCCGCTTCCCGGGAGATTCCTGTACCGTCATCACGGATACGAATCTCCACATATCCGTCCGTTACCTGCTGCAGGGTTATTTCGATGTGTCCATCCTCGGCGGTATGATGAATCGCATTGTCGAGAATATTGGTAATTACCTGCTGCATTCTTGCCTCGTCCACACGTACCGTCCATTTGCCGATTTCTTTCCAGTGCGGGGTATGAAACACCACATCCCGCTCACCGATTTCTGCGCTCTGGCGCCAGTTTTCGAGTGCCTCCTCTACCAGATCGCCGACCGCGATACGCGTGAAATCGGCACGGCGTACCGGCCTGCCGAATGCCAGCAGATCCTCCATAAGCAGTGAAAGCCGCTCGACCTGCTTTTTTATGTGTTCGATATACGGTTTGTATTCCTCGTCATCCCCGATCTTTTTTGCAAATGCGTCGCTTACGGTGGCAAGCGCGTTGAGTGGATTTCTTACCTCATGCGCCACGCCGGATGTAAGCTGGCCCAGCAGCCGTATCTCTTTTGCACTTCGCAGTTCATATTCCAGATTTTTCCTGTTGATCTCCTCGGCAATGTAGCGCGAAAAAATATCGACCAGATGAATCTCGTTTTCTCTGAATTCTCTTTGTGCAGTATCGAGTATGCACACCGCACCCATACGCTCGCCGTTGCGATTTATAATCGGGACGCCGAGATACGATTTGAATTCACCTTTCTTAAAACACGGATAGTCGGAATAATTATGTCGCAAATCACCATGATGAACCACAGGGGTTCCCTTTTTCAGCATTGCTTTACATACGGGACAGGGAACCTCGAGCCCCCGGGGATCGACAAGCTCATTATGCACTACCCGGGAAATTATGCCGATTTTCTCCTTCTGCAACTGATAGAGTACCACCAGCGGAGTGCCGAGAATTCGTGCGATGCTCTGCGCAAGACGGTCATTGAGTTTCTGAAGTGTATGGTGCTGCATGGTGGCAATTGCATATATCTCCTCCAGCGCCTGCTGGCGATATTGAAGCTCACGGTCCTTTTCCCGGATCTCTTTTTCCAGCGATCCTTTTGTAATCTTCAGGTCAGCCTCCCGTCCCTTAAGGGCCCTGAAAATAGTGGCAAAGGGTCTTTCCAGCTGCACCGCTATTACCGCTCTGTAAACCACGAAAAACGAGGCGATTTTGAGCACGTGACCCGCAAAATTGAGCACACCGAACACATCCGTGTATGCACTGAACAAAATCTCTGACGTTGCGGATATGCATGCCGCCGCGATTAAATACCACATGACCTCGGTTTCGACTTTTTTGCGATGCAGATACCACACCAGCGCCGATACAATAAACATACCGGATATAATCACTTCACTCACGATTTTAAATACCGTAAGTCCCTGCCCCTCGATATAACACCGGGGAAACATATCCAGCATGAATATCGAAACCAGGATCAGCGCGGTAATGGCGGTAAAGATTCCGAAAACGATTCCGCTTCTGATCCTTCGGGTCAGAAAAAGCGGCGAGACAAGCAGTGCACCGCTTTCCAGGTACCTGGCTGCAATCCACAACTGTACTCCGTAATGCCCTTCCATATCGGAAAAAACCTGCATACCCGGATACGCCATGGTATGCAGATAGTCAATGAGTCCCACAAACAGATATGCGGTGCCAAGAAACAGAAGAAGAGAATTATCAGCGATTTTTCTTGTGTGCCAGGCGACAATAAATATACCGCAGGAAATCACGATACTGAAGGTTTCGGCAAGGGTATGAAACAACAGATAGCTGTGCAGTGCGGTAAGTGAAAGAAGCCCCACCCCGAGACCACCAATGAGCACGGTATGAATACGCAAAAATGGCAGGTTCATCTGTTGCATTACGACATCGCTCTCTTACACACATGCAGTGTTATAGTATGGTCATGCTGCGCAGTACCAGGCATGCTGCCGGGAGAGACCCGCCCCCCCCCATTAACCACGCATACTCATTGTGTTTCGATCTCCGGCATAAAAAGCTGCAGTGTATCGCGCATCGGACGATACTCGCCGGTGTTCTGCTCCCAGTATTTCTCCCTGCGGGATGCCATAATCTCGCCGGTCGATCCGTCCGCCTCTTTCCAGGAAAGAATTCGGTGGGGATAGGCTTTTTCGACCCACACAGCGGTGGTTCCGCGCGGGCCGCTCCAGGTAAATCGATGCGCCTGGATAGAACCGAGTGCGGTTTTTTGCTCCTGCGGTGTGCTCTTTTGTAATTCGACTGTTTCTATCTTTGGTTCGGCATGTGTTTTTCGCCTACTCCACTTCGAAGGGATAATACGCATTTTTTTGCTCTCACCCGGTGCGAGCAGTCCGCCCCTGAGCTCGCGGATCAGGATCCAGAGGTTGTCTTCCGCTTCCACCTTCTCGTTATGCGTCAGCGAATACCTCGTTTCCCCCTCACTCTCGAAGTAACTGTGCAGCATACCGGTATACGTTTTCTTCTTTCGCAGCATACGCTCGTATACCGTTCCGCACCATTCCTGTGCGGTAAATGCCACTTTCATGGTCGCCATGCGCGGCACCCCTTTTTTCGCTTCGATCGTAGAAAATGCCGATGTCATGGCACTGTAGCCGTATATTCCCGTTGCGAACTTGCGCAGGTCGTTGAGTTTCATCACCTGTATCGATTTGTGCCGATGAGCCGAATTATCAGGTTTTATATAGTCATACGGACACAGATGCGATTTGAAACACATGGGCTCTACTACGTATATCATTATACGCACTCCCCGATGCGATTCTCCGTAGCGCATCTCGTCGATTCTATAGGTTGAGATCTCCGCATCACCCTGATGCCAAACCTGCGTAAAACGATCCTTGCGGGCCTGCACCGCCAGCACAGCCGTTATCATTATCACTGCGACAATACTGCTTCGCACTCGTGTGCTCATTTTGGATATCCCTTCGGTAAT
>CAZPUS010000013.1:51796-53482 GCA_964589825.1 uncultured Fibrobacterota bacterium | reverse complement strand
GGCCACATCGAATTCAACGAAGCACCCGGTCAGTGCCCTGTATGCGGGTCCAAATCCTTTACTCAAAACGATTCCATATTCAAGGAATCGGAGGAAAAAAGCAAAGAAGCCGCTCCCAAGCACATTCCGTCCATCACCGTCAATCATTCGTGCAGCTATATCCCGGAAAAAGAGTGCAGTGATGTGACGGTGCGTATCGGAGAGACACTGCACCCTATGCAGGATTCACATTTTATTCAGTTTATCGACTGTTATGTTGATGAAACTTATGTAGGGCGAACGCAACTCACTCCGGGCCTTTTCCCGGCGACCTGTTTTCACCTGCAGACAAAAGGCTCAAAAGTGACGATCGTAGAAAACTGTAATGTCCACGGATACTGGATGGCAGAGGCACAACTGTAGTGCCCCGCTATACCTGCCCACAAAAAAGGAGCTCGATATGCCACTCAGAACTTCTCACGCACAATGGAACGGTACCCTTACCGAAGGCAAGGGCACGATATCGCTCGGAAGCGGTATGTGCGAGGGTGAATATTCGTTCGGTTCCCGTTTTGAAGAAGGAAAAGGAACGAACCCGGAAGAACTCATAGGTGGTGCACATGCGGGATGCTTCTCCATGGCACTTTCCAAACTGCTGGGAGACGCCGGGTACGCGCCCGATTCAATACATACGTCAGCCAATGTCCGGCTCGAAAAAACCGAAGAAGGATTCTCCATCGCATCGGTCAAGCTCGAAACCGACGCTGAGGTGCCGGATATCGACGAGGCCGACTTTCAGAAAGCGGCAAACGACGCAAAGCAAAACTGTCCAGTATCCCAGGCGCTCAAAGGCGTCGACATCTCTCTGACCGCACGGCTTAAGACGCCGGCATAAAGTAGTTCGCGTTTCCTCCAGTTCAGAGTGAAGGCCGGGAGTGTATGCTTTCGGTCTTCACTATATTCTACGGGGTAATGCGGGATTATACGGGCGGACCGCAAGGCGATTCATCCCTCTTTATTGACAAGAAGCCCCTTCGCGCTTCTGAACCTCTCCAGCCAGTATGTCACATTGTAATCGGACAGCGGGTATATTTTATCGCTTTTTACGTGTCCTTGGCTGTCAAGAAACGCGACATCGACGTAAAGCCGGTTATCTTTTTCGAACACGCAATACCGTGCGGGTGCATGCGCGGTATCGAGCTCTCTGTTTTTGAATTCCGCAGCTTTTTCGAGCGTATGAACGGTGTTTACGTTCTTTATACCCGTATCTGTATGCATATCGGATTCGGATGGATATGACGCCTCGTGTGCGCCATGAGCCTCATGCTCTTTTGCGTATGTGCGGGTGCGCGCACCTTCAGTTGTTTCGCGGGAGGCACGTATACGCGACACCTGTTCATGTTCATTGGGACGAACCGCAACACCTTCCTCGGTGCGCACCACCGGTGCGTCTCTTCCGGTAGCTTCGGTCTCGCGCCAGTACTGAAGATTTTTATATACAGGGGAGAGCAGGTTGCTTGCCCATATATCGTCTATCGGCGAAAGTATATAAAGTGTCCCTTCATTCATGATTCTCTTTCCTTTCTCGATGCATGGCTCGCAGTTTTCGTGAACCATACGGCACAGGGGTTACACATATCCCCATCCAATCACGCCCCGGCGGTTTTCAGATAACTCCGGGTCAGCAGCGCTATGCCCTACTGGTAC
>CAZPUS010000013.1:0-51786 GCA_964589825.1 uncultured Fibrobacterota bacterium | reverse complement strand
ATACGGCACAGGGGTTACACATATCCCCATCCGAATCCGATCACGCCCCGGCGGTTTTCAGATAATCCCGGGTCTGCAGCGCTATTCCCTACTGATACTTCGCACCGCAACAGACTTTATTTACCTCCCGGCGTTGATTGTGAAACATACCGTGGAATAGATCGATATCCTGTATCACAGTTAAACCTAAATTGAGCGGTTTTGTTTACGAAATCTACTGCAATCCGCACTACTCTTATATTCTCGAGCGTGGTATGCGCAATATTGGTAAGCGCTTCCCGGGTAAAAAATCCCTGGTGAGAGGTAATGAGTACATTCGGAAAAGGTAAAAGCCGTGCGAGCACATCGTTGACAAACGCACATACGGCATCGAATCCCCTGCTCAACGGGACCGTATCCGCATTGAGATGATGGGGAAAAAAGGTGATATCAAAGCCGTATTCATCGTTCTGCTTTTTAAAAAACTCCTCATCGTACTGTTTTGTATCAAAAAATGCAACGGTGTATGACATTATCGTCCTTTTGTTTCAGGTTTTATCTTTACAACACGTTTCCTTATAAAAAAATATGCAAATCTCATGCCATTTTTTCCGTCACCCGGGAGCGCACTGTTTCCGGCAATCACTTTACCGTGTGACAGGTGTACCGTTATTCGGGACGACCCCGTATCCTGCGACTGATAAGCCCCCCCTCCGCTTTGCATGTGCACCCGAGAGTACATATCCACTTCTGGTACTATGCCGTATACTATTTCGCATAGTGTAATTCTTTATATAACAGTATAATACTCTATATACAGGTGTTGGCTTGCCCATGTAATCAGGAAATGAGTAAAAAAGAGGATACCCTATCCCTTTTTGACCATACGCGCCGTCTCTCCCCTATTGTACGATCCTGACCGTATAGGCGATGTCAGACAGATCATGGACGCTTCGCGGTATGTAACAATCTTGTCTTTCTGAAAAAAGAATGTCCGGTTACTCATACCCGTTCAGGGCGAGAGTATACACCCCAGCCCCTTCAATGCACCTTCTGCCATCTGTAAGTCCCACGTCATTATTGTACGATCACCATCTTATTTACCACCACGGAAGCTGGAAAATACTCTTGGATTTTTTCAGCATACACCGCTTTCCCCCGTAATTGCCGGGGTCTGATATCGGGTTACACTTTTGAGAGCTCATCCTTTGAGGATGAAACGATATTGCCTGCGAAAACGTGTCTTTGCGGGCATTCGTCCCTGTGTATGAAACTACCAATGTACACGTATACCTGCCCGTATCGGTATATGTATGCATAACCGAGGAAGCATGCGCTCCATATACGAGCGTATCGGTCCCGTCTCCAAAAAACCAGTGCCTTGATTGTGCCGTGTCATGTGTCGAATCAATACATGTCACGGCAATGCGTTCATTCGCATTCGCGTTGCTGATAATTGCAAACCCCTGTGCGCGTGTGCGGGATGCAACAAAAATCGTCGCAACCACAAGCATAAATTGCAGGATACGTCTCATATCTGCCTCCTTTTACTTTGACCACACCTGTTTTTGCTTTCTTCATCCCTGATCCGTACTCAGCTGGTCACTGATACCTTCTATAAGTGATACGATTTTCTTCCTTCGAATATTAGGTCCTCTTCATTTCCGCAAAGAAAAAATCAATTTCAATTATTTCATAAACAATGAATCAAATTCAGCATATCCTTCTTCGTCAAGCTTGGAGGCCGGGATAAACCGCAGGGCCGCGGAATTGATACAGTAGCGTTTCCCGCTCGGCTCGGGTCCGTCGTTAAATACGTGTCCCAGATGTGAATCCGCATGTGCACTGCGTACCTCAACCCGCCGCATCCCCTGACTCATATCGCTTTTTTCAACCACATTTTCAGGCACGAGTGGAACATAGAAGCTCGGCCATCCCGTCCCTGATTCGAACTTGTGAACCGAGGCAAAAAGCGGCTCTCCGGACACGATATCGACATACACACCCTTCTTTTTATTATCCCAGTATTCATTGTGAAACGGCCGTTCGGTCCCGTTTTGCTGTGTCACCCGGTACTGCAATCCGCTGAGCCTTTTTTTAAGTACCGAATCCGACGGCTTGCGCCATGTACGCTTTTTCCCGGAAGCCTCCTCTTCCCACATTTTGTCAAGAAAACCTTCTCTCCCCGATCCCCGGCGATATCGTGTATAGTGCTGCGGATTCTTTTTATAATAGCCCTGATGATAGGCTTCTGCAGGATAGAATGCAGCCGCCTTTTTTATGCCGGTTACGATCGGCTCTTTGAATATATCCGATTCCTCGAGCCGCTTTTTGGATGCATTCGCTTTCTCCTTTTGTGACTCGTTGTGATAAAAAATGGCGGTAGTGTACTGTTTGCCGCGATCCGCGAATTGTCCCCCTTTATCTGTCGGATCTATGTTTCTCCAGAATTGATCGAGAAGCCGGTCGTAGGAAACTTTTTGCGGATCATAGGTAATTCGTACCGCCTCGACGTGGCCTGTTTTTCCGGAAGAAACCTGCGCATAGCTTGGATCGGCCGTCTCTCCTCCGGTATATCCCGATTCGACCTTTTCCACCCCGTCAAGTTTTTCGAAAGGCGGCTCCATACACCAAAAACAGCCTCCTGCAAATGTCGCATACATAGTTTCTTCTCCCTTTTGTGCTGCCGCTGCTGCGACAACGAATATACATATATACAGGAATGCGTTGCACACTCTTTTCACCTTCAACCCGCCCCTGAGCTTCGTGCGTATGAGACATGGTACTACGAATCGCATGAGCATCTCCTATTTTCATATGACTACGCACCGGGGGTACCTATTATTACACCGAACGGTGTGCGACGTAACAATTGTTTACATTTAACGAAAGAAGATATATGGCCGATTATGCACTCTCACTCCAGTGGAAACGCACCAGCGACACGTTCAACTACGATTCATACTCCCGCGCGCATACCATACAGGCTGGAGATGCCACGATGTGTGCATCCGCCTCTCCCGATTTCAAAGGGGATGCGAGCTGTATTAACCCGGAGCAGTCCTTTGCCGCATCCATGGCAAGCTGTCATATGCTCACATTTCTCGCGCTTGCATCCAAGAAACGATACGTCATCGACGCCTATACCGACCACGCCTCGGCTCAGCTTGGAAAAAACGAGAAAGGAATGTCGGCAATTACCCGGATCGTACTTGCCCCGCACGTGGTATTCGATGCAACAACACATCCTTCTCAAAAGGATTATGACTATCTGCATCAACGGGCGCATCACTACTGCTTTATCGCCAACTCGGTGGCGCAATGTGTAACCGTATCGATTCAGGGGACATTCGAATAAGCGACACTACCACACCCCCGTTATCCCCGGGCCAGCGACAGCACGCGCACGCTGCGACACCCTGCCGCAAGGAGTGCGTCGGTGCAACTTCGCACCGTTGCGCCTGTGGTCACCACGTCATCGACCAATAAAATGCGCCTTTCTTTCACCATACCCGCTTTGTGCCGGTTTATGGAAAATGCACCGGCAAGGTTTTTTCTTCGTTGTGCTCTGGAAAATGTCGTTTGCGTGTGCGTGTGCCTCTTTCTCATCAGTACACGAGGCTCATAGCGTATATCGTTGCCAAGCACGCAGCATATCCCTTGTGAAAAGAGCGCGGCCTGATTGTAGCCTCTTCGCAAACGACGCGTCAAATGCAAAGGAACCGGACACACCATATCGATCGATCCGGCAAGGTGAGATTGCAATTTACTCCCGGCCCACACTCCCATATGCCGGGCGACGCAGCGCATACCACGGTATTTGAATGCATGAACGATCCGCTGCACTTCATCGGTAAAATTACATGCCGACATGATCGATTCGTACGGCTCATCCCAGGCATATTGGCAGCTACACTCTCCAAAGTGTTCATCCTGCCCGCAGCGCCCGCACGCGCTTCGCGCTTTGTGCTGGTGTGTTATCACCTCCATACAATCATGACAGATATGGGAGTTGTCCTCGACACAACTGCCGTTGCACACGATGCATAGTGCCGGGTACACGAACTCCAGTACCCTCTCTACAGCTTTGGTTACTACCGTATTCATACCCCCATCCTCTGCCGCAGTATGGTTCCACCAGCGTATTACCGGATGATATTCACCAATCGGTTATTCGGTATCCTCCTGCGCTGTGTGCGTTGTCTCCGAAGACTGAAGAATGTTTTTAAGTATCAGCCCCCCGAACACCACGAACAACAGTATACAAAAAATCTGGTTATGACTCAAAGCACCGATTTTTTCACCTTCAGGCGCATAATATCTGGTAAAATCGACCACAAACCGCAGAACGGCGTAAAGCACTATTGCCAGATAAAATTCAATCCCTGCTCCCCAGCCTTTTTTCCGATTGATCCGGCCTGCACCGAGCACCAGCAGTGCCAGCATCAGACCACCAAAGGAAAGAAAAAGCTGCGAAGGGAATAGCGCGACTTCTTCGAGAGGAATCCCCTGCTGTGCGGCGATCCCGCGTTCGTATACCCCGGCAGGACAATGCGGGGGAAATGTGACCCCCCAGAACGAATCAGTGGGACGTCCGTAACAACACCCGTTGAGAAAACACCCGATACGCGTAAAAAAAATACCAAAGCCGATACTCGGCGCAATGGCATCCGCATAAGGAAGAAACGGGAAATGACGAACCCGAAAATAGAGGACTCCCGCAATAACCGCACCAATAAACCCTCCGAGCATAACCAGACCGCCGATACCGATCGTATCCCCGGCAAAAGGATTGACCATGGCGGCAGGATTACCACTGAATTCCTCCCAGTGAAGAAAAACGTAATAGGCGCGAGCGCCGATAATGGCCGCAATAATAAGATAAAACGCTACATCGGTAATAACCGAAGGCTCCAGATCCCGCGCCCTGGCGCGACGCGCCGAGAACCAAATTCCGAAAAGAAACGATATTGCGAGCATCACTCCGTAGGAATGAATAGCAAGGGGGCCAAAATTCACAAGTACTGGATGCATGAAAACCTCCGTGTTATATTATATGTCCGACAATGCCGGAGAATACCAATTCGCTTTTAATTACTGCAGTTAGGCCCTGTACTTATCTGCATGACAGTGCAGAACACGTATACTTCAGCTTGTTACTGCAGCAGTTTATTTCTATTGAGTCGCGTATTCAGGACAAAACCAACCAGTATAGCGACCGTTATTGTAAAAGAACCACCGTAGCTTAAAAAAGGAAGGGGCAGACCGGTTACCGGCATGATACCGACCGCCATTCCAATATTGATAAATACGTGTATGGTAAGCAGCCAAAGCGATCCCACCGTAAGAAGATTGAGAAACCGATCCTTGACAAGATGGGTGACATACAACCCTCTGATTATAAGAAATGCAAAAATACATAACGCCGCCACACATCCGACAAATCCGAACTGTTCACCAAGTACCGAAAAAATAAAATCGGTATGCTGTTCCGGGAGAAACGACAACCGTGTCTGAGTGCCGTTGAGGTATCCCTTGCCGAGAAAGTGACCCGATCCGGCGGTAACCTTTGACTGAATCAGCTGGTAGCCGGCACCCGAAGGATCCAGTTGTGGATTGACAAACCCGATTATCCGTTCCTTCTGATATCCTTCGAGAAATGAATTCCATAACAACGTAGTTGCGCCTGCCGCAACCAGATTCACCGCGATAATAGTCCACTGTAAAATGCGTCCCGGCCGGTAAAGATAGAGAAACCCGCATAATGCAACAAAAAAGATCCCCCAGGGGATCGAACTTGCAAATCCAACATCGGTACCTGCGGTATATGATATAATCAGTGGTATCAACGACAATACGATCGATATCGCCGGTGATACCAGTAAAAACAACTCGGCAAGGGGCATCCCGCACCAGTAAAACATAGCCAGCGGCATCCCACATACCACGAGGGTAGTTCCCAGATCGGGTTGCTGCAACACCAGCACTGCAGGAATCGCCAGTAACAATCCCGATACCAGCAAAGCGGATATGTTTTTAAAACTGACGTTTTTATGTGAAAGATACCGCGCCATGGCCAGAAGCACTCCAAGTTTTGCGAACTCGGAGGGTTGTACATGAAAACCGCCGATGGCGATCCAGCGTTCTGCGCCTTTGCTCGCACTCCCGGCCCCTGAGAAGATCACGGACAGAAGCATTACCAGTGAAATGCCATACGCAACATAGGCAAGCCGGTAAAACAACACAGGTGGTATAGATACCACCGCCAGCATAAGCGCAATACCGAGAGAGACCCAGATGACCTGCCCCCATGCTTTGTTGGCAAGCGGACCGCTTGAATGCATATACGTCACGCTGTAGATAAGCATAATACCGATACCCCACAGCAACAGCGCGGTAAAAAAAATGCCGAAACCAAAATGTTCTTTTCTTTGCAGGTCTTCCATTTTTCGCTCTGTTCGGTTATCTGAACAGCCTCAGTCCTATTGCATGCGCATCGCAGCTACCGCGTGACGAATCGACGCAGTGGAACCGACATCTGTGCGAATGCATTGACTGATATACTGCATTAAAAAAGCAGCGTTGTTATTAAATAAACCACCGTTTCCGGCAGCACTGTGCATATACATATTCGTCACATCCATTCATTCTTCCTCTTTGCTGCGACGGCGAATCTCCAGACCCGTTTCGGTTTCACTGAAAAAATAATTGAGGATCTTTCCGGCAACCGGTGCGCATATCGATCCACCGTGTCCCGCATTTTCCGCAACAACCGCTACCGCAATAACCGGATTGTCGATCGGCGCACATGCAACAAACAACGCATGTGTCTTTTCACTATGGGGGTTTTCTGCACTCCCGGTTTTTCCTCCTACATCGACCCCCTCGACTCTCGCCCTCCACCCTGTACCGCCGGGCTCAATCACACTGCGAATCGAACGGTGAATCGCCGCGATACTCGAAGAATCGACCGCAAGCGACTCAGCCACCATTTTATCCTGCGTTTTAATCACCCCTCCTTCACGTGTACGAATCTTGTGAAGCAGGTGGGGGCGGTACCGTACCTTGCCGTTTCCTGTTGCACCTATCATAAGTGCAAGCTGCAGAGGAGTCACGACCTGCTGCTGGCCTATCGCCATATCAAGCAGCAAACCCCGTGTCCAGGTCCAGCCCCGGGAAGCAAAACGCTCGTTGTACGCCTCCTTACCGGAAAGCCAGCCGGTACGTTCTTTGGGAAGATCGATGCCGGTTGGAACGCCGAGACCGAACATTCGTGCGTATCGGTTGATAGGCTTATAGCCAAGACGCAATCCGAGCTGATAAAAATAAACATCGCACGAATGCCTCATCGCACCGATAAGATCGAGATATCCGTGTCCGGATAATTTCCAGCATCGTGCAATCCGGGTACCGATACGAAAGGCTCCGGTACAGGGCTGGGGCATTACCTCGTCGGGTTCTATTTCATCTGTTTCGAGTCCCGCAATACCGGAGATTATTTTGAACGTTGATGCAGGAGGATACAATCCCCAGACACTTCGATTATTGAGCGGATGCGTTGAATCGAATGCCGCAACACGCCAGTATTTACTCCGAAGCCGCGCGGCAAGAGAAAATATATTGGGATCGAGCGAGGGCATACTGACCATCGCCCGCACCTCTCCGTTTCTCGGATCGAGTACCACGACCGCCCCTTTTGTCGAGTCGGGGAAGGCATCGTACGCCACTTTCTGCAGACGGGTGTCTATGGTCAAGACGACATCATGACCAGGTTCCGGGCTTTTATGCGGCATCCCTTCAATCTTACCGAGATTCTTTCCATATGCATTGACCTCGATGTATTCATAACCGTAGTTTCCGCGCAATCGTTGTTCATACTCTCGCTCGATACCGGTTTTTCCGATTTTGTCACCATAGTGATATCCATGTTGTCGAAGCGAATCGAACTGCTCGCGGGGGATCTCTCCCATGTAGCCGAGTACATGAAACATCTGTTCACTATAGGGGTATTCCCTTCGTGATTCGGTCTGAATAACCACTCCGGGAAGGTCGTTTGCATGCGCCGCAACCACACTCACCACCTCCACGGAGACATCTTCCTTGATTGTGGTGGCATCAAAGCGCCGCCAGTAGGCTTTTTCGATGCGTTTCATGCACGCACTGCTGTCGAATACGGAATCCCCGCTGCTGCTTCTGATCTTGCATAGATGCTGCACCAGACGCTGCTTGCTCTCAATTTTGTACGGAAGCACCGCAATTGAATACGAGGGACGATTGCGCACAATCGTCACGCCGTTTCGGTCGAATATCCTGCCGCGCGGAGGTTTGACCGGCTTGAGCTGCATCCTGTTTTTGCGGGAGTGAGCAATGTTTTTCTCTGCGTCAATTATCTGCAGCTTTGCGAGGCGTACCACGAGGGCCGCAAAAAGAAGCACCACCACAATAGCAATCCGCCTGCTCGTTTGTATACGAGCCGTCAATTCATCCTGAATAACTGGGTACCGCGCCATTGTTCACCTTACCTGCTGCCGAGGGATGGTCGGATTATCTCTTCCCATGCCTGAAAAAGCATGGCAAGCACAAGCGAATAAATACATCTGGGCAGGGTATGCGTGAGAAGCTGCCCCGGAAGGGCCAAAAACGATGACGATTCCATTAGTGATGTGATTCCGAAAAAGATCGCATCGTGTACCACAAAAACAAGCAGGAAAACAACATATCGCATGGGAAATGTAAGTCGCATCGTATGTTCGTTGAATATCCCGGAAATACATCCCGCGATCGCCTTGACAAGTGCATTTTGTCCCATGAGTGAAGGAGAATAGACATCCTGTCCGAGCCCTATAAGGAATCCCACGTAAATACCGGCGAGCGGTCCGTATTTCACCGCGATAAAAAAAAGCATGATCATCAGCAAATCGGGCATTACATCCGCGATCATGATGGTATGCAGGACCGTAGTCTGAATGATCAGGAAAACGAATCCAACGAATATCCATTTAATTATCTTTGCAGCCATCTCTCTTCCGTTAGAGAATCTATTTCACTTTTATGTGCCCGCCATTCGGGCTGTATTTTTATTACTGATAAAAAATCGAGTGTGTTGAAATCAACAAATGCACGCACATATACATTCTTGAACACCGGCTCGGAGGAGTCCTCTATCCGCGTCACTACCCCCACGTATTGCCCTGCGGGATATACGCCTCCCAGCCCCGACGTCACCACTGTATCATCCTCCACCACATCAGCGTAAGATCGACACTGAAAGAAAAACCGTCTTGCGCTACCGGACTGCAGCAGTCCGACCTCACCGGTGCGTTTTATCATCACACTCGTTCGAGCGGAAGGATCCTGCAAAAGTTGTATCAGGCTGAAATGCCCGAATGTTTCCACCACTTTTCCGACGACCCCTTCACTGTTGATCACCGGCATATACCGGATTATTCCCGCCCTGGTCCCCGCGTCAATTATTACCCCGCCTATACGCGGAGTCGGCTCCCGCACCACCACCTCTGCATGTACAAAATCAAAATCCGATGAGCTGTCGAACTGAAGGACACTGCGCAGTTTGCTGTTTTCCAGCTTCTGGTGGTGCAGTTTTTCGCATCTGGCCTTCAGCTCATTCATCTCCTGATTGAGTTTTTTGTTCTTTTCGAAGAGTAATTTCAGCGAATTCACCGTATTGATCGAGTACTGTACCGGGTAAAATACCGAAAACATAAGAATCCGTGCGATTCGATACTGTGCGGTTGATGAACTGGCCAGCATCCATCCACTGATCACCGTTACAAGAATCAGGGATGAAAAAATCCTGTTTCGAAGAAAAAATTGCAGTACCCAGTGCATATAATATCACCGTTTTCAGTAGGCGTGTGCTACCCACACCCTGCCCCGGTTTATCAGGGCCATAAAAAAACCGCGTATTTATCGGGTTTTGGTATTTTCGAAAAGTACGCTCTTGTATTTGTTAAGATTGGAGACGATTTCCAGTGCACCCTTTGCAACACAAAGGATAGGCTCGTCGATCACGTTGACCGGCAGATTCGTCTCCTGCCTGAGACGTTCATCCAGGCCCCGCAACTGAGAGCTCCCACCGGTAAGTATAATCCCTTTATCGAGGATATCCGCGGACAGCTCTGGCGGTGTCTGCTCCAGCGCCTGCTTTACAGATTCCACAATGGTGGAAATGGCGTCATTGAGTGCATCCCGAATCTCGGTAGAAGTGATGCGCAGCGTCTTTGGTATGCCGGCCACCAGATCACGACCTTTCACTTCCATCTCGATTTCGTCATCAAGAGGAAACGCCGAGCCGATCTGTATCTTTATCTTCTCCGCAGTGCCCTCACCTATAAGCATATTGTAGGTCTTCTTCAGATATGAAACAATGGCTTCGTCCATTTCGTCGCCACCTATACGCACCGACATGTCGCACACCATCCCCGAAAGTGCAAGTACCGCGATTTCGGCCGTCCCGCCACCAATATCGACGATCATGTTTCCGGATGGTTGATCGACCGGCAGCCCCATCCCCACTGCTGCCGCCATGGGCTCGGCCACAAGATGCACTTCCCGCACTCCCGCACTCTCGGCGGAATCATGCACCGCGCGTTTCTCGACTTCGGTAATACCGGAGGGTACACCAATAACCGCCCGAGGCCGGAAAAGAGACGGATATTGTTTATAGACCTTGCGGATAAAATATTTAAGGATTCTCTCTACAAGCTCGAAGTCGGCAATAACACCGTCCTTCATTGGACGTATCGCCTCGATTTCATTCGGGGTCCTTCCGAGCATGCGTTTTGCTTCCATACCGATTGCCTTGACTTCCTTGGTATCTTTGTCAAGTGCTACGACCGATGGTTCGTTAATAAAAAGCCCCCGGTTTTTAACATAAATAAGGGTATTTGCGGTTCCTAAATCAATTCCCATTTCATTTGACCAGAAATTGCCGAATAGCATTCATCTACCCCTTCTTTTAAGTACGTTATATTCCATTATCATATGTATAGTTATAAATATACAACAATACCTTTCGACAATGGGAAAAAATTGCACGGGCCGTAAGCCCGGTCATACACAGTTATTTGATCGTATTTCATAACACGTGTTTCGACAAGCGATTATTGTCGATCGCCCCCGCTGCCCGTCACACCATTAGCCGCTATCACTGCGCATGAATAGCTGTAAATCTGCCGTATCGAACATTAATCAATACCGCACCCCATCCGTCGGGTAGATACGCCAGGCCAAAGCTCATACCGACACCGTATCTCAGCGTGTAAGAAAATAAGTACATGTAGCATTCCAGCTCACCCGGGTGTCATCAACAAAACGCGGGAGAATGCAGCCGAGATTCACCCCTATATTCTCCAACGTCAGGCCGACACCAAAGGAAAACAATTCCGTGTCGTGGTTAATTCGTTTCCCGATACGCAGTGTGAGATATTCGAACGACGCAGGCGTAATGGCACATCCAGCGGGAATCATCACCCTGTGGTCAACGGTGCGATACACTCCGTCAATGGCGATTCTGGTATGTAAGTTCCATACTGTATCGATATAAACCGCCCCCGCACGTCCGTATACCGGAAGCCGTACCTCTTCGCCTTCTTCGAAAAACCGTGTGGAAAGACGGGTGGATTCCAAATAATCGTTGAGATGAAACCCGGCAATACCAATGCGCAGCCTGCCGGGAATAATCCGTGCAACCATCCCCAGACTCATTGAGGCCGCGTGCGCGGTTTCACTGGATATTCTGTCCTGGAGTCCATGCAGATTGACTCCGAAAGCCATGTTTCCACGGTTGACTCCTGTGGAAAGAGTCATAATCGTCTGCTGCTGGGATGAGGTGGCACCAACATAATTGCCGTCACCGCTGGTTTCCACGATATTGTCGACTGTATGACTGCGCACCCCGGACGCAAAAAACCATGTGCCGAAGTCCCAGCCACCTTCCAGTGCCACGTTGCGATTATCACCCGCCGCAAAAATCCCGATATGCACCGACGCATAATGGGCGGTGCCAATCCCGGTTGTCGCCGGGTTATAAATATCGAATCCCCCGGTATGCAATCCTGCAGTCGCGGCATTACCCATCGCGGTAATCCGCGCATCAATCGGGGTTTCAACAAACTGGAATCCATGAGAAGCCGCTTCAGAATAGAACTCAGAGGCATCCGACACAGGTATGAAAAAGGCAAGAAAAAATAACGCACATGCTGCTGCTTTTTTTATGCTCATCACTTTTATCCTCTATTAAAACGTATACATGATTTCCAGCTGCTGATTTACCCCTGAAAGCGACTTGCTGTTAGAGAGGGAATAACTGATCCGTGGTCGATTTTCATGAGCGGGAATATAAAGAAATCCCGCCCCCGCCCGTATCGCAAAATGATCGATCCAGTTTGACGAGCGGGTGTAGAGGTCGCTGTCAAACGTCATATCCCCTATACCGAACCGCAGATGCCATTGTTCCCAGACTGCCCACGAAACCCCGTTATTCCATACAAGCGCCGGCCTTTCCCGTAGTGCGAATTCATGGTCGAACACATGAATGTTACAATCACTGTGCCATTGGACCGTACGTCCACCTACGGCCGTCCGCCACGAAATCGCGGCAGTGATTTCCGGCGGCATTCCCACATCTCGTGCACTCTGCAACGCTCCGGCATTAGCTTGTTTCATCTGCCAGTTCAACACCGTATTAAGATGCCGGATAACGAAGGCTGCAAAAAACGCATCGGTAATTTCATGCTGCATAGCGAGATCGAACGCACCAACCGTAAAGGTAGAAGTAGTAACCGATATTTCACTGGGAAGCGATTGGTATAACAATCCTATATTCATTCCCAGGGAAAGATGACGGGAGAACATATAACCAAGAGAGATTTTTGACGTGACGGTCGTATAAGCGCCATGATCCTGCACCTTTTCGTCCGAGTCCCGCAGCTCGATCCGCGGATCTCCCCGGTAGACCATGCAGGCTCCAGCACTCATTCGTGGAGGTATGCCAAAGTAATAGGAGACATAGCCCTCGGGCCGACCGAGAGAACGCAAACCACAGCCGGAGGAGAACACCGGACCCTGCTGCGCATCGAGTGCGGCCGGATTCCACCACCCGATAGGATTCATCGCGCCTGCTGTAGCCGCTCCACCCATCGCCGCTGCATACGCACCGACCGGTGGACGCAGAAAGGCATCCGCGTCTCCTCCCAGATACGAAGAGGCCCGGAGCATACTGCAGCATATACACGCAATACAAATACTGTGCAGAAAGCACCTAACGAGCAACGACGATTTTACCAAAACTCGCTCCTCCTGCATGTGATATCACCTTATAATAGTATACACCGGGGGCAACCTCGTTGCCGTGTACATCGGTCCCGTCCCAGCAGTCCTCTACCGGATGCGCACTCCGTCCCGTACGACTGCGTGTACCGGCGATTCGCATCGCTGCGTCGGTGAGGCTTGTAACAAAGTCCATATTCCAGTCGAATATTTCGATGGTCACCTTTGCCGATTTCGATAAATTATAGGCAATGCATACCTTTTCATTTTTTTCATTGAGTATGGTCGGATATGCATACGTTTCAGAGAGACCGGCACCGATACCGGGCGGTTTTGCCGCAAGAAGCAGCTCGTTGCGTTCCCGCTGATCTTTTACTTCATTACGGCTGTAAAAAAGCCCGTTGTCGGTTGCAATCCATAGGTAGCCGTCATCTCCTTCGCTGTGCGGCACAAACGCGATATCGTATATATGACGCGCATTCAATGCACGTTCACTGGCATATATCTGTGCAGACGCAGAAAGAAGCCCCGCATTCCCTTCGATGGACAGCGCTTCGAGATGACTTCCCTCATGCACTACATATAAAGCCTGTACCGGACCCTGATCACTGTATGCGCTGCCAAATGCACATGCATTTACCGTTTCGAATTCGGCACGCTGCGTCCAGGTACCTCGTGCACTGTCGTAATAAAAAATTTTCTCTGTTGTATCGTTCGTGGCAGACACATGTAAAGTAGTTACCACCGGCGACTGTTCAGAAGAATAGGAGGAGGTATATATACGAGCACAGGCCGTAAAGCCTTTGGTTGTGGTAATATTTGCGGAACGATCATACCATTGCCGAGTGGCAGGATCAAACTCCCATATCCGTTTTCTCGTAAGGCCCCACACACGTGTATCTTTCCGCACCGTATCGACTGCAACGGAATGGAAAAAAAATGAAGTATCCAGCAGTGTGGTAAATCCGGAATCTATTTGCGCGGAAGAGGGGAATCGAGCGGATTTATCAACCACGTATTCACGGGTTGTAAAGGAGGAATCGTTTTGGTGCGGCTGCGCAATCATAATCCGAAACCCGATGCTGTCCTGCTGTATGGAAAGCGGGGCATCAATGGCCACAAGGCCTCCATAGCCATAGGCACACCAGTACGTACTGTCATCCGCCGCCATATCGTAAGTCCAGAATCCATCGAAATCATCGGGCATACCGCGAAAGGCGGTAGTATCCCGGAATATCACATCATTCCATACAGGATTAACAAGCCCGAATTCATCTCCTTGTCCCGGATAGATCCAGAATGGATTGTGTCGCCTTACGGTATCCGGATGCCAGGCGACCGCTATCTCTGCGTGCGGGCCGCGTGCATGTACCGCCCGTTCATTGAAAAGCACTCCTCGTGTGGTGCGATAGCCCCACCAGCTCACTCCGGCCGTATCGATTCCCTTCCCGGCAACGCGGTCCCATCCGATATTGATACCTTTTGGCGTCACGAGCCATATCGAATCCTTCCATGCATGTATCGAATAAATCCGTTTACTCGTGATCGACTCAATGGCATCTATATTTCCGTTCCCAGCAACAGGTGCCCGAATAGATACTGCAATTGCCACACATATCCATATCGATATAAAACGGTATCGACTATGCCCGCGTATCGAGGATACGGGCATCCTGCGGCGGCTCGAATGTAAAATCGTCTTCAGAAAACTGTACACCGAATTTCCATTTATTAAACGTATAGGTACTTATATTACCATTCTCATCCACCATCTTTATCTTTTCGATCGAAGCACCCTCTTTACGTATCCATATGGTAATTTCGTTTATCTGAGACTTTTTATTACTCTTTAATGAAGAATCGGTATATGCGATACAACATTCGGTTGTATCGACCGCGACATATGATTCGTTTTTCAGATAATGTGAAAATATCATGGATGGATGATACGATACGTCCAGGTCGAGGAGATTTTTTATCACCACCTGGTTGCTTTTTTTGCTGTATTGCCAATAGGTATACCCATCCGAAACCCACTCGGTATGATCGAGGCGCACCCTGAACTTATCGCCTTTTCCGAGCAGTAACGTACCCTTTTTATGCTCTGTTTTCTGCCGCACCTTCCAGAAAATATCGAGGGTGAATTTTGTCCGCACGCTGCTTTGTTCTCCGTAGTTGCCCTTGGCCTGTTCAAGAAGAGAGCCCGTCGTGGAATACGCCAGCGATGCAGCCAGCAGTATACCGATGGTCAATGCGCTCCATACTCGCCTTTTTTGTCGTATCATGGTTATTCTCCCGTTAACCTGAAACAAATCGCGTGCTGATTCCCGATGCGCCTCTGACTTCGCCTCCCGCTTCCTGTACGTTACCCTGAACCGGGTTTTCTCCTGTATCTGCACCACAGCCGTGTAGAAGCACCAAACCGTTCATTGCTTCTTTCTTGACGATTGGCCACAACGTGTCAAATCGAAACTACGCACATTTTCAGACTATTTCATCGGCCATTTTTTATTCCATAATACCAGCACAGGGCTGGCTACGAACGCCGAAGAATAGGTCCCCACGACAACACCGACAAGCAATGCCATCGAAAAATTCTTTATTACATTTCCACTGGCAAAAAAGGCCACGAAAAGGCAAAATACCACTGCGAACGTCGTAAGTGAGGTTATTACGGTTCGTGAAAGACACTGATTGATGCTGTTGTTGACGCGCGTAGCGAAATCACGCTTGACTACAGAGCCACCCAGGTTCTCTCTTATGCGATCGAATACTACGATGGTATCGTTAAGAGAATACCCCACAATCGTCAGAAGTGCCGCAATGATAGGCAACGAAAATTCTGCATTTGTAAAGGAGAACACGCCAATCGTTAGAACGACATCGTGAAACAACGCAACGATAGATGCAATGCCAAACGGAAAATGAAAACGAAACCCCACGTATATGACAATCGCAATAAGAGAAAGTCCGATAGCGATGAAAGCATTCCGCTGCATTTCTCCCCCGATCTTTGCACCGACTTTTTCGATGCGCTGCACCTCGAAAGGATTCTGGGAATACTCACTTCGCAACGCGGATTTGATTTTGTCACCAACGGTTGTTCCTTCCGCCTTTTTCTTTACCACAATCTGTACCTGATGCAGTTCAGGACGACCGACCGTCTTGATTTCCGGCTGGCCCAGCCCCAGACCGGAAATGACCGTGCGAAGACGAGCGAGATCGCCACGCACTGGCTTTTCGAACTTGCACTGCATCAGCGTACCACCGACAAAATCAATGGACATGTTAAGCCCGCCATGCGCAATTACCGAGATAATGGTGGCAAGAATCAAGACTCCGGAGATAATGAACGCCTTGGTATAATTTCCTATAAAATCGAAATTCGGTGATTTAAGAAACTGCATAACTCATTCCTTAATATTTGTGGTGGGGTATTCACTCATAAATGCTAAATGTTTAGCTTTTCCTGGTGTCGCTGAGTAGTCAGATTGAACAATATCCGTGTCACATACAATGAGGTAAAAAGCGAGACTATAATACCGATAATAAGCGTAACCGCAAAACCCTTGACCGGACCGGTACCGACCCATAAAAGGATCGCGGCGGTAATGAGAGTCGTAATATTTGCGTCGAGAATGGTAAGTGTCGCACGGGAGTAGCCCGACTCTATACTGCTGCGCACCGTCTTTCCCAGATCGAGTTCTTCACGTATTCGCTCAAAAATAAGTACACAGGCATCAACCGACATACCAACGATTAATATTATTCCCGCGATACCTGGCAGCGTGAGTGTCGCGTTGATACTGGGTGTTGCCATAACCGCAAGGATAAAAATAAGATTGAGCAGCACCGCCACATCGGCGATAATTCCCGCAAGCTTGTAGTATATAAACATAAAAAGCACGACTATCACAAAGCCGATAACCAGAGCCAGAAAACCTTTGCGAATTGAATCCTGCCCCAGCGATGGTCCTACCATACGCTGCTGAATGATATTCACCGGTGCAGGAAGCGCACCTGCCTGCAGTACTATCGCGAGGTTTCTCGCTTCCTCGAGGCTAAAATTACCCGTTATTTCCGCACGTCCCTGCGATATTTTTTGTTGAATTTTGGGTGCGGAATATACCGTGCTGTCCAGTACAATGGCCAAAAACTTGTTTACATTCGATCCGGTTACACGTCGGAACACACGTCGTCCCTCGTTGTTCATCTCCAGAACCACCTTGTACTGACCGGCCTGCATACCCTGCTGGGCCATTCGCTCCTTTGCCTCGGTGATCACATCCCCTTTCATCGAAGCACGCTCGCGCAGATAGTATAAAAGACGATACTGCGTAGTATTCTGCTCCTGCGTACCGTGTCCCCATAAAAAGACATTGGTCCCCAGGCCCGCCCGTTGAAGTGCATTTTGTACATCCTCGCGATTGAGGATATCCTCTACAATATCTCTGTTTTGCTCGGCAACCGCGAGCTGATTCCCCATCGAAACAAGATACTGGCGGAATGAACTAACCTGCGTCTCTTCCGTGGCGGTGTCGGTCACTTCCGCAGCACTGTCGGTCTGTTGCGCGCCAAAAAGCTGCTCCGCTTTTGCCTGTTCCTCTTCCGATTTCTGCGCCGTGGTATCGGACGTATCGGTACGCGTGGTGTCGAGAGCCGCCTTTCCGGAGACGACTCTGTCTATAATCTCCACGGCCCTGCTCAGCTCCTGCGGACCTGCCAGAAGATGAAACTCAAGCTGTGCCGTCGATCCTATGACACGCTTGGCTGTCTGCTCGTTGGTAAGTCCCGGTAACTCGACAATGAGCCGGTTCTTTCCCTGCTTCTGGATAGTCGGCTGCTGCACCCCAAGACCGTCGATTCGGTTCTGTATAATGGTATACGCTCTGTCAAGCACATTTTTCTTTTCTTCCTCTTCGAGACTGGAACGGTCTATCTCGAGCACCAGTCGCATACCTCCCTGAAGATCGAGTCCCATATTAATGATACGGTTATGAATCTTCGGATGATCCTGGCGATACTCCTGCCGCTTCTGTGGAGACTTCGAATAATAGATAAACGAGTCCTTAAGCGAATAGGCGGCCAAACAGACCAACACGATAACAATTATCAATCCGATCGGCGACTTGTTTTTCATAGCAGAAAACTACCTTCCGTTATTCGGTTATTTACTCCTGTGCATGCTGCTTCTGTAAAAATTCATTCACTTTTTCGACAATAGCCTTGGGATTAAGCGGCTTTGTCAAATAGAGATTACACCCGACCCTCTGTCCCTCCTGATAATCCTGTTCCTGATGCAATGCGGTAAACATGAATACGATAATATCCCTGGTTTCTTCGTTACTTTTAATCCATTCACACACATCGAATCCGGTCTGACCGCACAGTATCACATCGAGTATCACGAGGGCAGGCTCGTATTCCTTTACATATTCAATCGCCTGCTCCGCATTTCCCGCTTCATAGACTGAATAGCCTTCCAGCTCAAGAAAAAGCCGCAAAATCTTCCTGATCCCTGCTTCGTCATCTACCACAAGTATTTTAGATGCATCGTTCATGGCTGTATTCCTGCGGTATAATTAATGCATATTCCCACAATCCCGCAACGGTCCATACCTTAATTCGCTCAAATACAAAAGCAAAATATACCTTATTTATCACGAAACACGCAATTGCTGGATCCGATTTGACATCATCGCGGCCATGAATCCACACAGGGTTTTGGTTAACCGCATCACATTTTGATTTATATCAGACCATTATGCCAATTATAACATGCGCGGATCATGCTGATACACGCTCGGATCATCCCTGAACCGAACGAATGTCACGATCGTAAAGGCCTGTCCGCTCCGATTGTGCTTATGCCAAGTATCGCCAATGCACCACAGCAAATCAACGCTGCAATCGTATATTCTCCCGTTATTTGAAACGAAAGACCGAACAGCAGTGGCCCGACCGCACTCGCCCCCGCCAGGCAGGCCTGATTAAAACCGTTTATCGCCCCCAGATGCGCTCGCCCGAAATATCGGGCCCAGGGTACCGCAAGCAGTGTTCCAAACACCCCGTTTGCGAGGCCATTACCTGCGATCATGATATAGCGGGCCGCCGGTAAATGCAGTATGAGCATACTTACGGCCGAAACCGACATCGCAGTGATCAGAACCATGAGAAAATATTTGAGCCTGTATTTAAAAAACGGACGGTCGCTCAGCCAGCCGAAAAAAAGATTCGTTACTATCGCGATTGCAGAGGCGGGAAGAAATATCGCGACCGCATCGGCACGGGAATGGCCGGATGTTTTAAAAACCGAAACCACATGAAAGGTAAGAGCGGTAAAATAAAAAGAAAAAAACGAAATGCTCAGATTGAAGACCCAGAATGTCTTTGTGCGCCGAGCCTGCGGAAGTGTCCAGTCATCCTTATCGTGCTTCGCCTCACCGGCCTGGCAATCGTTCGGTTCTTCATTCTCAGACGAGGCATAGTGCGGGCGGGGATCCCCATCCTGGGCAAGACCACACGCTTCCGGATTATCACGATAAAAAACAAGCACAAAAAGACTGAATCCCACTGCCACGATAACCGCAAGCAGAAGCCACGCACCTCTCCAGCCGAACCCGCCTATAAGCGACTCGAACACTACGGGAGCACCCGAAAGACTGAGCGCAACCGCAGCTCCCACAATACTGTTGGCACGACCGCGCAGACGGTCGAACCATTTCATGAGCATAACCCGTGCCGTAAGCGCCATAATCCCCTGTCCCAGAAACCGAATAAAGAAAAAACCTATTGTTACCGTTATCAGTGACACGAGTACCGAATAGCCGATACCGGTGACCTGCCCGGCAAAAGAGGCGATTTTATCTACTCTGCTCATATAGCCGAGTGCCCCGCCCATGCCCACACACGCACACACCGCTACCAGACGCACGCCGAATCTGTCGATCAATGCGCCTGTTCTCGCAATCACCAGTGAACTGACAAATGTCCCAATCATATAGGCGATACTGAGCTGGTATCTTGACACGCTCATTGCATCGAGCAGATAATCGGTAAATACCGAGACCCCTACCGTCTGCCCCGGAGCACTCAGCGCGGTTCCGAGAAAACTGCATACTATTATTACATACCCGTAAAAAAAAGGAACACGACGTGGGGCAAAGGGGATATTGGACAGACGCGGCATAGAAAAACCGTTTTTTATCGGTTAGAATAATCGTGACAAGGTGCAACAAAATACGTTCTGCAACCAAAGAGCGTGTCGCAGTACCGTGATTACGCGACAGACTTCCGATTCGATGAAGGCTGCGATACACCATGCTGTTATTGGGCTCCCGAAACCTAAGGGCAATGCGGATCGCAGCAGATCCTGCGAATAAAAATCGCTCGATGAATGTTTCAGCACCCCACACGGTCGTTGCACCTTGTATTTTTACTCGTATGGAAGCACAATTCTGTAAAGAAAAATGTGGTGTGTTCGGAATCTACAACAACGACAATGCCGCATATCTCACCTATCTCGGAATCTATTCTCTGCAGCACCGCGGTCAGGAAGCTGCAGGCATCGTCAGCTCGGACGGAACAAAGCTGCACCACCACGGCGGAATGGGCCTTGTAAACCATGTCTTCGGTGATCCTCATGTACTTTCAAAACTGCCGGGGCATTCGGCAATAGGACACAACCGCTACTCGACCACCGGCGCATCGATACCTGAAAACACCCAACCCTTTCTTATAAACTACAAATCGGGACAACTTGCCAGTGCACATAACGGGAACCTGTGCAATGCCGCCACACTACGGTCACAGATGGAAGACGTTGGATCGATTTTCGTCTCCTCGAGTGATACCGAAGTGATTATGCATCTTATCGCCCGTTCTCATGCAGGTACCACCGATGAAAAAATTGCAGACGCCCTTGCCCATTGTACCGGTGCATACTCGATTCTTTTTCTCTCCAAAGACGCAATGTGGGGAGCCCGAGATCCACACGGAATCCGCCCCCTTATTCTCGGCAAACTGGGTGACTCATACCTTCTTTCTTCCGAAACATGCGCATTCGACCTTCTCGGGGCAACCACCATCCGGGAGGTGGCACCGGGAGAAATCATCCGCATCAGTAACAATACGTATGAAAGTTCAACCATACCGGGCAGTGCACATGTCAAGAAGAAAGCACACTGCATTTTCGAATACATCTATTTTTCACGTCCTGACAGTTATGTGTTCGGCAACAATGTCGACAAGGTACGCCGCAAACTCGGGCGTGAACTGGCACGTGAAAATCCCGCCCCCGAAGCGGATATGGTCATAGGGGTACCTGACTCCGCCATCACTGCGGCGATAGGCTATTCCGAAGCCTCGGGTATCAAATACGATATGGGTCTTATTCGGAATCATTACGTCGGTCGTACATTCATTCAGCCGGGACAATCTTCGCGCGACCTGAGGGTGCGCATCAAATTCAATCCGGTAAGCGGTGTACTCAGGGGAAAACACGTCGTTGTGGTGGACGACTCTATAGTCCGGGGCACCACGATGAAAAGCCTCGTTGAGTTACTCCGCAGCGCAGAGCCGGCGGGAATTCATCTGCGCATCACCTCTCCTCCGCTTCGTCATCCCTGTTTTTACGGTATCGATATGCCGACCAAAGAAGAGTTTATAGCCAACAACAAACAGATCGAACGTATACGACAATTTCTGCAGGTCGAATCTCTCGGCTATCTCTCACTCGAAGGTCTTCTCAATACGGTGTCGCCGTATGAAGAAGATTTCTGTGTCGCATGTTTCAACGGTGTCTACCCCGCACATTAGTATCGCGTAAAGAATACATCCGGGGTTTGGCTTCCTTTTTCTCTTTCAGGGGCATGTATTATTTTTTTTTATCCTTGACGAAATACATCACCTTTACTTCGGCACGGGTTTACTTCTGAATAATAGTGCTGTAGTAACGTATATATGAAGATAGGCTCCTGATTCATGTTGAAATTACACCATGGCCCGGATATACTTTCCACCAACGGCGGCATCACCAATTTGGCCGCGGCGCAGCGGGTTATTGCGGCGAGTTGTGACACTGATCAACTGCAGCGCCTCGAAGCGATAGCCAATCCTGATGCGCGTATAAAAATCGCCAATGCAATACAGATCTGTCGTCCCTCGTCCGTTTTTATCAACACCGGCTCTGAAGAAGACAGGGGAAAAATCGTTCGCTGGTCCATCGAAACGGGGGAAGAAGAGCCGCTCGCACTGCCGAATCACACGCTTCATTACGATCTGGCTCAGGAGCAGGCACGACTCATCGACCGCACCTTTTACATTGTAAACCCTGAAGAAGAGACAAGCTCACTCGCAAAAAGCACGCCGCGTGCAGAGGCTATGAGGTATGTGGCGGATAACATGCGCGGTATCATGGAAGGCACACGCATGATCATCGGGTTCTATTCCAGGGGCCCCGTGGGAGCCAAAGGCGCGCTGCCGGCGATCGAAATTACCAGCTCCACCTATGTGTCACACAGCGCGGATATACTCTATCGTCATTGTTACCACCGCTTTGACAGCGAGGCCAGACGCTGCGGGCTTTTCCTCACTAATGTACACTCGCAAGGCATGAACCGTCCCGACGATCTGCCCAACGCGCGCATCTTTATGGACCGTTCTCATCTTACCACCTACAGCATGTTCTGTACGTATGCGGGCAACACGCTGCTGCTTAAAAAAGGTAACCATCGCTTTGCGGTCGATCTGGCGACCTATTACAAACGCGGCGAAGAACTCTCCGAACACATGTTCATTACCGGCGTTGCCGGAAAAAACGATCGTATTACCTTTTTCGGGGGCGCGGCACCCAGTGGCTGCGGTAAGACAACTACCGCGATGACCGGTAAAGAATTTATCAGTGACGATCTCGCCCAGTTATGGGTTGCACAGGACGGCTCCATACGCAGCATCAATCCCGAAAAGGGTGTTTTCGGCATCATACGTGACGTCAACCCGGACGATGATCCCATGATGATGAGGCTGTTTCGCAATCCGGGTAGCGAAATCATCTTCTCTAACCTTCTTGTCGACGAGGCACTGACACCATACTGGGAAGGAAGCAAAGAGGACATCCCGCACAAAGGTCGCAATTTCCAGGGAGAATGGAAAAAAGGAATGACCGACAATGCAGGAAACCCTATACCGATATCACATCCTAATGCACGCTTTACTCTTCGGTGCAGCGCACTTGACAATTACAGTCCGCGAGCGGAAGACCCCCGGGGAGTAATTACCCGGGTGTTTACCTACAGCGGCCGTGACAGCGACACAATGCCCCCGGTCTATGTAGCCAGGGACCCGGACGAAGGGGTCGTGATCGGCGCATCGATCGTCTCAAAAGCGACCGCTACAGAAGTAGGTGCCACCGGTGTCAAACGCTCTCCCTGGGCAAACCAGCCGTTTATCCCGGGTGCACTCGGTGACTACATGGACGCCCAGTTCAGCTTTTTCAACAACCCGAAAATCAGCAAAGAGTACGAGCCGGTTATGGCGGGACTCAACTACTTTCTTACGCATAGGGCGCGTGGTGGAACAGATGACGGGCTTATCGGCGAGAAACGCGACGTGCATGTATGGATGGGGTGGCTCGAGCGCCGCGCTCATCGTGAAGTCGATGCGATCGAAACTCCGATAGGATTTATCCCGGACTACGACGATCTGAAAAGACTCTTTTCCCTGCTTATTGACAAAGAGTATCCATTCGATCTATATATAAAGCATTTTTCCCTCTATATCGACAGGATTCTTTCACGAATCGAGTTTCAGGAATCTGCATACGGTACAGAGAACAATATTCCTAAGCAGCTATGGGATGTGTATGCGAGACAGAAAAAACAACTCAAGGCACTGCGAGATTCCCACGGCCCTGTAGTTACCCCGGACAAACTCGCCTGATTTTTTGCGTGGCATAACCAGTTTCGTTTTCATTTTTATCGACAAGGCACCCGCATGTACGATCCACACGATCCGCAATCGGTTGAAAAATACTCTTCCGCAGTAACGCTTTCGGATATGGAGCTTTTCGTATTCCCCGAACTGCTTTATGCCCTGGTACTTGCAAACACGATGTCGCCTCTTTTATGGGAATGGAAAGAGGATGCATGGTTTCGCAAAATGAAGAAGAACAACCTTTACCGAAATATTCAGCGAATTAAACAATTCATAATGGACCGTTTTTCCTTTAACCTTGATATAGAGACATGGGGACTTACCGACAAAAAGACCGAGCTTTCCCGTTTCTCTTCGTTCATCGACGAAAATATCCTCGCACAAAGTAATGCGCTTTTCGGATATGAAGGTGACAAATACTATTTCGACATAGACATCAGAAGACACTTTGGTCTTGACAAGTACACAAATGATGTGATCCCTTACTGGAAGACCGAAACGCTCGAAGCCATGGAAGCATTTAAATACAAACCGGACTATCCCTCGGGAGCCGGGGAATGCGTCTCTCTCTCCACGCTCTACGCCAGCGCGCTTTTTGTACTGGGAGAGATCCCGTTCGAAAAAATGTTTCTTATGGCAACGCCGCTGCATTCCCAGAATTTTATCGATGTACGGGAGGGTATTCTAACCAATAATCGCCGAATCGTGACCAAAAACATGTGGTTCAACGGTTCCGAGCTTTCTGCAAAGGCGCAGCGTGCACTTCGCAACGAACGGGTAACCATCGTGGTATTTTGCGGCGGCTATATTCATACTCTTTACAAAGAGGCGACAATCGATCCTGACGCCTGGTCGCATTTCAGGGAAAGGCTGCACAATTATCTGAAAACCGATATCACTTTCGAGATACTCGCCAATTTTCTTCGGCACAAACGTGACCTGCAGTGCTGCTTTCAGCTCTCACACGAATGCCACGGAAAAACAAGATATATAGAAGTTGAGAAGGTTTTTCATTACGAGCATACAAGTGCATGCCGTATCAGCGACGAGTCACGTGATACGCTTTTGTGCGATATTGAAGCTGATGAATATTACCCGAATGCATTACCCAATCGCATTATGCTCAACGACCTCGAAGATTTTTTCAGAGATTATCAGGTGTCGGTCGACTCCCTCGCAAACATAGACAAACTTAAACAACGGCTTACCCATGAGTGCTTCGACTCGACAAAAGTAGTAGATGAACTCATTGACTTTTGCAAAATCGAGCCCCGGTTACCCGATGAAACGCAGAAACACATTATGCCGTTGCGGCTTTCGTTCAAGGCCGGTACGAGTCGTAAAGAAATCTTCGACACACTCGTGTCCAAACGTACGGAAAACGAACTTGCCGCACTGGCGCTAATGGCCTATCGTGATATGCGGCACGCACCCTGGAAGCCGTTCTGTAAGGCGGCCCTGCAGCGTAACCCCGTGAGCATCGACGGCGCACGACAGCGTTTTGGCTCTCCTGACCAGCTATATGACTACCTGCGGTCACTGCCCTCCGAATCGATCTATGACGGCTCCCGCATGGCACAACCCGACGAAGTATGGAATTATTCCAGGGGGGACGGACTCGAAAAAGCGCTCTGCTTCATGAACGCTGCGCCGCATCTTTTATCCGATACACAGGTATCCGATACACAGGGTGATATTCCTGTTTCTTTTGCAGGAGACAGCCCCGCCGATATACGGGTCACGCTCGGCAGCAGCGAGTATCGCTTCAGCTCGGACAAAGACCTTGTGCTTCCGCAGGAAACAGATTTCTACTTCGGCTCATAGTACCTCGTGGTACATAATCGGTTCGGGGCAGCTGCGATACCCCTCTCCCCTTCCTATTCGCTGCGTAGTTTTTCAAACTCGTGTGCGATTTTTTCCCACGCAACGTATTTGAAATTCTGGTTCGCACCGGGATTGATACCATCCTGTACGACAAAAACGCCGCGGGGAAACTGTGCGCCCAGCGCTACACCGGTCGCCTCGATACCATCGGTCTCCTCGGCGCCGTCTGTGACATCTCCACCAACTATTGTGAACGAGCCGATATAGGCATGCGGCTCGGTGCGTGAATAAACCGCAAAACTACTGTCACCCTGACTCGAGGCGAGCAGATATCCTTCCCGTTGTCCGGTCTTGTACAGAGCAAGACCTTCGACATCTTCTCTGGGCATGGGCCCCTGCGCATGGATTGAATCGATGAGGACTCCCTCGGCAGTGTCATCGGGCTCCGCTGCAAATTTCCATATTCCACGCGCCTCTTCTCCTATATAAACCACTTGTGCCTCGTCATCGGCCACGCATCCTTCGGTTTTGGACGAAACCGAGAAACGACGCACCTCTTCGGCATCGATCTTTCCGCTTCCGTCGGGTTTCAAAAGCCACTGCACCACGTTACCTTGCCTGTCGTTGACAAAGGAATACATTTTTCCGCTTTCGGGACTCTTGTACATACCGATCCCATAGGCCTTGATCGTATGTATCTCACGTGCTTCGAGTTTGTGCAGTCTCGCGTTCTCCTCATCGATTCCATAGATCATGATGGTACTGTCTCTGTCGCAGCTGGCAGTCACGACATCGATTTCCCTGTTGTCGGTAAGTGTAAATCCGTAGCGGCAATCTACATTATTGGGGCCGGGATCATCCACGAACTGAACGAGATTGCCCTGCAGATCGTACACACAAAGCCCCCCGGTCTCTTCGTTTTTATCGGTTCCGATGATGCGGGACTTTTCCGGATCGTCAGGATGAATCCAGATACACATATCATCCGCAGCATCGCCGCTGGATCGTACCGGCTTTGTCTCCACATCCGCGGTTACCGTAAATTTTTTTCGCATTGTGTCGCCACCGGATTGCTTCTGCCCGCTTTTTCCGCATCCGCCTGCAATCATACCGACAACTGCACATCCTGCAACCGCAACCGTCGTTATACGCATCATAGTCATTGTACGCTCCTTTTAATATCGAACATTAAAAAATCGGTGATTCGGGTTTTGTTGTTCATTAGTGCTACAGTATACTTCATTGTGCGGGACATCACTTTCATCAAAAAAACCGCTCAGTTGAGATGAAAATAGTTTACGTTACCGCACTTTCAAACCGCCTAACAGAAAACTAACATTGATCTAACATTGTTCTTACATTGGAGCGGTATTTTAATGTCCGAATCAGACTATTGCCTAAGGAGTAACCTAATTTTAACACAAGGAGATGTGTGTATGCTGACAGCAGCACGTAGCAGGGCGGGAGCGGTACTCGGAATATGTGTGCTCACCGCAGGCTCGATCGCAGGGACCATTACAGGAAAAGTAACACTAGCCAAAGGCGGGGGCGCAATCCCGGGAGTAAAGGTGAAAATGCTCGAAGGTAAAAAATCGACCATGACGAACGAAGAAGGCTCCTATACCCTGCGCGGTGTTGCGGGCGGACCTGCACAGCTGGTGTTTTCCGCCATCGGACACCGCACCGACACAGTTCGGGTCAGTGTACCTCAGGACGGGGCGGTCGAAGCTGATGCCACTCTTGCGCAGGGAACGCACCAGCTTCCCGAAATGACGGTTGTCGGTATACAGAAAGGCCGTGTCAACGCACTCAACATGCAAAAAAACGCCGATAATATCACCAACGTACTCTCCGCCGATTATATCGGCCGCTATCCGGATCACAACACAGCCGAAGCACTACAGCGTGTAAGTGGTATCACGGTACAGCGGGACCAGGGCCAGGGACGCTATATACAGCTTCGCGGATCGGAACCATCGTTGACTGCAGTCACAATAAACGGTGTCGAAATACCCTCTCCCGAAGGCGACGGTCGTGCGGTCGCACTCGATGTGATTCCTGCGGACGCGCTCGCTTCCATCCAGGTACAAAAAGCGCCGACTCCTGAAATGGATGCCGGTGGTGTGGCGGGGATAGTCAATCTCACTACGAAAAAAGCGGCGTCCGAAGATTTCGATCTCTCCATTACCATGGCAGGCGGCTACAACAACCTCCTCAATCGTGACGAAGACGACATGCTGCCCATGAACGGCGAAGGATCCTTTATGGCCGGCAAACGCTTTCTGGACGGGAAACTGGGAGTGCTTGCCGGTGGAAGCTACTATGCGGAGAACCGGGGGTCCGACAACATCGAAATGGAATGGGACGAAGGTGAAGTGGACGAGCTCGAGATACGCGACTATCGACTCACACGTGACCGCATCAGTGCAAACGCCACACTCGATTATGCGTTCACCAGTCAGGCCTCCGCCTATATCAGCGGTATTTTCAACCGTTTTGGCGACGACGAAGTACGCGTGCGCCAGACCATCGAAGAGGATGAACTCGGTCGCAGACTCAAGGACCGCTACGAAATCCAGGATATCATCGGTGTCAATCTGGGCGCAGAGATGCCTGCCGGCCCGCTGGCGCTCGATATGCGTGTGGGCTACGGCTATGCGCAGGAAAATGAGCCGGATCGCCATGACCAGGCATATGCGCTTGAGGATGTGACCGTAACGTGGAATACCGGTGAATACGATGTGCCTACCCCTGCAAGTATCGTTGACGAAGACGGAAACGATATTGATATGAACGACGCCTCTCTTTACGAGCACAACGAACTCGAATACGAAGACAACCTCACCACCGACCAGAACATCGAAGGTGAAATCAACGCGGCTCTTCCCTTTTATGCCGGCGATTTTCCGTGTGAGGCCAAATTCGGGGTAAAGGGACGGCGCAAACAAAAAGAGCGCGATAACATCAAAAAGAAGTACGAGTGGGACGGTGACGACGACTATACACTCGACCAGGTTACTGGCGACCTGGTAGACAAAAACCATCTGGCAATCGACGGAAAATACGACGGACTTATAAACAAAAACATGCCGGGTGAAAAAGAAGCGCTCGATTTTTATAACAACAACACCGACGACTTTGCACTGGATGAAATCGATGCGGAAGACACCTGGGGCACCGACTACAATGCAACCGAAGATGTGGCGGCCGGCTACCTTCAGGCCAAAATGACAATGGATGCACTTTCGCTTCTTGGCGGCGCACGTGTTGAGCATACCATGCTTTCTTACGAAGCCTACAGGCTCGACAATGCGGATGATTATACCGATGCGGATGCGTCCGCACCTCCGAAACAATCAAAGGAAACATCCTACCCCACTGTTTTGCCCATGCTGCATGCTAAATACTCCTTCAACAACAATATGCACGTAAAAGGGGCCGTCACGCGCGGCTTTACTCGTCCCGATTACTGGGAGCTCGTACCTTACGTGTACGCGGAATATGATGATGAAGTGGTGGAAATAGCAAAAGGTAATTTTAACCTTGACCCCACGACCTCCTGGAACGCCGATTTACTCGGTGAGTATTATTTCCCGACACTCGGTATCGCCTCTGCCGGCGTGTTTTTCAAACACATCAGCGATTTTATTTACAAACAGACCTGGGAAACCGACACCAGCGGTGTACAGTACCTGGATGACGGAGATACCATACAGGTTACCGAGGCCGAATATGAGATGTCAAGAAACGGTGAAACGGCTCAAGTGCTGGGCTTTGAGCTCAGTCTCGAAAAGCAGCTCACCTTTCTGCCCTCGTTCTGGAGCGGATTCGGCATTTACGGAAACTATACCTACGTATGGTCCGAAGCGGAAGTGGAATTCGAACAGGGCGCCGGACTCAGAACCATCAACAACCCAGGTCAGGCGGACCACTCCGGAAACGTAGCACTCGGCTATGACAAGTTCGGTCTCTCCTCACGTGTCACACTCAACATGCACAGCTCGTTCATCGATCCGGATGCCATCGGTGAGGACGCCTCGTCAGACCGTCACCACGATGCCCACATGCAGCTCGATGCTTCGGCCAGCTATACGTTGCAGGAACGACTTACCATATTCGTAGAGCTGGTAAACCTAACCAACGAATCGATGCGCTACTATCAGGGAGAAGAAAAATTCACCATGCAGAACGAATACTACTCCTGGTGGGGACGTTTCGGTATCAAGTATCACCTCTGAGAGACAGCACCTCCTCTTTCTCTACTCCAGCGGCGTCGGCATCCTCGTTATGCAGGCGCCGTTTTTATATTCATCGCAGTTATCCGGCAATTAACCGCGGACAGACTCACCATTGAATCCGCGACCTGGTGCCCTCCCGACGTACGAACCTCCAAAGAAATCTTAGTGCACAACACCCTGATGATAAAAGTGAGGACAGCCCAAAAGTGAAACGCCGCTATTGTGGCTGTATCTAACCTGTGCCCGGTATCGTCTTGGTCTCCTGACAGAAGCGAAACGGGGTATCTACTCCAGCTGTCTCCATCCCTGATTCTCCTTACCGATATGCAGTACTCCATACAAAACAACCACACCGATCAACCCTGACAACGACCGCCAAAACCCGATATCGAGCCAGACAAGATTTATCATGAGTGCGGCGATACTCGAAAACACGAACCCCAGGAATCCCCATTTCTTCATAAAAAACAGGGCGGCCGCAAAGACACAGTTACAAATACTGAGCAGTCCCAGTACCGGCACGGTCCATGCAGGCGACTGAGGCAACGTGCCACGAACATACTCTGAGAAAAACAGATACGTGAATGCAGCCGCCGCGTTACCTGCCAGAAGAAATATCAAAAATGCGCTCAGACACCCGTGACGTTTTTTGGCGTTGCTCATTGTTCCTCCTTGTGTAGCGATGAGCTCTCTTCCCGGGTACGCTGCAGTCGCTGTATCGACTCCTTTGCATGTGAAAGCACCGAAAAAGAGACATCCATTCGTGAAAAATAAAATAGCCCGAGAAGAGTGACCGGAATATACCCGGCTGCATGATAGACAACCGCTACCGCAGCCGCCCGCTGGGTCGCCACGCCGGTCGCAGTCAGTCCCATACGCAAAAATGCATGGACCGTACCGATATATCCGGGTGAAAGGGGAATAATCGCACCGATGTCTCCGATAAAATGAGTCACCATTGCATGGGCCAGATGGTAGTCGGGCCAGCGGTTGACAAGCAGCACCACGATAATTACGTAACAGAAAATCACTGCGAATGAAAGCAGTACCATGTGAGCGGTTCTTTGCCGGCTCCAGAGCCAGTACAAATTTTCGCTTATCTCTTTTTCCACTTTGCCGTACCGCCGTGCCCACACATCCGGAAGTTTCCCCTGAATGAATTGATGCAGCCGCATCACGAAAGGGTAGCCCGCGCGATACGCACACAACATCACACACACCGCTGCGACCACTGCGCCGCCACCCCACGCTGCACCGGTATACACATCCGGAACCGGCACGAGCACGACGCCCAGCACAAATAGCGAGACAAGTACGATCCCGTCCAGCACGCGCTCCATAAAGAGCGAGCCTATGCAGCGAAGCAGTCCGTACTCACCGCGTTTCCATAGCAACAGCATACGGGCCGCTTCTCCCATACGGGCCGGGAAAATGTTATTGAGCATATACCCTACCACGGTCACCCGGTAGAGTGATGGGGTATACCGGCCATCCTTTGCCGAAAGTATCACGCGCCATCGCAGCTCACGCAGCTTGAGCGACACCAGAAAAAGCGCACAGGATCCCAGTACCGATAACAGGGGTATACCGCTCAGATGCTGCAGCAACATACGTATATCGATGCCACGCAGAAATACGAATATGCCCGTGCCGCCGATTACAATCCCGGCGGCATACTGCAGCCAACGCGCGGACTTCATTCACTCTCCAGAGAGTTAAAAACCATACCTGAATAGCACTTCGGGTAAAAATTGGTCGATTTCTGCGGCATGCGCTCTCCGCTGCCAACGAGCTCACGCACTTTTTCCATGCTCGAAGGTGTAAGGAAAAAACACCCATAGTATTCGGATGAGTTCATTACCGTATCGAAGGCTACCTTGAAGTCTTTTACATACTCAAGAAGCGAGTGAAGTGTTTCGCCGTCCGAGGGCATGGAAAGAATGCGTTCGACGAATATTGTATTGATAAGTGAAACATCGAGATGGTTCCACCTTGACGACATCCCGTTATCCCTCTCCTGCACCGCCTTTTCCCCCTTATCGTTGAGAGAAAGACGATAGAGCGTATGTGAATACGCGTCGAGGTACAGCATATCTTCGGTATCTTCCCCGTCACAGAATTCCTTCACGGTCTCTTCCTTTGCCTCACCCAGGGACTGCATCGAAAAATACCCGGACAGCTTTTCGACCACACCGTCGGCGCTCACGCCGTCCTGGACCTTTACCATACGATGAAACGGACGAATCACCAGCCCCTTGTCCGCCATGGAAACGAGCTGAATCATCACGTAATCCGATTCGGGTGTATTGGTCTCCCGTGCATATTTCAGTGACGTTTCATACCGATGATGGCCGTCCGCAATAAGCACCGTACGATCGGCGACGAGTTGTACGAGCGAATCAATCACCGACGCATCATTCGAATGATAAAGCTGATGGGTAACACCCGCCTCGTCGGTGCACACGCCTTGTGGTTCACCGGTTACCGAATCGCACATTGTCCGGTACAATTCGCCATCATCGGGGACCAGACCGAAAATAAGCCCCGTATTGCACCGCATCTCCTGCAGCAATTCATAACGGTCGTACTTTGGCCCGGGCAGCGTATGCTCGTGAGGTATCACGATTTTTTCACTAAAATCGACAAGTCTGAGCCGCATAATTACACCGGTACGCACATATTCTGTAGCATACTCACCCGATCCGACGGTAAACTGCTGTCGATAGGGATAAATTCCCGGCTCCGAATCACGTTGCAGAACACCCCTGGTGATCCACTCCTGCATAATACGCGTTGCCCGGGCATGACGATCCCGGTTCGTACTGTCCTGCGCTTCGGGTTTGTTCTGAATCAGCCGCACACAGTTTCGCTCATCCTGCCCATAGAGCTGCTCGCGCATGGTACCATCGATCATATCGTATGGCGGGGCAATTACCCGTGCAAGTTCCTCGGGGCGTGAAAGCGTATACCTGTATCCGCGAAAGGGTTTAATCTGGGCCACAGTCATCTCCTTATTATCGTAGTGAAAAGATAGCGTTCGTTTATTATCCACCCGATCTTACCGACCTTACTGACCGGTACCTATCAAAACCTGACCTGAACGATTGTTTCTCATATCCTGGTGAATCCCTCTGCGGCATCCACTGTTTCCGTACCATTTCCATCCAGTGCGAGTTCGCTCTGTTGCAGTCGGGTATGTTGCACAAGGCGGCGGCAGAAGCTGCTGCGATGCTGCGCACACAAACCGAAACGAAGGATTGCATCACGGTGCGCCTGTGTGCCATACCCTGCGTGACGGTCAAAGCCATATTCCGGGTAGCGATAATGATATCGCCGCATCAGTCGATCACGCACCTGTTTGGCAACGATAGATGCAGCTGCAACAGAGGCACTTTTTCGATCACCTCCCACACAGGTGGTAAGCCTTCCCTGCCATGCGGACTCACTCATGCTGCAATTGCCGTCGATAACCGCATGGTCCCAGCCGACTGATAGCCGCTTCAGTGCACGTGTCATGGCATTGAGTGTTGCCTGGCGGATATTGCTGCGTTCGATTTCTTCCACATCTGACGCAGCAACAGCGAGTGCACACACGTTTCTGCGTATATGCCGCAAAATACGTGCACGTGTGCCTGGTGAAAGCTTCTTTGAGTCGTCGAGGCCCGTGATTTCAGTACCCGGCGCCGGATGCGGGTCAAGTATTACCGCTGCCGCAACCACCGGCCCGGCAAGCGGACCCCTCCCTGCCTCATCCACACCTGCAAGCATCTCGATGCCTTTTTCCCGTCGCAGCTGCCGATCGAAAGAATAAAGCTCATGCCAGGCCTTAGACATCGCCGGACACCTTTCGGCCTTTTACTGAAAGAGCACCGCATGCGAGTGCTTTTACACAGCGCCAGTACCAGGCAAGTTCCAGCTCATGTATACGGGCCGCGAGGGATTCGGGTGTGTCATCGTCCTCCACATCGACGGTCTTCTGACATACCACCGGCCCCTGATCATACTCTTCATCGATCAGGTGGACCGTCATTCCACTCACTTTTGCCCCGTATTCCAGTACGGCACGATGTACGCGAATACCATACATCCCCCTTCCACCAAACGCAGGCAGCAAGGCCGGATGAATATTGAGTATCCGATTCGAGTATGAAGATACCACCTCCGTCGGGATCTTTTTCATGTACCCTGCACAGGCTATCATACCGATCTCATATTCCGATAATGTCTCCAACAACGCTTTGGTATACTGCGTTATATCCTGATATCGACTGGGAGGCAAAAACCGCGTGGGTATCCCTGCATCTTTTGCCCGTTGCATTGCACCACATTTACTGTTGTTACTTACCAAAAGGGTGAGTGATGCCTCCAGTTCGCCGCGCAAATGCCGTTCGATAAGGGACCCGAAGGTCGTACCGCCACCTGATGCAAAAACCGCACAGTTCATACGCTCGCTTTCGTTTATAACTATCGTTGAACTTTTGTCACTTTACCTGAAAAATTGAATACATACCTCACGTTACCCCAGAGGATCGAGTTTTTGCCCAGCGTCGCCATAAATCCCAGCAAAGGGATAGATCGATACAGCGTATGCCAGAGTACGAAGCGAAAAAATTTCGGCACCTCTCCAATGGCAGGATAGAGCATTACGGAAATCATGTCCCCCCCAAGCCCAATAAGCGCCGCAGCGCCTCCCGCTGCAATAAAGTCGACATCGGTGGTCAGACTCACCACGATGCTTACCGGCAGCAGCGCGTGCAATGCAAGAAGCACCAGACCGACCGGAATCGCCGCTGCCCATACCGGTTTGTGATACGCTTTCAGAAACATGCTCTGACGAGTAAACCACCCCACCGCCTTACCGACCGTGGGGATGGTATCTTCGGTATCCATCACGCACTCCGGAACGAGTACCGCCTTACTGCGATGTTTTATAACAAGCTGCGACAATGTCATGTCGTCGACACCGGTCTCGGCCCAGTACCGGGCAACACCCATTTTCTCAAAATCATCTCTTCGTATTGCCATCGACCCGCCCCACAGTCCCACACCGCCGAAGAAACAGGCGGTACTGAAGAGGGTGTAAAGAAAGTTGTTTTCGTAGACATGCGCCTGCTGCCGCCGGGGTCTTCTGCGCATTATCATCCAGCGAAACCCGCTCGTGGCACTTACTTTGGGGTTGGAAAGCGGTAATACGAGCGCGTGAAGCCATCCCGGAGGAACCCGGATGTCCGCATCACCGAACACATACACCTGCGCATCACCCTCCTGCTCGAGTGCGGCCAGCAGGTTGCGGTTTTTTTGTGCACAATGCTGCGAAAGCCCCGCTACCACGAGCCTGGCATGCGACGCCTTGTTTCCCAGTGCATCGAGCTCTCTTCTGACTGCGGCATACGCCGGATCCTCTTTCGATTCTACACTGAACACCAGGGTATACCGGGAATACTTCTGAGAGAGAAATGCACGAATATTTTCGGACAGCTCAGGCCATTCGTTCTTTATGGGCACCACTACGGTACAGGATGGCTCATAGCTGCCGTCTAACCGGGGTTTTACGATATGTGCATACCAGAACCGGTGATAAAGCAAGGTAAACAGAGTCATCATAATATAGGAAACCGCCGAAACTGCGGCTATTATAAATACAATCTTTGTCCATAAATACGGCCCCATCAATTCGTAGAACACGTTGCTGCCTTTCTGTGTAATTCAAGCGACATGTGCACTAATTCCACACCGCAGCCCCGCCTGCCGCCGGCGACACGCTCGCCTGTCTGCCATACAAGCCAAGGCACACCAGCGCCGGATCTCCGACAACAACCTATGCAAAAATAATCAATTCCACCTCGGTTGTACCTGAATCTGATGGTTGGTACGCTCAAACAGGAGGTTAATCAGGAGACTTTTGCACTTTTAAAAAGCGTAGACCAGCCTCTTGCAATGGTACGCTGTAAAACGAACACGTTGCAAAATGTCTTCCCATTTATTACATTGTAATAGGTCTTGTAATATATAAAGTGTTTATATGAACAATCCGCAACACATTCAAACGCTTATTACTGAAAAGGAATCACTGCCATGCAAAAAGTCCGTTGGTTACGCAAATACGCTGCTACATTACTAATTCCCCTGCTTGCATTCTCACTATCACAGGCATACGATGCACCGGATGCAGCGACAACTCATCAGGCACCGGTTGATCCGCGACACCGGCTGCACGCCTATCGCCTTTCTCAGGCGATGGAAAGCGGCTACGATGCGCAGGACAATCGCATCAGTACCTTCTGGTATGCCTGGGATTCACTTGATATTCTCGACAGTGCGGTACTGGGACCGCAACAATGGCGCCCGGATTTCGGACCCGAACCCACAGACACATCCGATGCATATGTCCGTATACGGGCGGCATGGGGAGATTCTGGCATTTACCTCTTTTTTCTTGTAAGAGACAACAGTTTTGCCGGCATCAGCCACCCACAGGCAACCAATCTGCACATGTGCGACGCGATCGAGGTGAATATCGATCCGGCTTCTTCCAATTACCTTTATACACATATTGATGAGGAGTTCTGCAATATTCAAAAACGCCAGGCCACCCTCGACTTCGGGCAGATACAGATAAACTTCGGCCCACAGGGGCTGGAACTGGACCGGATAAACTGGAACTGGGTCAATCCGCAACTCAAAGAGATAATCCCGTTAAACCCGGATATGGACTTCCTTACCTATATGGTGTGGCACCAGATAGGCAGGGCGCCAGTGGACGAGCCGGGCGGCCCGATTTCAAAAACAGCGGCCGCGAACTCGGGACTTTTTTATAATACCGTACCTGTAACCCAGACACTCTCCTGCCAGGAATGGCACATAAGGTGGCGTGCCATCGGCCATCCCTCCGGTCTGATCGAGGACGGCAGCGCCGGTGATACATTCGCCATAGCTCTCGGTTACTCCGATCTCGATGCTGGAGAAGATGGAGAATCGGGCATCCGATGGCGCAATCTGGCCGATCCCTTTATGCAGGATGTGGAAAACGGAGAAGTGAAAAACTCGGTCGACTGCTGGGGAGATCTCATACTTGCGGGAAATCTTGAAGACTCTCTGGCCACTCAGAGGGTTTCATTGCCTGATACCACGGGGATCTTCAACAAAACATCCTCCATTGCATCCAATCAAAATGCAAACGAATACATTGCGTCCTCAGCCCATGGAATACGTATCCACCTTCCACACAACCGTAGTCGTGCGCACGTAACCATTTACGGCACCAATGGTGCTTGTCATTATTCAGATCATATCGCCGGCAACAACTTTTATATTTCTTCACACACACTTGCCCGTCATGGACTCTCACACAGTATCTACACGGTGGTCGTGCAGCATGGCGATCGTCGAATCAGCCGCCGCATATCACCGCCGATGCTGCATAAATGATCGCTGCGGCATGCCCGTGCTTACACTCTGTCTCGTTTGTAAAGGTACCGCAGCAGCGGCCGGGTTCGCACACAGACACACGCGCACTCCGGTAGTAGCACAATCACAATTACTTTTACGCGTAAAGGAGCAGGAGTGAAATGACGGTTATTGTCACAAGGGGGAAGAATTTTGTGTATGTAATTATTCTTTTCGTGATGTACATCTCGGGACATATACACATGTGTAATGCGGATGAGGTGGTATATCCGCAGTCAAGCGGTGTAATAGATGTGGTAAAGGAGTATGATGTCGATACAACCGGCACAGTCGATGTAACCGATAAAATCCAGCAGGCACTGACCGACTACCCGAGCACCAGGACTATATATCTTCGAAACGGCACCTATAAAGTATCCAATACGTTAGAATGGACCGGTACACGTAAACGGGTCACGCTGCAGGGTCAGAGTATGGAGCATACGATTATCCGGCTAAAGCCGAACTGCAGCGGATTTCAGGATGAATCGAACCGCAAAGCGGTTATATTTACAGGAGAAGCACCCGCCCAGCGTTTTCGTAACACAATACGCGATCTTACCGTATCGGTCGGGGCAGGTAACCCCGGCGCGGTCGGCATACAATACATGTCGAACAACCAGGGACACTTGAGAGATGTCACCATCGTCTCAGAGGACCGACTCGCACGAATCGGACTCGATATGAGCTTTACACAGGAAGTCGGCCCCCTTCTGGTAAAAAATCTCATTGTCATCGGCTTTGATTACGGCATAAAAACAGGTGGATTGGTCAACAGTCAGACATTCGAAAATATTACACTTCGGAACCAGAACAAATTCGCTATTTACAATTATCAGCAGATAATTACACTTCACGATGTCACAAGCACCAATAATGTTCCGGTAATCTCAAACAACTGGAACGGCGTAGTGACACTTTTGGAGGCACATTTCACCGGTACGGATGGTGCGGATAATGTGAACGCTATAGAAAACTGGGCCTACATGTATATGCGGGACGTGGAAGGCTCCGGATACAAAAACTTGTATTACGGAACTACGCCGGGTACGGGTGGCATGCCGCAGGGTGCCTCAATCAATGAATTTCATTCTCACGCAGCATGTACACTGTTCGATTCTCCGCCGCAGTCCTATGGCATGCAGATCCGCGAAACGCCTGACATACCCTGGGGAAATCTCGACGGCTGGGAAAGCCCTCTGGATCACGGCGGCACCGATGCGTCCGCGATACAGGCGGCGATAGACGCCGCGGGACATACGCTCTATTTTAACGGCGACCACGACTTTTCTCTTGACAACAACGTGGTGGTACGGGGTGAGGTGCGCAGGATAATTAGCCTTGGAAAAAAGGTTAAAGGAAGCGGATCGTTCATAGTTAACGATCAGGGCACAAGGGATACCGTCATATTCGATGACATCGACGCTATCTACCATGACGTCTCGCTGCAGCATACCGGTGACAAAACCGTGGTTATACGCGGGTGCACCGCACTGCAGTATAAATCCAGCCCAGGAGCCGGCGATTTGTTTGTAGAAGATTATGTAAACGGGGCTCTTGAAATACATCAGAGCCAGCGTGCCTGGTTTCGCCAACTCGACATTGAGGTGGATGATACAAAATTTATTAACCGCGGCGGCCGTGTATGGATTATGGGCTATAAAACTGAAAAAGGAGGCACCCTCTGCAGAACAATTGAGGGTGGCGTAACCGAAATATACGGCTGTTTTTCCTATGCCAATGGCGGTGATTACACTATGCCGCTTTTTGAAGTCAGTGATGCCGCGTTTTCGCTTGCCGGGTATTCAGGCGTGTGTTATGATGAAACGAACAGGTGGTCATCTTACATAGAAGCAACCAAAAACGGCATCACCAGATCGATTTCAGAAAGCAGTTCGGATGCCTGTAATTACCCGGTTAAAGAGAAACTGCCGGTATTCACCATACTTTCATGTTATGAATCCAAAAGCATTACCCGCAAACGGGTGTACCCCTTTACCCCAACAGAATCAAATGGCTATGGACTGCAGGTACAAAGAACAAATGCAATGCTCGTACTTACGCCACTGGGAACGGCTCTGCCCAATTCGTTCGCGGTTTTTCGCACTGACGGCAGACAGATTATGCGCATACGCACCATTGAAGCACCGATTCGTATTCCCTACAGCTCATTTGCACCCGGAATCTATCTGCTCAGAATTTCCATACCCACAGAGACGCGCTCGCGTACTATCCCTTTCAGTGTTCGCTAGCGTATGCCTGCGCGTAACCCCGGGGCTCCGATAATTCGCCATAAAATTGTTCCAGTTTTTGCATGATCGCATCCCACGAAAAATGGCTCTGAATGTGGGAAAAGCCCTGCGCAGCGAGCTGGGAGGCATGCTGCGGATTTTCAAAACAGTACTGCAGCGCGGATGCCAGTGCATCCGGATCTTTCTGGGGCACAAGCTTGCCTGTGTGATCGTCGATCACGATATCGGGTATCCCGCCCACCTGTGTGCCGATCACCGGAATCCGCCAGGTAAGCGCTTCGATGAGCACTACTCCCAAGCCCTCTGTATCACCGTGGCGGTCTTCGATGGCCGGAAGCACAAACGCAGCACTCGTTGCATACAGCTGCGCGAGTTCCTCGTTGCTGACCCGTCCCGCCAGTCTCAAAATATCGCCCAGATGCAGAGATTCGGCCTTACGCTCGAGTTCGTGGTATAAGGGCCCTCCTCCCGCAATGGTGCAATGCACGTCGGGAAACGTTGCCCGCAGACGGTCGATGGCCTCGATAAGATAGACAAATCCCTTGCGCTCGATCAGGCGCCCTACCGCGAGCACCGAACGAGGACGCCGTGAGTTCACGTGAGTATCTTTAGGCACAATTGTCGTCCCGTAGGCGATAATATCTACCTGGCGGTGATATATCCTTTTGACCTGTTCGCTGGTAAACGACGAATTTACGATCACCCGGTCGGCCCGCGCGATGGCTGCACGCAGAAACCGTCGCAGCCAGGGATAGCGGTGACACAGGTGGATACTCGCCCCGTGAAAATTGAGCACCACCTTTGCCGGCGTGAGCAGTGCTGCCGCGTATCCGAAGAGCGCATGCGGCGCGGGCCAGTGCACGTGCAGCACATCGAAATGCACACGCCGATGCAGCCGTATCAGCCCGATAGTACCGGCACACAGATAAAACAACGTAATGATCTTGTAATACCAGCGATGGATCTTGTTCGGTGCGCCTTCGTCATGGGTCAGAGTTTCCCACGGCGCGAAAAAATACCTGAACCTATGTACCGGTATGCCGTCAATAGTATGAGTGGTACGCCCCCTGAACGACGGTACATACACCGAAATATCATAGCCTCTTTCAGTGAGCATCCGCAACGTGGTACGAAGCCATGGCACTTCCGCATCGTCGTGACTTCGGGGGAATACGGAGCCGACCACACATATCTTCATGGCTGCGTGTCCCGTTGCAATGTGGTACCCAGCTCCTCATGTATCCGCACCTCTTTTCGGTGTGGATACATACTCGTGATCATCTCCCCGATCAGTCCTATAGACACGAACTGTATACCCATGATTATCGAGCCCACCGCAAAAAGCAGCAGAGGACGGATATGCATTCTGAATGTAATAAGCCATTTTACGCCGAAGTAGCCAAGGATGCCACCACCGAGAAGACAAAACAGTACCCCGAGTATCCCGAAAAAATAAAGCGGGCTGCGAAGGTACTTACGAAGAAAAATCAGAGTGAGCAGGTCGAAAAAACCACGCCAGAATCTGCTGATACCGTATTTTGTACTGCCGTATTTGCGCGGATGGTGGGTGACGACCATCTCTGTCACCTTCGCCCCGTTCCAGTGCGCCAGCACCGGCAGATAGCGATGTCGTTCTCCATAGATGTCCAGCTCTTTAGCCACCTCGGCCCGGTATGCCTTGAGCCCGCAGTTGAAATCGTGCAGTTTTACTCCCGATGCCAAACTGGTCACCGCATTGAACAGCTTTGACGGCAGCGTTTTTGATATCGGATCGTGTCGAGTCTTTTTCCATCCACTCACCACGTCCCACCCCTCTTCTATAAGGTTGACCATATCCGGCACGCAGCCGGGATCGTCCTGCAGATCTCCATCCATGGTCACGATGATATCCCCCCGGGCACGCGCGATCCCTTCACGTAGTCCTGCCGCCTTACCGAAATTGCGGCGAAAAAAGACCGCCCGAACGGTCGCACGATGGTGTGTATACAGTTCCCGAAGCTTTTGCGCCGACGAGTCGGTGCTGCCGTCATCCACAAATAGTATTTCGTACTCCCAGCCGCGTTCCCCCATCACGGATGCAATACCGGCATTGAGTTCTTCCAGACTCTCCTCTTCATTATACACCGGAATAACGAACGACACGCTCATGCGCCAACCCCCTCTTTTTTTGTAGCGGGACGATGTGTCACAAAAAACAGCGCCCCCGGCAATGCTGCGGTCAACCCGACAATAGAGGCTAGCATCTCCATCACCCAGGCGGCACTCGGTACAAAACCGGCCAGGGCAAACAATGTCCCTCCGATACTCTCCTTTACCCCGAAGGGAAACGGAATCGTCATCAGCATCGCGACTATGGGAACGAATATAAAAAAATAATGATAATTCTCGACCGTCAGCACCCCGAGAGCGGCAGCACAGAAAATATGGACGATAATTCGCAGCACCTGAATACCCAGATAAAGCGCCTAAACCATGACGATCAAAAAAGTATCTGCCGCCTCGATAACCGCACTGCCTATGGCTCCCTTTATTTTGTCTCTTGCCGGAAGCGGCAATGCATCGATCATTTGAAAACTGAGCCGCTGTAATCTCGACGATATGAGAAACGCGAGTATGGCACAGAATATGCAAAACGTCACTGCAAGGGCAATAAGTGCGGTATCGAGCGTTCGGTTATGAATAAGCCCTTTGCGCAACAATACGATGCTTCCCAGAATGGCAAATCCCATCATCGCCCACAAACCTGCAAACCGGTCAAGAAATGTCGCCCCGAATCCCGCCCTTCCGCTGTTGTCTCCCATCTTGATATATGCAATACGAAGCGTATCTGCGGTTGCAGTCCCGAACATAAAATTATTAAAAAACATCCCCATAAAATAGAGCCCGCACGCTTTGGGATAACTCAGCGATACCCCTTTGTGGGAAAGAAGAATCCGCCATTGCACCGCCCCCACTATTCCGCTGAATCCGAATGCCGCAATTGCACATAGCAACCATCGTATATCTGCGGAGCATATCTCCCGGTACAGCACATCGACACCGAACTTGTGTATAACAAAAATAATGACCCCTGCCGTTACCACGGTTTTCAACCCGGCAACGAGGATTCGTCTGTGTAGGGGATTTTCTGGGGAAGGTACCGACATAACGGCGCACTCTCTCCTCGGTATCAGTTATTGTATGCGCATCCCTGAAAAATACGTTTTTTATTACGCGGGAAACAGCCTGTCGAGTACCTGCTCCATCTTTCGTGCCATACGCGGCCATGCGAACCTGGCACCGAATTGCCGTACCTTCTGCTCCATGCGGGTTCGAACTCCATCTGTATCGGACAGCAATTCAATCGCTTTTTTCACAAAATCGTCTTTGTCGTTATACATAAAAAGATAGCCGGTCGATCCGTGCTGTACCGAATCGCGACAGCCGTGGACATCGCTTGCAAGCGTCACCGTACCGCAACAATTCGCCTCTATGTTGGTAATTCCCCACCCTTCCTTTATCGACGGGAGTACATTGACGCTCGCCTCACTGAGCAGGCGACATTTTTCATCCTCAGACACGAACCCGTGAAAAACCACATGCCGGGAAACGCCCAGCGACTGTGCTATCCGCTTAAGCTCCTGCGCATAATCACCCCCCCCCGCCACATGAAACTCAAGCCCGGGAAAGTCTCTGCACAAACGAGGCAGACATCGCAGCACGAACTGTACGTTTTTATACCGCTTCAGCCGTCCGATATAGACCATCTGCAGAAGCTGAGCCTTGTTGCCGCGGGAATAAAAAAAATCGGTGTCTATTCCGGGCTCCACTACCGAAACTTTGGCATGATCGCCGCAAAGGCGGTAAATGTCCCTGCGGGTACTTTCCGATATCGCCACGAATCTCTCCCGGCGGTACGCAAGCGCCATGGCACGCTCCATCATATATATATAGCTCGCCATAACAGCGTTTATCTCACTGAAAATGGCACTCCCGAAAAAATGCATCACCATATGAAGCCGAGGCTTTCTGATATAGAGAGGGGTAAAAAAGGGCACCTTGTTTATGTCCTCGATAATACAGTCGTAATCCCTGCCGTGGCGAAACAGCCACAGAGCCGCCGCAAAGTTGAACAGACTTCTGCTGCCCCGACGGATCACATGAAGCCCGTCGATATCTTCGCGTTGCGCCGCACCTTTAAACGTATGAGAGAGTACCGTCACGTCATAGGTGCCCCGCGCCGCAATATGCGAAAAGAGTGTATGAAAATAGACCTCCGCACCTCCGGCTTCGGGATTGCGGATATCACGCCAGTTTACAATGCAGATTCGCCGTCTCGACATTGGGAAAATCCGTCCGGTTCGCAAAATATCGCCTACCGACATCTGAAACTCGTTGAATATACGTTACGCCACCTGGGCGGTAGGAAATTATTATTTTCCTGCAGACACATATGGTGAATTTTACTTGTGGAGACGAGTTGTTTTCCACTCCCGCACCATGTCCGGTCACTTTGTTTATGCAGTATCACCGGGCATTATCACCCTGCGTGCAACCAGCCTGCACGCAGTTGCCGCGTACCTGTCTGTATCGATAGCAGCTTCGGTGCAGGCCACCCATCGTGACTCGTTTCCGGGCCGCTCTTTCCGGACCGGGATCCGCATCTTACGAATACATTACCCGGGTTGCATGGCCGACACTGTGCGTTTGAAGGAAGACAATCGCTTTTTTCCCACGAAGTACAACTTTTTTACGTTTCTTGACACTATGGAAGGAGTTTCAGGTATGAGCACCCCATTACAGGACTATCTTACATTTACCTCACCCGAAAAAATCGACGCCTCTATGTGCGCCTATGTCGCACAGTTGACAAAAACGGCCGAGGTGTCACCCCTTGTCGCGTCCGGCATAGTCGGCGAACTGGCGGATCAGCGTCAGAATATCAAGATGATTGCGAGCGAAAACTTTTGCTCCCTTTCGACCCAGCTGAGTATGGGTAACCTTCTGACGGATAAATATGCGGAAGGCTATCCCATGCACCGTTTTTACGCGGGCTGCAAAAACATCGACGATATCGAAGCACACGCATGCGAAAAAGCGTGTGAACTGTTCAATGCCGATCATGCCTATGTCCAGCCCCACAGCGGCGCGGACGCCAACATGATCGCCTACTGGGCTATTCTGCATGCAAAAGTACAGGAGCCGGCGCTCAACGGCAAAGATGTCTCGAACCCGTCCAAGCTTTCTCACGAGGACTGGGACGAAATCCGCCGCGCAAACGGCAATCAGAGACTGCTGGGTATGGACTACTACAGCGGGGGCCATCTTACTCACGGCTATCGCCACAATGTATCTGCGCAGATGTTCGATGCTTACCTTTACGGGGTCAACCCCGAAACCGGGCTTCTGGACTACGATCAGGTGGCTTCGCGCGCCCGTGAGGTAAAACCGCTCATACTGCTTGCCGGCTACAGCGCGTATCCGCGCAAGATCAATTTCGCAAAAATGCGCGAAATCGCCGACGAAGTCGGTGCGGTTTTTATGGTCGACATGGCGCACTTTGCGGGTCTGGTCGCAGGCAAGGCCTTTACCGGAGATTTCGATCCGGTGGCGCACGCCCACATCGTCACTACGACCACGCATAAAACACTTCGCGGACCACGTGGCGGCATTATACTATGCAAAAAGGAGTTTGCCGAATATGTGGATAAAGGCTGTCCCATGGTCATCGGCGGTCCTCTGCCCCATGTAATGGGCGCAAAAGCGATTGCGTTTACCGAGGCGCTCTCTTCCAATTTCAGGGAGTACGCACAACAGATTATCAAAAATACCGAAGCCCTTGCTTCCGCACTCATGAAAAAAGGCAGCATCCTCGCCACCAACGGGAGCGACAACCACCTTATGCTGCTCGATGTCCGGGCGTTCGACATCACCGGTCGTCAGGCCGAAAGCGCATTGCGCGAATGCGGTATCACCCTTAATCGTAATTCTCTTCCCGAAGACCCCAACGGTCCGTGGTATACCAGCGGGCTGCGCATCGGTACTCCGGGCGTTACCACACTGGGAATGAAAGAAGCACAGATGGAAGAGATCGCCGATATCATCGGGACCGTACTCTTTGCCGTTCATCCGGCCACCGTTGAATCGGGCCCGAACAAAGGCAAAAAGAGCAAAGCGAAATATACTCTTGACGATGGAGTAAAAGAGTCTGCCAAAGCTCGGGTACGGAAATTGCTTGATGCGTTCATACTCTACCCGGAACTCGATCTCGCATTTCTGCAGAAACACTTCAGCATCTAACGCAACGCCTTTTCGCACTCTACACACGAAGTTATACGCACATGGCCACCACTGCGGAGGGGCATGTGCGTTTTTTTGTACCACATCATGATGAACAGGCGATCATTATTGAGCAGCGCACATATTCAGCCTAACGATAATGAACAGCAGATACCTGAAAGAAACAGCCCGGATTCCACATCGATGTACACATACCTGTGCAGCCAAGCGACTGCGGCGTATCAGATGCCTTCAGCCACCCGGGTAATAAGAAAAGACGGCATTCCCGCACGCTCCATTTTGCGCTGATAGGTGTCGATATCATAGGGGATGCGACGGTAGGTAAACTCTCTTTTTTCATGGTCAATGATTCCGTAACACGCACGTGCATCGTTATCGCGCGGCTGGCCCACACTTCCCACGTTTATAATAAAACGCCGATTCGTATGCTCATCGAGTAACACTGAATCTCCCTGGTGAAGATAGACCTTGCCGTGATCCTCTCCGATAATGACCGGTATATGCGTATGCCCGACAAAACAGACCTGTTGTTCGAAATATTCGAAATTAACCTGTGCATCCTGATACGTAGTAATATAATGCCACAGGTTCGGCTCGAACGGGGTGGCATGGACACACAGATAATCCATCACCTGCTTTTTTAATGCTTTTTTCTTGAGTGCGGCTCCCCAATGTCGGTCGAGCGCTTTCATCGTCCATTCGATGGCAGTGCGGGCATGTACATTGAAATGCGCGGTCGAAAGCTTGCCGATAGCGGCTGCATCGTGATTGCCCAGCACCGAGGAATCACACTCATTCTGTACAGTGCGCATGCATTCGTTTGGATCAGGCCCGTAACCGACCACATCGCCGAGACACACAATTTTGTCCACATCCTGCGACTGTGCATCTTCGAGAACGGTGTTGAGCGCTTCGTAATTGCCATGTATATCGGAAATGATTGCAAGTTTCATTATGTGCTGCCGGTAAGATTTGTGCTGGCAGTTTAACACGAACCCGTAATGCAACGGTTGTGTGGCATCTGCACCGAACGAAATGTTATTTTGCAGAGTAGGATATGGTATTTTATATAACAACCATATACAGCCTGCAGTTATTCCTGATACACTTACGATACTGCGAGGCAATACTCGTGCATACAAATAGTAAAAAATATTATATGGAACACCTCTGCATTGTACAATCGACAAAAAATGAACCACCAATCATTTAGCCGACGCACCGATTCAGTGTTGCAATCGCGCCGGAGACCGCTGCATACAGGCCATTGCCGGACAGGACTTGTGGTATCCCTTTTTGTTCTGCAGCTTTGCGTTGCGGCCTTTGCATCTAACCCCCTGTCAAAAAAGGAAACACTCGAAGCAGTGCTCGACTCTCTCATTCTGCAGAAGCAGGCGCACCGCAGAGCGGGAAGACCGATCGATGAGCTCGAACGCCACAGCAAACAAATCAGAGATTCGATCTCCTCTCTTAAGCAACGCATCGCCCATCTTGCACGTACTTCGCCGGATACACTGCAGCACATGAATACAGAAAAAGGTATCGGCTCATTTATTCCCGACACCATCTTTCCTCCAAAAAATCCGTTCGACTGGATCGTACTGGCGCTCGTTGCGGTCGCTATTGCCTCTTTACTCGTGCTTATTGCCGGCCTGGTCGGTGGACGGAAAAAACAAAAAATCGCTCACAAAGGCGCTCGCCGCCAACCCTGTGCACATTCACCGCCAGCAGGCTCCGAACAGCCCCGGAAGGCGACCGGACCTGTGCGGTTCAAGCAAAATGACACACACACACACTCCCCTGCCCCGGAACACCAGGCGCCACCACGCACCCGGCAGCAGAATGATCCGTCGCCGGCTACAAAATATCGGGAGCCTTCTGCAGGACATGCCCCGACACAAGAGAACGGCACCGGCGCAGAGAAAAAGAGGGATGAGGACTACGATTATAAAAAGATACAGGGTTTACGCGCACGCATACGAAACACCGATGAGGCCACTACGCCCGCTATGCGGCCCCAAAACCCCAATAGTAGCCCCTCACAGCCTGGCGAAACCGCACAGAGTTCTTTCCTCAGCACCAAACAGCTTATCCTGCAGTCTGCGCAACAGGGAATGAACGTACAACAGATATCGAAAAAATATCATGTCAGTGTAGACCACGTCTACCTTATTTTGAAAATGGCCGGGAAAAAGCCGAAAAACCGCTGAGAAAAGCCATCACCCCGTCCCGGTGCCGGACACGTCCGTACCATACACGTTGCTGTGACCGGCTTGATAACGGCCGGTGTTACGCCGCAATGCAGTACGTTCTCAAAGGTAACCGTACGCAATGAAACCCTATCCGCATTCCCGCAATTATGGGACAAGGCAATCCGGCTCGTCGAACAACTCCTCATCCATATCGTCTGGCATATCGTCGGGAAGAGCCCGGGTTATAGAAACCATACGGCCCGGAACACATGTGTTGCGGGCGGGCTCCCGTCACTTCATGGTATCGGTATCCGGCGACACACATCTGTCGCAAGGTGAATACGTAACGATCGCACGCGAACAGGGAACGCTGATGCTGCACCAACGCACGGACAGTACGTCCCCGGCCGGCAGGGGTACCAGAATCATCTCCTCGTTCGATATCGAACACACGGCGGCCACATTTAAAAGCCTGCTGCAGCACTACGAAACACACGGCGAGGCTCGCTCACTGCAGCAGATTATCGAACATGCCCACAGCATTGCGGACAGATTCCCTTCTGCCAGGACGTCACAGCTGCATGTTATAAAGGAAATCGCCCGTTATGCCCGCAAGCTTCTTCACGGCAGCGTTGATAACGAATCTAAACAACGCCTTGTGGCGCAATTACGTTACGCTGTGGCTCAACTCGGCGAGGTAGCACGAATCAACGTATCTGGTTTTCATACCGATACCCCCCGGATTGCACAACTTGACACGAATGCATCCGTCCAGGCGCGGCTTTCCCTGTTTAATAGTGTGAGTGCCGCCCGGAAATGGCTTTCACACTTTGATACCGACATGTCGTCTCAACAGCTTGCAAAGTTGCTTCAGCAGGCCAATACAGGGGCGGGAATTCTTATAAAAACCGTTGCGGCGCCACATCCGCCTCATTCTATCTCCTTTCTTGATGGACGCTGGATTACTCAGGAATGCAGCTGCATACGGGCATCCCTTTCCAACCCGGTATGGCAACAGCTCTCCTCAGATGATTTTTCACAGCTTCTTGAGGCAAGAGGTTCGATATCCCTGACGCGGCTGCGCGAACTCGATCACTGGCTTACGGCTCACTCAAAAAGCGTCAATCACGCGGCATTCACCTCTTCGCAAACCCGTCACACCGACATGCAATGGCTGCTGCATGCACTCGATGAGCGCATTCCGGTTTCATCGCTTCCCAAAGCGCCCTTTTTCGCGTCTGCGTCCAACCTGGTCTCCTTTGCATCGCAAATTCTGCCTTCTTCATCGGAAAATGCCTCCACCCGGTATTCGGGACAGTACCCGGCAGACCTCTTTACACTGCATTCACCTGAAGCCAGAAGTCGCCTTATTCCTGAAACAATCGGGCATCTGGGTTACGGTCTGGAGCGCGATCTGGCGGTGCAGGCCACACAACGAACCACGCAGACTCCCGCCCACAGCATAAAAAAAACCATGCTGCTGCTGCAGGCTCTTTTGCAGTCGCCGCAAAACGCCTCCGTACCCTCTTCGGGCCACGACAGTACCTCTGCGCCATCACAGCATTATCACGAATTCCTCCCGCGCATTGTGCGTATTGCATCACTTATCGATACCCTTGCGTCACCGCAGGTTCCGCAACAAATAGATACAGAGGTCACACACCTGCAAGCCGACCTCACACGGCTGACAGCAGGGCGTACGGCCCTCGATTCCTCGCATGCCGGCACCAAAGCGGTATCCGGATTACCGCTTCCGCAGGTGCCGGATGAGCGGTTCCAGCAGCTTATTACACAATTGCACGCACTCTACACACGCCTGGGTACATTACAGGACTCCGGCAGCTCAGCGGCCGGCACCGAAGAAACGCCGCCACCTCAGGCCGGGCCGGCACAGTCAACCGCCCTGCAACGGCTTGCCGCAGAGATCCGGAATATGACCGAGGCCGCACTCCGTCGCATCGAATCATCTATTCTCGACTCGCTGAACCAGCAGGGTGAGCAAAGTCAAAACCTGCAGCGTGCTGTTCAGGGGGCCCTGCAGCGGCTGGAATCACTGCAGATGCTGAGCCGTCCCGCCCATACACCACAGGGGGAGCAACATGTTGTCGTAATACCCGTACGCATGGGTGACACCGTAAGTGACGTACGGCTGCGTATTGTTCGTGATTCATCGGACAAACGGGACAAAAAAAAGAGACGCACCCCTCGCTACAACCTGCACGTGGAGGCGTCCCCTTCGCGTCTGGGACCTGTGCGTGCACACCTTGAGTATCATTCACCACACAGTATCGGGTGCAACATAGAATGTGCGCGCAGAGAGAGTGCACAATTACTCGATAGCATGCGCAGCGAATTTGTCAAGGCGATGCGGCAGCAGAATCTGCATTGTTCCTCGATCGCCGTACGCCATCGTCCCTTCGACATGGACCCGGACGGTGCCACTTCGGCCCCGGACAGCGGCAGGACTGCACCACGCAACGATTCATCGCCGGATGAGGAAACCTCATTTGATATAACGGTATAACCGACGCAGCAGCTGTTTGGAGATGTACATATGAGCGAGTCACATTCACGGAACAAAGCGGTCGGCCTCAGATACGACGACCAAAAAGATGCCGCACCGCGCGTAATAGCCAAAGGCGAAGGATCCATTGCCGATAAAATAAAGGAGGTGGCGGCACAGCACGGTATCCCGATTCGTCAGGATAACGATCTTGTCGACTTGCTCTCTCAGGTCGATATCGACCGTGAAATACCCCGGGAATTATATACCGCGGTTGCCGAACTTCTCAGCTGGATATATCGCACGAACATGAACGCCGACTCACAGGAGGATGCACAATGAATGACTGTAAAAAACTGACCGCTTTTTTCCTTTTCTGGTTCGTTCCTCTGACGCTTTTTGCCAAAGGGCTGCCGGTACTTTTTCTCGGGGTTGTGGGAAACAACGAGCCGGATTACGATGCAAAACTTCAGCAGGCGCTTACCTCCCGCCTTGCCACCATCCCCGGCATAGAGCTGATTGCGCAGGATGAGACCCGTCGTATACTCGAACGTGCGTTTTCGGGGCATGCAGCCCCGAAATCCGAACATGACCTGCGCACACTCGGAAGCTACGTGCAGGATACCGCTGCAGTCGTCTGGATCCACAAAACGCACTCCGCAATTACCCCCCGGCGTGCGCATTGGTTCGGCACGGCGCTCAATGCGTACAGCGGTTGCAATCTTGCGGTTTACAGCCTCCACGATTCAACGTTCGTCTATTACAAAGAAATCAACCGCACCCATACCTTTTCGCACAAGTGGCTCTGGCTGGACCGCTTTGATAAACTTCATATCGACGCGGTGTCGGAG
>CAZPUS010000012.1:3496-82921 GCA_964589825.1 uncultured Fibrobacterota bacterium | reverse complement strand
AATTCAACCTTCTGTACCACATCCTTTATGTTGCGTACGCCCACCTGCGTCACCTCTGCGTAGACACGATGTGTGTCAACCTGCATGAACATACTGTCTTCTATCTCCCATACATAAGGATCGGTACCAATTATTTCGCTTGTGGAGAGGGTGTCATTATGGTCCAGCGAACTTGCCGAAAAGCCGTATTCAAAAATAAGAGATTCGACCAGCGGGGTATCTATGCGGGATGAACTGTCGAGTCGAATTTGCGCAATGGCAAGGTGTTGCGTGTCGAGAACAACCGTCTCGTGTGTTCCGGTGTTGCCGAGAAAGGAGGCGGAAAAGGAGAGGGGATTCCGGATTTGGATATCGACTCTGTATGTTTTGTCATAGCGGAAATCGCGTGTTCTGTCGGGCTTTCCGGCTTCCGAAATAATCGGTGACGGCCATAAGTGATAGAGTCGTACCAGCGGAGTGTCCAGGAGTATCGTGTCCGTAAAAATGTTCCCCATTTCATCGGGGTCGGGGTAGCGCATCAATACCCGGTCCGGAGAGGTGACACTGTCGATTGTACCGTCGGAGGGGAAATTGTTGCGCGTGAGCCAGATACCCACGTCCGCATCCTGAAGAAACGTGGTCTCGATACTGTCTATGTTTTTTATCCGGTATACGAGTCGACGTCCGTCAAGACGATATGCCGTATCAAGACGAAGAACGTTTGACGTATCAGGGAGATAAAAACGAATAGTTGCGGTCGCGGTATCGCTTGGAATTACTCCGGATCCGCCTGAGACGACCAGCGTGCATGTATAGACACCAGTGTCATTGTAGGTGTGGTGAAGCGCGGAGACCGCAGAAGTATATGTGGAATCCTCTCCGTCACCAAACGACCATTCCCACTGATCTATATCCCCTGTCGAAGAATCGTAAAACGTCACATCGAGGTTGTAGTCCGAGACGTCGTTTTTTTTATAAGAAAAGTCGGCATTTACACCGCTGTAAACCCGTATTGTACATTGTGCACTTGATGCGCTTCCCTGGGCGTTTGACACGTCACAGTAATACCGGCTCCCGTCATCTCTGTTTTTCTGTACGTTATTGATAATGAGTGTATCGTAAAAAGCGCTTTTGCCGATACTGCTGTCGATTATGGTGCCGTTTTTATTTTTCCATCTATAATCGAGCGGTTCGCCGCCTAATGCGTGCACAATGATAACGGCATCGTCATTTTCGGCTACTGCCAGTGAGGTGGTATTTAGCGAAACAGGGTCAGGAGAAAGAGCGCTGTACATTATATCGATGATGGAGTCCCGGGGCAGTGCACTGCGGTGTACTCTGATTTCGTCAAGAGCCCCCTCAAAATAACCGTTAGGCCAGTACTGTTTTTGCCATCGTCCGATCGAGATTCGATCGTATCTGCGGGGAAATTGCCTTATTTCAAAGGGAGAGGAAAAAACACCACCCTGTGTTCTCGTTACCGAATCGATTTCCTTACCGTCTACATAGAGTCTTGCATATGCAGTGATAATGAGGCTGTCATCTACCTGCGTCGTTTCGCTGAAGCAGACGGCGGTGAGAAAGTGCCACTGATTATCCGCAATTATTTCGTCCCCGAAAAAGGTCGTGTTTTGGTTCCAGTAACGTGAGAGAAGCAGTATTTTGCCCTCTTTAATTCCAAGCCCGAGACCGTGCGGCTCCCCTCCATCTCCGAATGTAAGGGCATACATAAAATCGGTGGTATTGTCTGTTTTAACCCACGCAGAGAGCGTAACCGGGAAATCAGCGATACCTGTCTGGTTGCTGTCCGTTCGTGCGTCCGCCCATACACGTCCACTGTCCATCCGGACGGCCATCCCGGCTTTACCAACAACGTACGTCAATATTCCACCAGCAGAATCGGTGCTGTGTACCTCTGCGTCCAGGCCGTTATGTGCATCAATCACCACCGAGTCGTCCTGGTTTTCGAAATTCCAATAGCCGACAAGGGATTGGCCGTGGACAAGGGCTGTTATAAGAGACAGCGCTATGCACATTGTGGGGAAAAATCGGAAATGATTCATTTTACCCTCCCGGTAAGGTCTTGAAAGCGGCTTTGTCAGTATACTGATCAAATGCTGTATTTGACGTATCAAGAACCGAATCATACCTATACGTTCTTTGATAACGCCGACGGAGGATTGGTCTCTTTTTGAATAGCAGAGGAAGTGCCGCACAGATGAAGGTCCGCATTGCTGTGACCAAACCATTTTTTAGGCATCTTAAAAATAATACACCCTGAGAAGAGGTGCAAGCTTTTTTATGCCGACCAAAAAAAAAGACCGGGCACGAGAAATATAATCCGGTTCAGGGGCAAAAATTAACGATCAACACCTATATTTTTTAATGCATATCCATATGCAAATGTTGTATTTTTATCTTAAATGGAATACGGGAAAAAGAGGGGGTAATAGTGTATCCGGTTCTATCAAAACAAAGGAGAGATGTATGCCTGCACCTAAACAGAAAAGATCGAAAACAAAACGGGTGACGTTCGAGCATACCGCCGCCCCCGACAGCCAGGTATATCTGACCGGTTCGCCATGGGAATGGAAACCGAATGCCAAGAAAATGAAGAGAGTCGGCCCGGATGGGCATTTCAGCATTACGGTTATGCTGCCTAAAGGAACGCATGAATACAAATATATCGTTGATGGGAATTGGAGTATCGATCCTAAATGCAGGGAATGGGTTCCAAATCCGTACGGTACCCTTAACAATACTATTACAATATCGTAGTCAGGGATAGCGTCGTACATCCTTTATTTTTGTGAAAGGCGAAGGCACGCCCTTACGTGGTGGTGCATGATGCATTGCGACCGCGACCGCTAAGCGTGGCACGTAATTATTGGGGCAGGCTTGTAGCGTTACTGTGTTTGTGTGTGCGGCGAGACACACCTGTAACCTGAATGGAGCGTTTTTTTATAAACGCTGCGGTGGGCCGTGCTGCTATTGCATTTTCTAAAAGGAGAGATTGACCTTGCCGGTTGGCTCTTCGGCCTTTATTCAATGTATGTATGTAATTATGATTTAGTAAGGCTGGATTTATTCTATCGAGTTTATAAACAAATGGTTAAATGGAAAGGTCTTGAATTATGAAACTTGAGCTTTTTACCGTATCACCGTTAATTCCGCAACGAATACGCTTTGTGGAGACATTGTCGCGGAATCTGTGGTGGAATTGGCACAGTGATGCAATCGATCTTTTCAAGAGGATTAATCCGGACCTGTGGGAAGAATACGAGCACAATCCCATCATGCTTTTAAATTACACTTCACAGGCGAGGTTTAATGAGCTTGCGGAAAGTGAGAGCTTTTGTGCGCATCTTGACGAAGTGAAAGAAAAATTTGATGACTACATGAAAAATGCCGATTCGTGTAATGAATGTATCGCGTATTTTTCGATGGAATACGGGATACACAACAGTATAGGAATTTATTCGGGCGGGCTGGGTATACTGGCCGGAGATCATATGAAGACCGCCTCCGACCTCGATTACAATATGGTCGGGGTAGGATTGTTTTACCGGCAGGGTTATTTCCAGCAGCGGTTGACCGATGATGGCTGGCAGCAGGAATTTCCGACTCATAATGTCGTACATACACTTCCTGTAAGCAAGGTTTGTTCAGGAAAGAATGAACCCCTCATTATTTCGATCCCGCTTCCTGAGGGAGAATTGAACGCAGAAGTGTGGAAAGTGGAAATTGGGAAAACGACACTGTTGTTGCTCGATGCCAATACCGAAGATAATCCGTATGAATTAAGAAAAATAACGGATCAGCTCTATCCCGGAGATGCGCAGCTGCGACTGCGTCAGGAATTGCTGCTCGGTATCGGTGGCTTCGAGGTTCTGCAGAAATGCGGCTATACCCCTCATGCATACCATATTAACGAAAGTCACGCCGTTTTTCTCAATTTGGCATATGTTGCACATTTATGCAGTAAAAGAAATTTTTCGGTAGATCAGGCGGTCGAGATCGCACTTCATACCAACATATTCACGATACATACGCCGGTAGCCGCCGGTAACGAGGCATTCAGGCTCGATTTGATATACCCTCATCTTAAGGCGTTGGAAGCGCGCTACGGGATTTCTGCCGAAAAAGTGTGCCAACTGGCGCAGCTTCCCGACAAAAGCGAGCGTGATGACAGCAAAACATGGCTGAGCCTTACCGTTCTGGGCCTTCGTATGTCGCGATATGCCAATGGTGTCAGCAGGCTGCACGGTCACACAGCCCGGAATATCTGGAAGCATCTGTGGCCGCAACACCAGCGGGATGAAGTGCCGATTACGCAAATAACAAACGGTATCCATCTTGACACATGGATCTCGGACCGGCAGGCGTCGTTGTTCGAGCGCTATCTCAATCCGGAATGGAAAGCCGCCCCGGATGATGAGGAACAGTTACGCAGTATCGACGCAATTCCCGATGAAGAATTATGGCAGGCACATACCCTGACTAAATCGACTCTTATCGGAGCGATATACGATCATATAGAAAAGACTTACGCACGAAAAGGCAAGTCAAAACGACAGATCGATGAAGCCAAACCAGAACTTGACAACAATGCACTTACCATAGGGTTTTCCCGTCGGTTTACCGCCTACAAGCGGGCGGGGCTTCTGCTTCACGATATCGAGCGGCTGAAAGCGATAATATCGAATGATAAACGGCCCGTTCAGTTTGTATTCGCGGGGAAAGCACATCCGCGCGATGATGAAGGCAAAGAGCTTATCAAGCGTGTGCTGCAACTGAGCCAGGATGAGGCGGTGAAAAAACGGGTGGTTTTTCTCGAAGATTACAGCATGAATATTGCAAAGAAGATAGTACAGGGGGTTGATGTATGGCTCAATGTTCCGCGTCGTCCGCTGGAAGCAAGCGGAACCTCAGGGATGAAGGCTGCCATTAATGGCGCCATCAACCTCAGTGTGCTTGACGGGTGGTGGGATGAAGCCTACAACGGAATAAACGGATGGCGCATAGGAAACAGGGAAGAATTCGAGGACCACCACTACCAGGACATGCTCGAATCGGCGCATTTATATGAAGTACTTGAAAATCAGGTGATTCCGCTCTATTATAGCCGTGAAGGCAGTATTCCCCGCCAGTGGATATCGATGATGCGGGAATCGATAAAAACGGTGCTGGAGTGCTTTTCGAGTATTACGATGCTTAAAAATTACTACGAGCGTTTCTATGCGCCCGCCAAAGTATTTTATCGTGAGTTTATTGTCAGTGAGCCGAATGAGTATATCGCGAACATGCATTCCCGCCAGGAAGCATTACGTGAAAAATGGGATAATCTCGCAGTATACGAACCCGAGACAGAGAAAGAGCTTACCGATCTGCATATCAACGAAGGGTTTACAGTTTCGGTCGTAGTCTATCTGGGAGAGATGGATCCGGAGGATGTAAGTGTTGAAATTTACTACGGTATCATCGATACCAGACACAATGTAACGGAGGGCAAAGTGATGCCGATGGAAAAGGTGAAAGTCCTCGGAGACGGCAAGTATGAGTATCGCCAGCAGCTTTCATGTGCACATGCCGGACGATACGGATTTACCGCCCGGCTCGTACCAGCGGAATCACATTTCAAGAATGTGATTCCGGGATTGGTAAAATGGGCGGGAACTGAGGAATCATAATAGATAAGGAATCGGATATGAAAAAGCGAATGTCTCAGCAGCAGAAGCCGAAAATACTTGTCGTGACTCCTGAGATATCCTATGTACCTGCCGGTATGATGGAGCAGCGGGCCCGAAGTCTTCATGTAAAGGAAGGTGGGCTGGCCGATGTTTCGGCATCGCTGGTAAATGCATTGTATGAAGCGGGTACCGATGTGCATGTCGCACTGCCGCATTATCGCAACCTTTTTAATATAAATATTCATCGTCTCATCAACGATGAACTGCGTTTGTATCAAAACAAATTGCCGGGCAGAAGAGTTCATCTTGCCGAAGATCGCAATTTTTATTACATGGATCGGATCTACAGCTCTCACAGGGCGGAAGGTTCGAAAGTGGCGCTTGCATTTCAGCGGGAAGTGATTAACAATATCATACCGGAACTGCAGCCCGACCTTATCCATTGCAATGACTGGTTAACCGGTCTGATCCCCGCTATGGCACGCAGGAGAAATATCCCCTGCCTTTTTACGGTACATAATACTCATACCAATAAACAAACGCTTGACTACATAGAAGACAGGGGCATCGATACCGCCGAATTCTGGCAGCATCTATATTTCGAGCGGCCCCCGCAAAATTATGAAGAATCACGTTCCACAAACCAGGTCGATTTTCTTGCGAGTGGCATTTTTTCATCCCATTTTATCAACACCGTAAGTCCGACTTTTCTTAAGGAAATCGCTGCCGGTTACCATGATTTTTTTCTTCCCGATATTCGAAGGGAAATAACCAACAAGCATAATGCTGGTTGTGCCGTGGGAATACTTAATGCGCCCGATCCGCAGTACAGTCCGTCTCATAGTCCGTATATCCCGTATCAGTATACCCCGGAAAGGCATAGCGATGCCAAAAAAAAGATAAAGCAGGAGCTGCAGCAGATCCTCGGCATCAAAGTCGACGCTGATGCCCCCCTGTTTTTCTGGCCGTCGCGACTCGATCCGGTTCAGAAGGGGTGTCAACTGCTTGCAGAAAAAATGTACGATATCGTTTCTACCTATTATAATGATAACCTGCAGTTAGTATTTATCGCCAACGGGCCCTTTCGTGAGGTGATCGCGAACATCGCTTCGTTTCATAATTTTCATGATCGCGTGGGCATACATGCATTTGACGAAAAGCTGTCGCATATGGCCTATGCTGCGTCGGATTTTGTTCTTATGCCATCATTGTTCGAACCATGCGGTCTTGTGCAAATGATCGGGTGTCTATTCGGATCACTCCCTGTTGCCAGGCAGACCGGGGGTATAAATGATACAATTTTACCTCTTGATTTGGATACCAACAGTGGAAACGGTTTTTTATTCAAAGATTATGACAGCAATGGTCTGTACTGGGCGGTTACCCGGGCTATGGAATTTTACCATGCATCCGCAGAGGTGAAGAAATTTACTATAACACGAATAATGAAAGAGAGCACAGAACGGTTTTCGCTTGAAAAAACTGCACAACAGTATATGCAGTTGTACGAGCGTATGCTGAAGCGTCCTCTTCTTCCAAGGTTTTAGCGTATGAATACTACACGTACACGGCTTACGGAAGACCCTTATCTTGAACCTTATCTGCCTGTGCTTAACCGGAGAGCGGCTAAAACAGCCCATCTGAAGCGTCGGCTGGGAGATGATCTGCGTGTTTTCGCGAATGCGCACGAGTATTATGGAATGCATTTCAGGGGTAATAAATGGATTTTCCGGGAATGGGCACCCAATGCAACGCAGATATATCTTACAGGTGAATGCAATGGCTGGGAGGCCACCTCGGAGTATGGATTACGAAAAGTCAACAAAAAGGGAGACTGGGAGCTCGTTATTCCGGGGGATCGTTTCTGGCATGGTATGCTGTATAAACTTTATATTTGCTGGGATGGTGGAAGCGGGGATAGAATCCCTGCATATGCGCGAAGGGTGGTGCAGGATCCCGAGACACTGATCTTTAACGCGCAGATATGGCTCCCCGAGACGCCATACCGGTGGAAGCATCCCCATCCGGCAGCACCACCAGCACCGTGCATTTACGAGGCACATGTGGGTATGGCACAGCAGGAGCCGCGTATAGGTACCTATGCCGAATTCCGAGACAACACACTGCCCCGTATCCGTGATGCCGGCTATACCACTGTACAGCTTATGGCTGTACAGGAACATCCCTATTACGGCTCCTTCGGGTATCAGGTGAGCAGTTTCTTCGCAGCATCGTCACGGTTCGGTACTCCGGAAGAATTAAAATCACTGGTGGATACGGCCCATGGTATGGGACTGCGGGTAATCATGGATATTGTACATTCTCATGCGGTGGCCAATGAAGTCGAAGGATTATCGAAATTCGACGGTACGGAATACCAGTATTTTCATGGAGGGGATAGAGGTTTTCATCCGGCCTGGAGTTCGCGATTATTCGATTACGGGAAAATAGAGGTTATTCATTTTCTTTTATCTAATTTAAAATATTGGCTTGACGAATACCATGTCGACGGGTTCCGTTTTGACGGAATTACAAGCATGTTGTATACCCACCATGGACTGGGAACAGGTTTTAGCTCCTATGACGACTATTTCAATGAAACGGTGGACGAGGATGCGGTCAGTTATCTTACGCTGGCCAATGAATTGCTGCATCGGCTGCACGAATCGGCTATATCCATTGCCGAAGATGTGAGTGGCATGCCGGGTCTGGCCGCGCCTGCGGATGAGATGGGGTGCGGCTTCGATTACCGTATGGCAATGGGAGTTACCGATTATTGGTTTAAGCTGTGCAAAGAGGTCAGGGATGAGGACTGGAATATGTACGGGCTGTGGAATGCGCTTACCGATCGTCGAAGCGATGAACAGACCGTGAGTTATGTGGAATGTCATGATCAGGCGCTCGTGGGGGGCAAATCACTTATTTTCGAGATGGCGGATTCGGCGATGTATTCTGATATGCATGAATCATCGCAGAATCTTGTTATCGACAGAGCGCTGGCGCTTCACAAAATGACAAAGCTGCTCACCTTCGCAACATGTGGTCAGGCCTACCTCAATTTTATGGGGAATGAGTTCGGCCATCCGGAATGGATCGATTTCCCCAGGGAAGGGAATGGATGGTCGTATCAATATTGCAGACGACAATGGAATCTGAGGGATAACCCGCAGCTTCATTATTCGCGCCTTGCCGCATTTGACAAGGCAATGTGCGGTCTTCTCGCCTCTCATGATTTTATTGCACCTTATTTGCCCGAAGCGCTGCATCTTCATGACGCGGACAATGTCATCGCCGTGCAGCGGGGAGAATATATTTTTGTATGCAATTTTCATCCGGTTAATTCCTATACCGATTACGGAATTTCCCTTGACGATACCGTGCCATACCGGCATGTACTCGATACGGATCAGAAAGAATTCAGCGGATATGCACGTGTGCACCCTAACCAGCGTTATATCCCGCACATATACATAGACGAATCGGGACACCGTTCGTATCAAATCAAACTTTATATACCTTCCCGTTGTGCCATTGTATTGCACAGGGAAACAGGAGAGCGTGTAAAAACAGTATGAAGAACAGCAAAAAGAGTTTCGATGAATTAGGGCTTTCTGCACATGTGTTAACAGCGGTTAATACAAAAGGTTTTGAAGAACCGACGGCAATTCAGGCAATGACGATCCCGGAGATGCTGGGTGATAAATCCAATATCATCGCCCAGGCACAAACCGGTACCGGAAAAACTGCAGCCTTTGGACTGCCGCTTATCGATATGATCGATACCGATGCTACCACGGTTCAGTCTCTGGTGCTGGTTCCCACGCGTGAGCTGGCTGTTCAGGTGGCAGAGGAGATTCACTCTCTCAGGGGCAAAAAAAATATACGGATAGTGCCGATTTACGGCGGTCAGTCGATCGAGCAGCAATTTCGTAAGCTAAAAAGCGGCATCCATATTGTGGTGGGGACACCGGGAAGGATCATAGATCATCTGAACAGAAAAACACTTGCTCTCAGGAGCCTGTCGCATCTTATACTTGATGAGGCGGATGAGATGCTGAATATGGGGTTTGTCGAGGACATGGAAGAGATAATGAAGCATACCAATGCCGACAAGAAAACCTTGCTTTTTTCCGCCACAATGCCGGATCGGATCAAACAGCTTGCGCATAAGTATATGGACGGCTATACGTTTCTAAAAGCGAAAAAAGAGCGTCTTACCACCGATCTGACCGATCAAATTTATTTCGAAGTAAATGAACGGGATAAATTCGAGGCGTTATGCAGAATAATAGACGTGGAAGACGATTTTTACGGACTTGTTTTCTGCCGGACCAAAAAAGATGTGGATGCCGTGGCCAATCATCTCAAAGACAGGGGGTATGATGCCGAAGCTATTCATGGAGACATTTCCCAGGCTCAGAGACAGAAAACGCTCGATGCATTCAGAAAACAGCGTGTCACTGTTCTGGTTGCCACTGATGTTGCTGCCAGAGGAATTGATGTAAACAATCTTACCCATGTGATCAACTATTCGCTCCCCCAGGATCCTGAATCATATGTACACCGAATTGGAAGAACAGGCAGGGCGGGTAGAGAAGGTACCGCGGTTACGTTTATCACCTCGAGCGAATATAAACGTTTGTTGTTTATTCAGCGTATCGCAAAGGCTGACATAAAAAAGTCGAAAGTACCCGGGGTCAAAGAGATTCTGGAGGCAAAGAAAAAGAAATTTACCGAAGAAATAATGAATATCGCAGAAGAAGAGGTGGAAGATAAATATTATGACTGGGCAGACCAGTTGCTGTCAGGGGAGGAGCCGGCAGATATGCTTGCGGTCGTTCTTAAATACTGTTTTGAAGATACGCTCAATCCGGAACATTATGGTGAAATGGGGAAGTCGGGTTCAAAAGGCAGACCGCTCGATCAGCAGGGGAAAACGAGGCTCTTTGTCGGTATGGGGAAAAAAGATAAGGTGACACCGAAAAGACTGGTGGAATTGCTTACCAATCGGGTTTCTATCGATGCCAGAGAAATTGGTGATATTCAGGTTATGGAAAATTTTTCTTTTGTAACCGTGCCATTCAAGAAGGCGGAGGAGATAATTTCGAAATTTAGAAAAAAAGGAAAAAAACCGCTGTTTTCGCTTGCAAAAAAAAGAAAATAATAGGCTGAAAAAAGTATTTTTTATCTTTGCAGTAACCCGATCGTGCCACCCTGAAAAAAGTTATCGTCATGTCTACGGAATTCGATATAAATGCATTTCTGCGGGCCGAAGAACAGAAGCTTAGTCCGTACGCATCAAAAAGCAGTCATTCTCGCGGCAGGAAAAAGCCGTTGAAAAAAGATCCGTTCAGGCTCGATTTTGCGCGGGATGAAAACAGGATCATTCACTCACCTCCGTTTCGAAGACTCAAGCATAAGACGCAGGTGTTTCTCGCCCCTGATAACGATCATATATGTACGCGTATGGAACATGTGCTGCATGTCTCGAGTATCGCGTCAGTGATCGGCAGGTGTCTTAATCTCAATCTGGAACTGATAAACGCCATTGCGGTTGGACATGATCTCGGTCATCCCCCCTTTGGACATCCGGGAGAGCGGACACTTGACAAAATACTGCAGAGTGAAGGCGTCCCGCATGGATTCCATCACGAGATACACGGGTTGCGGGTGGTTGATAAGCTTACCAACTATGGAGAAGGGCTGAATCTGACCTTTGAAGTCCGGGATGGCATCGTGACGCACTGTGGTGAGGAATTTGACAGGGTGCTTGAGCCCGATCGTAGCAGAAAAAACGCCAATCTCGACGCTATTACGGAACTGGGACAATTCCCTTCAACGCTCGAAGGATGTCTTGTGCGTATGGTCGATCGGGTGGCGTATCTTGGGCGTGACCTGGAGGATGGACTAAAGGCGGGAGTGATCAAATCGAACGAGATCCCTTCCGAAGTTGTCAAGGGACTGGGTAAGGATAACGGAAAAATTATCGGTGTATTCGTAAATGATATTATAGGCCACAGTGTCGGCAAGGACCGTATCGAAATGAGTCACGAGGTGCATGGGCTCATGCAGATGCTCAAGGAGTTTAATTACCGGTGCATCTATACCAATCGGGAAGTAAAACGACGGGCTAAAAAAGCCTCTCGTATACTCGAGCTGCTTTTTTACGAACTTTTGCGGGTCATAGAGGATTCCGATCTTGGCAAAAACAAACAATATGTAAATGAACTGGAGCGGGAAACACCGACACTGAACACCTTTTTTCGATTTATCAAGAATTCCAATTATACTGAAGAGACACCCTACTGGCGAATGATTACCGATTATATCGCAGGTATGACCGATGTGTATGCAAAACGGCATATGACCGAATTTTTTCTCCCCTCGTCGTTTGTATAATATTTGACCCTGTGGCGAATAGAAACGGGGCGGTTTTTTTGGCGCCGGGGCTGATTACGCCAATCGGCTACCTGACTGACTATGGAGGAATCTATGCAATATCGGGAATATGGATCGACCGGCCTTCGTGTATCGGCAATCAGTTTCGGCGCAATGCGCATCCCTTTTAAGGAAGACGGGTTACCAGCGAAGGATCGAGCCGGAAAAGAGAGAAATGCGATCGAGACGATTGCAAAAGCGAAGCAACTTGGGATAAATCACATCGATACAGCCCGAGGCTACGGAAACAGTGAAAAACTCGTAGGATTGGCGCTGAAAGAACTCGGGAGGGATTCTTTTTATATTTCTACTAAAATTCAGGCAGGTATTGCCCGAGAAAAGGCCCGCAGACAGATCGCTGAAGCGTGTCAGAAAATGGGTGTTTCTCACATAGACATAGTCGATGTACATGGTATCAATACCGAAGATATTTTTAAAAGAAGTTGTGCAAAAGAGGGTACCGTACGAGGAATTTACGATGCGATCGATGATGGCGTAGTCTCCTTTGCCGGGTTTTCGTCTCATGCTGGCCCCCAGCTTCTCAAAACAACCATATCGACCGGTTTTTTTCAGGCGGCGAGTATACTCTACTGGTTCACCTATCAACGAAATGCTCCTGCGGTAGAATTAGCGCGTCAACGAGGCTGCGGGATTCTCATCCTTTCACCTACGGAAAAGTCCGGTATGCTGACTACACCGGCAGAAAAACTGACTGCAGCATGTACTCCTTTTTCCCCTCTGGAACTGGCGCATCACTGGCTGCTTGCCCAGGATGGAGTGACGACTATAGCTGCGGGTGCGGCGCACCCCGACGAGCTAGAGCCACATTGTGATGCCGTCACCTCATGGCAGCACCTCGAGTCCGAACAACACGGCAGCGCAATGCAGCGGTTTGAAGATATCGAGCGGGCGGCACTGGGCAGCACACGGTGCAGTGTGTGCTACGAATGCATGCCGTGTCCGCACAATGTGCAAATCCCGGAGATCTTGCGACTTCGTAATCTTGGAATTGCCTTTGATATGCATGCATTCGGCAGAATGCGCTACAATCTTCTCGGGAATGCGGGACACTGGTTTCCCGGACAAAAAGCGGATAAATGTCTGGAATGTGGCGCATGTCTGAAGCGGTGTCCTGAAAATCTCGATATTCCGGCACTGCTTCGTCAGACACATTCGATGCTGCAGGGCGAGGAGAGAGAGAGGATATGGGATCATTCAAAATAGACATCCGGTTTTGCACCACTGCATATGTGCTTCTTATCGCTATTGCGTGCGGCGCGCAACTACATGCAGAATATTCACCTAATATCGAAATCGATGCTTCGGTGAATCGTTTTATTCATCGTCTTCACACGAAATACGCGCTCGAGTATCCGGAGACGATGTTTTTTCAGCCCATGTATGCGTCACAGCTGCGGGATCTTTTTGCCCGGTTCGATTCACTCGACAGTAGCCGTAAGATTACCGCATACGACAGGGTTATGAAACAGCGCTTTTACAATAAAGTATTCCGAACCTACGATGCCTACGGGTGGAGCAGCAAAGAGAAAGACGTATCTACGCATATCAACGGGGCATTGCTGGCCGATTACGAACGAACGCTTTCAGGAAATTCGATTTTTTTTACGTTTAATCCCTCAATGGCAGGTCATGTAGAGCGTTTTTCGTATTGGTATGCCATGGATATTACAACCGAATACAGGAGTGATACCTTATTCAGGGGCTCCTCGTTCGAGTCGTATGAGGGAGTCCCCACTCTTTTATTCGGCCGGATGGATTCGAGTCATGCCAGAGTGTACTCTCTTTTGCGCGGAGGAATTAATTATCATTATCGCTACCTCGATCTCGAAGCGGGTGTCGACAGATTCCGCCAGGGGCCCTGCATATACCATCCTCTCACCTTTTCCGCCAATGCGCCGCCGGCCACCTATTTTCGGACACGTCTCGATTTGTGGAGGACCAATTATATACACTCGATCGCGGAGCTCAACAGCCAGCGTGGAAAGGGGAAATACCTCTATACGCATCGATTGCGTTTTCCCGGATGGAATAAACGATTTTATTTTGGTGTCGGAGAGGTGCTGGTACACGGATCGGTGACCGATCAACAACCGCCGTGCGCCGATACAATGGATTGTGCGGATACTCCGGCGGATACCAATTCAGTTGCAGAGGAGCTAATGGGTACACAACAGCAATGGCAGTGGCGGTATATGATTCCGTTCGTACCGTATGCCGTGGCACAGCAGGTATATGGAGACAGAGGCAATACGCTTGTTTTTATGGACGCAAGCCTCCGCTTTCCCGATGCGTGGCGGTGGTATGCCGAATTTCTTATCGACGATATCAATGTCGGATGGCCGTTGTTTTCGGACGATTTTGGTGATAAATGGGGTTTGACCCTTGGGATGCAGCATTTTTTTACTGCCTTTACGCACGATTTTTCCATTGATGTCGAGTATTCACGTATAGAACCATGGGTTTATACACATTACTATGGCGGCAGTCATCGTTTTACTCATTTTGGAAAGATCCTTGGCTCACCCCTCGGTCCTAATTCCGAAGCTCTGACCGTTGCCTTACATCACTATTTGTATCGTTCTTTGCGATTGACGCTCTCCTTTGACAACGTACGAAAAAACAAGAGCGCCCGTGGTGGATCGATTCTCGACGTATATCAGGGAGGACGAGATGAAGACGAATACAGAGACCCGGAAACCAAAACGTTCCTTGGCAAGACGACGGTACGGCATACAACGGTGAAATTCAGGATGCAGTATATGCTCAGGCAGCGCTATTCGTTTTTTGCTGCGTGCGGGTATAACGATACAAGTGAAACCCCCGGTGATTTTTTCCTCAACATCGGTGGCCGTCTCTGGTATTAATGCTGCATATGAAGCATGCTTTTGATTTTTGGTGGGAATATATTATTTTTTATTGATACTGCGATCATTCGCAGTAACGGTTATTGTTTCCACGTTGCGTCATGTACTGCAGTCAGTGCGGACCGGACGAATATCAGGTCTGCTACAACAATGCGTTATTTTGTCAATTATGGTAGTTACGCAATTACCGAATATCCGGGGTGTACACGCCCGGGACACACTACAAGGAGGAGGCTGCGGCGAATATAAATCAGGAGTACCGTACAGTCTGGTAGCCAACTAAAGAAACGCTTGTACACTCAGAGCAGGAGGGTCGAAACGTGGAAATAACCGAAGTGAGAGTAAATCTGCGAAATGAGAATAAGCTCAAAGCATTTGCAAGCATCGTATTCGACGATGCATTTATTGTAAGGAACCTGAAGGTGATAAAAGGAGATGCAGGCTATTTCGTCTCCATGCCGAACAGAAAGTGCAACGACGGAAAATTCAGAGACGTTGCACATCCTATAAATAATGAAATGCGGAAGACCATTGAATACAGAGTGCTTAACGAATATGAACGCATGTTGAACAGCGAAAAAGAGGAGCTTTCCAGCAAGCCGGCGTCCGATAGTGAGTCTCTAAGTGAAAACACTCCGGATGCCGGGCAGAGTTCGGAAGCTCAGGAGATAATCGGAGAATAAAACGCCGAGAGTCTATAAGCAGCAATCGGTAACCGCAGCATACTTTGTTATCTAAAACAGTAATATAGTATTGGGGTGTCGACAAGTTGGCAAGTCCCAGGGTTTTGGTCCCTGTATCGCAGGTTCGAGTCCTGCCACCCCAGTTTTTTTATAATCAGCATTCACATACTACAGAAGCTTTAGAAGGAGATTTTCGTGGACATTGTAAAACTCAACACGAGAGAGCGAACAGGAAAAGGGAAGTCGTATGCACGCAAGATTCGTGCAGACGGGTGGATTCCGGCTACATATTACGGTCATGACCGTAAACCGCGTTCTATTGAAGTCGATTATCGCAATATGCTTTCAGTGGTTCAGAACAATAAAGAGATGCATATCATGGACCTTGATATGAAAGATGAAGATGAATCGCGTGCAATAATAAAGGATATGCAGACCGACGTACTTCGTAAAGAGAAAATCCTTCATGTCGATTTTCAGCATGTTTCTATGAAAGAAAAAGTGACGGTGTCCTGTCCGCTGCATATAGAAGGTACGCCCATAGGAGTAAGCCGGGACGGCGGGCTGTTGCAGCACACGGCCGACTCGCTTTCCATTGAGTGTCTGCCGGGGAATATACCTGAGCACATCACGGTGGACGTGTCGCATATGGAGGTTGGTGATTCGATTCATGTACGTGATATTCAACAGGAAGGAATCGAGATAAAGGATTCAGAAGACGAGGTTCTCGCTGCGGTAATGATGCCTAAGCAGGAGGCTGCTGAAGAAGAGGAAGGTGTTGCTGAAGAAGCACAGTCGGAAGAAGCGGCTGAAACAGAAGACGAAACTGGTGAAAACCAAAGCGAAAACGGATAATTTCTGCAGGGATAGCCAGTGGGGTTCTTTGACATATTTCGAAAAAGGTATCCGTTATCCCGCTGCAAAACGGCGGAATGGGTTGTATTCGGAATCGGGAATTTCCCCCGTAAATACCATGGTACACGACACAATGTGGGGTTTCAATGCATCGATACCCTGGTTGAGCACTTGAATAGTGTACAACGGGTACAAAGTACTCAATTGAACGATTTGCTTTGGGCACAAACTTCAAGCGGGTGTCCGATCGTATGTGCCAAACCTCGCACATATGTGAATCGCTGTGGTATGGCATTCGAAGAAGTGTGTGACATATGCGGTGTCTCGTCTGCGCGTGTTGTGACTGTTGTTGATGATTGTAACCTGGATACTGGTGCGATACGAATGAGGCTGAAAGGGTCTGCAGGTGGTCACAATGGCCTGAAATCAATAATTGCGTATGCAGGAAGTGATTTTGCACGCATTCGTATCGGTATCGGACAACCGGCAGCCGGACAGGATCGGGTCGAATTTGTGCTGGGCACATTTACACAGGAGGAGAATGAACGTATAGAAAATGCCCTCCAAAAATGTAGTGAGGGGATCGAGTTGTTGTGCAGTAAGCATGTTCATGCAGCCATGAACATGCTGAATAATACCTGAATTGAGCACTTTTGTTCGCGGAATCTGCTGCAATCCGTACTACGCGTATGTTCTTGTAAATCATGAGACAACCAACAACGTTGCCCCTTGGTTGTGGAGAACTCAATAGCAGCATGGCTCACCGCAGCGTTCATCAAAACACCCGCTTAATTCAGCTCAGACAGGAATAAATACCCGTATCGAGTTATTCGCATCGTAAAATAGAGGATGAAAGCTCACAACGGGGTATGTTAATAATCCTGCTGTGATACCCAGGAGTATCACGGCCATTTCAGACCACAGGAGGTTTTAGTATGGAACGACCATACGAGTCGGTCGTCGTATTCGACGGAGTAATGGGAGAGGACCAGTACGAAAAAGAGATCTCTCAGATCGAAGAACTTCTGAATTCGCATGCGCATGTTGAGTCGATAGAGCGTTGGGGCAAACGAGTATTTGCGCAGCCGATACAGAATAAGAAAAAGAGATCGGGGTATTACTGTGTATTCAATTACCGTGCCGAAGGATCGGTTATCGGGACGCTTGAGCGCACACTTAGACTGAATACGAATGTCGTTCGTTTTCTTTCCATAGTGCGTGATTCTCGTAAAGAGCAGATGCGCGAACAGATGCGTGCTCAGGAAAACGAACCGCAAATGAATACAGAATCATCTTCGCTAGAAAATGCAGACGATCAGGAAACTAAAACAGACAGCAGGGAGAATGCATAATGTATAGGACACAATTCAAAAAAGACTGGTTTGTGCAAAACAATATCGTCCCGGATTACAAACAACCCGATATACTAAAAGAATTTATCGATGAGCGCGGACGAATACTGCCCCGGCGTGCGACCAAGCTTAATGCAAAGACCCAGCGGATGCTTACCAGAGAGATAAAGCGTGCACGTCATCTTGCATTGTTACCGTTCGTCAGAGAGAATGTTTATCGCTAAGCCACACCTATTTTCAAGATCAACAGTATTCACAGTTTGGTACTCAGTAAAACGATGTTAACAAAAAAGGATCGTAAGAATGGACGTAATTCTTAAAAAAGATTACCAGGGACTTGGAGAGGCTTTGTCGGTCGTATCCGTCAAGAAGGGGTTTGCGCGAAATTATCTGTTGCCTCAGGGTATCGCGATGTGTGCGACTCCCTCGAATCTGAAACAGCTTGATACACTTCAAAAGGTGAAAGAGAAACAGCAGCAGCAGAAAGAACAGGAGGCACAACAGAAGGCCAAACAGATAGAAAATACGCCTTGTACCATCAGAGTAAAGGTCGATGAAAATGAGAAGCTGTTTGGTTCGGTCGCTGCGAATCAGATAGCCCGTTTTCTCAAGGATGAAGGTATTGACGTGGAAGTTAAGAATGTACAACTCGATGAACCGATTCGTGAACTCGGTGTGTATACAATTGATATTACCCTTACCAAAAATGTGACCGCACAGCTGCGTGCATGGATTGTCAAAGAAGAACAGCAGTAGACAATCCCGGTGCGTGGAAGTCTTCGAGCAAAAAGGAGCGATCATGAAGCTGCAAGGCTGCTATCCGGCGATTATTACCCCCTTTCATGAGGATTTGACGCTTGATGAAGAGGGGCTTAGAAAAAATGTGGAGTTTCTGCTTTCGCAGGGGGTAGCCGGCGTCGTTCCCTGCGGGACAACGGGAGAATCGGCCACTCTTTCATGGGATGAACACAGGCGTGTGGTAGATATCGTGATCGATCAGGTCGATTCCAGAGCACAGGTTATCGCGGGGGCGGGATCGAACAATACCAGGGAATCGATAGAAATCGCGCAGCACGCACAGCAACGTGGTGCCGATGCAATTCTCTGTATAACCCCGTATTACAACAAGCCCACACAGGATGGTCTTTTTGCGCATTACAAAGCGCTTGCGCAAAGTGTCGATATGCCCGTTGTCATGTATAATGTTCCCGGTCGCACCGGGGTTAACCTGGGTGCCGAGACTATCGAAAGGCTCTGCGAATTTCCAACGATCATTGGAGTAAAGGAGGCATCGGGAAATATCGTGCAGGTTTCGGATATTCACCGTCGTTGTGGAGACCGTCTTACCATCCTTTCAGGGGAGGATATTCAGACGTTGCATATTCTTGCAAGCGGCGGCAAAGGTGCCATTACCGTTACCGGTAACGTGGTTCCTGCAAAGATGTGTGCACTTATACGCGCCATGAACGAAGGGCAATGCGAAAAGGCCCGTACCATTCACGAAGATCTTTTCGAGCTTTTCCAGGCCCTTTTCTATGAAACGAATCCAATTCCCGTAAAAACGGCCATGCGCGATCTCGGTTTTCCCGCAGGACCGTTGCGGTTACCGCTTGTGGAGATGAAGCCGGACAATAAAGCCAAACTTACAGACGTACTCAAAACGTACACTATTGCAACTCCTTAACAAAGCGGTGCGTACAATGACAGTGCCAGTGATACTTATCGGCGCATTGGGAAGGATGGGAGCAGAGATCGGTAAATGTATCGCTAATGACGGCGGGGTGGAATTGAAAGCGGCCGTTGAGTCTCCTTCACATCCGGATATTGGCAAAGAGTATGGTGCGTGTATCGGTGTCGGTGATATCGGGATCGAGGTATCAGCTGAACTTACCGCATCGATGTGCACCAAGGAGAATGTGGCCATCCATTTTTCCACACCGCAGCAATTGCCTGCATTTTTTGACATGATCGGTACACACGGTATGAAAGCGGTGGTCGGCACTACCGGATTTGATGATGGTGTGGAGCAAAAAATGCGTGAATGTAGTCAAAAAACAGCACTTCTGTATAGTCCTAATATGAGTATGGGGGTCAATCTCCTTTTTTATTTAACGCGTATTGCGGCCGAGGGGCTTATCAGTGCTTTTGATGTCGAAATTATTGAAGCGCATCACCGCAGAAAGAAAGATTCACCGAGTGGGACCGCAAAACGTCTCGGGGAGATCGTCGCTTCTGCCATGAAACTCGACTATGAAACCCATGTAATGCACGGACGAGCAGGCAATTACTCCGAGGGTCGAAGTAGAAAAGAGATCGGTATGCATGCCGTGCGCGGGGGTGGCATTACCGGAGATCACACGGTGCTTTTTGCAGGCGAAGGAGAGCGTATTGAACTGAAGCATACGGCCCACACCCGTGCGACATTTGCGCAGGGAGCGGTGGAGGCCGCAAAGTGGCTTTATAATAGACCGACAGGTTTATATTCCATGCAGGATATGCTTGGTATAGGGTGAGGATATGGGTGATCAGTACACGACTATCTGGGATAAGCAATGAAAATAGTATACAGTATCACGACAATTGCGTTGTTGTACGTATTCCCCGGTCGGGGAGCGACTGAGGACTCGGCGACCGTCCCGGTTCCCGATACGATTGTTTCTGCTCAAATGAATGATGCAGAGGTGATGGCCGTTGAAGAGCCTGCAGATACTGCGAATGAAACGACGATCGTCAATTCGGTTACGCCGCGAGACGAGGAGGTCACCGGACAAGCCTCTTTGCCGGTTGTTCCCAAGGATACTCTCGTGTCGGATACTGTGGACGGGGATATAGAAGATACCGCAGCCGGAAACAACGAAACAGAGCAGATGCTGCTCGATGAGCAGGATCTTTTTATCGAGGGCGAAGAAGAGCTGATAATCGCGGATGAAGAGACACTGCAGGATACCGCCCGAGAGACCAGCGATACGGTGACCGCCTACACCGATGGTGACAGCAGTGCACTTCAGGAGCGTGAGATCGGTGGAAAGGCGGATGCGAAGGACACGCAGGCCGATTCTTCCAGGGATGAAGAAAAGCAGCAGGCCTTTGTAGTGAACGAGCGCAAGGAGACGCGGTCTATCAATTTTGCGCAGAATCTGGATGAGTATCGATCTCCGAAACTTGCGATGCTTTTTTCGTTTATTCTGCCAGGACTGGGCGAAATCTATGCAAAGAATTACCGACGTGCGGCCATATTTCTTGCATCGGAGATCACACTGGGCGCCACCGTATACCATTTCCGTCAGCAGGCAAAGGAGTACAACAGACGTGCAAAAAAGCACGCTGATACGGCCTACAGCGTCAGCCATTTTGAAAATTATTACGACAGCTTGAAAAGCCTGATCGAATTTACTGCACAACAGGACAACGATATCCCCGGGAATGTGGATTCCATTGTCGATACATCCTATTCATTTTTCGGTGGGTATACCGGAGGACAGGGTTTTGATATCCTGGAATTCAAAGCGGACAGCGGTACCGATGACATGTATGACATAATTGAGGAAAAAAAATTTATCCAGGGATGGAAAGATGCTGCACCAAGGCTGCGTACCGATGCGATTCATGGCGATACGGTGACGCTTCAGATGAATGATACGGAAAGCCCGTATCATGGAAAACAGGTCAGGTATGCGCCTGTTGACAGCAGTGCGGCAATTGGTATTCCTGCCAAATTTTTCCTCGCCGGTGAAAAAGAGAGATACTGGGGGTTTTCCGACTATTATGACACATATGACAGACTGGTGCGACGCAAGAATACCCGGTATTCACATGCTAAAATAGCACTCGTTTTTATGATGGTGAACCGGATTGTAAGTGCCCTCGATGCAGGTCTTTGTGCACACGCGTACAATCAGGCCCTTCTGGAAGAAAAGAGTGTATGGGAGGGTGTCCGGCTCGAGAGCAGAATCGTAGGAAACAAAAAAGGGCTGGGGCTGCATTGTGGTGTGGAGGTGTCGTTTTGATGCGTATCACGGTAATAAAAACAACTCCGACCAAAAAAAGACCGGGAATGTGTGTAATGCTGCTATGTCTCTGCGCAATACCGCTGTTTGGCCAGGTGAGCGTAGAGGAAAATCAAATAACGACCGACAGTGTGGATGTATTCGCTTCGCAACATACTGAAAAATCACGACTCTGGGCGGGGGTGTCATCAGTTGTTCTACCCGGTACCGGGCATTCGTATCTCGGAAGAAAGCAAAAAGCGATGGCCTTTCTCGGAATAGACGCCTTATGTATAGGTGCGTTTTATTTTTTCAGGACATATACAGATGCAATATACGGTGATTCCCGCGCATATGCGAGACGCTTCGCGGGGGCATCACATTCCGATATGGATGCGGCATACTGGCGTAATCTGGCGGTATTCAATGATAGTGAAGAATATAACAGGGCTCTGGAGCTTTCCCGGCTGGATCTCGATGAAAAGTATACTGCCAGGGGAACCCAATGGCAATGGCCACTTGATTCACTTCGTGAGGAGTATGCAGACATGCGTGCGACAGCGAGTAAAATGAAAGTGGTCTATTCTTTTTTTATCGCGTCCCTTGCGGTCAATCGGGTTGCAGCGATGATCGATATCAGGAATATTTTTCGAAGCCATCGTATTACAGTCACTTCCAATGCATCATTGTTTCCTTCGCAGTCACCACAAGCCGGTCTGCGAATAGAGTTTTCTTTCTGATCTGCGCTGGGGGCAGCAGCGGAGTTGGAGAATAATAAAAACCATTGAATCGGGTCCGGGGCGGGCACCGGAACACAAGGGTGGTACCAGAGGGTAAATGTTGCACATTGTGTCATAATATTGTATATTATATACAACATATAGTAGATGCTGTGTCACGTGTAGCAAAGGTGAAAGAATGAAATGTCCCTACTGCGGGTGTCAACAGGATAAGGTGGTAGATTCACGTTCAAGCAGGGAGGAACGGGCGGTACGCAGAAGAAGAGAATGCATCAATTGTGCAAAGCGTTTCACTACATACGAATATGTCGAACAGGTTCCTCTCACCGTGGTTAAGCGTGATAAGCGCAGAGAACCCTTTGATCGGGAAAAACTTTTCACCGGTATCACTACCGCATGTAAAAAACGATCGGTCAGTCGTGAACGAATCGAGGCGATCGTCGACAGAATCGCCGAAAAAATCGAGAAACTATCGAGTATTGAAATCGAGAGTAAGGATATCGGAAAGCTCGTGATGGATGAGCTCTCTGCGCTTGATGATGTGGCCTACATTCGATTCGCATCTGTATACAGGGAGTTCAAGGACAAGGGGGAGTTCATCACCGAAATAAAGGATATGTCGTAGAGGTTGGCTGGGTCTGGTTTCAACGGGGCCATTCGGGCATTTCACGAAGGCTCACCACTTTATCTCTACAGAGGATAAGATGGTCGAGCATTTCTATTTCGAGGGTTGAGAGTATTTCACGCAGTTTATATGTAAGATTCCAGTCATTGGGTGACGGGGAGGTGGTGCCGCCCGGATGGTTGTGAGCAAGGATGAGCGCGGCTGCTCCACAGCGGATCGCTTTTTCTACCATGGTGCGCGGATAGATGGTGCATTTGTTTACTGTTCCCTGTGCCACGATTTCTGTCTTTATAATGGAATGGGCGCCGTCAAGAAACACCGCGGCAGTGAACTCGTCCTTTCGCGCCCCATAGGTGTATCTGAGGTGTGCTTCGACGTCTCTGCGGTGTCCGATAAAACTACGTTGCGTATACTTTTCATGAAGCGTATGGCCGATTATGTCGCCTATGAGCAGAAGAAATACCGCACTTTTGGAAGAAAGCCCCTCGAGTTTGGTGAGTTCCCCGGGATCTGCCTGGAGCACACCGTGCAGTGTCCCGAATTTTTTCAACAAACGCTTGGCAATCGGTTTGGTGTCACGACGCGGAATCGCATACGTCAGCAGCAGTTCGAGGATTTCATACGTATGCATCCCCGTACACCCGCTTTTATGGTATCGTTGTCTCAGCCGTTCCCTGTGCCCGATGTGATGCTGCATAGATCTCCCACCTGCATAGTTGTTACCATTCCAATGTAATTGCGGCGTAGGTAATACCCGCCCCTACTGAACAGAGAACGATTTTATCTCCGGGCTGCAAAAATTTCTGTACGTCAGCCAGCGCATTCGGAATACTTGCGCTGGAGGTGTTACCAATACGTTCAATGTTTAGGAAAAACTTGTTGAACGGAATATTCGCTTTCCGTGCAGCAGCTTTCAGTATGCGTGCATTTGCCTGGTGCGGTACCACCCAGCGGATTGTATCGTGATCCCAGTCGCTGAGTTCGACCACATCGTGTATTACTTTTGCAAAACTTTCGGTTGCGAATTTAAACAAAGCACGTCCATCGACTCGGATCCAGGACTCTTCATCTTCTGGTTTTTCAGGTATGTAATACCCCGGGAATTCACGTCGCGCGTACCGTAACCCTTTGGAATCCGCGGAGAGGATTTTTTCTTTTATCATGTGGGCATCACTGCGTGAGGAGACAACCGTTGCACCAGCCCCGTCCCCGAAAAGAAACAGCGCATCCTTGTCCTCGCGAGAAAGCATACGTGACTGCAAGTCAACCGCAACAACAAGCACATTGGAAGCGATACCGGTGCGGATTAGTCCTTCTGCATTCACGATGCCATAGAGCCATCCTGAACAGGCGGCTGAAAGATCGTAGCAGGGGATGTTGTAGACCTCCAGCATTTGTTGCAGCTTGCAGGCGGTTGCCGGCATGGCGACATCCGGAGTGGTGGTGGCAACGATGATTGCCTCGATCTCATTCGCATTCAGCCCGGCGTTATCGAGTGCTTCTTTTGCAGCATGGTAGGCCATGTCAGAGGGCTTTTCGTCATCATCGGCCCAGCGCCGTTCTTTTATTCCGGTTACGCCATACATATATTCTGCCGTAAGATCAGAGAAGTTCCCAAGAAGCTCTTTGTTTGGTACGACTCGCTGTGGCAGATAGGTGCCGATACTCAGAATACCGACCGGCATACTCTGAGGGGTGTGTGATTTTGTAAAGGAGGGAGCCTTTTGTGTATCGACGGTATCGGCACAGGTCGATTTATCCGACTCGGGCTTCTCAGAAGCCGCATCCTGACTCGCTTCGTATTTGATATCGGTCTCATCGGTTTCTATATCGATAACCGGTGTATCGAATCCGACCGTCTTCCCTTCACTGTAGTGTATTTTCTTTACTGTACCGCGACAAGGTGCTTCAAAATCGAATGTCGATTTCGCGCTTTCCGCTTCAGCGAGTACGGTTCCTTTTTCGAATGAGTCACCCTCTGCCACATGCCATTTCGAGATAGTGGCTTCCACTTCGGCAGCTGCCTGAGAAGGGAGTGTGAGTGAGCGTGTTGTCGTATCGTTGCTCATGAGAATCATCCTTTACAGAGCGAGTTGAGTGCATTGAGCAGTTTTTCTTTATTTGGAAGATAGTGCGTTTCGAGTGGTGGTGCAAAGGGAACCGGTGTATCCGGTGCGCTTACCAGCACGGGGGGCGCCTTAAGGTGCTTGAATGCCTGCTGAGTGATCACCGAAATAATCCGGTTCCCGAATCCCCGGGTTGTCTGATCTTCATGAAATACCAGGAGCCGGCCCGTTCGTGTTACCGATTCAATAATTGGGTCGATGTGAAGCGGAGAAAGCACAAAAGGGTTCCATACATCGAGTGAGTATTTCTGTTCCCGGGCACATGCACATGCATGTGCTGCCACGGCACCCCATGTAACAACGGTGCAGTCGTTTCCTTCGTGATATCTTCGGGGGACCAGCAAGTTGGATATATCGCCATTAAAATCGATAGCACCGGATTGACTCCAGTACAACAGTTTATGTTCGAAAACCATGCAGGGATTCGGATCGTAGAATCCCGCAACAATCGCTTCATACGCTTCCTGGCAGGTAAAGGGATAGATAGCCTTTATGCCGGGAAAGCGTGTCCACAATCCTTCATATTCTCCTGAATGAAATGCACCGAGCGTGATGCCGCCTCCACAGGGCAGACGGAATAATACGGGTACCTCACGATGCGAACGAAAATACCATGTGGCAGTATTAAGTCCGATTTGTGTGGTTGCTTCAGTGGCGAAATCTGCGAACTGAAATTCAAGGATGGGACGTGCTCCGGTCTGGGAAGCTCCGAGTATAAAACCGGTAGTTGCCGATTCAGAAATCGGCATGTCCAGCACACGATCGTCACCAAATCGCTCATGCAGTCCTTTGCATGTTTTAAATGCGGAACCGTACGGACCGATATCCTGTCCGAGCAGTACGGCGTTATCTTCTTTTGCTAAAATATCGGATAATGCGGTATTGATTGCCTGAAGAAACTTAACATTTTCCCGGGAGCAGGTGAGGGGGCACTCTTTTTGTGAAAGAGGTGCACACACGTTCCAGGAAGGACTGGTGATTGAGGGAGGGCCGACGCGGCTGGCGCGTTGCAGACTGTCTGCCAGCATATCGTCAATTTGGCGTTCAAGCGCAGCGATATCTTCTTCGCTGTTGCCGACTTCTTTTATCAGTGCATCGCGTGTTTTGGGTAACGGGTCATGTTCCCACCATTGTGCGGATGTTTCTTCGGGCACATATTCCGCTTTATCGTAGACCGCATGTCCTTTAAGACGCAGGGTCATGCATTCGAGTATGTAGGGGAGCGCGTCGTGTTCCATATATTGCAGTGCGTCTATAACTGCGGTATAGACTTCCCAGACGTCCGTGCCGTCAATCGTTTTGCCAGGTATGCCGTAGGCATGGCAGCGCTGAGAAAGAGAGCTGCAGTGATACTGATATCTGACCGGAGTCGAAAAAGCGTAATGATTGTTTTCTATACAGAACAATACCGGTACATGACGTACCGAGGCGATATTGAGGGATTCGTGAAAATCCCCGGTACTGCACCCCCCGTCTCCGATAATGTTAAGACCAAAAACATCTTCGTTGTTATGCACGCGTGCATTCCAAACACCACCCACTACGGGGGCGAGCATATTTCCGAGATGGCTGATCATAGGGAAACGGCGCTGTGCGGCATTACCGTGATGGACATTTCCTTCTCTTCCGTGGGTAGGGCTTTCACTGTTTGCCATATACTGGCAGATCAGAGAGTAGGGATCGACACCTGCAACAAGGTGGCATCCGAGGTCACGCTGCAGAAGGCTGACCACATCTTTGCCGGGACGAAACGGGGCCATCATGCCGATCGCGCTTGCCTCATTGCCGGTACTCAGCGTGACGGTTCCTTTTACTTTGCCGTTTTTAAATAAATCGACGAAAATATCGTCGAGTTTCCGCGTGCAATACATAGCACTATAGGCAGTGGGAAGAAATCTGTGTTTCTCCATTACATCAGGAAAGCGTTTGAAATCATTCAACATGGGATGCATACGCCTATCATAACCTCCGATTACGAGTCTTGTGTGCCAGAAGCAGGATTCCTAAATTCTGATATCGACGTACATTTGCTCACGCCACTGCGCAACAAGCACCTGCAGCTTTTTCTGGGTGTGAATCTCTTTGGCTTTTTCCGCCAGGAGTTCCCAGTCGTTTTCGAGCGTATAACGACGATGGGCTGCTTTATTATTAATACGATATATTACATACGATTTTCCATCCTTAATGGGTCGGGTGATATCTCCCTGTGACAGCGTATCGATACGCGAAGCGAGTTGTTGTGGAAGCTGGTAGACCGACTGCCATCCCACGACTCCATGGCGGGCTTTAGAAATTTTTTCTTCGCTGAAGCGACTGACCGCTTTTTTGAATTCCGTGGTATCATTGCAGTGACGGCGAATCGAATCGAGTCGCGCTTTTGCTGCATCGATGCGTGACTGCGGGACGCTCACCGGAGTCATGATTTGTCGCACCTTTACTTCATTTTTCCGTTTATCGGTCACCTTGATAATATGAAATCCCATTTTTGTCTGAAATATGTCGCTTGTTTCTCCGGGAGACAGAGAAAATGCTTTTTCCTCAAAACTCTGGCTGCTGAGAGAGCCTTTTGAAATATAGCCGATAAGCCCGCCGTTTTTGCTGTTCGGACCCTGAGAATAGCGCGTGGCGATTTCCGAGAAATCTTCACCACGGTCGAGTTGTTCCCTGATACGCTGCATTGTTGCGTATGCCTGTTGACGTATCGAGTCCGGGATGTCGGGGGTTATTGCCAGTTTGGAAAGGTGTACGCTTCTGCCGGCGTCGGGAAGGCTGTCTTTATAGGTTTCGTAGAATTCTTTGACTTCGTCTCTGGTTAGCGATATCGATGGAAGATAGGTCTGTATGACCGCCTGTGTAACAAACTGGCGTTTAATCCCGCTTCGCAGCTGGGCTTTGTATTTTTCGAGTGTCATGTTGTACTGGGAGTTAAGCATCTGCCTGAACGCCTCCATCGATATCTGCTCGCGCGCGATTATCGATTGTATCTGTGCCTGAAGCGCTTTCTCTATACGATCTTCATCGAGCTGAATAGCACTGTCACGTTGTGCCTTTACCATGAGCACTTTTCCGTCGATAAGCTCGTGAAGATACTTGCGCTGCATTTTGTGTAACGAGTCGCTATAGAACGTGTCGGCATCAGGATCGATACCCTTCTGTTCAAACTGCATACGGGTATAGGCACGTAATTCGGACATCAGAATAACCGAATCGCCGACAACGGCGGCAATGCCGTCTACCAGTTGTCTGGAATGGATAGTACACACAAGCAGTAACGTGAAAAACGTAATTGATGCTGTTACAGGTTTCATAGGAGATACATCCCTTTTATATTTTTTTCTGGTTATTAGTCGCTCATTAAGGTGGTTGCGATTAACCGCGGCCAGTAGATTTTCCTGTCGGGTATCCCACGCCTGTATGAATAACTCCGCACTGATGCTTCCACCCTAATGGGGAAAGCCCTGCTACATGCGGGTTTTGGCGGCGGAATCCGCTCCCGCGACGCTTGTATCTGCCGAAGAGTAACGGGAAAGTGTTTCCAGATTGATTTCCACGTTGAACTTTTGACGAAGCCGGGAGACGAGTTCTCGTGTTTTTGCCTCTTTTTTTTGTGCAAAAAGGATTTGTGTAACCTGGTCCCGTACGTCATGGTACGCTTTAATATCGCCCCTGCTTTTGCGGTCGAGTATTTTGACGATACTATAACCATACTTGGTTTTAATCGGGCTTGTTATACCATTGACGCGGATATTGGGAATTACCTCGGCAAGGGCTGACGGCATCCGTTCGACCGAACGGTAAGAAATCTCCTGCGGTTGGTTTACTTTTTGTTCCGAGTGCTTTTGGGCCATAGAAAAGAAGTTTGCGACAGTGAGTTGCTTGCGCAGCTGCCATGCAGGCTTTACTTTATCGACTACAATTTCCATGTATTTATACACATCCGATCCATAGGTAAATGAGTTTTTGTGTGTTGCATAATAATTACGGATCATCTTTTCCGTAATTTTTATTTCGCTCTTTTTAATATGACGATCGATTATCTCGGAACACAGAAGATCTTTTTCCATTTTTTTCAACTGATGGGTAATATCCTCTTTTTTGTTGAGCTGACGGTTCAATGCTTCCTGGTAAAGAATCTCCTTATCGATCCAGTTCTTCACATATTCTATATGCTGCGCCCGTGAAATAGAGGATTCCATATGCGACGGTACCGAGCGTTTAAGTTTATCAACTGTCAGCGTAGTTCCATCGATGCGCGCAATTACATCCTCCCCATTCTGCCGTTCGCATTTCATCCCTGTCAAGAGCGCAAGCAGCAAAGCCAAAAGAGATGCGTTGACTGTTTTCATGGACAACGTCCTTTGTAATGACTACAGAATAATCGGTTCATAAATATTAAAAAATACGTTTATACTACATTGAAAGTAAATAGGTGGCGATTATTTTGCACATTTTTGAAGAACTTCCATCGTTTCCTGAAGCTGAAGTTCGAGTGTGGTTGAATTGAGGCCGGTTTCCAACCTTAGAGGAGATGCCGGTATAATATCGAATTGATAATCGGAACGGGTGATAACCGGCTTGATCACCTCGGGTGAGTTGTTCTGGCTGCCATTGTCGTGTTCTGTTTCGTAATAAAGACGCAGACGGCCGCGGTCTATCCGTACCCGGCTACAGCCAAGCAGCCGTGCCAGCATGCGTATATGCATAACATGCAGCAGCGTCTGTACCTGCTTTGGAAGATCTCCGAAACGATCTGCAAGCATACTGCGTGTCTCTTCGATTTCCTGCTGCGAGGCGGCACTCGAAAGCTGCTGGTAAACCGAAACGCGGGTTGTACTGTCGCAGATGTACTCATGGGGAATCGATATATCGACGGGGACCTCGACTTTTGGCGAGACCGGTTCTTTGCGCTCTTCACCGGATTGCTCATCGTCGCCCTGCTGCGCCTTTTCAATGGTCTCTTTGAGCATTTTGCAATAGAGACCATAGCCAACCGCTGCAATGAATCCGTGTTGTTTGGAACCAAGGAGGTTTCCGGTTCCGCGAATTTCGAGATCGCGCATCGCGATCTGAAATCCGCTTCCCAGTTCGGTGTACTGCTCCATTGTTTTAAGCTTTCTCAGAGATTTTTCTTTGATGGTATGAAACGGGGGGGTGAGAAAAAGTGCGTATGCCTGCGTCGATGTCCGGCCCACACGTCCCCGAAGCTGATACAGCTGCGCAAGTCCCATATTGTCAGCCTGATTGACGATAATCGTGTTGACATTGGAAATATCGAGTCCGTTTTCGATAATTACCGTAGTCAGCAGTACGTCGTACATCCCTGCATTGAATTGCTGCATAATGGCCTCAAGACTGCGCTCGTCCATCTGTCCGTGTGCGGTAACGATGCGGGCGTGGGGTACCAGACGCTGTACGGTTTCGTAGTAGGTATGGAGATTGTGAATCCTGTTGTGTACAAAGTAAATCTGGCCTCCACGCTGCAGCTCACGATCGATTGCACGTGCAATAAGCTCTTCGTGGTATTCGGCAACGGTCGTCTCTATGGGCAGCCGGTTGCGGGGAGGCGTGTTTATCAGCGAGAGATCGCGTATACCCGCAAGTGACATGTACAATGTTCTGGGGATGGGTGTGGCGGTCATGGACAGCACATCGATCGTATGGCGCATCTGCTTGATCTTTTCCTTGTGCTGCACTCCGAAGCGCTGTTCTTCGTCTATTATAAGGAGTCCGAGGTTGGAAAATGCGACATCTTTGGAAAGCAATCGGTGAGTGCCGATAACGATATCGGTTTTGCCGTTTTTCATATCGTGCAGGGTTTCGCGTTGCTGTTTTGCACTCTGAAACCGGCTCAGCGCACCGATGCGTATGGGATACGATTTCATGCGTTCCATAAATGTACTGTGATGCTGTGCCGCGAGTATCGTGGTGGGAGCGAGCACACCTACCTGATATCCGTCCATTACCGCCTTAAAGGCGGCCCGGAGTGCGACCTCCGTTTTTCCGAAGCCGACATCGCCGCATACAAGACGATCCATGGGGCGGGAGGCTTCCATATCTTTTTTGATATGGGCGATTGCGGTGCGCTGGTCCCGGGTCTCTTCGTATGGAAATGTCTCTTCGAATTCTTTCTGCCACAAACTGTCCGAAGAGTACGTGATCCCGTCCTGATATTTTCGTTTTGCATAAAGCGCTACAAGTTCGTCGGCGATTTTCTGCAGCTCTTTTTTGGTGCGCGACTTGAGACGTTTCCAGGCGGAAGAGCCCAGTTTTGAAAGCGCGGGCGGGGAAGACTTGTTGGCGAGATATTTCTGCACCTTATGAAAATCTTCGATCGGCACATACAGGGTAGCCTTGTCCGCAAATTCGAGGCTCATGCAGTCACGTGTCGTGTCACCTGCAGAGACCGCAGTAATGCCCGAAAATCGTCCGAGCCCATGATCCTCGTGTACGATATAATCGCCGGGAGAAAGTGCGTCGAGGTGGGATATCGACACCCCTTTGCCTTTTTTCAGCCTGATGGAGCGTGGGTGTGGTATGCGGTTGAAAATTTTGTGCTCCGAAAAGAGTGCGATGCGCGAGTGCGGATCGATCACCCCGTTGGCGAGATAGCCAACCGCGAACCGAACCTGAGGAAGATCCGCTCCGATGTGTTCCTGAAGCCTGCGTGCGGTATGATGACTTGCGCAGATGATGGTGCAGTCAAAGCCCCGGCTCAGGTATTCCTGCAGACTGCTGCGGAGCATTTCGTACGAATTGACGATACGCGGCTGCTGCTGCAGTCCGCACTCGAAGGTTGCAACCTCGTACGGTCCGGTGGCGGCGGTTTCGAGAAAAATGGGTGTGTGTGCTGCAATGGCTGCTTCGATGGTGTCTGAAGATACACAGAGCGAGTCGGGGGGCGATACGAAGGCGCGGATTTTTTCTGCAAGACGGTCGTAATTATCCCGGTATCGACGGCGATGCTCTTCCAGACGCTGCTGCGGCGCGACAAGATCGTTCCAGACCAGGGTGGTGTTGTCGGGGAAATAATCGGTGATCGAGACCGCATCGGGCACGAACCAGTGCAGATAGTTCTCGATGCCGGTATAATCCCGGCTGGTAAGAAGCTGATGCTCGAGTGTGGAAAAGTGCGAAGAATCGAGCCCTTCGGATTCCATCGCCTGTTCCATTTTTTCGATACCCTGTGCAATACCGGATTCGGCCAGGCAGAATTCGCGCATCGGCAGAATGGTTATGTGTGTCAGACGGGAAGAGGACTTCTGGGTAAAGGTATCGAATTCGCGTATCGATTCGATGGTGTCACCCCAGAATTCAATGCGGACCGGATTCTGTACCCCGAAAGGATATACGTCTGCTATGCCGCCCCGGATACTGCAGGTGCCGATATCCTCCACTACTCGCTCTTTTGTAAAATGAGACTCCAGCAGCCATGAATTGAGCTGTTCAAGTCCGATTTCGTCTCCGACGCGAAGCGTGATCGAAGAATTGAATATCTGATGGCGAGGCGGGACTTTCTGCAGAAGCGTTTCTGCCGGCATAACGAAAATCCTGTCCGGAGTTTCCAGCAGCGAATGAAGTGCGAGCAGACGCGACTCGACGACCGGACCGAATGGAGACTTCATCGAGTAGGGCGATGCATCCCGCGGGGGGATGAGAAACGCGGCCGGCTCATCGAAAAAAGTGTTGCATTCGCTGCACACTCGTTCCGCTGCCTGTGGGGTGGCGCATACCACCACCGTCGTGGTACCGGTACGGGCAAAAACCTCCGCACTGCACCACGTATCGGCGCTTTCCACTATTCCGTGAAAAAGCGCGTGTGCGGGGTTGTGCTGCAGCCACTGTTCTACGCAGGCAAAAGCCAGCCGGTCCCGTAGCGATGCGAGAGAATGTACAGGTATTGTGTTCATCGTGACACGAGTAGTTCGTCTATTGAATTCAGAGTATATGTGGGTGGTATCTTCAGGGTATCCGCAGCGTCATGATTCCAGTCTACGAATGCGGTATCCACCCCTGCGGCACTGCCGCTTTCGATATCATACGTGGCATCCCCTGCGAATATTGTATCCGAAGCGTCGGCCTGAAGTGCGCGGAGCGCCTGCTCCACCGGTTCGGGGTGGGGTTTGTGATGCAGTGTATGCTCCGGTGTCACCATGGTGTCAAAAAAAGGGGTCAGCCCGAGTTCGTCGCAATAGGGCTTCAGAGATGCCATACGGCGGGACGTGACGATGCCGCATGTTTTGTTCTCTGCCCGAAGTTCGGAGAGCGTTTCCATAACCCCCGGGAACAATTTCAGATAATGAGAATGGATCGACTGCTGGTACGCCATGTGGTCATCCGCGATACGCCTGAGCTGCTCTGAGGTGAGTGAACCCAGATAGTGCTCGAGCTGTTTATGCAGCGGGATGCCTATATGAGAATAAATTTCTTCCCGCGGCAGTGATGTATCCGCGTATTTGCGCAGGGTATATTTAAAGCATTGATAGATTAATTCCCGCGTGTCGATTAGTGTTCCGTCCATGTCGAAAAGATAGGTGGCGTAGCGTCTCATGCGTGTATCCCGGTTGTAGATGTAAAAAGGGGAAAAATACTTTTTACCTGAACTGAACGGTTATTTTGATGAAAGCATTGCTGAACCGTGCTGCTATAGTGTTTTCGAAATATAAGGGACAACCTTGTTGGTTGTTTCATTAGGCTTTGCCTGAACCGATTGCTTTGATAAGGGTTGCTGCGCGGTATTCAACGTATTTGAATTTCCTGGTTGCAGAAATTTTGCCATGGAGTAATTTGTGTTGTAGATATGCGTCGGATTGGATCGGAACAGTATATCGGGAAAAGGCGTCTGTATTAAAGAGAAAATGAATGAATATTTCCCTGAAAAGGGAATGCATTTTACATAAGGAGAATCGGGTATGAAAGAGAGAATAACAGCGGTAATGGCTGTGGCATTGGTTTTGTTATACGGTGGCGGTAGTTCGATATCGCGTGCGGCACAATTCCCGGTTGTTACACCGGGTCAGGATATCGTCGCCTTTGCAGGTGAAAGCGGGTCGAATGAAGAGTTTACTACAGTGGTGTCTCTTTCTGACGGTTCCTTCCTTGTTGGAGGCAGGTGTGAAAACGTATCCTGGCTTCCGTCGCATGTCGATCCGGTGGAAATATCCGCGCAAGGGGCCAACTCCTCGGCAACAGGCAGTATTGCTTTCTGCATGCAGCTGGCATCCGACCTGTCGTATGTAAAAGCATTCGTTCATTTTCCGGTTTCGACTCTGTATGATGTGTGTAGAATCAGGACCACGAATGTGCCGGGTGATCCGACAGGTCAAATCTACATATCCGGACACCGGGAGGGAGTGAGTGACGATAATAATGACGCAAGCACCTCTGATAATGAGGGGTATTATATTGCGTCACTGAACAACAATTTTGTTGACGGGATTCCTGACGGAATTGACTGGATCCGGGATATCAATTGCCCGCCACGTGAAGCCGGGGCAGGGGTGGGGACCTCTGCATATAAAGAGCTTCAGCCATGGGATGTCGCTTCAGACGGTTCTGTTATATATGGAAGAGGGGCGGAATACGACTGGAACTGGGCAGTCATAGAAAAACTGGACAGCAACGGCAGTCATGCGGTGGTACCATACTGGCGCACTCATTGGGCAGACTCGGGTGAATTCGGGGGTACCATTGATGAGTATGACGGCTCAGGCGGAGTGGTTCGTAAAAGCGGGATCGTGCTTAAAGCGGGACGCGGCTCGCTTCGTTCGTGGAATGATGCGGATTATAACCTCATACAACACGATGGAAACGGTGGGTATAAAAAAGGAAAGTGGCCCATGGATTATTTCTTTTCGGGGCCAAAAGGCTCGGGTGGTGACGGCGGATATACGGGATATAAAAAAACAGGAAAAATGACGGCGCGACTTGGTGCAATTGTGATCGACAGGAGAAACGATCATCTCTATTTCGGTATATCGACCCAGTCGACCTTTTACGATACCGCCCACACAAAATGGCAGCCCGATTTCGAGCCGACGGTGATAGCTATGGACAATGAAGGAGAACTGAAATGGTGGTCCCGCCTGTATCATGAATTCATCGACCTTAACGGCAACCGTGAATTCGATGCAGATCGGGAACCTGCGCTCTCATCTCCGGATCAGTATGTCGATGCCCTCGGGATAGATTACGATGCCCCCTCCGGCGGTGCGCTCGTTGTGGTCGGGCGCTGTCACGGCAACAACACGATTAATTTCTGGCGTGGAAACAAGATCGAATATGACGATAATCCGGGATGGTCGTACCAGGAGCATTATACCGGTACCAACGGTAACGCCCATTATTCCTGGATCGGACGGTTTTCACTCGATGATGAGGAGATCCGTCACAGCACCTATGTTGGCGAGCTCAACGAAGGGGAGAATCCGGGCGGCTCCTACGATTATTCGCTTCTGGAAGGCTGGTATAATCTCAACAGCGGCTGGCCCGATATGAATACCACACGTATCGAATACAATGACATTTCGATCGATAATCAGGGCAATATCTATGTAGCCGCTGTCGGCAGGAGAACCATGACCACCACCAATGCCTACCAGCACATGCCCAGGCCTTCGCAGGGGCACTCCTCATGGAACGAATTCGTGCGCGTATACCGACGGGATCTGACGCTGCCAAGATATTGCTCGATGCTAACCGCGCCGTGGGATATCACAAACGAGCAGAGATCGGAGGGTACGGATATTACTTCCCTGTGTGCGGCCCCCGGCGCACTTATTGCGGTTGGAAAGGCGGATGTTAACACCCATGCTCGTGCGTTGCCTTCCGCTAATGAACCCGGGTGGAGCATTGCCACTCCCAATGATCAGGAACAGGAAACCGCAGACGGGTATTCGCATCTATGGGATGGTATGGTCGCGAAACTCAGCTTTTCGAATCAGGTGAGTATGGAGGCGTCGGAAAGAGGAAACTACGTACGCAATGAGGTAGACAGAATGAGACTCGTTCAGTCAAAGCGGAAGCTTCATTTATTTTTTAGGGCAGATAAAGCCTGTGATATTTCTCTCGATATATGTGATGCACAAGGAAGGGTGCACACCGCATATTCCGGAATGTCGATTAAAAGCGGATCGAATCACTTGCAGCTCGATAAGGCAGGTATGGTGTGCGGGTGGTATGTGGTTCGGGTTCGCACAAGTAGCGGCACCTATCGCAGGAAAGTAGTAATTACACAACCGTAATACCGGATACTGTCTCCATCGATGTATTTTTTCTGACGTGCGCATCTGTTTTTTTGAACCGTGCGGACCGAGCGTTTTGATGAATGCAGCGGTGTGCCGTGATTTTATTGTGTTTTTGCAGACAGGGCAAGAGTGGGGATGGCACTATAGATTTCGTGAAATCGATCTCTCGGTTCCGGCTCGTGAGCATTGCGCAAAAAGAAAGAATGAAGTCTGTTGCTATTTCCTGAATTGAGCGGTTTTGTTCTCGCAATTTGCTGCAATCCGCATTACTCTACTATTTTCGAAAATCATGAGACAACCAACCAGGTTGCCAATGGTTTTCGAAAACACAATAGCAGCACGGCTCACCGCTGCATTCATCAAAACAACCGCTTAACTCATGCATTTATAATACGGTGTTTCATATTCGAATAACCGGAGAAAATGACCATGTCCACTGCGATAATAGATTACGATGCAGGAAACCTCACCTCGGTGCAGCGTGCGTGCGCCTTTTGCGGGACCGAAGCGGTTATAACATCGAATCCTGCAGAGATCGCGAAAGCCCGGCGGGTAATATTCCCCGGTGTGGGACACGCGGCACGTGCGGTGCGTGTCCTGCGCGAGCGCGGGCTTGATACCGCGCTTGATCAGGCCTGGAAGGAGAAAAAACCGGTTCTGGGGATTTGTCTCGGTACGCAGATAATACTTTCGTATTCCGAGGAAGGTGATACCACCTGTCTCGATATCATTGCCGGTGAATGCAGACGATTCGTTGCGAGTGATCCGGCAATGAAAATACCCCAGATCGGATGGAACGGTGTGTACGATCTCAGGGCCCATCCCCTGCTCGAAGGTGTCAGCCCGGACGATGAGTTTTATTTTGTACATTCGTACTATCCAGTCCCTTCGCAGCAGCGGGACGTGATGGCCCGGTGCGAGTACGGGGGTATAGAATTCGCCGCCGCGATCGGACACGAGAATCTTTTTGCCACACAGTTTCATCCTGAAAAAAGCGGCAAAATTGGTTTGCGGATACTTCGTAACTTTTTGGAATGGGATGGATGCGTATGCTGAGAAAACGAATAATCGCCTGCCTCGATGTACGTGCGGGGAATCTGGCCAAAAGCATAAAATTCGTGGATACTAAGGATATCGGCGATCCGGTTCAGGCTGCCCGGCGGTATTATGAAAACGGTATTGACGAACTTGTCTTTTATGATATAACCGCATCCTATGAAAAACGTGATATTATGTGTGACGTGGTCGACAAGGTGGCCTCACAGATATTTATTCCTTTTTCGGTTGGCGGTGGTCTAAAAAGCGTGGAGGATGCCAGAAAGGTATTGCTCGCAGGAGCCGAAAAAGTCAATTTTAATACTGCCGCAGTACAAAATCCACAGGTGATCGAAGAGGCGAGCGAAGCGTTCGGTGCCCAGTGTGTGGTGCTTTCGATGGATGTACGCAGAAGTGAAAAGAGTGATACCGTTCCTTCGGGGTTCGAAATCGTTATTCACGGCGGGCGTACCCCCATGGGTATCGACGCCATCGAATGGGCTCGTCGCGGGCAGGCACTTGGTGCGGGGGAGCTGGTTGTCAATTCGATTGACGCGGATGGAACCAGGGAAGGCTATGATATAGAGTTGACCGCCATGGTGGCCGAGGCGGTCGGTATACCGGTGATCGCGTCGGGAGGGGGAGGTAAACCCGCGCATCTGTGCGAAGTGCTTACCGACGGGAAGGCGGATGCCGCACTTGTCGCCTCGATTCTGCATTACGATGAATATTCTATCGACGGGCTTAAGCAGTACCTCGGCTCGCGGGGTGTTGCGGTAAGAACTACCTACTGATAAGCCTTGCGCAACCATTGTGGTTGCGACCACCACAGCCTTCGTCATCACAATCTCTCAATCAATCCGGGTAAAAGGCTATTTCACCTCTTCGATCGATTCCCACAGCTGCTGCATTGCCGGAAGCGGGTGAGACGCACCCCCCAGCCACGTATCCTTTATCCTGTTGGTGTCGTTACGGGCGATGATGTTTCTGCCCGCAACGATACGTCCCTCCATGCGTATCGAAATCCCCACGCTGTTATTGAGAATGTGGTTGTCGTACGCAACAGGAGCCGCATTGTCCGACACTAGTCCGTAGGCATTCTCTTCGATACGACATCGCGTGATGTGGGCAGAGGCGTTTTTTGCACAGTAGAGCGCAAAATGATTGTTGCTGAAGCGGCAGTCCGAAAAAACCGGTGAGCAATTATACACGATATTTTTTTTTGCCCCTTCGATTGTGCAATGGGATAATGCCGCGTGGGCAGCCTCACCCCGGATGCACAGCCCTTTCCACTGCGGATGCGCATTCGATCCCACGGGTCGATCCTTTGCAGAAAAGAGAATGGGACGTTCTGCACGTCCATGCGCGAGAAGCAGCCCTTCGACCCGGCATTGGTACATGCCGTCAAATCGTATTTCCACACCCGGCTCGATAGTGCAAGTCGTATATGCAGGAATTATAAAATCGGCGGTGAATACGGTATCCCGCGCGATCGATATGCGCGTCCGCTCCCGGGCGGGAGACGACACCCCCGCAAGGAGACATATCACCATAAGGACGAGGGATATGCCCCGATAAGGGCCGACACACCCTTTTGTGTTTGCAGCGTGTATGGTGTCTGCACTGTGCGTGGGCATAGTAGTTCTGCCGGTACCGGGTTTTGGACCGCAGCGCAGCGGCGGATGCGAATAAAACCTGAATTGAGCGCGTTTGTTCGCGAAATCAGCTGTTGGCCAGCGAATCGACCGCATTTTTGTAGGTCGACTCGGTCTGTACGCCGACGAACTGCTCCGCCACTTCACCCTTGTTGAATATAATGACCGTAGGTATGCTCGTTATACCGAATTTGCTGGCAATAGAGGGACTGTCGTCAACGTTGACTTTAACGACCTTTGCGCTTTCTTTGAATGCATCGTCGAGTTTTTCGAGAATCGGCGTCAGCATACGGCACGGACCGCACCAGGGCGCCCAGAAATCGACGAGTACAGGAACCTGAGAGTCGAGTACTTCCGACTGAAAGTCGTTTTCGGATATTTCGTGTGGCATAACGGAATACTCCTTGTGGAGATAGAGGTGAGAAAACAGCCTGTTTGTGCAGTTATACAGATAAAATAATTAATCATACCTGCAACGGACAAAGAGCAAGATTTTACGAAATCGAGAAAAAATATAATGCAACGTTCCTTTATTCTCTGAGAGCGCTAAATTCGGGCTTTGTACCGCGTATGTGATGCATATACGCGGTATTTACGAACCCCCTGCAATGATTGACCTGCAGGTTCGTCTGGAACGCAGGCCATAACTTCGTATGTGATGCGCGTTGTAAGATTTTATGACCGTCATTACATTGCTGAAACACTATTTCCCGCGGACGAGAGTGAAGACAGATACTATTTTAGGTATATGAAAGTTATTAAAGGCAAAGAGGACATTCGTACGTATGCTTCCGATATTATGACCGATGAGGCGCGTACACGGTTCGGAACACCTCGTGCGGTATATTATGTCGAAACTCCCGAAGATATTGCGCAGGTTGTCACTGCGGCACGCGAAGAAGGATGCGGCGTTACGGTAGCCGGTGCACAGACCGGCATTACCGGCGGTGCGGCACCGGCAGAGGATACGTCTGTGATCAGCTTTGCACGTATGAATGCCATAAAGAGAGTAGAGCAAGACGGGAAGAACAATCCCGTACTGGTGTGTCAACCCGGTGTGACATTGCGCCGGATCGATGATTTTCTGCTGGATCCTTCGGGGCATACAAATGTGGAACACGGGCAGGCAGTTCAACCCGGTGCGTGGCTCTATCCTCCCGATCCTACGGAGATGAGCGCCCAGCTTGGCGGTACGGTCGCAACGAATGCCTCGGGCGCGCGCAGTTTTCATTACGGCGCCACACGCAGACATATCGCACGTGTGTCGATGGTGCTGGCATCCGGGGAGACGATAACGCTGTGCAGGGGAGCGCATCGGTGTGACAATGAGGGGGTTATGTGTGCACGGACCGACCAGGGATCACAGATATGCGTGCCACGGCCCTCGTACACAGGGCCGGGAATTAAAAATGCCTCGGGGTATTTTTCTTCACCGGACATGGATCTGCTCGATCTTTTTATCGGATCGGAGGGCACCCTGGGTATTTTCTGCGAAATCGGCATTTATCTCTCCCCGCGCCATGAGACCGTTTCGGGTCTTTCGTTTGTATCGGATCGTGAGACGGCATTTGCCTGTGCCGATATGCTCAGGGCGAATGAGGAGACGCTGGCGATCGAATATTTCGATGTCTCTGCGCTCGAATTTTTGGACACGTATCGAAGTCGTCTGAATGTCGCGCTGGCTGCCCGCCCCCGGGGCACCCGTTGTGCGCTTTTCTGGGAACTGCGCATGGACACCGCTTCGGATCAAGCAGATCATTCGGCAGGAGATCGGTCGGCGGATCGACCCGATCCTTATAAAAAACTGCGTGCGCTCGAACCGAAGTTTGACAAATGCGGGGCACCGTTCGGCCATACCTGGTCGGGCATCGAGCCGCACGAACGTCGGCGGCTGCAGGAGTTTCGTCACGCGGTCCCCGAACTCGTGAATACGATTATCGCACAACGCAAGGCCCAAAACAGCGAAATTCGCAAGATCGGCACCGACAGTGCCATACCGTCGTCCGAATTCAAGGATTTTTTTTACAAAACACTGGCCATGGTCGAGGCCAGAGAGATAGAACGGGTGATATTCGGGCATCTGGGAGACTATCATCTTCACTGCAACATGATTCCGGCAAGCCGGGACGAGCTTTCCCGGGCACTGGAGACCTACCGCGATATAATGCAGGAGGCCGTTGCGCACGGCGGAACCGTGTCGGCTGAACACGGCATCGGGAAAATAAAGAGAGAATATCTGCAGCGAATGTACGGAGAAATGGCCATATCGCAGATGCAGAGAATTAAATCGATACTGGATCCACAGGGGATACTGAATCCGGGCAATCTTTTTTGAGTGGTCAAATGCGACTCAGAAATGTGGTGTACCTGCATAAAAACTCGAGGCGTGAGGATTGAGGATAATCGAACTCATATTCCCGCGGGACATATCCGCTTTTTATATATTTTATGACCAGGGCAGCCGCATCTCCGTTCAATTGGCTGCCGGCAGATTGAACTTGCTGCATATCTCAAATAACCGTACGCATGTTTTAACAAAGGTTAAAAATGACTGCTGAACGTGACGACAGCAGACGTCTGGCGCATTTGAACCGGGTACTCCGGGCGATTCGCAACGTCAATCAGCTTATTACCCATTCGTCTTCACACGCAGAACTGTTACAGGGGGTCTGTAACTGCCTCACCGATACACGCGGCTATTACAATGCGTGGATTCTCTGCTTTGACGGCAACGGGCGTCTCACAGAGGTATACGAATCGGGCATGGGCAGTTCGTTTTCCGTATTTCGTGAGCGGATACGTGACGGCAGTTTCCCTTTGTGTGTGAAAAGAGCGCATGAATGCCACGGTCTTGTACAGATACGCGAGCCCGCGGCGGAATGTACCGACTGCCCGCTCTCGGGCAATTATGAAGGAAGGAGCGGGATGTGTTCATGTCTTCGCTACAAGGACCGTACGTACGGGGTCCTCGGCGTGTCGATACCCAGAGAGTTTTATGACGATGAAGAGGAAAAGGAACTGTTCGGTGAAGTTGCCGGAGATGTCGGGTATGCACGTTATGCGCTCGAGCTTGCGACACAGCGGGATGAGCTGACATCTTCGCTGCAGCAGGAGCACCATTTGCGCGACAGTCTCATGGAAGCGAGTCCGCTCGCCATAACCATACTCGACACGACCGGAGCGATAGTACAGGCAAATACGCGTGCGCAGCAACTACTGGGGCTCACCCTGTCCGAGCTTACCTCCCGTACTTACAATGGCCCCGAATGGAACATTACCAACTACCAGGGCGATGTATTCAAAGAGAGCGAGTTGCCTTTTCAACGGGTTATGGCCACAAAAAGCGCCGTATTCGGCATACAGCATTCAATCGAGCAACCGGACGGCAGACGCATACACCTCTCCATAAACGCGACACCGCTGTTTGATGCGCAGGGGCAGGTGAAATACGTGTTGTGTACGCTCGAAGACCGTACCGAGATGGTGGAGACACATCAAAGCCTCAGTGAGAGCGAAGAAAAATACCGTGATCTGTTCGAAAATGCACCTGTCGGCATTTTTGTGACGACGTCGGACGGAGATGTGTTGCATGTCAATCCGGAAATGGCGCGTATGGTCGGCGCTTCATCCGTACAGCAGGCAGTGGAAAATTATACCGATATCGCGCAGCAATTGTATGTGGATCCCGGACGCAGAGCGGAGTTCATAGATGCGCTGAAGCGTGAGGGAGCGGTAACCGGTTTTGAATACCAGGCCAGGCGAATAGACGGAAGCCGGGGATGGATATCGATGAACGCGCGGGTCCGGAAACAGCGTGGGGATGGCACATGGGTAATAGAAGGCTTTGCAGTCGATATTACCGAACAAAAACGTGCACAGCGCAGGAGCGAAGAATATCACGGGATGCTCGAAAGCACACTGGGTGCGGTTGACAGCCTTCTTGTGGTTCTTGACAAAGACCTTCGAGTCGTGTTGAGTAACTGGAAAGATCATGGCTGGGTTCCCGAGGCACAGCGCACGCAAAAACCATGTTGCTACCGGGTATTAAAACACCGCATGTCGGCATGCCCCGGCTGTCCGGTACTGGAGACGTTCAGGGATGGGGAATCGCGATGGTACGAAGATCGCAATCCGGTTGACGGACGCGAAAAAGAGATAAGCGTGGTTCCTATCCTCGATCATGAAGGGCGGGTCGAGTACGTGCTGGAGAACGTGCGGGATGTGACCGAACAAAAACGGCGCCAGCGGGACCAGACACGCATAACCAATTTCCAGTTGCAGCTGCTTCGTATCACACGAGAAGAGGATGTGTATCCACTCGTGACCCGGACGATAAATGACGTGCTTGGCAAGGGGGTTGTGCTGGCAACGAGATTCAATGATGATAACGAGTCTTTACGGGTAGCATCCTACCATGGGCTCGATGTTTCGATACGAAAAATCGTCGACATGCTCGGTATGGATCCCAGAAAAACCGAGTATAAACTCAGTGACATGTCGGCTGAGGAAGTCTCGCTTTTCAGAGGTGGAAAGCTGTCACTGCTTCCGGGCGGTATTCACGCCCTTTCCACGCGTAAAGTGCCAAAACCGCTGTGTACCGCCCTTGAAAAGCTTCTTGGTATCAGTCATGTATATACCGCAGGATTTGTGCATGGTACACGGCATCTTGGGGGCATATCTATTCTCACGGATGCTGCCGAGGAAGCGATGTCGCATAATGCATTTATTATCGAAGGTATTGTCAGTATCGCCTCTTTTTCGATTGCACGGCTCAGGGCGGAAAAGGCGAGTGCACGCAGTGAAGAGAATTTGCGGATCACGCTCGATTCGATCGGCGATGCGGTGATCGCAACCGATATTCAGGGAAACGTGGTGCGGATGAACCCGGTTGCCTGCACGCTGACCGGGTTTAAGGCCAGTGATGCAAAAGGCAAGTGCCTGTCCGAGGTGTTCAATATCGTAAACGCCCAGACAGGCGAACGGGTACAGAATCCGGTGCGTAAAGTACTCGATTCGGGTAACGTGGTCGGGCTGGCGAATCATACGATGCTTATTGCAGCAGACGGTAACCGATACCAGATTGCCGATTCCGGTGCGCCGATACGGGATGCCGAGGGCCGTATTAGCGGCGTGGTTCTTGTATTTCGCGATGTAACACAGGAATATGCTCGTGCTGAACGGTTACGGGAAAGCGAGCGTAAATTTCGCAATATCTTTCACAATGCAAACGATGCGATATATATGCATTGCATAACCGAAGACGAGCTGCCGGGAAAATTTGTGGAAGTAAATGACGTGGCATGCAGAATGCTGGGGTATACACGGGAAGAGTTTATGGAGATGACGCCGCGCGATGTAGACTGCGGGTCGGCAACGCAGCGGATCCGGGAGATAATGAAATCATTGTTTTCCGATTTCAGTGTGACATTTGAGATACGTCATCGTGCAAAAGACGGGCATGAAATCCCCGTGGAAGTGAGCGCGCATCTTATGGAGATGGAGGGGCAGCTGCGTGTGCTCTCGATTGCGCGCGATATATCGGAGCGGGAGAAAGCGCACGCGCAAATCCGCGAGAACGAGCAGCGTCTTAATCTCGCAATTGATGCAGGAGGGCTGGGTATGTGGGACTGGCATATCCCTTCCAATGAGATCGTCCTTGGCCCGCTCTGGGCTCAAATGCTGGGATATGATCTCTCAGAAATAGATGCCGAACACATACAGCTTGAAAGCCTCATGGTTGATGAGGACCTGGCTGGAGTCAAAGAGAAACGAGATGCCCATTTAAGGGGCGAGACAGAAGCCTATGCCGCACAATTCAGAATGCGACATAAATCCGGTGATATCGTGTGGATATATGATAAAGGCAAGGTGATCGAACGCGACGAAAAGGGTAATCCGGTGAGGATGTGCGGCGTTCATCAGGATATTTCCGAATACAAGAAAGCTGAGAATGCATTACGCGAGAACGAGCAGCGGCTCAATCTCACCATCGAGGGCGGTGAACTCGGCACATGGGACTTCCATATACCTTCCGGGCGTGTGGTTTTCAACGAGCGCTGGGCGGATATGCTGGGATTCGAACTTGACGAGATAGACCAGAATCTCGATGCATGGAAAAGACTGGTGCATCCTGACGATTTTCCGCAGGCAGAGGAAAAATTGAATGCGCATCTGTATGGGCAGGCTGAGTCGTACGAAGCGCAATTCAGGATGAAGCACAAATCGGGAGACTGGGTCTGGATATCGGACAAGGGAAAGGTGATCGAACGTGATGCAGGGGGACAACCGCTGCGGGCATGCGGTACGCATCTGGATATTACCGAACAGAAACACCTGCAGGAGCGCCTTCAGCAGGCACAGAAGATGGAAGCGGTCGGACAGCTCGCCGGGGGAATCGCCCATGATTTCAACAATATTCTCGGTGCAGTCATAGGCTATGCCGATATGACGCGGGAGATGGTGGGTCCGTCCTCAAAAGTGTATAAAAATCAGGAAAAGATTCTGCAGGCCTCCGATCGGGCCAAAAACCTGGTGCGACAGATTCTCAGCTTCAGCAGACAGAGTGATGAGCGGCTCGAGTCGACATCACTGAGACCGGTGGTAAAAGAAGTGATTGCGCTGCTCAAGGCCTCTTTGCCTGCAAGTATTCATTTCAATTCGTATCTGAAAAAAGATGCAAAAGCCGTACAAGCCAATCCGACCAAAATACACGAGCTGTTGATGAATTGTGCCACGAATGCGGCCTATGCAATGGAACAAAAGGGTGAACTTACCTTCAGTCTATATTCCGAAACAACAGACGAGTCGGTACAGGGGATACTTGGCGACATGCCCACAGGCGAGTATACGGTGATCGGGGTGGCTGATACCGGCACGGGTATACCCGAAGCGGTGCAGAAGAGAATGTTCGACCCCTTTTATACCAATAAACCGGTGGGAGAGGGGACGGGCATGGGGCTGGCGGTGGTGTTTGGTATCATGAAAGCGCATAATGGGAATATCTTTGTCGATTCGGCACAGGGAAAGGGGACGCTCTTCAGGTTTTTTTTCCCGGTGTGTGAACAGCAGCCACTGCACACCGAAGAGGAAAATGGTGAAATCGAACACGGCAGTGAACGGATATTATTCGTGGACGACGAAGCGATGATAAGGGATAGCGCCACCGATATGCTCTCATCACTCGGGTATTCGGTTACCGCATGTGCCTATCCGGGAGAAATCGTTGAACGGGTTACCAATGATCCATACTGCTGCGAGCTGCTTATTACCGATCAGGCTATGCCGTATATGACCGGGCTCGAGCTTGCCGCCAAAGTAAAGGAACAGTCACCCCGGCTTCCGGTACTTCTGTGCACAGGCTACAGCAATACGGTGAATATGCAGCACAAAAAACCCGCATGCATCGACAAGGTGTTGATGAAGCCGCTGCGAAAAAGGGAATTGGGTGCCGCAGTGCGTGAAGTGTTGGACAAAAGGGGTACAAAGGGCTGGTAGGGGCCCGGCCACTAGTCTTTTTAAATATCGTAAAACGATCTGGTATGGTTTTTGCAGGGTATATTATCCGAATATCGTGTGTTTTTTTACTGTGTCATTATGCAGGTTAAAGGAGTGGTAGTCAATGCGACACATGCAGCAGATTAATTTCGGCAATTTTTTGTTGTCCCTTTCGGATATGATGGATCTTATCAGTCCCCGTGTGGCTCAGCATCAGCAGAGAGTCGCCTATATTGTATGGAGTATGGGACGGGAAGCAGGACTCGGGCAAAAGGAAATGGAGACGCTTTTTATCGCGGCACTGCTGCACGATATCGGGGCACTTTCGCCCGAGGAACGCATTGCGCTTCACGAATTCGAAGTGACCGATACCCAGACGCACGCGTTACGGGGAGAATCGCTGCTGCGGGTATCCCCGCTGCTGCTGGATGCGGCAGGTCTGGTAAGAAATCATCATCGGGACTGGAACAGCTGGGATACATCGATCGATGATTTTGTGGTATTTGGTTCCCAGTGCATTTTTATCGCCGATTATGTCGAGCGGCTGATTGATCGCAATGCCTTTATACTGCAGCAGTCTGAGGGTATTCTTACGAAACTCCGCCATAAGCAGGGATACAGTTTTCATCCCGATATCGTGGCGCTGGTGGAAGCGATCGGCAGCAGAGAGGAGTTCTGGCTCGATTTGTCACACCCGCATCTTTATTCGCTGCTGCTTCACCACGGACCATTCAGAACCATCGAGGTGACTCTTACGCGGATGAAATCGATAACACGCCTTTTTACCTGCGTCATCGATTTCAGATCACGCTTTACTGCCACGCATTCCTCAGGTGTTGCGGCATGTGCAGAAAAAATGGCTGAATTGTTCGGGCTTTCGGAGCGTGAAGTTACCTTAATGAAAATTGCGGGAGATCTGCATGACCTTGGAAAACTCGCTGTACCGAACGCGATCCTGGAAAAACCGGGACGGCTGACAAAAGAAGAGTTTACGATAATAAAATCTCATACTTACTACACCTACACGGTGCTCAATACGATTAAAGGGTTTCATACCATTGGGGAAATAGCTGCATTCCATCATGAAAAACTCGACGGCAGCGGATATCCGTTTCATTGTATTTCGCATGAGCTGTGTTCCGGCGCACGTATCATGATGGTCGCGGACATATTTACCGCACTGGCTGAAGACAGACCCTACAGGGAAGGGATGGATGACGATAAAATCCGCGAAATTCTGCGTGCAAACGCGGCCGGCGGAGGGCTCGATGCCCGGATAGTGGATCTGTTGTGTGATAACTACGATGAGATAAAAACGTATGTACGACGCACACAGATAGATGCGTACTCGATGTATGAACGACTTTTTCCCCGGTAAGGCTTCAAAAAGGCAGAAACGAATGACAGGATACGGAAGCAGAGGGATGCCGGTCAGCTATCCTTTTGACAAAAAAACGGTGGTGTGCATGCGCCCTCGAAGGTGTGGGGTTATACAGCGTGTGTTAATCTGTTTCGGGAATTGTGTAACCTGAATTGAGCGGTTGTTTCGATGAATGCTGCGGTTACTCGTGCTGTTATCGCCTTTTCGTAAATAATGTATGGGTCAAAATGTTCAGCCACCGGCGGTGGTCCCGGCCGGTGGTGCTTTTGTTTTTCCCACGTCCAGTTTTTCGAACCAGTCGAGAAACTCGTGTACCTGCCCGTCTCGGTAGATAGAGCCATGCTGGGGGCACAGGTATTTTATCTGAAGATTGCGTACCCGGCAAATCCATTCATTCTTCGCGGTATTGGAGGGCATCCACCGGGTATGAAATTTCTCTATGTACTGCACATGTGAATCAAAGTGGTCGACAAAAAATGAACCGTCGCTTCGGGGCAGCAATGCGGCACCGATATCTCCGGAAAAAAGGATTTTTGCATCCGGATCGTACAGTGAGTAGGTTCCTGAAGAGTGACAGTAATGGGCCGGGATGAGTCTGAGTTTTTTATTATTGCTAAATTCTATATCCATCCCTTCGTCGGGAATATGTACAAAATTATTTACATAGTCATACCCGAAATGTGCCACAAAGGTAGACCAGATCCATGGCAGATAGATTTTTGCCTGTGGCCGAAGTCCCAGCCACAGCATGAGAGATGACATGATATCCGGGTCCTGGTGACTGCAGAAAAAGGTGTTTACATGGGCTATTTTTACGAGTTCGGAGACCGCACTCACCACTTGTGGGAATATTTCGGTCCCTCCCGGATCGATCATCAGCACTTCTTTGCCGCATGTGACTACATACTCGTTCGTATCGATAACCTTTTTTGCCTTTTTATCATCGCGTCCAAGTACATGCCATTCGTTTCCTTTTGCGCTATAGAGTTGTTTTCTAATCATGAAGGGCCTCCTGTTTCATCGCTGCATGTATTCGTGAGATAATACCGAGTATGTCCGTGGTCAGCGACTTCACTTTTTTGGTAAGAAAATCGGTGTAGCTATCCATCTGTTGTGCCATACGTTTGAATTGTTCCTCTACTTCACTGAATTCAGACGCATTTATCTTGATAATATTTGTTACGAAAGGGATGTGAATCGCAAGTTTTTCCAGCTCTTTAAGTGACGATTTTTGAAAATCGAGCTGTGAAGCAATATCGTTGAGTTTTTTCCGTATTTGCACACCCACATTATTTCTGATGTCAAGCAAAAGTGTGCCGTTTTCACCATCGATCCCTTTTTCATATCCTGCAAGGTATTTGTCACAAATCTGGTTTTTCGAGATGTTGGCGATTGCATTTTCCGCCAGTGAGGAGCCGCTTTCTTCGAGTTTTGAAAGCACGCCGTATATTTCTGTGGTGATCGAATTTATCTCATCGACCGCGACCTGAAATATCCTGCTTGTTTCCTCGGATCGCTGTGCAATTACCAGCACATTAATGCCCTTAAGTGTAAGATTGTTTGTTCTGTTAAGAAACTCCTTCGATGCGGCACGAATATCCATGCATCCGGAATATATATTGATTATTTCATCCTGTGAGGGAAGGTTCAGTACCGTGTTCGATGCCATACAGTACCTCTCTTATTAATTGGGCAATAGAACGATCACTTGGTTCGGGGCAGGCTTTGCAGGCGCATAATGGGGCTGCAGCTATATGCCATTCAGATAGGGAATGTGCTATCATGCCGGCGTATATATGCCTAATGCTATTTTCCGCTCTGAGTTATACAGTATGTTTGCAAAAAACATGCCGGTATTTACTTGTTAATACGCGGTTTTTGGCACGATGCAGCAATTTATGTAAATGTTCTCCCCGCACTACGGCCTTCCATTCGGGCAAATGAGCCATTACAGACAAGATCACACCTGAACCGAGCGATTGTGTCCGCGGAATATGGTGCCATCCGTATTATGTGGTACCGCAAACAATGACCCGGCCAAAAGGGTGAACCCGTGATTTCAGAGCACGCGATAACCACTCGTCTTAGCGCAGCGTTGAGTACAATACTCGTTCAGTTCGCAAACAAAACCGCTCAAACCAGGTTTAATGCGCCCGAGTGTATAGATATGATACACCCCCCGTGTGTGAATTGAGAGTGAATAATCATTTGTCAATTAACAAAATAGAAAACCGGATCGACCGGGAATCCCCGGTTGTCGTGCAGGGGGGTATCATTTTGATACAGCCGTATACAACGACTTAGCGTAAAAAGTGTATCATTTGTATACACCATAGCCTGAAACATGGTACGATAATCCTTCGGGATGTAGCCGTTTTCGGGCAAAGAACAAAAAGCATAATATGGTACTGTGCGGAATCGTCGGACAAATTAATACCGCAATGGTATCAGGTTTTCCGGGAGTGCGTCACGGGAGTGGTCCGATTCGGGAAGATGGTTATCCCTGTGTTCGCTGTTGTGCCGATATTTATGTGCGATACATTGCCTGTCGGTGAAAAAAATGATCCGTTTGTCTCGGAATTGGCAAAAAAGAAAGCCCCGCATCGTTGATGGTTGTTTGGCACGTTATTTGATATATGTGTGCGTATAGTATCAGGCGTTGAATGAATGATTGTGAAAAATTCTTCTTGACAAAACGAATGGCGGGGAATGTTAGATAAAGATCAAAAAAGAGACGTGTCATGCGATAATGGCAAAAAAATGTATCGTGTCTATGGACTTATCGTATTGGTGGTTGTGGGAGCATGGACTGCGGATACGGTCGCAGAGTTACTTTTTTTTAGTCGTAATCGTTCATTCGCAGATGTGCTCATTGGGAATATTTCCCGCAGAGGGTTGTGGGCGCGTGCCGTATATATAGTATTAACGGTAGTACTGGGATACTGGGTGGTTCTGAGTGTAAAAAAAACAAACGAACTCAGACGTTACCAGCAGCATATGAACAAAGTATTGAGGGCATTGTTGAATGTAAACAAGCTGATTACCCGTACGATAAAGCGCAAAGAGTTGCTTGAACGTACCTGCAGCCTGCTTACCGGAACAAGAGGATATTTTCACTGCTGGATTGCACAGTACGGACGAAACGGTGAGGTTACAAAGACCTATGAATCGAATTTAGGCAGACAGTTTAGCGGTATGGATGCATATTTGCGGGAAGGCAATCGTCCCGGCTGTATTACCCGCGCAGAAAAGAGCGATGACATTGTAGTGATTGACGATGAGCGTTACTCGTGCAATAATTGTCCGCTGCGTGAAATGGATAACCAATGCGGTACCGCCGCTATGTGCAGGCTGCTTCGGCATGAAGGGGTTGCATACGCTTTTTTGTGTGTTTCGGTTCCTGTCGATTATGCGCGCGATACGCAGGAGCAGGAGCTATTCGGGGAGATAACCAGAGATATCGCGTATGCGCTTTATTCCATAGATCAGAAGGAAGAGAAAACGCGGGCGGAAAAACGATTCGAACAGGCAATTCAGGAAGCTCCGTATCCCGCAATGATCCATACGCAGGAAGGGAAAGTCCTGTTTATCAATGAAGCATGGACGCATGCATCGGGCTATGCCATCGATGAGATCCCTACCGTCGATGCATGGGTACAACAAGCCTGTCTTGATGAAATACGCTGTCATTCAGTAAAAAAATCCACAAAAGATAATCCGGAACCTTTTCACATAGGTGAAATATCGATTGCTACAAAAAGCGGAACACAGCATGTATGGGATTTTCATTGTACACCACTTGAGCCCATGGAAAGCGGTAACTCTCCGGTCCTGTGTATTGCTGCAGATATAACCGAGCAGACACGACAAAGAGAACACCTGGAAACGACCAGACACCGGCTGCAGAATGCGATGAGGACAGGTGCGATTGCCTGGTGGGAGATGAATGTAAAAACAGGAGTTGTCGAGTGTGACGCCATGAAGGCGCGCATGCTGGGGTATGATCCTCATGTTTTTCAAAACACTACCTCACATAAATGGCTCGGGTTGCTGCATCCCGACGATTATACCCGGGTGGTTGAGCGCATGTCCGCTCACATAAAGGGTGAGGAGCCTGATTATGTGGTCGATTATCGCATAAAGGCAAAAAACGGAACCTATAGGTGGTTACATGACAGGGGCAAGTGTACCGAGTGGGATGAACAGGGGAATTCGCGCATGATCACCGGTGTGGTTATGGATATTACAGAGAGAAAACATGTGGAGCATGCACTTCTGCAACGTGAGCGCAATGAACGAATTACCCTCGATTCGATCGGTGATGCGGTAATATCGACCGACAAGCACGGAATAATTCGACGCATGAATCCCGTCGCCGAACGACTTACCGGGTGGAAACGGGAAGAAGCAACAGGCAAAAAACTAACCGAGGTGTTTCGTATCGTTGATTCGAGTCTGGGTACTGCCATGACCGATCCGGTAGAGTTTGTCCTGCGCAGCGGGAAGGTCGCGACACTCAGCAATCATACCGTATTGATATCCCGGGAGGGGACCAGATACCAGATATCCGATTCCGCTGCGCCGATACGTGACGAAGAGGGAGGGATCGTTGGAACGGTACTCGTATTCCGCGATGTAACATGGGAATACCGGCAGAAACAGAAGCTCAAAGAGAGTGAGCAGCGTTTCAGGAATTTGTCCGATATGCTTCCCCAGACGGTATTCGAAGCCGATACGGACGGGAATCTTCTTTTCGTGAATAAAAACGGATTGCATACATTCGGATTTACGGCGGAGGATTTCGAGAGAGGTATTAATGTGTTCAAGGCCCTGGCCGAACAAGACAGAGAACGCGCCACAAAAAGACTCGATGAAATGATGAGAACGAATCTTTCGGCTGAAGAGGGCGTGGAATACACCGCCGTAACAAAGGACGGGAGAATGTTTCCCGTGCTGATTTATTCAAATCTCATGCGTGATACAATTGGAGGTAAACCAATCGGAATAAGAGGTACGGTCGTCGATATAAGTGGCCTTAAAAACGCGTGGAACAGCTATTATAAAAGTGAAAATCGTCTCAGAGAGATATTCTCGAATGCACCCGTCGGCATTTTCCGTACCACTATCGAAGGACATCCGGTTGAGTTAAATTCGGAAATGGCGCGTATTCTTGGTTGTGAATCCGCAGAAGAAGCAATGGAATCGTTTACAGAGCTTTCCCGGGATTTGTATGTCTATCCGCAGCAACGGGAGGAGTTTGTCAACAGACTGAAAACCAATGGACGGGTGAACGATTATGAGTATCTTGCCCGTAGAAAAAACAGTGAAAAAAATGTGTGGATATCCATGAATGCGCGTCTGGTCACCAGTTCGAGTGGACAGAACCTCATCGATGGATTCGCCATGGATATTTCGGAAAAGAAAAACGTGCTTGAGGAAAAACAAAAAATGGAGGAACGAATACGTCAGACCGAACGTATGGAGGCTATCGGAAAGTTGGCGGGTGGTATAGCACACGATTTTAACAATGTGTTGGGGGGCATGCTCGGGTATACCGATATGACACTCGATGATGTGGAAAAGGGGAGTGTGGCCGAAAAGAATCTTCGCAAAGTGCTTGCAGCGGGCGAACGGGCAAAAAATCTTGTGGCCCAGATTCTTACATACAGCAGGAAGAACGACAGTACCCGAAAGCCTATATTCCTCTCTTCCGTCGTGCGTGAGACAGTTGAAATGCTGCGCTCGGCAATTCCTTCGAGTATAATAATTAACCGCAGTTTTGACAAAGAGACCCTCCCGGTACACGCAAATGCAAAGCAGATACATGAAGTACTCGTTAATTTATTCACCAACGCTGCGGATGCCATAGAAACCGGCGGTATAATAGATATATCACTGAAAGAGCTTTACCTCGGAGATCGTAATGAGATGGGGATCCCTTCGGGAACCTATGCGGTGATGCACGTTTCGGATAACGGATGCGGGATGAATGAAGAGGTGCAGAAAAAAATATTCGATCCGTTTTTTACACTCAAGCCTCCCGACAGGGGTACCGGTATGGGACTGGCGATGGTACGGGGGATCATCACACAGCATGAGGGATACATTTTTATGGAGAGCGAAGAAAACGTGGGAACGGCATTCACCATATATCTGCCAAAAATTCCTTATGAATCCGGGGTAGTCGATATGTCGCATGCAACCCCGCGTAAGGGAGAATCTGAGCATATCCTGTTCGTCGATGATGAACGGATGATTTCGGATATGTACGCCGCAATGTTTAAAAAAATCGGCTACAGAGTCTCTGCATTTACCGACCCCGAACGTGCACTGGAGGAATTCCTGCGCGATCCGGACAGGTACGATATAATGATATCCGATCAGACCATGCCGAAGCTGACCGGCACGGAATTGAGCAAGGAGGTGCTCGCAGTACGACCGGGGTTGCCTGTGATAATTTGCACTGGATTCAGTGAGTTCGCCTACAAACACAGCGCATCCAACCATGGAATTCGCGCCTACTGCATAAAACCGATGCAAAAAAACGAGTTTTCAAAAATTGTACGTAACATTCTTGACACACAGGAGTAATCATGGCACACATTCTCGTGATCGAAGACGACGAAGTGATGAAAGATATGCTCATTCAGATGCTGGAGCGGGAGGGGTACACGGTGGAGAGTACTTCGAACGGTACCCCGGCTGAAAGGATACTCGGACAACACGACATCTCACTTATAATTACCGATATTGTCATGCCGGAAAAAGATGGACTCGAAACAATTATGTCGGTAAGGAAATCGGGTAGCAGTATCCCTGTAATAGCGGTTTCCGGGGGCGGCAGGATACATCCCGATTCGTATCTCGATATGGCGTCACAACTCGGGGCGGATCATTTATTCAAAAAGCCATTTGACAGGCGCGATTTTTTGAATACTGTCGCCGAATGTATTGATCAACAGGAAGGTGAAAGGGGATAACCTATGTGTACGACATGGATCAAGTTAGGTTTTATATGGCAGTGATAATGAAAGGAGCGATGTATGAGCGACAGCCCGTTTGTCTACAGTATTGATGCAGACGACACGATTGTTGAAATCGGTCGAAACTGGGGGGATTTTGCTGGTGAAAACGGATGGGAGCGGGGGGTGATAACCGAACGTATTGTTGGGAAGTCTTTGTGGGATTTTATCCAGGGCAAAGAGACACGATATTTGTACGAGCGCCTTTTGCAAAGAGTCAGATCCGGGTTACGCAGTGATCCGGTCCCCTTTAGATGTGACTCTCCTCAAATGAGAAGATTTCTTACACTCTCACTAACCCCTCATCCGCACGGAAAAATCGAGATCACGAGCGCGATCAGAAAAGAAGAGCCTCGCGAACGGGTCAGACTTCTCGAAAAAGCGGTTTCGCGATCCGATGAAATGGTTACCCTGTGCAGTATGTGCAAAAAAATAAAAATCGACGATGATAACTGGGTCGAGATAGAAGACGGGCTGAGAGAGCTCAGGCTATTCGAATCCGAAGCAATGCCCGCATTGACACATGGGGTATGTCCCGTATGCTATCGTAGCTTTATGGCACAATTGGAAGAGGAGTAAGTCAGTTTTTTCAGCTTGAGATATCGTATTGTTCTGCCGGTTTGTATTGTCGGAGGGATAGTTGAAGTTTTATCGAGCATTAGAAGAAAGGGTCGAAAATGAAACAAAACGCCAATCTGCAGGGATGCATCCCCCAGGATATACCGTATCAGTGCCCGGTTTGTGAGCACCGGCTTACCCATAACGATATACGCGGGTGGGGAGAATATCCGCAACATACTTTCCGGGGTGCACAAAAGCCGGACCGTAAAGGATTCTTTTTTGTCTGTCCCCGTTGTTTTGTAAAAAGCTGCGCCCATGTTCCATGCGGGGTGAGTCCGCAGGAGTTTATCGAAAGTATCTTTAACCGGAACAACTGATCGATTCAGGTTCTGAAGCTTTCGGGAGAAATGTCGAGTTCTCTGAGCTTGCGCAGCAGATTCGGGCGGTGCATGCCTACCTCCCGGGATACTTTGGATACATTGCCGTTGTGACGCGAAAGAATTGAGTTGAAATATTCGCGTTCGAATAATTGCTTTGCAGTGGTATACGTGCGGGTATGCTGCTGCAAATCGTCTATGGAATGCGGGTTGAGCACCTCTTCCACGCACATACGGTTTATAACGCCGTTGCTGTCTGCATACACCGACACTTGGTGGAGGATGTGCTTCAGTTCCCGGACGTTTCCGGGAAACTGATAGGCGCAAAAAAGAGAGAGCGCATCGTCTGTAATATGTGTGTCGGGAGAATACCGGGAAAGAAAGTGGCTCACCAGGTAGGGGATATCGTCCTTGTGCGTATGAAGCGGTTGTGTTGAAATATGCACGCCGTTGAGTCTGTAGTAGAGGTCCTTGCGGAAATTATGAGCCGAAACCATCTTCTTCAGGTCTCTGTTCGTGGCGCTGAGAATACGAATGTCGGTGTGGCGGGGCTGATGTTCTCCTACTCTTGTATACTCTCCATTATCGAGTACGCGTAGAAGCTTTGCCTGTACCGGAGGAGAAAGCTCTCCCACTTCGTCAAGAAACACGGTCGATCCGTCCGCGCTTTCCATAATCCCGGCTTTCTGACTCGACGCCCCGGTAAAAGCCCCTTTCGCATGGCCGAAAAATTCGGATTCTTCGAGATGTGCCGGAATTGCGGCACAGTTGACCGTAATCATTTTTTTATGACTTCTCTCGCTGAGGTTGTGTATCGCGTGTGCGATCACTTCCTTTCCCGTACCCGAAGGACCGACAATGAGAACCGGGATGTCGCTGTGGGCAACCGTACGGATTTTTTTACGCAGGCCCTTTATATATGAAGAACTGCCGATAAGTCCCATCTTATGGGCGTCGGTTTTTTGGGCGTCACTTGCCCGTTCATCATGCCGCACATGACTATCCACTTTCTGGAGCGCATGTATCACCGAATAACGCAGTTGATGAAGCGTAAAAGGCTTTGTAAGGTATTCCTGCACTCCCATCTCCTGCATGGTACACAGATGGTCGTCATCCGGATACCCGGTGATGACGATAATTTCTTTATCCGGATATTTGTTTTTAAAATGCCGGATAATGGTCGTACCGTCCTGTTCGGGCAGATAGAGATCTGAAAGCAACAAATCGAATCTGCGCATTTCGATCTGTTCGATAGCCTGGCGGCTGTTTTCCACGACTACAGGTTTGAACCCGTCAGGAGTGAGTGCGCCCTGAATTACCTCTCTGATATAGGGGTCGTCGTCCACGGCAAGTATGCGGTATTTGGCAAAGGGGTGCGGCATACCACCCGATCCTTTCGTTGATCCATATACATTGTGTCCCCGCTCATGATCAAAAAAATGGGTACATGCGTCGTCGGGGTAGCTCGTTAATAAAAAAAATGTTGCGTGTACCGCGTGTATTATTTTCTTATAACAGTATGCTGCTGGTTACACATACCAATAGTCGATTTACCTGCATATTCGTCGATGTACATATAGCAATGTAAAAGCGTGAACTGTTAAATAATTATACAAATACATACCGGATATGTCAAGAGGTAAATGCGTATAACCTCTTTTTTGTTTAAGTGTTACGATATCCGGGCGGTATACAGGTACACAGAGTCGCCGAAGTCGCATCTGCTGTGATACGCCATTGGGTGCGACCGCTATGCGTCTGGTGGTATATTGTGTTTTTTGCACTGAGTTAAGGTGCGTAATTGAAATGATTCATATACAACCACACATAGTGTATGTCCTGGCAGTACTTTTTGCAGGTATTGGCGTATATGTGGCGTGTTTTTACCGGTATCGAAAAATGGCACGGGAAAAAGAAAAAGCGGAAAGCGGCAGGGGTAGCGGCGATTATTATTCCACCATACTGGATGCAATCGACGAGGGTATTATTGTGGCAGATTCCAGGGGAGTGATTCGCGAAATCAATCCGACTGCCGCACAGATGACAGGGTATCGCAATCAGGAAGCGATCGGGCGTTCTCTTGGCACCGTCTTTTTTGTGGTCAGCTATCAGACGCAGACCCGTCGCAAAAATCCGCTTGTGCTCGTGAAAAAAGAGAAGCACACGGTCGAATATCCGGATAATTCTGTGCTTATCTCCCGGGACGGCTCCGAATGCCCGATAGCGGTGACCGCTTCGCCCCTTTTCAATAATAACCAGACACTTAACGGCGTAGTGGTGGTAATCAGGGATATCACACATGAACGCCACCGGATGCTCGCCCTTCTTGAATCCGCACAGGAAAAAGCGCACATTCTTTACAGTATTTCTTCGGAAGGGATCATTTATTTCGATACGAATTTGCGGATATTATGGGCGAATGTCGCTGCTGCACAGTTCGCAGCTACTACTCCTGAAGAGCTTATTGGGGAATATTGTTATCGCATCTATCCGCATAAAGATAAAATCTGCGAAGACTGTCCCGTAGCCCGATGCATAAAGACCGGCTCGTATGAAGAGCAGCAGATGCAAACGAATGATGGCAGGGTGTGGCTTGTGCGTGGCAATCCGGTGAGAGATGATAGCGGGAACGTCGTCGGTGCAGTCGAGAATGTGCTGGACATTACCGAGAGATACAAAAATGAAGAAGCACTGCGTCGCAGCACGCAAAAATACCAGACATTGTTTGAGCATACCGGAACTGCAGCAGCGGTGCTGAAGGAAGATACTACCATAGAGATTATCAACAGTGAATTCGTCCGCGTATGCGGCTACAGCAAGGAAGAGGTAGAGGGCAGGATGAAATGGACTGAATTTGTCGCTCCCTATGATTTGGAACGAATGGTAAGGAACCATCGTCTGCGTCGTCTGCACAGTTCGCATGTACCGAATACATACGGCTTTGATTTTATTTCCAGATCGGGAGAGCTGCATCACATGCTGATAAGTGTCGAGATGATACCCGATACGACCGATTCAATCTGTTCGATGATCGATATAAGCGAACGCAGAAACAGCCGGCGCAGAATCGAGCATGTAAACAGGATGCTGCATGCAATCAGGGCGATAAACCAGGCTATTTCCCGAGAGCGGCATATCGAGAAACTGGTGCAGCTTGTCTGTACTACACTCGCATCCTATGGAGGGAGCCAGGCGTGCTGGATCGTGCTTTTTAGACAGGACGAAGCGATACGCACATGCGGGTGCGAAGGGGTCTCTTCACATGATTTTGGCGGTTTTTGCGCAAGGATGGAGAGGGGAGAGTTGCCCTCCTGTGTGGCAGATGCGCTGCATAATAAGAAGTTCGCAGAGCGTGATGCGCTCGAAGCGAACGCGCACGGATGTCCGCTTCCAATAAAAGTGGAAGACAATACAAGGCTCATTAGCGTACGTCTTTGCTACGGTGATATTACCTATGGGGTGATGGGGCTTTATGTTGCCTCACATTATGCAAAAGATGAAGAGTATCGTACACTTGTCGAAGAGCTTTCGGAAGACATCTCTTTGGGGTTTCACGATATAGAGCTTGAAATGCAGCGTGAAAAAACCGAAAAGCAGCTTCATGAAAGTCGGGGGAGGCTGAGTGCGGTTTTCCATGCGGCGCAGGATGTGGCGCTGATATTGACAGACGGGAATATGGATGATCCGAAGGTGATTGAATTTAATCCGGGCGCAGAGAAAATATTCGGTTACCAGCGAGGTGAAATGATGGGGAATGCCGTAAGCACGCTTCATACAGCAGATGATGTTGCACAATTCAGGGAGGTCCTTTCCCGCATGATGCATGCTGAGCGGGGGTTCAGCGGAGAACATACCATGGTCCGTAAAACCGGGGAGAAATTTGTCGCGCTTTTAACCACGTACCCGATTTTCGATGATTCGAATGCGGTGATGCAGTCGATGCTGTACGTAGCCATCGATATCTCCGGACAAAAAGAGATGGAACAGCGGCTTCGTCAATCAGAAAAAATGGAAGCGATCGGACAGCTTGCCGGTGGCATTGCGCATGATTTTAATAATCAACTTGGTGGGATTATGGGGTTTGCCGATTTACTGAAAAACCGGATGAAAAACGATGAAAAGTCGGTAAGCTATGCAGAGAAAATCCTTTCTGGAGTTCGCAGTGCGGCCGATCTTACACAGAAGCTGCTCGCGTTTGCACGCAAAGGCAAGTATCAGGAAGTACCCGTCGATATACATACTATCCTTCAGGAAGTTAAAGATCTTCTCGAGCGCAGTATTGACAGGCGCATTCGGATTGTGATCGATCTCCGTGCCTCCGAGTCCGTGGTAAAAGGGGATGCATCGCAGCTGCAGAATGCCCTGCTTAATATGGGACTCAATGCACGGGATGCGATGACCGATGGCGGTACGCTTACCTATTCAACCGAGAAGGTTGTACTCGACAGGGATTTTTTCAGTAACAGGTTCTATTCACTGACCCATGGAGAATATATGCAAATAAAAGTGCGGGATACCGGAAGCGGTATGAGCGAGGAGGTGCAGCAGCGTATTTTCGAGCCGTTTTTTACAACAAAGGAACGTGGTAAGGGAACCGGTATGGGTCTTGCAGCGGTATACGGGACGGTAAAGAACCATCTGGGGGCAATTGAATTGGAAAGTGGAAAAGGGGAGGGAAGCTGTTTTACCATTTATCTGCCCCTCGATAAAACCGGGGTGAATGTCTCACAGGAAGAAATTCAGCAAGGGGTTGTCGCAGGCAGCGGTCATGTACTTCTGGTGGATGATGAAGAGGTGATCCGGAAACTGGGTGAAGAGATGCTCACCACGATGGGGTATTCGGTGCATACCGTGAGCAACGGCCGGGAAGCGGTTGAGTATTATAGACACCATCGGGAGAATGTCGATATGGTCATTCTGGATGTGGTTATGCCGGTCATGGGGGGCAGGGAGACACTTCAGGAGCTGAAAAAAATAGACCCCGATGTATCGGTTCTTCTTGCATCCGGTTACAGTGTGGAAAGTGAGGCGGTGCAGATACACGAGCAGGGCGTAAAAGGTTTTATACAGAAGCCTTTTACCGCATCGCTGCTTTCGGGCAAAATTGCGGAAATCATCTCACGCAAATAGATAGAGTCGACACTGCAGACTAATAACGTGTTAGGGCAAAACAATCGCTCAGTATTAGTATTAATGCATTGCATCTCCTTGTTCACAGGGTAGGTGCGTAATATGTCTGAAGGCCGAAAATAGTTAGTTCTATGACATTTAATAGCAAATACTGGCAAATGTTTGCAATTAATACGAAACAAATGCGCAAAATGTATATTATTGCCATATAAAGGAAACTGGTCTATTATGTGTCAGAGAGGAGATTATGGTGGCAAAGGAAGAGATCATGACGCTCGAAGAGGTTGCTGCGTACCTGAGAGTTTCGGAACGCACGGTATACGACTGGGCGCAAAAGGGAATAATACCCGGAGGTAAGCTCGGAACCGCGTGGCGGTTCAGAAGAGGTGATTTGGAGCGCTGGATAGATGAGCGGATGGGACGATCATCCAATGCAGCACCTTCGCTGAATGAAGCCAAAACTGCAAGGCCTGCGGCCTCGTCATATCATGATCAATTCAGGCAAAGGCTTATCCCCGAAGGTGTGGCGGTATTGCACTGCACTAAAAAGAACGATGCGCTCGAGCAGATGATCGATACGCTTATGCGCACAGGGAGGATAGATTCACGCAACGAGCTGGAAAAAGCGGTTTTTGAACGAGAAGAGCTGATGAGTACCGGAATCGGTCTGCAGATAGCGGTCCCTCATGTGAGGCTGAATTCGGTGAAGGAACTCGCGATGGCGATCGGGGTGAGTACTGAAGATATCGTCGACTATGAGTCTCTCGACTCACAGCCGGTACGTATTATCGTGATGATTGCAGCGGGAAAGCATCAGCATTCTCATTATATTAAAATGCTTTCTTCAGTAAGTGAAGCTTTAAAAAACGACGTGGTACGTGAATCGATACTTGGTGCGCCGACATCTGATGAAATATACAGAATTCTTACCCGTGAGGCACATTGATATGACATCGTACGGATCGGTTCTGTTTATTGCGGGAATAGGTATTATCGGGGGGCTGTTGACGGCGCTTCTTTTCAGGCGTCTTACCGTTCCGCAGGTTCTGGGATATATCGCGGTCGGAGTGATTCTCGGCCAAAGCGGATTCGGGATCATATCCGGCGAGGTCGTTCATCAGTGGCAGCCGTTCAATTTTTTTGCCCTCGGCGTTATCGGGTTCATCGTAGGATCATCGATTAAAGCGGAAACTCTAAAGCGATATGGCAGACAGTTTCTGGCAATTCTCATATGTGAAGGCATACTCGCCTTTTTGTTAGTGGGCATCGCCTCTACGCTCATCATGTATTCGGTTATGCATTCCTGGGTACACGCAGCGGCCGCAGGTATCGTCTTTGCCGCTATCGCTTCCGCAACGGATCCTGCCTCCACCATAAACGTACTTAAAGAATACAGAGCAGCGGGAATTCTGACTACGACACTGTTTGCAATTGTGGCGTTTGACGATGCACTGGCCATGATGCTTTACGGAATAGGAAGCGGCGTATCCCGTGTGCTTTCCGGGGGGGATGTGTCGGTGTTTGTCGAGATTCTTGTAGTAGCAAAGGAGGTTTTCGGTTCATTGCTGCTTGGGGGGATGCTTGGGTATTGTGCATATTTTATCTTAGCCAGAGTACGGGGCATAGAATATCATATTACCGCATTGATCGGTCTGTTGAGTGCAGGCGTATGGATATGCATCAGCTGGCATATGGATGTTATTCTTGCTACTATGGCAATGGGGGTGGTAGTGACGCATTTATCCCAGGGGTTACAGACACGGTTATTGGAGATACTCGAGATTTTTTCGTCTCCGGTGTACGTGCTTTTTTTTATTATGGTCGGAGCGAGAATGCAGATCGGGCGTATGCCGGTATGGATGGGTCTGTTAGTGGCATCGTATATAGTCTTCAGAAGCCTGGGAAAAGTCGCAGGCGCGTGGATCGGCGCTCGAAGGGCTCATTCCGATCCAATGGTGGCGCGTTATACCGGTATGGCTCTTTTTTCCCAGGGCGGTGTCGCCATAGGGCTTGCGATGATGGCAAGTCATCATCTCAACGATATAGCGGTAACACAGGGGATGAGTCTTGGCGATGTGATTATCTTTTGTGTGACCGTGACCACCTTTTTCGTTCAGATTATCGGACCGCCTATGGTCAAATTCGCCGCGTCACGGGCGGGTGAAACCGGACGTGATATCACACAGCAAGATATTATCTCACGCTGGAAAGTGGCTGATGTAATGGATCGCTCGTTCGATCCGTTGTATACCAATACCACAATAAGGACCATTGTGTCGTTGTTTACGCTTCGCAATTATTCGATATACCCGGTTCTTTCACCACAGAACGCACTTGTAGGAGTGATAACCATGCAGGAGATACGTGATTTGCTTATAGATCAGCAGACATGGGACTGGATTGTTGCCTCTGACGTGATGCGTGAGCCTCACAGAGAGGTGATATCCTCACATGTTGCGCTTGAAGAGGCGCTGCAGGTTACCGAGCAGGTCGATGCAGAAGAGCTTATTGCGGTTAGGGAAAACGGCCTCCGCACTGCAATCGGTATCGTGAACAAACATGAGGTGAAGCATAAGGTGAATGCTGAGCTGCTGACGCAGAGGTCATACTAATGTGCTGACGGCACTGGAAAAGTATGACGTCTGGTACGTGTACGCAGGTGGTATTAAAGCATGCTGATAATATCCCGTGCCCGATGTTCATAGCAATGATTGGCACGGATGTGACTCTGTGCCCGAGCGACGATTTTTTTTCTCTCTTCATCATGAGAAAGGTACCAGTCCGTTTTTTCACAAAGTTCCTCTGGATTGTCGTAAGTAACAATGGATTGCTGCGGTGTATCAAAAAGGGCGAACAGATCCTCCTGCGCGTCGCTGATGAGGAATCCTCCGCACAGAGGTGCGTCGAATACACGCTGATTGCAGCCGCTCTTCATCTGATAGTTCGTTATATTGAGATTGATTTTTGCAGATTGGTATACTGTATCGAGTTGTGAGTAATAATCGACACTCGGGTGGGTAATGAGAGATGTCCCCACCAGTGCCTGCCATTGTTCCGGATCTCCAAACACTTCGATATCCCGTTGCATTAGAGTTTCTACATACTGTTTTCTTCTAAGCATACTCGCATAGTGAAGAATATAGGCGCACAGCCAGGTGATGTTTTTTTTGTCGTTGAATGGCGGCTTTTTCCCCGAAGAACGGATCCCTTTTTTGAGTGCATCGTATACACCGATAGTATTATCCGTGCGAAGCAGCCGTGCGCATTCATTTACCAACGTCTCGAGATCCTCATTCCAGTTGAAATTGTTGCGTATTTTGCAAAGGTAATCTCCATATATCGCACTTCCCACAAATGCGATCTGAATGTGTGGAGCTGCTTCGATATGGGGTGTGTACCGACGGATGTCTGCGGCAAGCGGAAGATAGTGCACACTGGAAAACCCGCAGGTGTTAAGATACGACATATATTCCTTTTCCCAGCAGCATGCAATCATATGGTTGCGTATATGCGTGCCGTGAGGAATGAGTATCGGGTGCGGATCGTCGACAAACCAGACAACAAGGGGAATACCGAGTTGCCGGGTATATTCCTGTAATGCCCCATTGGAATCGATTCCTTTCATGTTGACCGAAAGCAGAAAGTCGGGTTTGAGCTCCTGTAAAAGGTGCTGGAGGCGGGATTCATACGAATTCCTCAGCTCTTCTTCGGAATAATCGATGGAATGCACTCGGTCAATACCGCACTGTTTGAAGGCATAGTGCAATTCCTGTTCGAGAAAATGACCACCTTTCATTACGCAAACAGTGGTGGAAAAGTTATGTGCCGGGCTCGATGCGTACTGATTTGAGCTTTTGCCGGGCATAATCCGATCGAGGATCCCCCGGTAAAAATCCTGATGAAGTGAAAATGACGCCGGATGAGTCACTATCTGTATTTTAGTATTCCCATTCGTTTGTATGAGTTCTTCAAGATGCGGCTGCATTTGGTCAATGGTTTTGCCGGAGAGCCGGATAATCTGCTGCTGCAGTTTTACAGGGAATTGCATTACGAAGTGGTCGAGAAGCGTATCATAGTATTCGACGGCAATAATAGAACGCGTATCGTCGCATAGCTGTGTTATCTTATCTTTTACATGGTACCCGATGCCCGTACCGAGGAAAACAAGCGTATCCCCCCAGAGAGTGAGGTCGTCGTAAAAACGGGATTCGGCTTCAGGCTTAACGAGGGAATGTACATGCCGTACATCCCCGTTATCCGAAGTCACTTTTGCTGAGGTGAATCCGGAATGAGCGGTGAATGTGGACAGGGTATATTCCATAATACGCCAATTACAGGTGGGTTTCGATAAATTGGGTGTTGTAATTGCCGGAACGAAACTGCATATTGTCAAGTATTTTACAATGAAACGGGATTGTGGTTTTTATCCCTTCGATAGTCGTTTCACTTAATGCGCGGCGCATTCTGTCGATGGCTTCTTCTCGGGATTTGCCGTGCACAACCATTTTTGCGAGCAAAGAATCATAGTGTGGCGGCAGAGAATAGCCGCTGTAAATATGTGAATCGACTCTGATACCGGGTCCCCCTGCAAATACGACTTTTTTAATTTTACCGGGGGATGGCATAAAATTTCTGTCAGGATCTTCTGCATTTATTCTGCACTCTATTGCGTGTCCCTTGGGTTTGATATCTCGTTGTTTGATCCAGAGCTTTTCCCCGGAGGCGATACGTATCTGTGCTTTCACCAGATCGGTTTCAGTCACCATCTCGGTTATGGGGTGCTCTACCTGAATTCGGGTATTCATCTCGATAAAAAAGAAATGCCCCTGTTCATCGAGTAGAAATTCGACGGTTCCCGCACCACGATAGCCGACTTTTTTTGCCGCCCGTACGGCAGCTTTCCCCATTTTATCGCGCAAACGGGGAGTAATTGCCGGGGAAGGTGATTCTTCGAGTAGCTTTTGATGTCGTCGTTGAATGGAGCATTCCCGTTCACCGAGATGAATCACATTTCCGTAATTATCGGCAAGTACCTGGATTTCGACGTGACGAGAGTTGCGCAGCAGCTTTTCGATATACATCTCGCGGTTTCCGAATGCAGCACCGGCTTCGGCCTGCGCTGCCTGTAGATTATCCAAAAATTCATCAGCACTTTCCACGATACGCATGCCTTTACCGCCGCCGCCGGCGCTAGCCTTGAGCAGCAGCGGGAACCCTACCTTTTCGGCTATTTCAACGGCGTGTGTGTCATCGCTGAAGGCTTCACGACTTCCGGGTGGTACCGGTACGTCCGCGTCTATCATCATGTTGCGTGCGACCGATTTAGCTCCCATTTTGGCGATGGCATTTGACGTGGGACCAATAAACGTGAAATTGCATATTTCGCAGACTTCGACAAACAGGGGGTTTTCGGAAAGAAAACCGTAGCCGGGATGTATTGCATCCACATTGGCACGCTTTGCGCAATAAATGATTTCGGGGTAATTCAAATATGACTCTTCACTTTTTGCCTTACCTATGCAGAACGCTTCGTCAGCGAGTTCGACATGGAGCGACTTTTTATCCGCTTCGGAATAAACGGCAACCGTTTTAATCCCGAGTTCTTTGCAGGCGTGGATTATGCGTACGGCAATCTCGCCGCGATTCGCGATAAGAACTTTGGAAAACATCGACACTTCCTTTTTTTATACCTGATCACATACTGTTACATACCGGAAAAAGCTTTGTGTAACCCATACAGAAAACAAGCAGTATTCACTTCGTTAATTAATCCTGATATCCGCTCGGTGTTATGTGCGAAACTGCTGCTATCCGCAATGCTCGTGCGTACCCGCAAATAATGAGCCAACCAACAAGATTACTCCGTTATTTTTGGTAGCGCAATAACAGCGCCGCTCACCGCATCTTTCATCAAAACAATCGTTCACTTCAGATTAAAGAGAACAATGTGAGATTACTATGATGCGCGTTAATCGGTAAAATATAGTTAACTGTATATAATTACACAAATTTTGTGCACAATATCCGAAGTGGCATACAATAATTACGACAGGCCGCACTGCACTTTTTTCGTTTACCGTCATGCCTATCCCTAGAACCGTTATCTCTGATGCGCACCATCAGCAGTCTCGGCACACAACTCAATAACACCTGAATCAGTTCGCATTTTCTCAAAAAGATACGGCAGAAACATATACACGGAACGATAGTCTCAAATTGCTGCAATGAACTATTTTTAGTGGAATCGTAGTTTTGATTCTGTATACAGCCCGTGACAAATCGATATACCTTTCCGGATGCTCCGGATGCTCTTAGACAAATGCGTCATTTTTACACCTGAATTGAGCAGTCGTTTTCTGCAAAAACTGCTACGATCAGAACTGTTCGTGTGTTCCCGGGATTAATGAATCAGTCAACAAGGTTGACCCTTCATTTTTTAGAGCGCGATAGCGGCACGGTTCATTGCAGCTTTTATCAAGATAATCACTTCGTTTCGGTTAAAATAATGTAATGTGATACCCCAAAGAAAAAGACCCCTGGAGGAAAAGAATGCCGTCCCCAAAAAATCAAACGGATGAGCTGGCACAGATTGCAGGAAGAGGAGCATCGCTTGACGATATTTCTCTGCAGGAACCTCAACCGGTTACGTCTCCACAGGTACAATTGCTTCCGGCCGCAGAGGGAGAGAAGTATGCCTTTAAGGGTGCGGAAAAAATCGATACGCATGAAAAGCTGTTGGCTGAGCTCGAAACCATGCAAAAGGCGTACGAGCCGTTTATGCGTCATATGGCTCCTGAATTCGAATCGATCAGAAAGCGGAGTACAATTGACTCTTTCGACTGGAGAGTGCAAACTGCAGAGGATAAAAAAGACTTTACATATACGCTTTCCGGCCGGGGAGACTGGGAACGGGTGACGCTGCCTCATTACGGCGGCCCCACCGGACGGGCGACAACCCTCTACCGCACAAAGACCACTATAGAGAGATCCATGATGGAGTATGGTTCGCTCTTTTTGTGTTTCAAAGGCGTGGATTACGAAGCGATCGTATTTGTGAACGGGGTGTATGCAGGGGCCCATGAAGGCTTTTTTGCCGAGTTTGAATTCGAGATCTCCGAGTATGTTAAGGAAGGTGAAAATACTGTTGTCGTACAGGTGGAGAACTATCATATCTGTAAGGGCAACGAAGGGTCGGAAAACGGAATTACGGCAGACGGGAAAAAGATATACGCCGCAACCGGACTTGGATGGGATGATCCGCAGTGGGGATGGCATCATTGCCCCCCCGGAATGGGTATATTCGATTCGGTATATATCGAGGCAAGAAAACCGGTGCATGTTAAAGACATGTTCGTTCGTCCTCTTCTCCAACAGCACAAAGCAGAGTTATGGCTTGAATTGTGGTCCAATGAAATTCAAAAACGCGAGGTAAACGCGTATCTCTCGGTATATGGGAAGAATTTCAAAGAAATGGTGATTGACAATCAGGAAATTGAACTACAGCATCCTCTGGGATACGGTGATAATAAGGTAACCCATGTGTTTTCCATATCTGATCCTCGCATCTGGGAGCCGGAATCACCGTGGCTTTATCATGCGTGTGTTACGATAACCGATAAAGATGGAAATGTGTGTGATCGTTATGAATCGCATTTCGGTATGCGCTCGTTTACAATCGATTATACTACCGATCCAAAAGGGGCATTTTTCCTTAACGGCCGGGAAATACGATTACGGGGAGCCAATACCATGGGCCACTTGCAGCAATGTGTGTTGCATAAAAAGTGGGAACAGCTGCGTGATGATGTGCTGTATGCAAAGATTGCCCACATGAATTTTTTACGTCTGACCCAGCGTCCGGTACAGCGTGAGATTTACGAGTATTGTGATCAACTCGGCCTGATGGTGCAGACCGACCTGCCTCTGTTCGGGATGCTGAACAGGAGTCAGTATTATGAAGCGGTTAGGCAGGCAGGTGAAATGGAACGTCACATCAGAGCGTATCCAAGTAATATAATGGTAACGTATATCAACGAGCCTTTCCCTGCTGCGTGGGGACATACAAATGATCAACGGCACCTGACGAGAAAGGAACTCGAGTCATTTTTCAGGGCTGCGGATGAGGCCGTTTTATTGCAGAATCCGGATCGGGTTATAAAGCCGATAGACGGAGATTATGATCCACCGGGACCGGGACTGCCTGATTATCATTGTTATTGCGGATGGTATGGAGGACATGGCGTTGATCTCGGGAAGTTACACCGGGGATACTGGCAGCCGGTCAAGGCTGGATGGCACTATGGATGTGGTGAGTTTGGCGCAGAAGGGCTCGATCCCGAACATGTGATGAAGAAATATTATCCATCCGAATGGTTGCCGCAGGACAGTGATATGGAGAGTGAATGGACACCCGATAAAATAGTGCGTGCACAGTCGGGCAGAATGTCGTATATCTGGTTCGAACGGCCTTCGACCCTCAGAAAATGGATCGAACGCAGTCAGCAGCATCAAAGATGGAGTGTTGGCGTACAAACCCGTGCATTCAAACGCGACCAGAGAATGAATACATTTGCACTGCATCTGTTCATCGATGCGTTTCCTGCGGGATGGATGAAAACGGTGATGGACCTGGAACGCAGGCCCAAACCTGCATATTTCGAATACAGGGATGCACTGACGCCTCTGAGTATCGATATACGTACCGATCGATATACATGGCATTGCAGTGACACGATCTCTGCTGAACTATGGGTCTGTAACGATACCCATGCGGCACATGATCGTGCATGGGTGCGATATCAGCTCGAAATGGAAGGTCGTGTGGTTGCTGCCGGTCGAAACGAGACGAGTATCGCCGCTTTTCGTAATGAAATAGCGGGGATACTGTCCATTGGGGCTCCCCGGGTTTCAGAACGTACAACAGTATCGTTAAGGGTGCAGCTTGTATCCGAAGGCGGTGAACCACTCCATGAATCCCTCCGGGAGATGGAGGTATTCCCCGAACCATCCTCTTGTCAAACGCAGGTGTGTTGTATATCCAATGGCAGGCTCGGCAAGCTCGCGGCAATTCTTGGTTGCGACGTTTTGACACCTGATCAGGGATTCTCCGCATCCACGATACTGATAGATGATATGGGCATATATGAAAAATATAAACAAGAAATTGACAGTGCCGTTAAAAACGGAGCACGTGCGCTTTTTTTCGAACTTCCGGAAGGCAATCACGAAATTGGTAATGATACTATTCACTGTGAAAAATGCGGTCTTGGCGGGGTTCACTTCGTTGCACGAAATACCGGACACACGCTGGTGCGTGGATTCCGCGAAAACGATTTCAAGTTCTGGTATAACGATGCGCGCGATATGGTGACGCCCCTGGTCGATGTGGTATTCTCCGCAGATTCGTGGAGTCCGATTCTGGCAAGTGGTAATGGCGATTTCGGCGGACCGTGGTATCCCATGCATGCGGCTGCAGAAAAGGAATATGGAAGCGGAGTTTTCAGAATATGTCAGCTTCACCTGAATGAGCAATGCATGAATCCGGCTGCCCGTGAGTTTGCACGACGACTTGTTTCAGAATGATTTTGTTCTTGTCTGCTAATCGTGCAAGGACTTGCTAACAGCGGGTGGTTCGGGGGATACTGAAAAACCTGCGACGCCAGAGAAAAATTCATGTCTGTTTGTACGCTTACATGGCGGGGCAGTAAGGAGATTGCTGCGTCGTCGGGATCGACGGCTGATCCATCTGCACTACTCATTTGCCAGCATAAGAGCCACACGCGGCTTGCTATTTCAACGAATAGCCCTCACATTTCGCGATTTTAAGAATTTTTTTAGCTTTTTTCTCTTCATTGCGGGCTTCCAGGACAAAATAATAGGTGCCGTTTGCAATGCGATGCCCGAACTGGGTGGTGCCGTCCCATACGATTTCATGATATCCGGGAGCGGTCATTTCCGCACTGTTATAACGCCATTTTCGTACCACCTGTCCTGTAATAGTATATATCGAGGCGTCGATACGGTCTGCGTCGTCGGTAATCATATATACCAGACGGATGGGTTCACGTATGGTATTTTCGGTACGACGGGCGGTAAAAGGATTCGGATGACATGCGAGGAAGGAGATCGAGAGGTTCTTTCCAGGTTTATATATATACGTAACCACCGTATCGTTGCCGGCAAGATCGGCTGCATGAATACGTAATGAATCGTATTCGTGCTGTGCAGGGGGATACGCGGTGACAGAGAAGGACTCACGGCATTGCGACAAATCGAGTTCCGATAGTGTGCTTTTCTGTAACGGTTGATTGTTGAGTGTAATCGAAATCGAGGATCCCGGTATTCCCGAAGGATCACTGATGTCGAGGTTGAATGGTGCATTTTTTGCAGCATATCCCTGCTGAGTTACATGGTATCCCGCTACGGTAAGATCGACGTGGGGGGCATCGCAATCGTAAATGACTGCGGCAGCGATGCGGTATCCTTCTGCGACTGTGCTTTTAACCGCATAATCTTTTGCATACCATTGTGATGGCGAGTATCGCCATTGCTCCGGGATCGAATCATAGAGACAGATGCCGGTTTTATAACCGGTGGCGGTTATTTGCTTGGATAATGCCGAATGTGCTGACGCGGAATCACATAACAGCGTCCAATGCAGCGAATCGGATGTATCTGAGCCCGAAGCATTTCGTATATGGCCGCTGTAGGAGACCGAATCGTCTCCACGCAGTGGGAGCCAGTGGGGCCTGAAAGAAGATGCAGGGCTGAGAGCAGGGGCAGGGTGAGATATAAGAAACAGCCTTGAGCCGGGTGTGCAGGATGTACGGGAAATGAAAAATGCGCTGCTGTCCGGGCAGAAGAGCGTATCGGTACCATCGGTACACTCTTTCCACGAAACACGTGTGGTGAAACGGGTGAAATTATCGGACCTTTTCATCTCATTGGTGGAATCAGGATTCACGAGCAGCAGTTCGAAGGTGTGTCTTCCCCGGATATCGTAAATGGAATGATCGAATCGATATGATTCACCGGGACGAAGTGTGTGTGCGGTATGATAGTTGACAATAGTATCCAGTGGCGTAGAAGTACCGGTGGTGCGTGCTATCACTCCGAACCCGTAAACCGGTGCGGTCCCATTATTCAGCAGCTGTGTATGCAGTGAAAGCGAATCCTTATACCAGCGTAACCCGGGAGTCGCAGCGCCAAATGTAAGATTGCCGGTTTCACGAAGCGCAAAGGAATATACCGCGGATTCTCGAAGATTTGAGCCGTTCGTGCGTATTTTTACAAAGAGCCGTGTGAGCGTTTCCGTGTAGTGGGACGGCACACTTATAGAAGACGTGGTGTGCCATATCCCAGCGGTTTCGTTATAGTGTAATGGCAGTATCGCATTGTTTTCGAAACTGATGGTGCCGTAGGGTGCTCCCCATGCATAGAGACATACCGCTTCCTGCAATGCAGAATCGATATGATCATCGATTCTACATGATACATAGACGCTTTCTCCTGCAGCAGGTTCCCGGGGTTGAATCGTAATGTCGGATATGTTGAGTGCATTGTGGGAAAATGAGGTGCAGCCGTACGCATGTGAGGTGTTATTCCACGCATATAGCGAAATGTTGCCGTCCTGAATTACCGCATTCTTTTTTAATGGGAACCTGAAAATGATCGAATCATTTTCAGTGTGCACTGTGGTGGTAAAGACCTCACCAGCAGACGATCGAGCGCATAACTCTGCATGTGCTGCACTCATTCCCGGAAGTTTGGCGGACACGACACATGAATCGATGGATCCCTTGCCGGGGCGGATACGTGCACTAAGTGAGATCGAGTCCCGGGGTGGATTCCATTCGAGTGCAGGGTCTCCGAGAAAGTTGTACTGTCTAGTCTGGGGCAGATACTTGAATGCATCATATACCAGCATTTTCAGTTCGGTAAGCCAGAGCAGTTTTCCGATGGATATTGAGTCGTTTTTGGTTGCGTGCTCGAGCAAAAACCGGTTCATAAGCATGTTCCCCTGTTGAGAGCTGTAACCGGCAGCTCCGTAAAAGCCGATAGCACCCCCGTTAGTGTGGCGTAACAGCTCCTCACCAAGTGATTTATACGAGATACTTTCGAAAAAACCGGTCAGGCAGGTGAAGCTGAAAATGAATGGAAGTCTGCCGCCGGAACCCCATTGCCCGTTGTAAAGAGACGAAATGTCTTCGAGGCGGAAAAAATCATTGTCCGACCACACATTCCCGCCGCCATGACCGTTAAAGTTGATTGCGTATACACCGGTATTTACATAATCCATTAGCGTCCGTGATGCTGCATAGGTACTGTAATAATGTGCAGAGCCGGGATTCGCATCCATACGAAGCGTCCGCATGGAACTGCCGATGATGTCGTGCTGTGCGATGTGATTGAAATCTGCAAATGCAGATTCCGCGCCCCCCAGCAGCAACAGACGATGTCGCCACGGACCGTAGGAAGGGGCTTTTAAATAAGAGACAGTTTTTGTTACAAGCTCACGCATTTGCTCACGAGATTGCGCCGGAAGGCGCCCCACAAAAAGATCAGGGATATTGTCATTGCCGTCGACACATGCAAAATAATCGTCATTTGCACTCGGTCCCCAGCCCGGTACGTACGATAGATGGGTGGGAACCACATTCAATGACGAGTGGCTTTTGTTTTTGTCAAGATCGTGAGACGTATCGCCGCCCAGCAGAAGGTAGCGTGGTTTTCGGTCGCCTGAATAATAGAGATAGCGTACCATATGAAGGAGAGCGTCCGGATCGTGTATGCCGTTGGTGAAGCTGTTATATACATCATCCATTGAAATCAAAGCGACCTTCATCCCCTTTTGTCGATGATATTCAGCAAGGGGATGTAGAGCGGCTCGTAGTTTGCTGGATGTCACCATAATGTAATCTGCATCATTAAAGGCATCCCAGCCATGAAAAAGAGTGTCCTTACTTACCGCGTGAGGTTTTCGTCTTTTGTGACGGGTTCCTGCGTAGTAGTGTGGCGAACCCTGTATGCTGTCCTGAAATATCAGGCTGTAACCGGATGTGTCGTTTTGCGTACGCCGGCTGGTGGTAAAATATGAAAAAACACGATTGTTGTCGATATCCCACAGATCGATATGAGGCGAGCTGAACCCGTCAATGGTAAATTGTGTAATACCGCCGGTATCGCGGGAGCTGCGCCGGAATAAAAGCGTGTTGTCAAAGGCGCGAAAGGATCGCGTATATGCTATTTCAAGCCAGTTGAGTGCACTGCGGTCCGGATATGAGGATGGTTCTGTTCTGAAGGTTATAGTATTTTTCCCGGTTCTAAGCTGCGACGCGGAAAAGGCGGGAGTGTTATGTATGATCGTATCGGTCCCATCCCAGGAAAAGATGCTGTTTTGGCCGGGGGAGTTGTCGTTAATCAGCAGCTGGAGTGTGTGATCGGGGTTTTGTTCGTCGATACTGGATAGTCCCATAAGATTCGCACGGATAGTTGCCTGATCGGCACTGTATGGAGCCGGGAGCTGGATGCTAAACCTGGTAATTTCGTTTTCACCTACTATGCCCCAGTACCACCTGTCAACGTTATTCGATGTGTCCTCGGGAGTGGTCATATTCTGTGGTTGATGAATGTCACCGAGCCAGCGGATTCTGTTGTCGTATTCAAAATGAAGCGTATCCCTGAATGGTTGTGCTTCTATCTGAATATTTTTCTCGCTGTATTTTCTGGTGTCGATACGCAATTCTCCGGTCGCTTCACGTACGCGAAGCCCCGGTCGTGTCCCATCCCAGCAGAGCCAGTATACATTGGTGTTGGAGTAGGGCGGAAGAGATGAGCCCTTTTCGTAAAGTCGTTCCCCGTAAAAAAGAATTTTGTCGTTGTTACCGAGGTGATCCCGATAACTGTTGGTGATGTATATCGGTACTTCCCTGCCGTCGCAAAAAAGTCTGTAATGTTCCGATGAGATGTGCTCGACAGGTACTCCCGCCTCATAAAGCATTTCTTTGCTTAGTTCGTAAAGCCCGTCATGTACTACTTCTATCCTCAAAACATGCTCGTAAGGTTTCCTTCCCAATGGTTCACGGGCCTGTTGTTTTGGGAGAGCGGTTGAATTCTGTGGATCAATCCCACTAAATAAGATCCCATGCCGAATGGAACATTCTTTTTTGTCAAGTTCCGTTCGGCTGTTGGGAAAAGAGATCGTCACTTTTCCCGAATTGTCTAATGTATTATTCAGTTTGTCGACCGAAAAAACCGTCCAGTAACAGTATCCGTAACGTGTTTGACACCTTTTTTTCCTTATAATGCGGACATCCGGGGAGGAAGGTGACTCCTGCCTGAATTGAACCTCTGGCGGGTTACTGGGAGCGGCGATGACTCCAAGGAAAAATGGACCGGATGTTTCTTCCCTCAGTGATAATGGCGAGATTCGCCAGCGGATTATACATCTGTTATTGTATATCGAATCGATCAAGTATTCGGTGCCGAAGCTGCAGTTAACCACAGCCATAATGCCGAGAATGAAGAGGGGAAGAACCCGGCTAAAGTTATTTCGAGGGGTCTGATGGTACATAGGTACGACGTATCCGTATTGATTGTTCGAATGAGCCGCCTATGGCAAAACACGTCGCTCCTACAAACCAGGTGCCTTCGTGAAGAGGCCAGAGCGAATCCGGGAGTGATCGTGAAAACGTGATCAATCTGATCCCATTGCCGTATTCGATTTGTGAAGAATCGCTTTGCCATACCTTGCCGCTGGTGTCCCAAAGAGTTATATAAGAACGAAACGGGTTGCGGATATCCGCGATTTGCCATTCGAATTTGTTTTGGCTGAGTGTATCGTAGGGATAGGTAACATGGGGCGAAGGAGCCAGGGCAATGCTGTCAACGCGTGATGTATCTCCGGGCTGGTCGAGGCTGTCGATAGCGAATACCCTGAAGTAAACCCACCTGATATCGGTAATAGTGCGGTACTGCTCACTCAGGGGAGCGCTAAAGGAAGTTATAGCACTCGGTATTTCATAGATGACAGCGGAGAAACCGCTGTCTGCATTTTCATAGGAACGAAGAAGCGTGTACGAGGATATGCCGATTGAATCGTTGTCAGGCGGAGTCCAGGAAATACGTATCGCTTCATCGTAAAAAAAACCGTTTTGAACGCCGGAAATATCGAGTCGTTGTATGCGGGGGGCATTTAATCGCTGTGGTAACGGTTGGGGATTGACACAGAGAAAGCGCAATGCAGATAGTGAAAGTATCAGCACCACGTGGATTAATCGTATTCGCATCCGTTTTCCCTCTGGTACTGCTCGAGAATCAGGCAGGCTGCAACCGTGTCGGTCGCCGCTTTGTCTTCTCTTCTCTTTTTCTTGCGGTGTTTCAACAACGCTTCGGCATGCCGGGAGCTGTAGCTTTCATCTGTGAAATCTATTGCAATCGAAGCATCGGCTGCGATCGAACCCGCAAAGTAACGTATTCTTCGGGACTGTTTTGATTCCCGATCATTAATGTCAAGTGGAACGCCAAATACCACTTTGTCAGGTTTTTGTTCAGCGATTACGCGTATGACCGCTTTTTTAACATCACCATCCGTTTTTTTGTCGATAACACCGAGGCTCCGGATGCATGTGCCGGTGGGGTCGGTTACCGCAAGCCCTATCCTGCGTTTGCCATAATCGATTCCCAGTAATTTCATGTGCATTCCGGCAGGAATGGCTATTCATTTTCCATCTGTTTTTGACGCTGAATATAAAAAATAGTGACAATGACCGCTGTAAGAAGAACCAGAATAAAAATAGTAACCGGCACCATTCGTCCCTGGGAGGGATCGTCGATTACCTTGCCGGCGCCTTTTTCAATCCAGCCGATATTTTCGTTTACTCTTACTTTAAACCAGGAATTCCCTTCCTGTACAAGCGGGAGTGATTCTCCCTTTTTGGCCTCACGTATGACATCCGATTTCGGATCGAGTTCTTTGTATATATTTGCAAATGGTTGGGTGATTCTTACATACTTGTGCCCGTTTTCTGAAGACGGAGACGTTTCTTCCGATTGTCCGTATGTCTGGTGTGATGATGCGAGTATCATCATAAAAAGTAAACCACACAGGAAAGAAACAGTTTTAGGCATTGTAAACCTCCTTAGGAGTTAAAAAAGCAGTGTATCGAGTAATGAAAAAAAATGTTGTTTTAACTTCTTGGATTCGAACTGGTATTCGAGTTTTAAATACCATATACTTAAAGAATATACAAAATGTACAGATCTCATACGCATTGCATCTTTCTCGGTTGTGAGAATGCTTTGTGAAGGATGTCTGAGTTTGCGGAGAATATCCTCCTCGGAAAAGGGATGGTGGTCGGGATAGTTGATCACGTCGTCGGCCACGATATTATAGCCGTCTAACAGTTCGATAAATCGCTTCGGGTTCGCAATGCCGGTAATTACAAGCGGTTGGCTCAATGGTGGGCGTTCGGTTTTTTCCCCTGTTGTCAGGTGTATCCACCCGGTCGGTTTTGGTATGAGCGGGAAGATGTGAGCCTGCGGAAATTGCGATTGCAGAAAATCCCTGGATTGCTGCATGAGTTCGATTTTTTGTGCGTTTGCGACCACGCAAATAATGTGCGTCCGGTGTAAGGCGGATGGAAATTCGCGAAGAAATCCATAGCGCCAAAAGGCTGTGGTGGAGATTACCGGGGGTATACACACAATATCTGCATTTCTGGCTATTGTACAATGCTGAAAGCCGTCATCGAGGATGTAGACGCTGCGATCGGGGAGACGCGAATCGAGTATGCGTGCAGAGTCGCTCCGGCGGCTGCTTATTCCCAGCCATGCGTGAGGGCAGCTGTGATGTAAAAGCATCGGTTCGTCACCGATTTCGGAGTATTCACATTTCTGTCCCGGACTTATTATACGTGTATCACGGGTTTTTCGTCCGTATCCCCTGCTGAGAAAGGCGGGGGTCATGCCCCGGGATCTAACAACATGGTTTCCAATCAGCAGGCTTACCGGCGTTTTACCGGTTCCTCCGGCATATATGCTGCCTACACTGAGTACAGGGTGACGGGGGACGTATGGGTGGTGCAGCCATAACTTGAGGCGTATTACTATACCGCTCAACAAACAGTATATGGACGAGATACCGATGTGCACCCAGATTGTCATTCGATGACATGTCGACATAGGATTTCCGTGACAGGCTACAATAATCGTTTTTTTATATACGCAATTCGTGCGCGGCAATTCATGTCAGAAAATATGTTAAAGTCGATCCACGGTGGTCTGGAAAAAATACGTGCTATATCGTCTGCCTGGTCGCTGCCGATCTCCATGTAAAGTGCTGCGCCGGGGCGAAGATAGCGGTAAGCACGGGCGGCAAAGTATCGGTAGAATGTGAGTCCGTCCTTTCCGCCGTCTAGTGCGTTGACCGGTTCGTGGTCGATTACCGAGCTATCGAGTTCTGTAAGCTGCGGCTGCGGTATATACGGCGGATTGCTGACAATAAGATCGAATTGATTCACGGGGTGTAGTCCGTGCAGCATGTCGCAGCATATCAATTCGGCCGCGAATTTCTTTATATTAGAGCGTGCACAACGCAGGGCGTCGGGACTGTTGTCGGTCGAAACAGCCCGCCAGCAGGGTCGTTCATGCAACAAAGCAGCGGTAATGTTGCCCGATCCGGTACCCACATCGCAAAAGTAAATATGCGCAGTTGCCGGATGGTGTGAAAGAATTGTCGCAACCAGACACTCCGTTTCGGCACGGGGAATCAGCACGTCGGGTGTTACGGTAAGGGTGCACGAATAAAAATGCCATTGGTGAAGAATATGGGCAAGTGGTACATGGGATTTGCGTTTTTCGATCCATGAACGAAGGCATGCTTTCTGATTAGTGTCAAATGCGATATCCGTTCTGGTATATAATCCATGTCGTGTCACTCCACAGAGCTTTTCGAGCATAAGCTCGGCTTCGAACCGTGCACAGCTTCCCGCGATCGGCTCCAGTTCGGTGATGATATGGCGAAGCGTGTCTGCACTTGTCATAAAAAAGAGAGGGGGATTCGGTCAACCGTTTATAATGGATAGCAGCGGATATGGTACGCACATCACTCGGTGTAGGTTCATACCGTTCAGTTCAGTTTGTTTCGGGTATGTCACAACAATACCGAAA
>CAZPUS010000012.1:0-3396 GCA_964589825.1 uncultured Fibrobacterota bacterium | reverse complement strand
AAGATCAATGTGCGGGATCGAGATCAAGCTCTTTGAGTCGTTCATTTACTTCCGCACCGGAGAGCGCCTCGATGAGTTCGTCTAGATTTCCGCGCAGTATTTCATCGAGTTTGTAAAGCGTAATTGGAATACGGTGGTCGGTTACCCTCCCCTGTGGAAAGTTGTAGGTGCGTATTTTTTCACTTCGGTCGCCACTGCCCACCAGGCTTCGCCGCATTGCGGTCTCTTCTTGCTGTTTTTCTTTGAGTTTGAGATCGTAAATGCGGGAATTGAGAATTTTCATGGCTTTTGCTTTATTTTTATGCTGCGACTTTTCGTCCTGACAGGATACGACCGTCCCGGTGGGTATATGGGTAACACGGACTGCCGAATCGGTCGTGTTGACGCTTTGGCCGCCCGGACCGCTTGAACGAAACACGTCGATACGCAGGTCGTTTGGATCGATTTGCACTTCAAATTCGTCCGCTTCGGGGAATACGGCAACTGAAGCGGCAGAGGTATGTATGCGTCCCTGCGATTCGGTCTGGGGAACCCGCTGTACCCGGTGGATACCCGATTCGTATTTCAGGGCAGCATAAGCGTGGTTGCCTTTTACCATAAAGGTGATCATCTTTATGCTACCGAGTTCTCCGTAATTGGAGCTGAGAATTTCGATTTTCCACCCTTTATGCTCGATATACCCTTGAATCATTTTGTATATATCGGAGGCGAATATCGCTGCTTCGACTCCTCCGGTTCCCGCGCGGATTTCCACGATTGCGTTTTTGGTGTCGTCGGAATCCTCCGGAATAAGGCACATCTTTATCTGCTGCTCGAGATGGGGAAGCTGCTCCTCGTACTCTTTTTTTTCCTCCTGTGCAAGAGCCAGATATTCAGGATCGGTTTCGCACTCAAGTACGTGGCGTGCTTCCTCGAGATTCTGATACGAGGTGATATATTTCTCGAAAAGAGTGACGTTTTTGGAAAGCGTGTTGTATTCACGACTCAGCTCTTCCATTTTCTGAGCATCCTGGGATATTTCAGGATCGGCCATCAACGATTCGAGCTCTTTGTGACGTTGGAGTAATTGCCGGACTTTTTCGATCATAGGTTGTCTCTGTGCGCTGGACCCTGCCGTTATAAAGCGATCTGCCTGCCGAAATAATGAATGGTAGCATCCCGTTAGGGTATACTGCGCTAACAGTGATGAATACAAAAACCGGTTTTACATCCGTCTTTGTGCTCTGAGCGGGTGTAACGGTAATGTCGTACCAGAATGAACCGGGCTATTTTTTCTGGGCTTTTTCGTACCGGCGACGAAATCGTTCCACACGCCCTGCACTATCAACGAGTTTTTGCTTACCCGTAAAAAACGGATGACACTTGTTGCAGATTTCTATATGCTCGTTGTCGATCGTTGCACGTGTCTTGACCTTGTTTCCGCACGAGCAGGTAAATTCCGCTTCTTTGTATTCCGGGTGGATCTTTTCTCTCATTTTTCTCTTCTCCTTACAATATAATAAGTTACTGTTTTTTTCTACATAATTATAATTCGTGTTGCACCAGGTAATTATTCTCATTTAAGAGGAAAAAATATATCTTGTTACGTATCAGAGGCAAGTCCTGCACGCAGTAGCGTTATCCGGCCGCAGGTTTTTGTGCAAAAGGGGAATATAACGATTCGTGATCCATCCGACAGGGAAGTACGTGCATCCTTGATGACAATGCATGGACGGGTTGTCGCTACTTTACATAACGGTACATCCAGATGTAGCATCGAGACGCATCAATTAAAAGGGGGAGTATATGTGATTACTACATATACAATGAACGAGCACCACACGCAAAAGATAGCAGTGATGGAATAATGTATTTTTTTAGATTCCATTTAGCCATTGGTTGATTTAAGGCTAACGGAATGTCAGGGGAAAGAATTAGCAAACTTCTTTTTCTTGGGAGGACAAAAGGTTTTTCGCAACCGGTCTATTTATAAGTGCGTAGGCTTTTCTTTGTTAGCGGTGGCGTGTTTGCACTATACACTTTAACAAAGAGAGGCCGCATTAAACCACTCAAGCTGCTTGTCAACATCACCGACCGAGGTGAATGTACGTCTATTTCAGAAGTTGCGCGAGAAAAGGCTATTATTGCCTTCAAGGATATGTATAACATATAATGGGAGAATCGAGTTATGAAAAAAGCGGTGATAAAAAAGGTTTTCGTGTTGATGCTGGCATCGGGAATATGCGGGGTGAGCAACCTCACTGCGCAACAGCATCCCGACACATTATGGGTACCGGTCATTTTTTATGACTATCGTGCGGACGGAAGTAATCCAAATTTTCAGGCATGTCTGGGTGCGAGTCAGGGACAGCTTAAACCCTACCTGGACAGCCTGCACAAGCCGATATTGAATCAGGATTTAAACTGTAACGACCGAATTGAAGAATGGTATCTTCCAAGCGGTCAGTCCGGCCCGGCAACGGATGCCGAGTTTTATAATGTCGATGCCGGCAGTAAGCGCAGGTGGATTTGGCGCTACACCAACATGACTCAGTATATGGGCAGAGAGGGAGAATATGTGAGTGAGTCTTTCAACCCTAATTACGACATGGCGACCGTGGTGATATATGACTCACTGCCTTTTATACATTTAGGTATTAACGATACCTCCCGCGAAGGGGTTTATCAATTCAGCAGAACCGGAAACGACGAAGATCAGTTTTTCTGGATCGACGGAAGGGGTTTTGGCAACGAGCCATATGACAAGACATCGGATGCTTATCATAATTTTTCGTTTGCAATGGAGCTGCAGATGCAGTTTTCCTATGAGCCGGATCTCTTTTTTGATTTCCTCGGTGACGACGATCTTTTCGTGTATATTAACGATACCCTTGCCCTCGATATCGGAGGAGTTCATGGCGCTCAAAGCGGCTCATTCAATGTAGGAGAAGCGTTTCCCGACCTCCAGACAGGACAAAACTATCAATTCAGCCTCTTCTATGCAGAGCGGCACGTTACCAGATCGACTATAAAGATCACCACCAATATTGTATCCAGGGCAATCGACATCGTGAACATCGAAATAGCCGGTGACACTTTGATAGCCGGTGCTTTCAAGGATGCAAGCGCGGTATTGCGTGACAGCAGGGGTAACCGTGTCCCTGCCGACAGCACGCTGCCCAATACCGGTGAAAAGGTCTACGATAGAGTCTCGTGGAACCTGATAGACGCTCAAAGCGGAGATCAGACCAGTGAAGCTTCGGGGCATACCACCCGGTTGACCGCAACTACCGCATGGCGCCGTGTAAGTCTCGAAGCGGTATTCAATGACCCCGGCGGTTCGATACTACGGGACACGGCATCTCTTTTTGTCAAGCCCGGTCCTGCGGCCGATATACTGATAACGGATAATACGTC
>CAZPUS010000011.1:0-83194 GCA_964589825.1 uncultured Fibrobacterota bacterium | reverse complement strand
TCGAACCCCAAACCTCCTGATCCGTAGTCAGGTGCTCTATCCAATTGAGCTATGGCCGCATCTTTTTTCTTCTATATCGGTTAAAAATAATATATGTCGCACCTCTTTCACTACTGAATAAGACCTCCCCCCTTCTCCGCCACATTACTATTTGTTAACCAGGCCTTTGTCACCTCGTGAAGAGACAGCCCCCCCATATGTTGACAGAATCGCGAAAATAAAGTATAATATGAACAGGTTGGCGGATATGATAACTTTAAAAATTTCAACCACTTATATACACTACATGATGCACAACAAGCCGTTACGGATACAACATATAGTAGTACTTCACCATTTTTTGATAACAAATTATAAAAAAAACATATACACTAAAACAACAAACAAGGAGGAGCTACCATGCCTGAATACCTCACCAGCGGACAAACTGCCAGAAAATTGCGGGTCTCGGTCTCTACACTCAAACGCTGGCTCGATGACCCTGAGCTGGGTATCGAAGATATGCGCAACGAGTGCGGCTGGCGCCTTATCAGCAGGTATCAGCTCGGTGTATTGAAAGAGCACAAACGCAGACTACGCAAAAACGGAAAGCGGTTCAAACGCGATACGACGCTTATGCCGGTCGTCACACGAAGCAAAACAGCATAACCCCCATGATATCGAATCGGTTATGAAACACATTCTTACCATAACATCGATTTTTTTACTACCGACGCTTATTTCAAAGGTCGTCTGGAGTGCTCCCGAGACGGTAATGCGAAGCCGCAACGAGGGAACTGTGGCCATTAATGCCTCGAACGTCCTCCAGACAGGCAACCTGATCGCGGTAAGCGGACTCGATTTCAGCACCTCGGCTGCCGGGGTGGAATTCAATCCTCATGCCGGTGCAAAGGTTGGGGTTGCCCCTCTGCTGCAGCTTTCCGGCTCTATAGTACCGGTCACGCAACGGGGCCTGGGCCCCGCCAGGATGCATCTGCATATTACCACACCCGGCAATGACAAACTGCGCTGGCTCGGCATCGCGCTTCGACTGGATGTCTTTCTCACCACCTCTCTGGATACCGTTACGAAAAATGCGGATGAAACCAAGCCCAATTACAACCCCTTTATCTATCCTTCGTGTATCGTCGACTTTGACTGGCTGGCGCTCAATGAATATATCCCGCTCAAAACCTATTTCAAACTCTCCTTTGCAGACGATACACAGCTTTTATATCGTTACCGACAACTCGTTACGCTGGTTGGCCTCGAATGGAAACATGTTCGCCACAGCGCGTTTATCAATGCCGGGGCTGCATTTTATCAGGAAAAACCCAATAACTACAATCCTTCGGGTGATGCAAGTTACACACAGTATTATATATGGGCGGAACCCGGAGCCCGGATACGCATCTTCAACAGAATAAGTATGGTAGGAGGATTGCGACTAACCCTCACACAGGAAATAAAACCAGATGAGGCACACAATGCCTTTACCCCTTACTATCTCGGTGCATATGCAGGCGTGGAAATACCGCTGGCTTTCAAGGAGACCAACACCGAAGCGGTACGCACTCTCGTATTCGCACAGCGCACAAAAGAGGAATCAACGACACCTTACGAGGATACCACCCGACAGAATGACGCGATGCTTACCAATGTAACGAATAATCTTCCCGTCGATTCGATAGGACTCGATAACACTGCAGGATTCGATTATCAGAAAAAACAGCAGGAGTTAATCTCACACCGAAAACGAATAAAAACGAAAATGGATACGCTCGAACATATGCTTCGTGATATAGAACACCAGCATACCGGTGGTAACGATATGCCGCAAGATATACCGGAAGAGATAGAGGACGAATGAAATCATGCGACGAATAGTACTCATATTAATGCTCTGTACGTGCGCCATCCCTGCACAAACCTATATGAAACGCTGCAGAGGGTGGGGACTGTACAAAAGCGACGGTGCCAACACCGCCGGTGCCGGTAATGTATGGATTACGGGACGTGCCGTCGGCTTTTTATGGGACAATCCCGACACGAACGAAGCGCTGACGCCATTTCCTTTTCTCGAGGCCGAAACACGTATCGGCATCCTGCAGTGGATGTCTCTTCATGTCGATTCCAGGCTGATTTCATATCCCTGGGAGAAAAAACCGCAATTCGGTCATGTAACCGCCCTTGGGAAAATCACCCCGCCCAACAACAAGGACCTTCGATTCGAGAATATCGGAATGCGAATAGGTTATCATTACAATTTTCTGGGGAAATTCCCCTCCATCAGCGGATTCAGAACCGACAGCGGCACCGGCTTCTGCCCCGAAGGTTTTATTGTAGGTGGCGGCACTCTCCTTGCCCGGCTGCTTTATGAGCGGGATTTTATCGCAAAAATCAGCATCCTGCCTCTCAAGGCGAACGTAAATCTCGGTATAAAAGTACCGATGGATGAACGATACCGGAACTATTCGGAATATGTGCTTTCCGGGGGTCTGTGTTTTTACGGACGCAATTATGAGGCATTCTGTGAATTCTATATGGAAGGACTGGTTAATAACAGCATCAAGCCTAAAACCTTTCATTTTAAATGGGAGGGCCTGGAAGACCAGGAAAAATGGGAAGTCGGATTTACCGAAAATCCCGCATACCTTATTGCCGGCGGACGTCTGCGGTATGAAAACGGTATATCTCTTCTGGCCTGCGTTCCGATTTTGCTGAGCCGTAACCAGGGATCCGCACTCATCAATGATGACCGGGCGGCGCTGCATCGCAATTGTCAGGGAACCGATTTCAAGCGGGAATGCGATAAAGGGATCACCGCGCCTTTCGAGCCATGGTATACCAGATGGAAAGTAGTTACCGAAATTTCCTTTCCGCTTCGGTATCGCCAGACAGGCGCCGAGATGCGCCGCTTTTTTCTTATCAGCAAAAACATCCGTGACGACACAAAAATCGATATCGACCGTCGGCTGAAACGACTGCAATCTCCGGATACGTCACACGCCGATGAAACAACAGACCAGGAGACAGATGAAACGAATAAAAAAGAGCCTGAATCCCGCTTACGCGATATAGAAGAACGAAGAAAAGAGATCCTTCAACAAAAAGATGCTAAAGAAGAGGAGTAACCACCGCCTGCACAATTTTCCAGGCAAACCCGATTAGTTAAAAGCAAACTGAGTTCATTATGAAAACACGTACCTACACATCCGGCATTCTCCTGCCACGTACAGCGACACTCATCGCTGCAGCAGGACTGGTATGTGCACTGGTACATGCCGCACCTCAAAATAAAGAAGATAAGCTGTGGTCCTCGGCAGACCGTGTGGTACGCCGCCTTGGGGGAGAGCATTACAAAATCGACGTGTTGCGCCGGGAGCTCATGTCAATAAAAGAGGTGGTACACGATATCGAAATGCTGGAGCTGCTGCCCCGACGTATCACCCGGCTTTCGGACAGCGAACTCGCCAGGTTTGATACGCGTGTAGAAGATATCCGCAAATCGATAATGCATATCTCGAAAGACCTCGACAAGCTGAGCCGGCAGCTTACGGAAGACCTCTCAATAAGCAGAGAAATGATCGGTACCAGCCCGGTAGCGGAAATGTTTTCCGCTATTAAACAGAATAATCTTTCCCGTATCTCCCGCCTTATGGAGATCAAGCATCGCACCGATACCACATGGCGCCGAATCGAACGACTCCTTTACGACGGGGCCGACGCAATGGGTATCGATCTCCCGCATACACGTACCCGACAGGACGATCGTGAATTTCTGCGGATAATACGGTCGAATCTTGGATTGGAGTCGGAAAAATTCTATGAGTGGCTTACGCATTTGAAGGATAAACTGACCGAACGGGCCGACATCACCGCACTCGAAGAGATGCAGCGTATCGACCTGCATCGAATGCGTACGCTTCTGGAAAACGGAAAGTACAATATCCTCATCAAACGAATGCCGGGGATACTCAAGCGCTACGAAAATATCGTACCTGTAGACGAGCTCCGCCAGGTCTATCTTCGGGCAAAATTTATTACGGGTTCGTTTGCAGAGGTCGTGGCCCAGGCATCTTTAATCCCCGAGGTCTCTCCGGTACGAAAAAAAGCGGATGTACTCTATATCCAAAGTCTCTACCGGCTCGGACATTATGCGGATGTCTGGGAATGGGCACAGCAGTACGATTTTTCATCATTGTCCGGCAGAAATCGTAATCTCTGCCTCTGGCTTTCGATGGAAAGCGGTCTCCGACGCGAAAAGAGTGAAGGATTACTCGAGTTATCGACGCAGAGTGTACACGCTGCTCCTTATGCGCTGCATGTAATGCATACACTGGCGCGTCACTTTTTTGCGAACAACGATTTCGAAACCGCGATAAGCATTTGCCGGGAAGCCCGACGTACCCGTACCACCACCTCACTCGATGATCGTCTCAAACAACGCATTCTGCTTCTTCTTGCCCAGCTGTACTACGAACAGGAAAAATATGAACTCGCTTTGAAACACTTTTTTGAACTTCTTGATTACGAAGCACATTTCAGTGACGGTCTGTACGGCATTTCCCGCTGCTATATCGCGCTCGGTAAATATAATAAAGCTAACATTTCATTGAAAAAACTTATCAATCAGGCCCCCCAGTCTCCCCATGCAATAGACGCGCTGGTAGTGCTCGCCAAACGATACGTAAAAAAGGCCCACTACGAATGGCAAAAAACAGAAGCAGCAACACAGCAGAAGCAACGTATTTTCAACCTGCTTCAAAAAACGCGCAATCGTATGCATACTCTTCAGGATGCAAATGCCGCGCAAGAGAACCTCACGAAACTGAAAGAAATCCGAAATCAGTTGCAAACCACGATGGACAGCATCGGATCGCTGGATACGAAATCGACCGATCGCATCCGTTCGTATTTTGCCACCGCCGAGCAGATCACCGGATTCGTCTACCGTTACTATCACAGCGGTGAATTCCAGGAAGCGGTTTTTACTCATACCCGGGAAAAAATCCTCTATACACTCGATTCACTGATTACCGAACATACCGCTACAGAGACACAGAACAATGAAAACGAATCGCGTCAGGATAATCGTTCCCATTACACCCGCCAACAGGTAAAACATCGTGTTCGACAGATGCGCTTTCTTCAGACCACCATACATATCGATCGGCACCGCTGGGAAAAACAGCGCATCGCACACCACAAACGCAAGATCCGCTTTACCATCGACAGCCTCAGGTCCGGGAAAGAATTGGCTTCCGACACCACGGTTGTTGCCCGTATCTCGCAGCAGATCGAACGCAGAAAACGATCTCTCGACTCCCTTATCGTATACGAAGAAACGTTCTCGGTACAAAGCCGCCGGGACCTTATTCGAGAGTGTCAAAACAAGCTCGCACTCGATCCGCCACCGGAAGATGAAGTCTACATCGGCTACCATCTTGGTGAGCTCTACTTCCAACAGGAAAAAAACGAATACCGTCAACGCTATGCCCGATATGAATCGCGGCTTATGCGCTATGATTCTCTGATGCGGGAATATCGCGCCGGAGCGAATATCAACAGACCAGAACCTCCGCAGCCGCCCCGCCCCGACTACTCACGAAGCATACGCACCTTTTCACGACTTGTGAACAAATATCCTGAACATGACCATATCTTTCCGGTCTATTATAGCCTCGGGTGGTGTTATAATGAACTCTCCCGGCCGGATAGCGCACTCGCCTATATGGAAAAACTCGCGCGGTATTACCCAGACTCCCGATATGCACCACAGGCATGGATGTATATCGGCGAGACGGCGTTCGACAACAACCGTCTCGCAAAGGCCGAAGACGCATACAGGCGGGTAATCCAATATCCTACAAGCCGCTGGTTTGATGAGGCACTCTACAAACTCGCATGGACGCATTATCGTCGATCGAATCCCAACATGGCGATCAGCTCTTTTATCGCATTGATAGATCTTGGAAAGAGATCTTTTTCCGGAAAAGCACAGCTTCAGAACGAGGCAATGAAATATATCGCCATCAGCTTCAGTGAGGCAGACTTCTCCGGACAGGAGGGACTGCAGCGCGCCACGGAATTCATCAAACGTCTCGGTAACAGACGAATGGGTATTCAGATCCTCGAAAAGCTGGGACAGATTTTCGAGGAGCAGGGTCGGTACTCTCTTGCAGCCAATTCGTACAATAAAATTCTGCAGCTGTATCCTTATGACCGTCGGCGACCGCATATAGAATACCGGCTCGTTATCGCCCAAACGCGAGATATGTCACCCGAGCAGACCGTGGAACGTAAAGTCGATTATTTCTCCAAATTCCACCGCAAAGGAACCTGGACTTCTGCAAAAGAGGACGCGCACATTGTTGCGCGTGCGGACAGTCTTGCGCAGCACATGATGTATGAAGCGGTCACCGATCTTCACCAGCAGGCACTGTATGAGCGGGATACCACACTCTATTCCCGTGCAGCGAATTACTACCGCACCTATATAGAGGCATATCCCGACCATCCCAATGCAAACGAATGCCATTACAATATGGCCGAGATCCTCTTTTCTCTCGGTCGCTATGAACAGGCGGCCCAGGAATATATCGCAGTGTCGAACAGGTACCCTGACAGCAAATACAAAGAAAATGCCGCCTGGAATGCTATTGTCGCTTCTCAAAGACTTCTTTCTTCCAGCGAAAACAAACCGGATTAATATAACATCATCGCACCCCGTGATATCGCATAATTATGAAAACCGCTTTCGTATGAAATTATTCGAATTTGTACTAGCACAATACCATATATGGCGCATTCCGGCGCTGTGTCTTCTCTTTGCAGCAATGAGCCTTCGATGCGCATCAGTTGCGAGCCGGGGGGGCGACAAGATTCCTCAACAACATCCCGATGCCGTTGACACAAACGACATGGTCGACAGCCTTGACAGCTATACATCACAGCAGGACTCCTCCAAATCACCGGACAACGTATCCGACACCGGGCTTTCGGATGCCGCGGGATTACTTATAGAAGCCTGCAATAACTATCTGAAGGTAAACGATTCAAACCCGAAAATCCCCGAAGTGCTCCTTATCAAAGCATCGGTCTATTTTAACAACGGCTCCTACGGCCCTGCACGCGAGGCGGCGAGAAAGGTCATCGAAGAACACGACCAGAGCGAGGAGAAGGTTTCCGCAATTCGCATGGTCGCACAAAGCTATTACAAGGAAAAGGAATTTACCAATGCACAAAAATGGTACGCACGTCTGAGAAGCGAAGCAAAAGAAGGCAGCAAAGACAAAGAGATGGCCCAAAGCAAGATATCGGAATCGATATTTCGTATGGCGGAACAATATGAAAAACAACAACGGTATGAAAAAGCGGCACAATCATATGAAGAAGCGGCGTTGAAATACGCTGATAACAAAATCGCCGACGTTGCATTGTTCAATGCGGGGCAGGCGTACGAACGGGTGGCACAATGGGATCACGCGACACTCATGTATCAAAAGCTTCTTGAAAAATATCCCGATTCCAGGCTCGTTGCCAAGGCTTCGTTTCGTATGGCAAAATGCCATGAAAAGATGCAAAAATGGCGCAAAGCGGCAAACATGTACCTGAAAGTCGTCACCGAACATCCCAAAGCCGAATTCTCCCAAACCGCACTTTACAATGCGGGCTTTGCCTTTGAAAACGCGGGGAAACTGCGTGAAGCGGCCGCAACGTTCAGAAAAATGGCAGAACTTTTTCCCAAGTCAAAAACCGCTCCCGACCTTCTTTTCAGGGCAGCCGAGCTGTACGGCAAACTGGAAGACTGGGACCGGGTAAGCGAAGTTACGGCCACATTTTCTGAAAAATACGGTGACGACAAGACACGAATTGTTCAGGCGCTGTGCATGCGGGGTATCGCACTCTACATGAAGGATAAATCGAGTGAGGCCTCACAGATACTGTCACGCGCTATCTCGACATATAAAAATATGGACCAGCCGGGGGATGCAAACGCCTATTATGCGGCCAAGGCGCAATACACGCTCGGTGAAATGGTACATTCCCGTATGAACGATATTTCACTGCCGTATTCTTCTCATCCGAACTATTCTCCAAAAGTGACGCAGCTGCGAAAATTGAGAAAACAAGCGATTACACGCTATTCCAGGGTAATCGAATATCAGATTACCGAATGGATTACGCGGGGCTTGTTCCAGATGGGTAAGGTATACGAAGAGTTCGGTCTTCACATACTCAACCAGAAAAGAAGGGACGACCTTGCACAGGAGGAAAGCTTCAGTATCGAACTCGCCATAGCACAGGCGGTTGAACGGTATTTAAATGAGGAAGCACTCACCTATCATGAACGTAATGTCCAGCTTGGAATCGATAATGAATTATCTAACCGCTTCATTACACGTTCCCGGGAAAAACTTACCCAGCTTCCCTTTCTTGTTGCTGACAACTATCTCTCCATTGTACATGCCTATAAAGAAAGCAAATCGAGTGTAAACCGTTCTCTCTCAGGATTCGCACTCGTGTCTCAGAAGCTCAATATGCTGCAAAAAATTGCCCCTTACAAGTCAAAAGCGATCAATTCATTCATAAAAACACTTGAAATGGCCTCACTCTACCGCCAGGAAGACACGTATTATACAAAAGCCAAGTCTCGTGTCACCCACACCGCCCACTCACTTGGAAGAACCTATATGGATATCGCGGCAGTTGCACGCAGCGCACCCATTCCCACCGACTTCGATCCCTATGAAACATTCCGCTACAAGATAAAACTGCTCTCGAAAATCGAAGGCTATGTACAAAACAGTGTGGAAAATTTCGTGCGGGTAATGCAGGTGGCAGGCTCCTACGGTATCCGGGATACGAGTGTCGAAAAAAGCAAAGAACGTCTTGCCGAGATACTGTATACCCAGGCACGAAGCTATGATATCCTTTCCGAACTGGTATTCGTACACCCCCCGTTTCCACGGGGCGTGACCGAGAAGGAAAAAATGCAGTACCGGGCAAAATTCGAAGAGATCGGGCTTCGTCTGGGTGAAAAAGCACTCGGTATTTATTCACAGATACTGGAGTATGCGAAAAAAGAATATGCGGCAGGTGCTTATGCGACCCACGCCTATGTACGCCTCTATCAGGAAGATCCGTCAAAATACGGTTCCCAAACCACCGTCATCGATACCAACATTCTCACGTCATCCCCAAAATGGCGCTGCAGCAGCGATTCGCCTGCATGCTGGAATAGACTGGAATGTAACTCCGGGAACTGGCGACCGGTACAAAAAATGAACACTTCGGACAGCTTTTCAGTTTCGGGTTTTGGACCACACACTCCGACCCCGATGTGGTGCGGCAGCGGCACCCCGTCAGGTGCTGACTACGAACCCGCCCGGGAGCTCTTTTTCCGTCGGGAGTTTTATCTTACCACTCAGCCTGAACACGCTTCCTGTGCAATCACGGCTGCAGATGAACTGGAGATATATATCAACGACCACCGTCTTGTTCTCGATTCGACAGAAGCACTCAACTGGCAACGGGCGGCGCGTTTCGACCTGCTCGGAAAGCTGCGAAGCGGTAAAAACGTGATCTCCCTGCATGTGAAAAACAACATACAACTTACCTACGGGGTGTGGATCAGAGCACAATTCGTGATCCAGAAATCGCACTATCTGCCTCAGCCCCCGGGACACACACAACCACTTTCTCCCGATAAAGTAAAAAAAGGAAATTACGATTTTCCGTCCGTACCCAATTTTACCCTTAAGCCCCAAAGCGCAGCCATGTCGAATGATTCCTCCGGGAGGAATGTACAATGAATAGAAACCACACCCGTCTGTTCACGGGATTGTGCATACTGGTATGCACAACCATAACAGTTGCACAATCGACCATTCAGAGGTCACAGCCTGATTCACTTGCCCCAGAGCAAGACACCGCTTCGGCGCACAATCCACCCCGGCAGGGAAACGAGTTCAGCATGGACACCTCCGGCGCAATCACCTTTTCCCGGGGACTGGAAATAAAGGGTAAGATAGAAAAACCCCAGGTCATGATCTTTCTGCCCAAAGAAAAGAGCTTTTACAAAGAAATCGAATTTTCACACTCCTATGATCACGAAATACGAAAACCTCTCCCTTTTCACGGTATCGATGATCCCTGATTCGGCATTTCCACGGACTTAAACTGCACGATTGTTTTGACATCGTGACGCCATAACGATATAATAATACACATGTACACGCATCATCATATGAATTATCATACGTACTTCACCATATAAAGGAGGAATCACAATGGGGGAAATCGCGAAGTTCTATCAGGAAGGCGGTGTATGGATGTATGTTTTGACCGCCATATCCGCCTTTGCGCTGGGTATCATCATCGAACGGCTTATCTATTATTATATTCACTGCCGTGTGAATGCCAAGGCGCTGCTGACCCAGGTGACCAAGATGGTGAATCACGGGGAGGTGGAGAAAGCCCGACGCCTGTGCGCAAAAATGAAAGATCCCCTTTCGGTAATTATCGAAGCCGCACTGTGGCACTATGCACAGAATGAATCGGAACAGGAGATACAGAATGCGGTTGACGAGCTTGCACTGCGCGAATTGCCAAAGATACAGCGTCGCACCCACTACCTCTCCCTGTTTGCCAACATATCTACGCTGCTCGGACTGTTGGGTACCATTTTCGGTCTGCGGGAAGCCTTCAGCGCGCTTTCTGCCGCTGACCCCTCCCAGAAAGCGGTTGTACTGGCACGCGGTATATCCATGGCCATGAACACGACCGCGACCGGACTTATCGTTGCAGTCCCCTGTATGATCATGTACTCGGTACTCGGCGCCAAATCGAATACGATTATCGAAGAGATAGATGAAAGTTCGGTACGTATACTAAACTTCCTTTTTTCGCACAAAAGAGAATCCTGACGTTTATCACCAATCATGACACAGGATAAAAAAACACAGCGAACTTTCCCCGCAACCCGTCGCGCCCAAAAGAGCGTATCCCGCAATCTCGAAGGGGTCGAGCTTGATCTTACCCCGATCATGAACCTCTTTATGGTACTTATTCCGTTCCTTGTCACCATGGCGGTGTTTACGCATATCGCGGTGATTAACATCAATCTGCCGCCCGCTTCCGAGGCGTCGCAGGCGGAAGCGTCAGCACCCAAAGAAGAAAAACAGATCGACATCTCTATTGTAATTACCGACAAAGGGTTCAGAATCGCCGGAACCGGAAAGAAACTCGATATGGTGCCCAAAACGCAGGGCTCCTATAATTATACCAGACTACGTACCCTGCTCAAAGCGGTAAAATTCCAGTACCCGTCCCAAAAAAGCGTGGTACTGGTTATCGAATCGAACATCCTCTATAACGATATCGTCAAGTTTATGGATGTGTGCCGGGAATCCCAGCTGCCCGACATCGGTCTTTCAGGAGGGATAGGATGAGCTTTCCCGCATCGAAAAAAAACATGCAGCAACTACGAAAAGTACGTGCCCATAACAAAAACCGGGCGATACGCCCTCAAATCACCTCGCTTATCGACGTAATGACCATCCTGCTGGTCTATCTTCTCAAGAGTTTCTCTGCAGAAGGGCAGATTATTACTGTCTCTGACAACCTGACACTGCCCGAATCTTCGGCCAAAGAGAAACCGCAAACACATCTGCAGGTGAAGGTCAACAATACGCTTATTATGGTAGAGGACGATGTCGTGGCCCATGTCGATAACGTACTCGCTTCCAAAAAACTTATTATCCCCGGGCTCAATGAAAAACTCCGTCAACGCAGAACTCGCACCGAAAGAATCGCCGAGTACTCCTCGGACACGAAATTCACCGGAGACGTCGTTATCCAGGGAGATAAACGCATTCGTTTTCGCCTGTTGAAAAAAATCATGTATACCTGTGGAAAGCAGGGATACAGTAACTTTTCACTCGCCGTATTGAAAGAACAGTAGCCTCTGCCATGAACGACAATGCAGTACCCGCAGACATGCGCTGCCGTACCCGACGAATGATAACCGTGACACTCTACTCGTCATATCCTACGATACAATTGAGCCGAACCGGCGGCAGAGAAGCATGTGTGCATACACCTCCGTCTTTTGGCTTCAAAATCGTTACAATCTACCGTTATACTACTTTACAGAATAAGGAAACCGGGTGTGCAGCGATCTGGTAACACAGTTGTATTTGCCTCCTCGAGCCGTATCACGCCGCAGGAGTTAAAGAAACTAAAGGGGAGTCCGTTACGCATCACCGAGTTACGGATTGTATGTATCGTGGTTTTTTCCCTCATACTCCATGGTGCAGGTGCATACTGGCTCGCTAAACAAGACGTTAAAAAACAGAATGAAGTAAAACGGCTTGAAGAGATTCCCAATCGTATGGCAAAGCTTATTGTTGACAAACCCATCCCCAAGGATAAAACGCCTGCGGAGAAAAAAACATCCACTGCCGAATCGAAACCGCAGGAAAAAAGTGAACCAGAAAAGAGTCAGGAGCCCAAAAAACAAATTTCTACAAAGGAGGCGGAAACAAGGGTGCAGCAGCGTACCCGGCAGGTGGAAAAGAAAGTACGTACGGTCGGAGTGCTGGGAATGCTCACCGCATCGGGAAAAACCGCAAAAGGACCCTCCGTGGCCAACATACTCGGTGAGGAGGAAGACGCCTCACAGGATCTTGACCGGGCGCTTAATAACGTAACCGGCCTTAAACAAACCAGAAAAGAAGATATCATGCAGTCGAAACTGGTAAAAAGTAAGGATATCGATATCGACCACCGTGAGAGCATCGATGATCTCGTGGCGGATATCGGACCCACCAAGACCGCGGCCCTGGGGAAAAAAGGAGGCGTTGAATTCAGCAGGCCCAAAAGTATAGAAGGCGCGGGAAAAACGAGTGCCAACCGCAGTATCCGGGCGATAAACAAGCTGGTGGAAAAACACAAGCTCAGCCTTCAGATGAGTTACGAAAAATATCTGAAACGTGTCCCCGACCTTTCGGGTAAAATAACGGTACGTTTCATTATCGCGGCATCGGGCACGGTCACTGAGGTACAGGTACTCGAAAACACCACCGGTAATGAAGCACTGGTACGCGAAATAGTGCGAAAAATTAAAATGTGGCGATTCGATTCCGTTGAACAAGGCGAAACAACGGTTACCTATCCGTTTGTATTCAAACCCCAGTAAAGGTTATACATATGCGCATGTTCTCTATCTCTATACTCATTCTGTTCTGTGCTGCAGTCACCGGACTCGATGCCGCGATAATATCAAGCGGCGATGTCATCTCCATAGAAGTTGCCTCACATCCCGAATACTCGGGGACCTACACTGTCTCGGATGACGGAACCATCAATTATCCCCTGCTTGCCGGCGAATACGTAGTCGATATCACGACCGCGGAATTGCGAAGAGAGATCACCTTCCAACTCGCAAAGCATCTTCCAAACCCGCTGGTATCTGTCGCGATCGAGGAAAACCCGCAGATCACCGTTACTATGCTGGGTCAAATAGCACAACCCGGTCCACTGCAGACCTACAAGGGCGTCACGGTGCAGGAAGCGATCGCCGCTGCCGGCGGTGGCACGCAACAGGCGGATTACACACGCATTAAAGTGATTCGCGGTGACAGCACCCTGCAGACCGTCTTTTTCAATATGCGTAATTTCCTCCACAAAGGCGATATTAACGAAATGCCGTTGCTTCGTGACAGGGATAAAGTGCTGCTGCTTTCCAAGGGACGCGCGGCAAAGGTAAAGGTAATAGGTGCGGTAGCCAAACCGGGTTTCTTCGAACTCGAGGATTCACTCAATATATTTGAAGTAATATACATGGCGGGCGGCCCGTCCCAGAAAGCCGATCTTTCACGTGTACGGCGGCTTTCCCAACAAAACGACCGTACCAGCGAAGAGATAATAAACGTGCGCAAATATATAGACCAGGGTAATATGGATGAAATGCCCCATGTCAGCCGTGGTGACGTCATTATCATCTACTCAAAATGGTTCGACTGGAAAACCCTGCTCTCCATAATGAACAATGCTCTTCTTTTTATAGTAACGGTACAGAACCTCAGCGGAGTGTTTAACTGATGAATGCGACACCACATGGATCTGGGGGATACGGCTCCTTTCATACCACCGGCGCACGGCTGAGAGATTATTATTCCATACTCATGCGGAGAAAATGGATTGTCATTATTTCCCTGCTTTCGATCGTCGGCTTTACTGTGTTTTACGTCTCCCGGCTTGAAGACGAATACGAATCATATGCCAGAATCGTTATAGAAGAAAAAAACCAGCTCATCAGCAAGGCAATGAACTACGGCGGCAGATCGCTGAGTTTTTACAAAGGGATACTCAACAGCCGCACCGTGTCGGAGATGATACTGGACAGTATCGGTATGGATATGGTACGCAAGGCCCATCCCAATGCAACGCATGAGCAGGCAATCGATATAATTCGCAACGCCATATCACTGCGAAACACTTCCTACAACTCCTTTTACCGGTTTAATGTACGGGCGAAATCGAAAAAACTCGCGTACCACATTGCAAGTATCGGCACCGAAATGTTTATCACGCAATGCCGGGAGGTAGTTACCGAAGAAAACAGAAGAAAAATAGTCGAAATTAACAAACAGCTCGAGCTTATCCGGGAAAAGCTCAAGGATGCGGAAGAGCGATATCGCATGTTTCAGGAGAAACTCGGGGGCGACATCTCCTCCGGTACGCCGCCCGAGCTGCAAAAACTCAAGGAAACTTACGCACAGGAGCTTGCAAAGAAAGGTGTCAAGGAGGCGGAGCTTTCCGCGGAAGAGCAGCAACTTGCCAAACTGGAGCAACAGCTCATCCCGAAAAAGAAAGTCCAGTCCGAAGACTATCTCGAATTACGCTCGAAGCTGCGAAGCCTGGAACAGAAAAAAATGCGGCTGGAAGAGCTCGGTATCAGAGTGTCGCGGATATCCACTCTGTCGCGACAGATCGAACAGATAGAGGATCAGCTGCTGCGTTATCAGCGCGAAAAGCGTACGGAGCCGGTCGATCCAAAACTGGTAAAACGATGGCAGGAGCTTCGGGAATCGGTACTGAACAAAAAACACGAACTCTCGCTTTTTCGCCAGCGCCTCGAATCATACAAGCAGGCCATAGAGGAATACAAAAAGGGAAATCCTGACATAATTAACAATACCCTCAAGCTACAAAAACTCAAACGTACAAAAAATATTTACGAAAACATCTACAATTTCCTCATTAACAAGGCGGAGGAAGCACGACTGATGAGCGCATCCGGATCGACCGGCATAAAAGTGGTCGATCTTGCCCGCATGCCGAACAGACCCATCCCGAAAAATGAAAAACAATACTATATACTCAGTATACTACTCGGACTCGGACTCGGGACCGGTCTCGCGTTCGTGATCGAGCTCAACGACACAACGATAAAATCGAATACCGACGTGGAACGCTACTGTAATACACCTGTACTGGGCACTATTCCTCATGTCACATATAACAAGAAAAAGAATATCGAAATCAAACGCCAGTCCGCGTCGGGAAAGGGGAATCTTTCCGTAACGAGTTATCCGGGCGACCTGCTTTCATTTTCGGACGACGATTCGATTGTAAGAGAGGCGTATCGTTCCCTGCGTACGAACCTCTCCTTTGTATCGCCCGACAACCCCTTGCAGACTCTGGTAATAAGCTCCGCCGGCGCATCGGCGGGAAAATCGCTCACTGCTATAAACCTCGCCGTCTCCTATGCGGACATGGGCAGGAAGACACTTCTTGTCGACACCGACCTTCGTCGTCCGGTGCTTCACCACATTTTCAAAAGCAAGCGGGAGCCCGGATTCACCGAATTGTTCAGCGATACCAGACCAATCGAGGACTCGGTCCGGGAAACACCCTGTGGCAATCTTTTCATCATGACGGCCGGAAGGTTTACCCCCAATCCGGCAGAACTGATCGGATCGCAGAAAATGGTACGTCTTATAGACCAATTGAAAACAGTGTACGATATGATAGTATTTGACTCTCCTCCGCTTCTGGCCATTACCGACGGGGCACTGCTCAGTACAAGAACCGACGGCATTCTGCTCGTACTCAAATCGGGACACACGAACAGGGAAGCTGCCATCGATGCGATAAAAAATCTCACCAATGTGGGGGCCCGGCTTGTCGGAGCAGTACTCAACGACATTGACCTTTCGCACCGCTACTCGTCATATGGCTACTACAAGTACTATTACCACTACTATAAATCGAAAACCGACTGAATTGCCGCACCATCATGGCGTACACCTATTACAGCACGTTCAACGACAACAAACACACCTCCCGGGCATGGAATACCACCCGTGTGCGTACCCGCAATCCGCTGATACGCAGAACGATTCGTTTTTTTTCGTTTAAACACGACGGTATAGCCCGTATGATGGACCGGGTTCCGCCGGGCGCCGTTGTACTCGATTGCGGATGCGGCAACGGAGCATATGCACAGTGGGTTCGTACCGGCTATCCGGTGCGGTTGGTGACCCTCGACATTTCCTTTCCCGCGCTTCGCACCATACAACAGTCGCAGGAAGGAGTTGACCCCGTATGTGCCGATGCGTGTGCGTTGCCATTTAAGGCAGGGGTGTTCGATGCGCAATATACAGTCGACACGCTTGGGCATATTTCCACCCGCAGCAGAGTCCTTGACGAATTGAATCGCACCTGTATACCCGGTGCATCACTTTTTTTTCATAGTGAATGTGGCGATTATCGGCATCAGTGGCCCTCCGGGATGCTTATACAAAAAACAGGCAATGACTGCATCGCTCAGCTTGACGGACACGTGTGTCTACAAAACGCTCATGAATTGTATACCGAATTCGCACGTCGATTTCATGTAGACGCTTTTTTCAGCCCTGCAGGCATTGTTGGATGGCTTCTGGGGTATCCCGAAAAATATTCGATCTGTTTTGCCAGGGCCGGATGTGGATTGTTGGCGGCACTCACCAGCTGCTTTGCCATTGTCAAACGAGTCCCCGGAGCGGGATTGCTGCTTCGGATCGTTAATGTGTGTACCAACCGAATCGAACTGTACTTCGGCATACAGGGAGGCGGGTCCTGCTTTGCCCAGTGCCGCAGCCCTCGTTCACGTGAAACCGCTCATACATAAATACCTGCCGGTACTGTGTTGGCGGTTGGCTACTGCAGGATTCCGGTTAATCTGTTTCCGGTTCCCTTACAGGATATACCAATGTCTGATTTTCAATTGAACTGAGCGGTTGTTTTGATGAAAGCTGCGGTGAGGCGTACCGCTATTGTGTCCTCAAAAACCATGGGGCAACCCTGTCGGTTGTCTTCAGTATTTTTGAAAATATAAGAGTAGTGCGGATTGCAGCACATCCCGCACACACAATCGCTCTATTCAGGTTACAAATACGTACCGTGAGTCCAACAGGAACCTATGCGCTATGACGCCAAAAATCGCATGGATCGCACCCGATAGCGCACGCTGCGGAATCTCGATCTATTCGGAGAGATATCTGCAGCAGTTACATCCCCTGTGCCGAATCGAACGGTTCACGCCCCGGCAGTGCAGCACCTCCCCGCGGGCCTGTGCCGCACGCATCAATGCGTGTGACTGCGTTCATATTCAGTACGAAACGTCACAGTGGCTCTCTCACCGGGGAGACCGGTACCGCTTTTTGTGCCGTCGTCTTACCGTACCGGTATGTGTCACGCTTCACGAGGTATATGAACAACTGCCGGGCGTCTTTCCGCGCGAACAAATCGAAGGGCCGCTACCGCTTCGAATTGCCAAAAAAGCCGTCTACGATATACGTCACCCTGCAGCAACGGCGTATCGCCGTCACCTGAAACATGATTTTTTTGCACACAGGCTTTTTGTGCATGCGCGATATCATATCGATTTGCTTGGCCATAAAGGCGTCGATACGTCGAAAATAAACCACATTCCCATGCCGGTTCCCGATGTTGCGGCACCCCAGCCGCCGCGACTCAGCCACAAAAACTTTACCGAGCAATCTCCGCTTCTTCTCGGGACGATCGGATTCATCAATCCCCAGTACGACTATACACTTCTTCTGGAAACACTTTCACGGCTCGAAATTCCCTGGCATTTTTTCTGGATCGGCACTATTCGCCGCGGCTGTGACCACGGCCTTTACTCCCGTCTGTGTGAACAACTCGAGCGATATGGTATGAGTGACCGCTTTACCATCACTCACTGGGTCGACGATGCACATCGTACCACGCTTCTCACTTCACTGGATATCGCTCTGGCCCTCTTTTCGTCCCGGTCCTGCTCCAGCAGTCTTGCCACTCTTATTGGTGCCCGACGGTATATCGTCGCCACCGATATCGACCTGACTCGGGAGATCCGCTCTCGCGAGCCGGTTATGGAGCTGTCCTCCTTTGATCCGGAAGAGGTGCGACGGCACATTCAGCGGATAATCGAGACACGCGGGCTGCAGCGACGTCTGGCACGTGCCATGACCGCCTACCGCGCCAACTGGTCTTTTCGGGAATCGGCTCGGCGGATTTTTGCTCACTACAGGGAGATATGCAACGTATGAGAGTGCTGTGGGATTTACGACTTTTTTCGCATCGTTACGGCATACGCGGTGTGGGCACTTATGCGCGGCAGCTCTGCCGCGCCCTGTGTAAACTCCCACGCGATTTCACCCTTTTCGTGTGGGGAGATTCACGACGCATTGCCCCGTTGCTGGCCGATGATCGTATTCACTATATTCCGTATTGTTCACGCGGCGACTGGAAAGTCGACGGTATCATAATACCGTGGCTCATCCTTCGCTACCGCATCGATGTACTCCATTACTGGGTAAGCCTCGGTCCGATTTTTAGAATGGGATCAGGATTCATTCATCCCTGCCGTGTATGCGCCACGGTACACGATCTCGGTGTAGAAAACTGGCCCTATATCCCGCATACCGAGGCAGTACGCCGCAGCCTTTACTGGCGTGTACAGACGCACATACTTTCTACATTCGACCGAATATTTTGTGTATCCGGGCATACGCAGCAACAGGTAGAAAAGCGCTTTCCCCGGGTACACAATCGTACACAACTTCTTTACCCTCCCCTTTCGGTGCATGCCGCTTCATCCCCCGATACTGCGAGAAAAAAATATTTTATCACGCTGGCGGGTGGTCCTAACAAAAACACCGCGAGCGTAGTGCGTGCATTTCAGCATTTCGCCGAGTCGTACCCCGACTACTCTCTCTGCATCCTAGGCGATTCGATAAACGACGATATCAAGACGTACGCATCGATGCCCACCGGCGTTAATATCGAATACGATACCATGGAGCACTACACTGCACATCTTCAGCAGTGCAGCGGTCTGCTTTTCTGCTCACTGCATGAAGGCCTCGGGCTGCCGCCCCTGGAAGCAATGCAGCAGGGATGTCCGGCTGTGGTTTCTGATATACCCCCGCTGCGGGAAACATGCGGTGATTGTGCCCGTTTTGTCAACCCCTCATCCTTAGCTTCTATTTCGGATGGAATTAAGGATTGTGCCGTACATACCAGCTACTGGTCTCGTAAGGCTCTCGAAGGAATCCGTCATTTCGAACACATCAGCAGGAGCAGTCCGACTACATGCCTCAACACGTATCGTCACCTGATTCAATGCATGCGAATCGGTTCCCCGTCTCTGTAATCGTCCCGACCAGAGACCGCCCCGAATCTATTACCTGCCTGCTGAACGCGCTTTACCGCCAGGAGATGTCCTCTGCGCAGGATACCGAAATAATCGTGGTCGATGATCATTCTCATCGTGCAACTTCGAGTTACATTGCGTCGTTATGCGCGAGATTCGGAATACGATATATCCGTCACACAATACCACGGGGAGCGGCTGCCGCCCGCAACACGGGTATTCGCACATGCCGCGGGCAATGGTGCGCGTTTCTCGATGACGACATCATTTTGCTGCCGCGATGGCTTGACAGAGTACACGAATACACAACGTCGCTGAATACGAATCTGTCGGTGGTGGGTATCGAAGGAGCTGTTTCGGCCCAGGGAGACGGCATCTGGGATCGAGAGGTCCAGGTCCACTCCGGCGGTGCATTTCTGAGCTGTAATATCGTTTACAGAAAAGAGAGGCTGAAGGAGTGCGGATTGTTCGATACCTCGTTTAATGCACGAAAGCCCTCGGGTGAGGATCAGGAACTCGCCCTGCGAATGCTCGCCGGAGGCTCGATTGTGTTCCGTCCTCTGTTGCATGTGTGCCACAGATCACGAGACGTTGCGATTTTGCGCTATATTCGTGACTCTGTTGCCAGAATCGACTCAATTCTGTCGTCGGAGTACCACATCTACCGGCTTCACCCGACCGGCTACCGCCGCATTCGCCATTATTCAACCGCATTGCGGACCCATATGGCTCTTATCGCAAAAAGCGGTATTACGCAGCTTCGAAGAAGAAGCCTCTCGCAGCTTGTAAAACATCCGCTGCATACCGCCGCTCTCTGTATCGCCGCGTGTACCGAACAGGTCGCCGCATTGTGTCTGCTGCCGAAATATTTGCTTTCTCTCTGTTTTGCATCGCGTATTCCGACGCAGTTGCGCCACATCAGACGTGTCTGGTATCTCGCTTCCATTCCTCCCGGGTCACAAGGGGGAGTGCACCGGGTCATGCACCAACAGATGAAAGGGCTGGCCATGCGGGGGTATATAACCCGAAACATTTACAACAAAGGCGGTCACCATGATTTTGTGTTTGCCCTTACGTGCGGGATACGGTTTCTGGCAGCGCTGCTCAGTCCCCGTGTTCCGGATGTGATTATCGCAAGATCGACCGACGGTGTCGTGTGTGCATGTTTGATACGACTGCTTCGGCTGCAGACTCGCTGCCTTCTTCACAATCACGGCTGGGAAGAGGTTGCAGCTGTATCCCGGGTTCAAAACCTGCTGCATGCCGGGGCATGGAAATCGAGGCTGCTTCGTTTTCCACTGCTTCGGCTGCATCTGCACACCGCCCATCTGTGCGTGTGTGAAACAGTGGCCGACATGCGCTGGCTCACATACCACTATCCGCAACAGGCACACAAACTGCGCTATGTACCCACCGGAGTGACACCCGTTACACCGGTGCACCGCTTTGGTCGTGACGTCCCGCTTCGTGTACTTGCGGTCGGGCAATACTCACAACGAAAAAATATCGACTATGTGCATTCGATATGCAATGAATGGGCTCAAAGATCAGACACCCGCATTTCGTTATACCTCGTAGGGGTCGGCACTCGCGGTGTAACACTCATTTCGAACCTGACCTCACACCCGAAGTTAACGGTTTACACCATAGCACACGAATCAATGGACTCGATGTCGCAATGGTATTCGTACTGCCCCTTCGTGATTTCCGCATCACGCTATGAAGGGGGACACAGTCTTGCTCTGCTCGAAGCGATGACACACGGCTGCATGGTATTTGCAAGCCCCATACGTGCACACAGGGAGTTCATACGTCATGGCTGCAACGGGTTTCTGCTTCACGGAAACGATGTGACATGCGACAGTAAGTTTATCTCTTCAATATACGCTCATGCCCGGGAATACCAGCATATCGGCACACACGCCGCGCACAGTGCACAACGGCACCGGTGGTCCAGACAGGTCGCACGAATGGAACACGCACTTTCGACCTTGACTGTGGATAATAAACCGAATAAACCATATTGCTTCGGGAATACACCTCATGAGCGATAACTACCTTCTCAGTGTGATAGTAGCCTCTCACCGCCCCGGCTATATCCGCACATGCCTCGATTCGCTCCTTACGAGTTTTAAGGCCGTACAGGGCGGTAAATCCCGGTGTCAGTGCATTGTAGTAGCCGATTACCACAGTCGTGAGTTGTACAATGACTATCCCAATATTCAATGGCACTACCTGCCCTCTCCCTCTATCCCCGCAAAACGAAACGCAGGGATAGAGGCTGCACATGCGAACCTTTGCGCCTTCGTGGATGACGATTGTCAGGTAGCCCCGGACTGGGCACCGCAATGCCTTGACTGTATGCAGCTGCATCCACACTGGTGCGGGGCGGAAGGGAAAACGTCCATTGACGGAACCACTCACTGCAGCGGACACTACAAAGCCTATACCCGGCTCGAATCGCGCGGGTATCGAACCAACAACATGGTATACCGAAGCACGTGGTTGCGTGATATCGGCGGGTTCGACGAACGGTTTCGTTTTCAGCACGAAGATATCGATCTTGCACTCAGGCTAATTGACGCGGGTGGCACTATCGGTTTTTGCGAGACAATGCGTGTTGCACACCGCTTCAGGGATGACAAGTGGGAACTCCTTAAAAACTGCCTTCGCAGGCGGTTCGATCCTTTACTGATGAAAAAACACCCGCAACGATATCGACGCTACCGCGGCTCACCCATACCACCGAGTATCGCGCTGCTTGCTGCGGTACATGTAATTGCCGCCGGTATCAGTATCTCGTCCCCGGCCCTATCTGTCGTGGCGTGTGCAGCCGATGCCGCATACATCACCGTGTGCACGAGATCGCGTACCGGCACATTTTGCATCGCTACATCACGCTTCTGGCGAGAGTGGCTTTCGTATCTGGTATCTCCAGTTCTCCTTTTTGCTGCATTGGCATACGGGAGTATAAAATTTCGGAAAATAGTTATATTTTAAAGGTCTATTCTGCCCGGTTTCAAACCGGGTTCAGGATTGCGATTACCGATTTTATATGCAATAGCACACAAAGGTGTATGGCACAACAACTGCAAATGTTATCTCATCCTTTTTTTAAATAGTTACGAGGAAAACAGATATCCGTATCGCATTTTTCAGCAAACAACTCCCTTCTGATGCTCCCTGTGGCGTTTCCGTACAGGTGCACTGGCTCGCCAATGCCCTTGTGCAGCGAGGCCATGTGGTGACGTGTTACTCCTTTTCTCCGCGTCCCGGTAATGCACTTTACAATCATGTGCGGTTCCAGGCCAAAGGCAGCGGCTCCCCGCTCTTTGCCAAGTTTCTTCCTGCATTGGTATTTCGGCGCATTGCGACCGATTCCTACGATATTGTACACTTTCACGGAGACGATTATTTCTGTTTCTCATACGCACATTCGGTACGCACTTTTTACGGCTCCGCGTTTTACGAAGCACTTTTTGCACACTCTTATCAAAGAGCTCTTTACCAGGGTTTGTTTTTTCTTTTTGAAATATGGTCCTCGCTTTTACGCAGAAAAAATATCGGTATATCCCACAAAAGCGCCCGACCTATACCGGGGATATCGCATATAATACCCTGTGGAATTCCCTTAACGCTATTTAAAGAAGCGCATGCGTCAAAATCCCCGCATCCCTCTCTGCTGTTTCTCGGTGATCTCAACAGCAGAAAACAGGGCCATATTTTGCTCGATCTGTTTCAGCAGCATATACTGCCCCATCACCCGGATGCCATCCTGACCGTAATCGGCCCGGAAGCGGTCGATGCACCCAATGTGGTGTACCGGGGACACGTAAATCGGACGCACCTTCTTTACATCTGGAACGAATCGTGGATATATTGTATGACAAGCTCCTGGGAAGGCTTCGGGGTACCGGTTCTCGAAGCGATGGCAAGCAACACTGCCGTTGTGGCACTTCGCAACCAGGGCATCGATGCGCTTTGCACGCACGACCATAATGCACTGCTTTCCACCACTGTCGAAGAGTTCTCGCGTATGCTGACCGACTGTCTTTCACAGCCATCACTGAGACAACGACTGACCGCTGCAGGAGCAGAGACCGTATCGCAATATGATATATCCCGCACGGCTCACGCCTACGAAATGGTCTACCGACAACTGCAACGTGCAGAAAATACCCGTAAACGGATGTGCAGGAGTAGTCATACATGAAAAACGCTTTGATTCGATTTCTCCTATATGCCGGAATAATCGCAGCCGCCAATTTCATCGCGTATCACCTCATTCATATCCCTACGCGTACACAGTTTATGGGCGCACTCGTGCTGCTGGCCGCCTGGCCCATATTTCAGCGTCCGGTTATCGGCATGTATATACTGGTTATCGGAATGCCGTTTGTCGGGCATATCAGGCGCCTGTATTACCTTGTATATGCACGCCCAACCAATGATCCGCTTCTTGTTTTCGAGGAATCGTTTCTGGTCCTTATGCTTGCTGCACTCTTTTTTCATTTCAAAAATTACTGGCAAAAGGGAACCGGGTACAGATTATGCCTCGGTCTTATGCTGTTCTATGCAGGCTACATGCTTTTTCGGGTATTCGCTTTTAATATAAGCTCCGTATCTGTCTCGATAATGAAATTCAAGTTCTACGGACCGCCCGTATTCTTCTTTTTCATCGGGATGGTGTACGCCTACCACCATATCCATCTGAAATGGCTGTGGCGCCTTACCGTAATAATCGGGGCTCTTGCCGTTGCTTACGGTATGAAACAACTGTACATAGGATACAGTGAAGCGGAAAACATCTGGCTATCAACCATCGATTTTTCGACACTTTTTGTAGAAGACATCATCCGCCCCTTTTCGTTTTTCAAGGCACCTGTAGTACTTGCGGATTATGCACAGCTTTCACTCATCGGATCGTGTATCTTATGGACAACTGCGACCCGAAAGAATATACGAGCTCTTCTCCTGTTGTGCTTCCCCCTCATGGCCTACGGCATTCTTATCACTTCGGTACGATCCAACTGGATCGGACTTATCGGAAGTATGCTGCTATGGATCTTTATCGTCAACATGAAAAACCTTCCCCGAAAGATCCTGATTATTTGTCTTATAGCCCTTCTCTATGCCGGCTATAACGTAATTATGGGTTTTACCGCAGGGGACAGCGCCGGGGGGTTACTCGGCGACCCTGTACTGAGTCAACAAGTACTCAACCAGGCCCACATTAATTCACTCGTTGCACAAAGAAGCTCCGCCATACTCAATCCGTTTCAGGAACACTCCTTTCTTTCCCGATTGGAACTATGGCATCAGATGCTCAGGTTTTCGGTAACGCCGGTAAATGCAATATTGGGCCGCGGCCTGGGAACACTGAAAACCGACTCGCTCTATTTTACCTATCTGGCAGAATTCGGCTATCCCGGTGCATTCGGCATTATCGCGATATTTGCCGCATTTATTTATTACGGACTTAAGCTGCCGCATCTGCTCACACCTTCTTTTTCCCGCAGTCTGATAAAAGGTATTGCCGTGATGAATATCGTCTTTTTTGTGATAAGCATTACCGGAACGCACATCCACTACTTTCCCGGCACGTTCTATTTCTGGTTTTTTAACGGTGTACTTATGCGGTATGCACTCGATCAGCGAACCGGCGCACTACCGTACGGTGTTGAATTAAGTGATAATTCACGGGAGAATGGGTGAATGAAAATTCTTCTCACACTCGATTTCCCTCCACAACGAGGTGGCATTCAGACATATCTGAAGGATATAGTAAAATACCGCTATGAAAGCGATGACATCGTCCTTGTCGGCTGTGCATATACACCGCCCCCGGCAAAACCGGGTTCATACTCGGCGCGGATAAGGTTCGTTTCCAACTTTGCGTCCGGAGTTAACAAAAAATTGTCGCTTCCCTCTCTTTTGCGTGTGTATATGCGTTGTATTCGCCGGCATCGGCATGCCCAGCCTGTCACGGAATGCGGAAATATCTATGCAGCTCTGATACCATTCATCTGTTCCTTTTTTATGCCTGTATCGTATCGTGTGTACACCTACGGTACCGAACTGCTGCATGCAGGGCGATGGGGTATATACCCCGCCCTGCTTCGTCGGGCAATGCAACGGGCTTCGCTTATCTATGTACTCGGATCATACACCGAGTCCCTAATCTTTCGGCTCGGGATAGACACGGCGACACGACACGTTCCTCCCCGTCTCGATATACCCCCCGCAGTACTCACAAAACGCAGAGATCTGGATCCGGGACGCATACAATCCGAATCGATGGCATTCGATCCATATATTATTCTCTGCCTGGGCCGGTTGGTAAAAGTAAAGGGGCAGAACATCCTCATCAGGGCCTGCGAATTATGCCGCTTTGATATCCCATGGCGGCTGATTCTGGCCGGAGAGGGGCCCTTGGAAAAGCCGCTTCGCGAGCGTATAGAAAAAAGCGGCTTCAGAGAGCGTATTACACTCGAGACGTCGGTAGACGAACAGGAAAAAGAAGAGCTTTACCGTCAGGCCCATGTGTGTGTGGTCCCATCGATCGAGACTTCACACGAAACAGAAGGCTTCGGCATTACCGCGCTTGAAGCCATGGCACACGGCAGGGCGGTGATCGCAAGCAATGCCGGTGGTCTTCCCGATGCAGTTGGCGAGTGCGGGCTTGTTTTTCCGGCCGGAAACAGCGAAGAATGTGCCGCACATTTGCAAAGGCTCTACCATGACAGCGAATTGTACACACGACTTGTCAAATGCGGCTATGAGCGTGTTCTGAATCGTTTTTTATGGAGTACCGCGGCATGACTTTCGTGTTCGTCAATCACTGGGCACGACGAATCGGAGGAGCCGAAAAATCTCTGCTGGATATTCTTCGATACTTTGCCGAAACCGGTAATCACCGGCTTCATCTGATCACGTCCGAAAAAGGCGCGCTGACACAACAGGCTCACGAACTTGGGATCGAGTGCCATGTGATCCCCTGCAGCCGCAGTATCGAAGGGCTGCGCAGAGACGGTTTGGTTTTGACGCACCCGGTGCGTCTCTTTGCACTTTTTTCGTATTTTCGCTATTGCATCGCAGCGGGCAGGACTATGCAACGTCTGCATCCTGATATCATTCATGCAAACGTGCCCAAAGCGCATATACTCGTTATGTGCACGGCCCGCGTTCTCAAAAAACCGACGTATTTTATTCATATGCGGGAGCTTTTCGAGCCCGGACAGCGGGTAAGACGGCTTTACGAGCTTTTGTTCCCCCGTAGAGAGCGGTGTCACCTTATCGCAATAAGTACGCACGTAAAAAAAAACCTGGCACCGCCGCTTCAGAATCATGCACGGGTAATATACAACGGCGTACACCTGCCTGAGCCCACCACACCACAACGGCGCAACGACAACACGGTCAGGTTTATTTATCTGGGCCGCGTGGTACCCTGGAAGGGCTGCCATCTGCTTATCGATGCATTCGCCGACGCATATTCACGATGCGCAGAGGCTACCGGTATCACACTCTCCATTGTGGGCGACACGGCATATTGGCCACAGCAATACCGACAAATGCTGCAACAACAAATTGAAAGACACGGACTGGGGAATTGCTGTATACTCCAACCGTTTACCAGTGAAGTAACTGCCACGCTGCGCTCCCATGATGTGTTCTGCATTGCGTCACGCAACGAACCGTTCGGCCGTGTGGTGGCGGAAGCCGGCGCCTGCGCGCTGCCTTCCATTGCGTTTGATTCGGGGGGAGTAACCGAAATCATCGAGCACGCGCAAACCGGTATCCTGGTGCCATACGGTGACACGCAGCGCTTTGCGGATGCGCTGTGCCGCTATGCCGCTCATCCCGAATATATCCGCAAAGATGGGGCGCGTGCATACCAAAGGATACGTAATTATTTCAATGCCCGCATCCAGCTTGAAAAACTGTACCGGGATATTACATCCAGCCTAAATTGAGAGGTTGTATTGATGAAAGCTGCGGTGAGCAGTGCTGCTATTGTGTTCTCGAAAACCATGGAGCAAGTGTGCTGGTTGTCTCATGCTTTTGGAGAAAATTAAGAGTAGTGCGGATTGCAGTAAATTGCGCAAACAAAATCACTCAATTTAGGTCCAATTCACCAATACCACCCGATGCAAAATAATATTTTTATATGGCGTATACGTACTATATATAACAGAAATACGCTACATCCAAAAACCAATCAAGGGCATTCAATGCCTGACGGCAGTAACGGGATAGTATGCACCGAACACTCTATTCAACTGTATCGATAGTTCTGAGCGCTGTCGGTCTCTGCGGAGCACTGTCGCTTGATGCCTTCGGGCTGTGCCCGGTGTACGAAACCGGTGCGCAGCAAATGGCGCACGGCGATTATGACGCAGCAATTGCCCTCATGCAGGCGGACAGTGTAATAACCGACTCTGCAGGACGTAGCTTCACGCTCGGTATCGCCTATCTCAACACACACAAGTATCACGAAGCACTTCACTACCTAAAAAAAAGTGCCCGCACACACAGTGCGCTGATGCCGTGTGCCTATGAACACATCGGCCGTGCACAGCAGCAGCTGCACGGTACCGATTATGCGATCAGCGCCTATCGAAGCGCGGCATCACAGCCGATACCCTACCGGTATAAGATTCATTTGCAAAAACATATCTTCGCGCATGCCAACCGCGACTCGTCGCTTCGGGCCCGGCTTCGCTGGTTCAATTATGCCTTTTTTGCCACCGAACCGGTGCGCAGCGCCAAAAATGTGCTGCAAAATCTGATTGACGACATGGTCGAAACACGCAGATGGGACAAACTCGACAGCCTTCTTTCGAAGCTGGGTGCTATGAATGCGCAGGCGCATATATGCAGCTTGGTAAGCAAAATCGATGCGTGTGATATCCCCGACTCTGCCTTTTCCACCGCCCGCCTTTTTCAGCTGTCCGAATACTTCTGTAAATGCCGGAAATACGATATCGCCAGCAGATGGCTGCATAACGCGCTGGATCGAGCCGATTTCAACGCCTCGGTTTCACGTCGTGAATATCTCGAATATCGCTGCCGACTCAATTACAAGCTGAAAAATTATCATAAATCGATACGATGGGCAAAGACCTATCTCGAGGAATTTTCCGCGGTGCCTGAAATTATCATAACCCTTGCCCGAAACTACCGATATATCGGGCAGCGAGCCAGATCGACCCACTGGTACGATATGCATATCGAAAAATTCCCCCGCCACGCAATGACCGCAAATATCCTGTGGTATCGCGCCTGGCAGAAAGAAGAGAGCGGAAATCTGGATGGCGCAGCCCAGCTTTTTACTACACTGCACCAGCGTTACGGTCACAGTTCAAAAGCCGATGATGCGTTTTTCCGGGCCGGGTTATGCTACTATAAACTCGAAAAGTATGAAAAAGCACGCGCACACTTCGACTCTTTTATTAGGACCTATCCCCGATCCAGCCTGCGGTGCGGCGCATATTACTGGAAGGCAAAATCTCTGTTCAGACTGCACCGGTATGAGCACGCATCGCAGTCACTCAGAAAGATCTTCTCGTACTCAATAACCGATTATTACTCCTACCGCGCACGGGAAATGCTCTACATCATGAGAGATTCATCTCATATCCCGGCATTCTCGGCGGTAGAGAGCGATTCTGCGGCACTGGACTGGCTCGTTAACCACAGCGGAGGAGAAAACGGCGCCTCTCTCACTCCGACAGACAGTGCACGGCTTTATGCGGGTACACAGCTTGCCTTGTGCGGTCTGGAGACGCAGTCAGAATATTATCTTAATCCGCTTTCCTACACCTATCAGAACAACAGGCGCCTGCAGTTTTTTCTGGCGCACGTCTTCTCCTATTATCGCAATCCCACCTATTCGTACAGAAGTACCAGGGAAATATACTGGAACGTGCCTCTGCATACCCGTCCGAACATGCCCCGCCGGCTCTATAAAATGCTGTACCCAACACCCTTCAAATCCACGGTGATATCACATGCGCGTACCCATGGCGTTGATCCGCTTCTGGTCTACTCAGTAATGCGCCAGGAAAGCATTTTCGACATGGAAATCGTCTCTCCGGTGGGTGCGATAGGACTCATGCAGCTCATGCCCTATACCGCCAAGGATGTGGCACAAACACTGGGCGAAACACAATATGCGGTCGACTCATTATACCACGGAAAGTACAATGTAAAATTCGGCACCTATTATCTGGGTATGCTTCTGGACAAATACGACAACAACAAAGTCCTTGCACTTTCCGCCTACAACGCCGGGCCCGGCAATGCAAGCCGCTGGTACAATGCCAACAAAGGCTGCTCCTTCGACATATTCGTGGAAAATATCTCCTATAGTGAAACCCGAAAGTATGTAAAGAAGGTACTGGCAAATTACTGGACGTACACGCGGCTGTACGGAAACGGGGAGTACGGAGAACTTATCGGGGCAGTACATGTTTCTGAAGGGTCATCATAACCCTCCATTCGTGCGGCGCGATCTCGCCTTCGAATTTATATCACACCGTTTCGCACTACACTTCCCGGAGGCACGGAACTGGTAATCCATGAGTTACCGCTTATAATACTGCCTCTGCCGATACGGGTTTTGCCACCGAGGATCGTAGCATTGGCATAGATTATCACTTCGTCCTCGATATCCGGATGCCGTTTTTTCCCGCGGCGTGCCTTCCCGCTTTTATCCAGCGGTGAAAGTGCACCAAGAGTAACCCCCTGGTAAATTTTGACATTCGTCCCTATGGTCGTCGTTTCCCCGATAACCACGCCGGTTCCATGGTCTATGAAAAAAGACGTGCCTATGGATGCGCCCGGATGAATGTCAATGCCGGTACGTGAGTGGGCTCGTTCGGTCATTAAGCGGGGAATAATCGGTATGTCGTTTACATAGAGCTCGTGCGCAATGCGAAAGGTGGCGATCGCTTCTATTCCGGGATAACTCAACAGTACCTCTCCTGCCGACCTCGACGCGGGATCGCTTTCGAACGCCACGCCGATGTCGGCGGCAAGCTCGCTTCTGAGTCTCGGCAGTGCCTGAATAAGTTCTCGTGATACACGTTGTGCCTTTTCGGGACAGGTGCATTGCCCGCACTCTTTTTCCTCGCAGTAATGTTCGAGCACCTCCTGCAGAAGCCTGGGGAGCTCGAAGCCTATATGCCGGAGATAGTTATCGAGAAAATAGCTCAGATTCTCCTCTGACACCTTCTCTTTGCTATATACACTTGGAAAAAGTGCGGCCAGGATATCGTCCAGCAATGCATATATCGTCTGTCGTCCAGTAAGATTGAGACCACTTTCCGATTCTATATGTATGCCCTTGAGTATTCGTTGTTCGAGGGTGGATACTACCTGTGGAATAGATTCGTTGATCCATTTACTCATAGACATACGCAACTCCCGTACTGCGTTTTCAGAACGCGACTCTGTCGTGAAGGTATTTAATCCACTGTTGAAAAAATTCCAGCGAATGCGCGCGCCACCGATTGACCGGATTGTTCAGATCAAGATTCTTTGGCGGCTCTACATCGGTACGGCCCTTCTTTTTATCCCGGTAATATTCCTCTACAAGACGGGTAGCATCATACTCGAGGTGACCCAGATGCATGAGAAAAATCCCATCCATACTTTCGAATATAACGTAGCCCGCCTCATCCGAATAGGCCAGCAGCCTGATATTGCCTTGCTTACTCTGTTGCTCGAGCACCTGATTTCGGATGCCGGAATGTCTGCTCTGGGGACACCAGAACACATCATCCATTTCACCGGTAATTCGATGTGTACGATCGACATTTCTGGTTTCATATACCCCGAACAGCTTCCTGTCGTACTTCACTTTTTCCATCCCGAGAAACCTGGCCAGTGCAAGCCCACCCCAGCATATACCAAGAGTGGGAATATTGTAGTGTTGTGCAAAGGTCATAATCTCGATAATTTCATTCCAGTATGACACATCCTCGAAGGGGATTTCCTCCACCGGCGCACCGGTCACGAGCAAACCGTCAAGATGGCGTTCGGTATTCGCCTGCTCAAAAGTGACATATACATTGTCGAGATGCTCTCTGCTGCTGCTTGAATAATTATGCGATTTGAGCCGAAGCCATACCGGCTCGATCTGTATAACACTTCTGCCAAGCGGTACGAGCAAATGGTATTCATATTGTTCTGCCTGCGGCATAATGTTCAGAATACCAACACGTAAGGCCCGGATTTCTTCCCGAAGCGCTCTCGTCTGATCGATGCATTCTACGCGCCGCTGCTCCAGTGCGTTGATTAAATGATAATCCTTGGGAACTACTATAGTCATGATAAAAGCTGCCGGGTAACTTTAATGTGTGACCTGAACTGTGCGATTTTATTCGTGAAACTTGCTGCCATCCACACTGCACTTGTGCTCCCGTAAATGATGCACCACCCAACAAGATTGACCTGTCATTTATGAGAACATAATAACAGGGCGGCACACTGCAGCTTTCATGAAAACAATCACGCAATTCAAATTTGAATTCGATTATTTATGCGCCAATGGCGCTCCTTTAATCGCAAAAGCGTCTGCAATCTGCGCCATCGAGTTGTCACTGCACAGAGGCAGTCACCCCATCCCGCCGATACGCCCTCATGCGCGGAGTAATATAAAAAACACGCCCTTAAAAATACATAATCCCTTCTTCCCCTGCACAGCTGCCGAAAACGATACGACCTTCAGCGTATGTCAAGCATCCGTGTAATGCTTTTTCGTGCATAGTGAATCACCTCCTCCGAAAGAGTGATTTCATGCCTGTTCTCCTTTAAGGACGAAATAACGGTCTCGGGGCCGATACGCTTCATGTCCGCGCATACTGCTCTGTCAGACAGAGGATAAAAACGCGTCCGAGGATTTTCCTTTTGCAGCCGATACAACATACCCACTTCAGTACCGACGATTATTTCGGATGCCCGGTTTTGGCGCGCATAGCGACACATACCACCAGTTGAAACCACCGCATCCGCACGCTCACATACCGCCGGATCGCATTCCGGATGTACCATAACCAGTGCCTCGGGGTGCTGCTGCCGAATGCATGAGAGATCGTGCAGTGTCATTGCCGCGTGTACGGGGCAATACCCCTGCCATACGATAAAACTGCGTCCGAGTGCCCGGGCGGTATTCGCTGCCAGGTTTTTGTCCGGGATGAAAATAACTTCCCGATCTTCCGGGCATGCGTTTTGAACCACTTCCACCGCATTGGACGAGGTACAGCATATGTCACTATGCGCCTTTACCTCTGCAGAAGTATTTACGTAACACACGACTGTTGCGTCGGGATGCGCATCGGTAAGCTGCTGCAGCGCAGATACGGTTATCATGTCCGCCATGGGGCAACCGGCCTCGGCCACCGGAAGCAATACGGTCCTGTCAGGGGCAAGGATTTTCGCGGTTTCCGCCATGAATCGCACACCGCAGAAAACGATCACTTCTGCATCGGTTTGTGCGGCTTTTCGACTCAATTCGAGCGAGTCGCCCACAAAATCGGCAAGATCCTGTACCGCTGCTTCTTCATAATTATGTGCGAGGATTACCGCATTGCGCTCTTTTTTCAACGTCCCAAGGATATCTTTCATACGCGGTTTTTTCCAACAATGTGAATGAATATGTGTAAAACCTGAATTGAGCAATTGTGTCGATGAACGCTGCGGTGAGTCGTGCTGCTATTGTGGTCTCGAAAAGTATGGGGCAACCTTGTTGGTTATCTCATGGTTTTAGAGAAAATAAGAGGAATGCGGATTGCAGCAGATTTCGCAAATAAAATCGCTCAATTTAGGTAACAGTAACTTATACCGGTTTTTCGCCATCTTCACAAATCCAGGAATAGAGCGCATTTTTAAGAATCCGCTCGCTTTTTGTATCCGAAAATTGAAGCAGGTCCTCCAGCGTCATCTTGTCGAGTATCCCGACAATGGCGTGTCGCAGTGTTTTCCACATAGCCCTGGTTACACAATCGTCTTCATGAGTACAGCGTTTGCAGTCATCCAGACAATCGACCAGTGATATCGGACCCTCGAGCGCTTCGACCACATCGCGGATCACGATCTGCGAGGCGCTGCGAGCAAGCATATACCCGCCGTGTGCTCCACGCACTGTGGCTATAAATCCTTTTGATTTAAGTATCATGCATATGTTTTCAAGATAACTCTCTGAAAAATGCTGCTGCCGCGCGATCTCTCTGCCTTTGACCGGGACATCTTCCGGCGACCTGGCAATAGTGGCAAGCGCCCGGAGACCATAGCGGCATTTTGTTGAAAACTTAATCACAATCGCTCTATCGTGTAAGGTGAGACATCATCGGCTGTAGTGATGGTTACCTGTAAAAAATCAAGGGGCTCTGAGATACGAATACGACAATACACGCTCTCACATCTCAACGTCGCTTATGCAGGTATACACTCCGCAGCTCTCTTCCGCACTGGTTTTTGATCCTGAAATTATACGCAGACCACCCGCAAGACACCATATTTGGAAGAATACAACCACAGCACGACCCACCGCAGCGTATATTAACGCAATCGCTCAATTCAGTTAAAAATACATTTCGTACCGGCGCCCAGCCGAAAAACAGACGTCTCCTCATCAATCGTGGAAGCCGTGATGCATAATGGAATCATTAAAAACCCGGATTCCATTTGAGCACGCGGGTATTTGCTGTATGAGTTGCGACCTATACCTTCAGGGCATAAAAGAGTGGCAGCTCAATAACCGTACGTATACTCCAGCGATGTCATTATCCCTTCGAACACAGGCAGAAAATTACTAAAAATACGCGCTTTGGTCCAGAATCGAATGCGGACATTGTACGTATCGTGTAAAAAAAAGAACTCGACAAAAGAGTGGGATCCTATTCGGTACTCCCACTTTACCATATCATGTTTATGGGCAATGAACTGGCTGAGGCCGTAATCCTGATCGATATCTTCCAGATTCGCCTCACGTGTCTTCTGCGCAAAAAGACGATTAGGATAATTGAGCTGGCTTGCGATACCGAGACACGCTTTTGCACTATCAGCGGTAGTGCCCATAAAAAGGAGCTCAGAGCTCGACTCATGCAGTTGCGCAAAAAAATCCCGCCCGGTTTCATTCATATCCTCCGGTTCTGTCACAATATGCCATCTTCCTTTGAAATGCAGGCTGAAGCCAAGTGCACGATTCTGGTATACATTGTCCTCGGAATACCAGGTATCCGGATACCATTGTTCTGCACGGGTGGTGGACGGTCCGGCACAATAAATACATGCCAGTGCCGCAACGATTCCGGCCGTAAAGATTGTTTTTATTTTTATCCCGGTATCAAACCGCTGAACCTTCATTGTACGTAAATGACCTCCCTCTTGATTACATCAACACCACATTATACGCGATATACGCCGAATACAACACCAGAAAAACCACCCCTTCAACTCTGACCAGCGCCCTTCCGGTGCGCATAAACAGCAACAGCAACGCTCCTGAGGATACCATAAGCGGGGTAAGAAAGAACATTGAATTCGAATCCACATCCACATTACTGAGCACTCCCACCGCGCCGAGTACCAGCAGGATGTTGAAAATACAGCTTCCGACTATATTGCCGAGCGCGATCGCGTTTTTCTTTTTAATCACCCCGGAGATAGTAACCGCAAGCTCGGGAACCGAAGTTCCGAATGCCACAACCGTAGCCGAAATTATCGGTTTGGGAATATCGAAATCATTCGCGATCTTGACCACATTATCGACAATGAGCTTTGCACCGACAATTATGCAGATCAGCCCGACACCAAGAAACAACCATGCCACGCTCGCACGGGTAAAATGAACATGCTTCGCTTCTTCCGGCATCTCCTCTTGCATTACATCGGTATTGGTAAAAAGATATACGCAATAGCCCACCAGCAGTAGGAGAAACACCCCGCATTCCATGGTGTTGAGCATATGAGTGTCGGCGGGGAACCAGGCAAAAACCGCAAAAAGCAGATAAATTCCAAGAAGAAACAATCCATCTCTGTTAAGAAACTTACGCGAAATCGATATTCTGCCATACAAGACCACCGCGATACCCAGTACCAGATATACATTGGCGATGTTACTTCCCAGAATGTTTCCGAGTGCAATACCTACCTCGCCGGTAATGGTGGCGTACACGTTGGTCGCAAGCTCCGGAAGCGAGGTTCCGATACTCACGATAGTAAGTCCGACGACCATCTGCGGAATATTGTACTTTCGTGAGATATCGGCGGATGATTCCACGAACCAGTCACTGCCTTTGACAAGCATGAGGAAGCCCGCCGCCATAAGCAGCACATTGAGAAATACGATATCGGTATAAAAGTGCATTTGATCCATGCATTCCCCTCTGCTATTTTCGGATTACATGAGTAGCCGCCACGCCATTACAAATCAGCTTGTGCCTGAACTGTACGATGTTGTGTGCGTTATCTGCCTCCATCAGCACTGCACCTGCATCCCCGGAAATAAAGATCCCGTCAAAGTGTTCTCCTGTCATTTCCGAAACGCAACAGCAGCACGGTTCACCGCAGCGTTTATCAATACAACCCTCTGTTCAGGTTGTATTTTTATCCATGGAAAAATAGTGTATTTACCGAACACCCGTCACCATAAAACATACTGGAGGTGCCGTATGGAATGCAGCCAGGAAAAAAACATGCAGCATTGTAATTGTACCTACGAACCATGCCCGCGAAAGGGACGTTGCTGCGAATGCCTGCAGTATCATCTTCGTGCCCGGGAACTGCCTGCATGCGTATTCCCCGATGATGTGGAGCGTACGTATGACAGATCATTCGGAAACTTCGCACAGCTGGTACAGTCGGGAAAGATATAATCCTGCGTCGCAGCCAAAGCGCCCTCGGCTCAATGTCGAGGGCTGTCCGTCTATCGACTGATACCGGCAAAGGTTAGGTCGGAGGCTTCCCACCTTTTTTTGACACTTAAGGCATTTCCACTGCGCATGCCCATTCTTTATCCTGAAGACAGGGAGTTTCCACTTTTGCCGATTGAGATACCACAAGGTTCTGTCTCTGGATAACAGCTAATCGGGATCGATCGCACGCAGCCGATTTGCCCCCGGCATGTACAATAAACCATTTTATATAACCTAATATTGAGCGGTTATTTTGATAAAAGCTGCGGTGAGCCGCGCTGCTGTTGTGTTCTCGAATATTATGGTGCGACTTTGTTGGTTGTCTCATAGGTTTCGAAATTATAAGAGAAGTACGGCCGGCAGCAGATCCCGCAAACAAACTCGCTCAATTCAGGTATAATTTTATTACTTATGTTTCATTATCCGAGGGAACTAATATATGGAAAAAAGCCCCATTCGTCGTGCACTGATAAGCGTATCAAATAAAGAGGGGGTGGTTGAGTTCGCACAAACTCTGCAATCCCATAAAATAGAGATCCTCTCCACCGGAGGAACGGCGCGTGCTCTGACACAGGGAGGCGTCGCCGTTACTGCGGTAAGTGAGTATACCGGCTCTCCGGAAATCTTTGATGGACGCGTCAAGACGCTTCACCCCAAAATCCACGGGGGTCTTCTTTTCCGCCGGGACCACGACGGCGATATACACGAAAGCCGGGACCATTCCATTGCGCCAATCGATCTCGTGGTCGTGAATCTCTATCCGTTTGAAAAAACAGTCGCCGATCCCAATGTCGAAACGAATGACGCCATCGAGAATATCGATATCGGTGGCCCGACAATGATACGAAGCGCCGCAAAAAACCACCAGTATGTCACCGTGGTCGTCGAACCGACCGATTACCCGCGGATTGCGCAGCAGATATCCCGGGAAGGGGGAACCGATCTTTCCACCCGACAAGATCTTGCTGTCAAGGCCTTTAAACACACGAGTACTTACGACAGCGCAATTGTCACTTTTTTTTCCGACCGCTACCACGTATAACCGGAATTTAAATCGTCGCATTGGTTCGGTATTTGTATATTGCGTCAGTGCATTAATAATTAATAAGTGAAGGATAATTTGTATGGGTAAAAACCTTGTAGTGGTTGAGTCACCGGCAAAGTGTAAAACCATTTCTAAGTATCTGAGCAAAGACTTCAGTGTGGAAGCAACCATGGGGCATATTATCGATCTGCCGGTCAAGGAGCTTGGTGTCGATATCGAACACGATTTTACCCCGAAATATATTATTTCAAAAGGGAAAAAACGGGTGCTGACAAAACTGAAAAAGGCGGCGGAGGCGGCAGACATGGTCTATCTCGCACCTGACCCCGACCGGGAGGGAGAAGCGATCGCTTATCATGTCTACAATCAGATCTCTGCAAAAAACGGTAATATCAAACGGGTAAGCTTTAACGAAATAACCAAACGAGCGGTGACACAGGCAATAGAAAATCCCAAAGAACTCGATATGAATCGCGTCGCGGCCCAGGAAGCCCGCCGTATTCTCGATAGAATAGTCGGCTATCAGATATCACCGGTACTCTGGAAAGTAATCTACCGCGGACTGAGCGCGGGACGGGTACAGTCCGTCGCACTCAGGCTGATTTGTGAACGCGAGGAGCAACGGGAGGCCTTTGAAGCAAAAGAGTACTGGAGTATCGAGAGCATATGCCGTTTTCAAAACGAAACCTTTCATGCAAGACTTCACAGTATCGACGGAAAGAGTCCGGAGATTCCCGATGAAAAAAGCGCGCAGCAAGTGCATGATGCCGTCAAAGGGGCGAGTTTTCGCGTAAAAGAGGTAAAAAAAGAACAGAAGCGCCGTCGCCCTTATGCGCCGTTCATTACCAGTACCCTGCAACAGGACGCGGCCAGGCGTCTGGGTTTTAGTGCATCAAAGACAATGATGGTCGCCCAACAGCTCTACGAAGGGCTCGAGATCGGCTCTGAAGGTGCCACGGGACTTATCACTTACATGCGTACCGATTCTATCCGTGTGGCAACCGAAGCGATACAGGGAGCAAGAGAGCTGCTGCGAAATCAATTAGGCGATGAGTACATACCCGAAAAACCCCGGATGTTCAAAAGCAAGAAGGGTGCACAGGATGCGCATGAGGCAATTCGTCCGGTATATACATCAAAAGAATATTCCCCGGAAACGATAAAAAATCATCTTTCCGCAGATCAGCTCAAACTTTACACGCTCATCTGGAAACGCTTCATGGCATCCCAGGCAAGCGATGCGCTTTTCGATAATACGAGAATCGACATGGAAAAAGATCGCTATATTTTTCGCGCAACAGGCTCCATTCTTACGTTCGACGGATTTCTCAAACTTTACGAAATAGGGAGTGACGATAAAGAAAAGGAACGCGAGGAACATAACGAAACCTTACCCGACCTGCGCGAGAACGACACTGTCGAGGCTCAAAAAATCGAAATGAATCAGCACTTTACGCAGCCACCTGCGCGTTTTTCTGAAGCATCTCTGGTGCGGGAACTCGAACAAAAAGGTATCGGTCGTCCGAGTACATACTCCCAGATTATCGATACACTCAGAAAACGCCAGTATGTCGAGATGGAGCAGAAGCGATTCATACCCACGGAACTCGGATCCATCGTGAAGAATATCCTTGTACGCGAATTCAGCGATATTTTCGAAGTAGGTTTTACCGCCGACATGGAAGAGAAACTCGACAAAATCGAGGCCGGTGAGGCGGAAGAGAAAACCACCCTCTCGCAGTTTTACGAGGCGTTTGCCAATGAGCTTGAACAGACAAAAGCGAAGGTAAAAGAGCTTAAACAGCAATACCAGGAAAGAACCGATCGGATATGCCCGGAATGCGGTGAACATAACCTGGTTGTCAAATGGGGAAAAAACGGTAAATTTCTCGCTTGTGAGGGCTTTCCCTCCTGCAGGCACACCGAACCACTGGAACAGGAAAAACAGCTGACCGACGAAACATGTGAAAAATGCGGTGCGCCGATGTCTATCATTTCTCACCGAAACGGGCGCTTTATGGGCTGTTCGCGCTATCCCGACTGCACCAACACCAAGCCTATCACCACCGGTGTTAGTTGTCCCCAGCAGGAGTGCAACGGAGAGCTTACCGAACGACGGTCACGACGGGGTAAGATCTTCTACTCATGCAGCAATTACCCGGACTGCACGTTCGCGATGTGGGACCAGCCCGTTTCCCGTACATGTGAAAAATGCGGTTGCGCGGTCATGGGTTATAAAGAAACGAAATCACGGGGAAACTACTATCGCTGTCCGCAGTGTAAGGCTCGACAGGATGCGGATGAGTCGTAATCGCACCGTTGCATAGATGCAGCTGCCATGAATGAGACTGATTTGCATGTAACAATCATCGGTGCAGGGCTTGCGGGAAGTGAAGCGGCACTGGTATGTGCACGTATGGGCATTAAGGTAACCCTTTACGAAATGCGTCCTTCTACGATGACCCCCGCCCACCAAAGCGGTAAAGCGGCGGAACTGGTCTGTTCGAATTCACTTCGATCCAAGGCGCTCCCCAGTGGTCCCGGACTTCTGAAACAAGAACTTCAAAAATGTAACAGCCCGCTTTTACGCGAAGCGCAACATCACGCGGTGGCTGCGGGCAGTGCGCTCGCGGTAAACCGTAGTCGATTCAGCGATGCGATAGATACACAGCTCAACGATCATCCCCGCATTGAGCGTGTTGAAAAGGAATGCACCAGTCTGGACGGAATGCCGTCCCCGGTCATTCTCGCTTCCGGTCCTCTTACCAGCCACGCACTTTCCGGTTGGCTTCAGAGCCGTCTCGGTGATGCTCATTTTTATTTCTACGATGCGATCGCACCTATTGTAGAAGGCGACTCTATTGATATGAATACCGCATTCTGCGCGTCACGTCGAATGCCGGATGCAACCGATTACGTCAACTGCCCGTTCGATCATAGCCAATTCGAACGTTTTTACCGGGCTTTGACAGAGGCCGATACGGTACGCGCGCATTCCTTTGAAGATCACAAGTATTTTGAATCATGCCTTCCAATTGAAGTGATCGCCCGCAGAGGCAAACAGGCGCTTGCATTCGGCCCGATGCGCCCCATCGGTCTCCACAATCCACACACCAATTCACGTCCGTATGCGGTATGTCAGCTTCGACGGGAGGATCATGGCGGCTATGCCTTCAATCTCGTAGGATGTCAGACCAGACTCACTATCGGGTCACAAAAAAAAGTGTTCCATCTGATCCCCGGACTCGAACATGCGCATTTTCTCCGCTACGGCAGTATCCACCGTAATACTTACATCAATTCCCCCCGCCATCTCCGTCCCACCATGAATTTGAAACACATACCGGGTATTTATATCGCCGGGCAACTCTGTGGAAACGAAGGATATACCGAAAGCATCGCGACCGGCCACCTCACCGCGCTGTTCGTACATGCAGCACTGCGCCATACGCAGCTTCGTCCCCCGCCTCCCGAAACCGCACTCGGCGCACTTCATCGTCATATTGTGGATTCATCGGATACCACTTTTTCTCCCAGCAATGTCCATTTCGGACTTTTCCCTCCGATCGCACCACCTCCCGGGAAAAAGAAATGGCCGAAAAAAGAGAAAAAAACGAGAATATGCACCCGTGCCCGGGATGTGTTCGACCTGTGGCTCTCAAGCCATAACGAGTTGATATGCAGGGAGAAATAACCTCTGAGGTTTCAGGTGTTCATGTGGATACCCCTGAAGATGCTCACGTTTTAGTACCGTGCAGCTCATTTCGGATTCGACAAAACCAGAAGGACAGGGACCAAAGTCCGATATTTCCGGGTAACCAGAACGATCCGGAGAGGGTGCATATCTCACGACGCTGTTTTCTGTATCATGAACCGATCCGTGTTGTCTACAACGCCCACTGCACCCCACCAATGCGATACTGCTGTTAATTATGCGTTGAATCCTCCTCGCCAAAATAATAGCAGATCGGTATTGCTGTATATATAGCAGCACAATCGCGGCGCTGGGCTTCATTGCGCTTTTTAAGACAGTGAATCGTGGTTTCTGAAGAGTCCTTTTTGCTGCAAAGCCTGCTTTGCCGCCTTCTGTTCCGCTTCTTTTTTGTTCATTCCTGTGCCCTCTCCTACCTTCTGCTTATTAATCCACACGCTCATAGTAAATATTTTTTTATGCTCGGGTCCCTGCGTGCGTATCAACTGGTATATCGGAATGCCGAACCCGCTTTTCTGCGAACGCTCCATGAGCTTGCTTTTATAATTGATATTTTCGGTCTCCTTTAGGAACCCCTCGATACGTGAATAAAGAGACCGTTCCAGAAAACGATCGACCGGCTCTATGCCGGCATCAAGATACATGGCGCCGATTATGGCCTCGAATGTATTGGCAAGTATGGATACTTTTTTACGCCCGCCCGTCTCTTCCTCGGATACACCCATACAGATATACGGCCCCAGCCCCAGTCCCTCGGCAATCTGTGCCAAAATTTTCCGGCTTACCACCAGTGATTTAATTTTAGAAAGCGTTCCTTCGGTCTTGGAGGGATATCTTTCAAACAGATAATGGGCCACACAACAGTCAAGAACCGCGTCACCCAGAAATTCGAGTCGTTCATTTGATGCAGAATAATCACCGTGATTTTTGCAGGAGGGATGCGATCTATGTATCAGCGCATTCAGACACAAAGAGGGTTTTTCGAACCGATACCCGAGAATCGCCTCTATCTCCCCAACGCCGGATGCAGACCTGCACCGGCCTGCATCCCGGCTGGTTATACCGAATTTATTGAACAGATTGGTGAGAAGACAGAAAATACGATCATACATATTTTTTAAGAATCAAAGATGCGTTATGCCCGCCGAATCCAAACGAGTTGGATACCGCATACTCAATCGTACGGTTTTTGCCGGTATTGGGAGTATAGTCAAGATCACACTCCGGATCCGGATTCTGATAGTTTATTGTTGGTGGTATGAACCCGTCCCGCAGTGCGCATAAGGTAGCAATGCACTCGATACCTCCGGAAGCACCCAGAAGGTGGCCGGTCATCGATTTTGTCGAGCTGATACTTACTGAATGAATGACGTCACCAAACACCGTCTTCATTGCAGCCGTCTCGATTTTATCGTTGGGCGGCGTCGACGTACCGTGCGCATTAATATACTCAATTGTTTCGGGCTGAACCCCCGCATCATCAAGCGCTCCCGACAATGCCGCTGCCATACCGGATCCGTCCGGTTGGGGAGCCGTTATATGATAGGCGTCGCCCGAGGAGCCGTACCCGATGACTTCACCGAGTATAGTGGCATTACGTTGCCGGGCGTGCTCCAGGCTTTCCAGAATCAGGATACCCGCTCCTTCCGCCATTACAAATCCGTCCCGTTCCTTGTCAAATGGCCGGCTGGCACTTTTCGGATCGTCGTTTCGTGTTGACAGCGCTTTCATATTCGAAAAACCTGCCAGTGCGAGCGGCGTAATTGTCGATTCAGCACCTCCGGTAATCGCGATGTCCACTGCATCGTTTTTTATCTTCTGGTAGGTCTCCCCTATCGCATGTCCACCAGAAGCGCACGCAGTCACCGTGGCGTAATTTGGCCCTTTGAATCCATACTGAATCGAGACACGACCAGATGCCATATCGGGTATCATCATTGGAATAAGAAAAGGTGACACACGGGAGGGATGTCGTGTTACCAACTTTTTGTGCTGTTCTTCAAGAAACCCGAGTCCGCCGATACCCGAACCTATGATGGTCGCGCAACGTGTCGGATCATTCGGACTGAATGACCCGAGTCCTGCCTGCTTCATTGCCATATCCGCTGCCCCAAGCGCAAAAAGAATAAACCGCGAGGTGCGACGGGCTTCTTTTTTATCTATCACATCACTCAAATCGGGCATCTGTGATTCTCCACCGATCTGAGAAGGATATTCGGATGTGTCGAATGCTTCAATTCGGCCGATACCGCAGTCACCGCGGCGCAGCGAATTCCAGAAGGTCTCGACCCCGTTGCCCACCGGGCTTACTACCCCCATCCCTGTAACAACGACTCTCTTTGTCATACACTCTTTTTCCTGATGTGGTTGTTGAATATCATGTTAGAAAAGTGCATATACCGTAACACGTCAGCCCGTGCTCCATTATTCGAATCTATGCCGTGACGTAATACTGTCACACGAGAACTGCATTGCTGCGCACACGAAAAAGATACACTGCCGGGAACGCGTTGGTACGGCTTCAATGCACACAATATACCATTGTCTCCATAAAAAGGTTATCCGTCATAGCTGCCACAAAAACCGAAACGTCGCGCATGTATCGGAATAATCAACGCCGGGTCACTACAAAAAGTACACTCCGCACCGGCATACACCGGTGCAGGGTACTTTCATCGGCCTATAATTTGTTTTCCAGGTAGTTGAGCGCATCCTGCACAGTCTGCAGCTTTTCCGCATCTTCATCAGGAATTTCCACGTCGAATTCATCTTCGAACGCCATGATAAGCTCTACCTGATCAAGAGAATCAGCACCAAGATCATCGACAAATGATGCATCGGGCGTTACTTTGGCTTCTTCTACCCCGAGTTTTTCGGCGATAATTTCTTTTACCTTCTTTTCGTTGTCACTCACTCCCAACTCCTTTCATTGGATATATACGTTGAAATAATAATTTATGAAATCTTCGTCATCTCCTTACATATTAATGGTTGACTCATCATTATAAGGGAACACTCGTGCGGTATAAATGACGGCAAATTTCACACACAAAATCGCTTTGCTCAGGTATACACCCCTACATTGCCATTCCGCCATCCACGTTCAATACATGGCCGGTTACATATCCGGCCATATCCGAGCTGAGGAAGGCCACGGCATTTGCGACATCCTGCGTTGTACCAAAGCTGCTGAGAGGTATCTGATTAATCATGGCATCCCGGACTTTTTCGGATAATTTTTCTGTCATTGCGGATGAAATAAATCCCGGTGCTACTGCATTGACCTGGATTCCCCGTGGTCCCAGTTCCCTGGCAAGAGTCTTGGTCAGCGAAATCATACCGCCCTTTGACGCGGCATAGTTGGCCTGTCCCGCATTACCCATCAATCCAACCACGGATGCAATATTTACAATTTTTCCGCTTCGGGCCTTGATCATCACCCGTATCGCCTCTTTGCTGCACAAGTATGCACTTTTCAGATTTACCCGCAATACATTGTCCCAGTCTTCTTCCTTCATGCGCATCACCAGATTATCACGGGTTATGCCCGCATTGTTTACCAGCACATCGAGGCTCCCGTGCAGATGCACTACCTTATCGAATAATTCCTTCACCTGCGAAGAGTCGGCAACATCACAGCGATGTGCACTCACGTTACGCCCACTCACCTCTTCGATCTGCTTTGCAGTGGCTTCCGCCGTGTCCTTATCGACATCACAGAGTGCCAGATCCGCGCCGGCCTGCGCCAGTGTCGTGGCGATGTCCTTGCCTATTCCTCTTCCGGCCCCGGTAATAAGAGCCTTTTTGCCTTCCAGCGAAATCATAGGTTCATCTCCTTTATTTCATCATCACGCGTGCACAATGGTATAAAACATTTACACCTGCACCGAGCGATCCTATTTTATTAACGCTGCGGTGAATCGTACTGTTATTGTATTCTCGGAAATAACGGATCAACCTTGTTGGTCGGTTCATTGTTCCGGGGACGAAACAGCTGTGCAGATGACAACGAATCGCACACACAAAATCGCTCTGCTCAGGTAACATAAAATACATTACAACACACCAGTTATGTGAACAATACCGGCCGGCCGCACATACAAAATTCATCCTCGATTCGCTGGTGCAAGGAATAGAATCGGCGTATCTTCCGCCGCCACACAGTTGCTTTCACTTACTACGGCTCAGGAAACGCCACCGGCGTGCTCTCCGGGTATGTCGTCGACTGTATGCACCGACACAACCTCCAGCGAATCGTCCGTTTTGCGAATCAATCCCTTAAGCACCGTTCCGGGTCCGGCTTCCATACACCGGCCTACCCCCTGTGCAGACATCGTCTGCACGGTCTCTACCCAGCGAACCGGTGAAGTAATCTGGTGTATCAGGGCAAATTTAATCTGATCGGGCTCACTGACGGGCGTCGCGGTGGTATTCGGGATCACCGGGATTTCTGGCCTGCGAAACTCCACCTGTTCTATCTCCTTTGCGAATTCATCGGCCGCATGCTGCATCAGCGGTGAATGGAACGCGCCGCTGACCGCAAGGTGCTTGCAGCGTTTTGCTCCTGCATTTTTCAGAGCGTCACATGCTGCATCGACCGATGCCGTATCGCCGGATATCACTGTCTGCACCGGACTGTTCTGGTTGGCACGAACTACACACCCTTTTGTAATACCCGAAAGCACCTCATCGATCGTATGTGCCGACAGACCGATCACTGCAGCCATTGCTCCGTCGGTCTCCTTTGTGGATTGATCCATAAGCTGAGCCCGTGCGGCGACAAGCCGCAAACCATCTTCGAAGCCAAGTGCACCGCTGTGAAACAACGCACTGTATTCCCCCAGAGAGTGCCCTGCGGTAAATGCCGCTTTAACTCCCTTTGCCGACAGCACCGCGCTGATCGCCGCTTCCGTGGTAAAAAGCGCAATCTGGGTGTTGTATGTGCGCAGCAGCTCTTCTTTGGGCCCTTCGAAACACAGGGCAGCAATGTCGATACCCAGCACCTTCGCGCCAATGGTATAGATAGCACGCGCTTCTTCGTATGCGTCAAAAAAGCCCTTCCCCATTCCGACTGTCTGTGATCCCTGCCCCGGGAATACGACAGCGTCTTTTGTCATATGTACACCTCACGCTTATGATGATATTATTTCTGAATATTCGGTTTTTTGTGCGAAACAAAACGATTGTTTTGATGAAAGATGCGGTGAACGGTACTGTTATTGCGTACTTCACAATGAACGGCCACTCTCGTCGGCCTGCTCATTGTTACCGGATAACGCAAGATCAGTGCGGATGGCAGCGGGTTTCGCATATAAAATCGCTCAGTGCAGGTTCGTATCAAATCGTATGTATATGCGCAATGGTATTTTGCACTGCATTCGAAAAGGCGGTGGCAGTTGAGCCGCCATGCGCCTTAAGTACGATGCCGTTCACTCCCAGAAGCGGGGCCGCACCGTACCGCTCAGGATTGAATATGCTCATCGCATTCGAAAGGTGATCGCTGAGTTGTTTGTTCGAAGAACGAAGTACCGAACCCATTACCACATAAAAGCTCTCGTACGCTTTAAGCAGTACATTTCCCACGAATCCATTACACACGATAACATCCACATCTCCGGTAAGCACCTGATTTGCTTCTATATAGCCCCGGTACCCGGATGGCATCCGCTGTCCGAGACACGCATCCGCCTGTGCCAACGCCCGCGTTCCCTTCAAAGGCTCCTCACCGATGTTGAGTAATGCAACAGAGGGTTCATGCGCACCAAAATGGCTGATGAAATAATCGCATCCCATATGTGCGAACTCAACAAGATGCGTTCCTCTACTGTTCACATTTGCGCCAACATCTATAAGCAGACACGGACATGCGGCAATGGTCGGAAGAAGCACACCGAGTGCGGGCCTGCTGACCCCCTCTTTTCTTCCCAGCACGAATAATGCAGCGCTCATGAGTATGCCTGTATCACCCGCACTTACGGATGCATCGACTTCCCCTTCCCGTTGCAGACTTATGCACCGAACAATAGATGCCTTGCGCTTTTGCTTCCACACCCGCGCGGGACTGTCGCAGGATTGAATCTCCTCGGGACAATCTACGATACGACAGCGTGGAATACAGCTGCCATATTCGGAGGAGGATGCGTCGAACGCCGATTCGATACGCGTGCGGTTGCCACACAAAAAAAGCTCTACCGAAACGTCTGCATGTGTAAGCGCTCGGAGAGCCCCTTCAACCAGAACCGGCGTTCCGTAATCACCTCCCATTACGTCTACAGCGATTCGAGCCTGCGTCATACGCCGCTATTCCTCTGGTTCGACTACTTCAACCCCTGCGTAATAGCCACAGTTGTGACATACGGAATGCGGCTGCTTCGGCTGTTTGCAATGTGCACAAAGCGCGGGTTTCGACGCAACCACCTTATGATGCGTTCTTCTTTTATCTCTTCGCGTCGGGCTCGAGCGTTTTTTTGGCACTGCCATGTGATAATTGCTCCCTTAATATATGAATTAATAAAAGTTAGGTATTACGTAGTTTTCTCAGTTTTTCCCACCGGGGATCAATCGTGGTGCGGTCCTTGCCGGTTTCCTGATCTGTTTTTTCCGTGCTATTCTTTTTCGCGACACCGCTGCATGCAGTATTGCATAACGGCTTCATTGGAAGCGCGACCTCTATATCATCGAGTAATGCAGGAGTCAGATCGACTTCTCTTTTAGCTTCATCAAAATAAAAGTCCGGATATGCATTATCCGAGACAACCGGTTCCCGGGCCTTCCTGCCTGCGCTGTGGTCGAATACAAAGGCACTGGTACGGGCATGCAGATGACACGTGTATTTTTTAAGACACCTGCAACACGTAAGCGTCACCTCGACATCACATTCAACGACTGCATGAATCCTGTTACCCGATTTTTCCAGACAGGCATGACAGGCAAGCGGCTCTGGTATCTCATATTCTCCGCACCGTTGCGGAGGTACGGGTACCTGCTGCGAGATCTCGGTTCTGCCTTCCTCTATTTGTGTAATATCCAGTATCATACGGCTATATACTGTACCGGTGACATGAGCGCTCGCGCAGCGAAATGCTACCGGGTGGCAACACTGTCTCTATTTTTAATCTCTTCTATACGTGTGTCAATAAGCTGACGGGCTTTTTCAAAATGCGATTGCGCGGCATTGGCCTGCACACGCATCTTGTTTTCCCAACGCTGTTCCTGGGCCCCTGTTTCTGCATGATAGTACGAGTAAAAATACTGAGATGCACTCGAAAGGCTCTTCATACCCTGTTGGATCGGCTCGAATACCTCAGAAAAATTCGCATGCTTCTGCTGCAGTTTCGTGATAGTCGACTCCAGCTCCGCCACGCGTTTTCTCGTACCGCTTGCGCGATCCATAAGTTCATTGAGGCTCAGAGACCGATCGGTAAGGTTGACATTGGAAATAAACGAAGCCAGTTTTTCGGCCCGTGTCACGTTCGACTCGATCTCGCGGGCCGCTTCAATAGTCTGTCGTTTTTGCGAAAGTTGCCTGCGCATCTCTCGTTTGACCTCTTCGAGTCTTTGCTGTTGTTTCGTGACCATCTCCTGCAGCTTCTGCTGCTGCATCTTTTTCTCCCGCACCTCCTGACGTTGCTCCACGTACTGTATTATCACGATAACGGTTCCTGCAAGTAACACAGTAGCCAAAAAAAACGATATGGTAATGCGAGCCACCCCCAGGGCATTAATGGCGGTCATATATGCCGATACCGTAATTGCACCCAACACTACCAAAAGCATAATTTCAACACTCATTATTGCTCTCCCCGCTACTCGAAATAAAATTATAGAAGTACGTAGTGCGTATACTGCATGCTCATAAAAAGCTCTCCATAAAAAAATACATTCAGCACATTGTAAGAATTGTGTTCACCTCATGTCCGCACGTCCTTGCTTACCCGGTGATTAATGTCACCGCTCAATTCAGGTTAAAGTAAAAAAGGGACATAGCCACCCTGTGACATGCCCCTTTGTAAGATACGCATGGATTACAATGCGAGTTATGCGTACGTAGCCGGATTCATCCCTTCGGATTAAAACGGAAGATCGTCTTCGACCGGCGACTGATCACCGGCAGGTGAAGCTTCCCACTGAGACGTATCCGCGTCTGCGCCCGATTTGGATGCCGCACTCTGATTCTGCGATCCTCCATCCGAGCCTGACGGTCCCGAATTGCCAAGAAACTGCAACTGGTTGGCAATTATTTCGGTACGATACCGCTTGTTGCCCTCTTTGTCTTCCCACGAGTTGGTCGATATCCGCCCTTCGATATAAACCGTTCGCCCTTTCTTCAGGTACTGATTCGCCACCTCGGCAAGCTTATTCCATACTACGATGTTGTGCCACTCGGTCGTATCCTTTCTGTCCGTGGTGGCAAGTGGAAACTGACAGACCGCTGTCCCGTTTGCAGTATAGCGCAATTCGGGATCCTTTCCCAGATTGCCTATCAGAATCACTTTGTTTACTCCTCTGTTGGCCATATGCCCCTTCCTCGTTTTTTGTGAAAAAAAATAAAAAAATTGGTTGGCCAGTTTACCCGAAAGAAAAATAGTATGTGTCATTAAAGAATGCAATAGCACGGCTCTGATTATTCTTCGATTATTCATCTATTATTCGCCACAGCACAATTTCCATCACCGGGGGAGACGCTGAGATCGTATACCGCCACACGCCATCGATACGAATCGCGATAACACCGAACGTACCCGAAAGTGCCTTGCGGGTTTCTTTAGTGACAGTTCGCAGGCCCCTGAAGGGTGATGACCCCGGGAAACGCTCTTGTGCCGGCTCAATCACCGCATCATAAAAGCGGATAAAGAGCGAATCGTCTCCATCTTCATAATAGGAAAAATAATTCGACAACAACGTATCGAAGGTGAGCTGCATACGGAATGAAAGCGTATCCTGCTCGATGCGCGGGGTACGGGTCACCGTGACATTGCGCACACACATCGAATCATACAGCCTAAACGGATCTTCAGGTGACATCGACTGCGCAGACGCAGATAAGGCCGATATAAGTATATACCAGCAGAATAGTATCGAATAAATGATAGTTCTCATACATAAACCAAAGGCAGGTTCGTCACGATCGGTATTGTTACTGCTGCATGCTGCAACACACTCAGACACACATCAACACCAGTCGCTTACAATATAACTAATGATACAGTGGCTGCGGCCAAGCACTCCTTTCATATTCTGCTCACAGACTCAGGCAAAAGCAGTTTAATCACGGGTTATGACGCTGAATTATTATGGGATACGTATACAATATGCATGCTTCATTTCACAAAATACAGGCTTGTTTTACGGGGGCAAACTCGTTCCGGAACAGCTTGCAGAGAACCGGGGGCTCAATAGCCGGGCATATTCCGCTTATTTCTTCATATACGCGGAAATACGCAGTTTTTTGGTGGACACAGGTATCGTGAATTCACAAGAACTGTCGTTCACTGTTTCTGACAAAAGCTGCAGAGCGCCATATAATAGTACATCACCGAAAAAAAAAAGTCAACTCGACAACAAGAATCGTATCTTGCGAATCAGTATCCTGCGCAGCAGGATCCTTCCAAAAAGGAATACGGGCAATATCATGAAATCATTGGTGCGCATGGCGAAAAATTATTTTCTTCCTAAATTGAGCGGTTGTCATCGAAGCTGCACCGAAACGACACCACATAGCAGATGCAAGAACGGGACACAACGACCCGGCCGCAGACGTACGTATCTTCTCTGCAACCACAGATGGCGTTTTTTTCTATCCGGTATCATAAGTGAACGCATTACTTCAAGGACGCAACACGAGGTATCTGCGCTATAGCATCGATACCCGACTGAACGGATATGAAGCTCCGGATAAATGTATGGCGATATCGTTGGTTGCTTTTTCTTTGCCTGAAATGACCGGATTGGCCGTTGAGCATGCCGCAGTTATAATCTGATAACTATAAAAAACCGCAACACTTCTGTATAAATCGATCAATCATGAAAAAGAGCATTCATACCTTTACCGAAAAGAAAAAAAAGGGCACACCGATCGTCATGTGTACCAGCTACGACTATCCCTGCGCATGTCTCCAGGAGGAATGTGGTGTCGACATTCAGCTCGTTGGGGATAGCGTAGGAACCAACGTGCTGGGCTACCGCGATATCGGGGACGTGACCATGAGCGACATGCTGCACCACACCGGCGCCGTTGCTCGCGGAGCACAATCATCGTTTGTACTGGTGGATATGCCGAAAGGATCGTACGACACGGCCGACAATGCACTTGACAATGCCCGGAAGATGCTATCCAAAGGAGCGGATGGGGTAAAAGTCGAAGGAGAACACCTTGCGGAAACCATACAGCTGCTCAGGGATAACGATATTGCCGTGTGCGCGCATATCGGCTATACTCCACAGTCTCTCGGGCCCAATGCTCGTATTCAGGGAAAAGATGATGCCCGTATTCATGAACTGGTGACCTCGGCTCATAGACTCGAGAACGCGGGAGCGTTCATGATTGTGCTGGAGCTCGTGTTTGAAGAAGTCGCATCGCTTATCACCCGGCGACTCTCTATTCCTACGATTGGGATCGGGGCCGGGCGTTTCTGCGATGGACAGGTGCAGGTCCTGCACGATATTCTCGGGATCACCCCTCGTGAATTTCACCATACCAGACACTTTTGCGATGGTCGGGACATCATTCGCAACGCCCTTACAGAATATATACGACAAACCCGGCAGGGAGAATTTCCCGGACCGGGAAACGTACGCCACCTGAATCGACAGTTACCCGAAGACTTTGCGCGCACTGCGCAACACCAACACCCTGATTCCCTCTGATTATATGTATTCCTATACGAAAGAACTCGATATTGCCACCCGGGCGGCACACCAGGCCGGCAAAATCCAGCTTGATGGACTGTCACGCACTTCGGCGAACGTGTCGCATAAAGAAGACTCCTCACCGGTGAGTGACATTGACCGGACCTGTGAAGCATGCATCCGTCATCAGCTCGGCTGTGCGTTTCCTGACGACGGGATCCTTGGTGAAGAATACGGCGAGCATAAAGGCACATCCACACGAAGATGGATACTCGATCCTCTCGACGGCACACGCCCTTATCTCAGAGGGATCCCCACGTACAGCGTATTGATCGCTTTAGAAGAAGAAGGCATGCCCGTGGTGGGCGTGATGCATTTCCCCGCATTCAAAGAGACATATTATGCACGGCATCGTCATGGAGCGTACTGCAATGAACGAGCAATCTCGGTCTCTTCCTGCAACGCGCTTCACGATGCTATGGGAAGCATACTCGGGCTGCGGGAGTACGATCACACGACGCAGGGAGAGAGCCTCATGACGCTTATTCATGCACTCGATTACTGTTACGGCTTTATGGATGCGTATTCCTATGCGTGTCTGGCATGCGGAAAACTGGATGTAATAGTGAACATGCTTGATAAGCCGTGGGATTGCGCCGCAGCCTGCTGCATTATTCGGGAAGCCGGTGGTACATGTACCGACATACGGGGCGTGCGGACCCACGAATCAGGAACGGTAGTCGCCACCAATACCATTCTGCATAGCGCTACGCTCGATTTTTTCTCACCTCTTTCATAAAAGGATACGTTTGTGACCGAATCATCACCCAAAAAACGATCAGAAAAACATGGCCTCCTCAACTGGGGCAGAGAGATGGTCATTGCCCTTGCAATGGCGCTCGTTTTTATCCTGTATATTATCCAGGCGTTCAGAATCCCTTCGGGTTCAATGGAAAAAAGCCTGCTGATCGGTGATTTCCTTCTGGGTCTCAAATTTTATTACGGTGCGCCGGTTCTTCCATTTTCGCACACAAAATTTCCGGGGGTCGCCGAACCCCAGCCGGGCGATGTGCTTATTTTCAAATACCCCGGCAGCAACAACCGTGACTATATCAAACGCTGTGTTGCCGGTCCCGGGGATACGGTCGAAATCCACGGCAAACGAGTCCTTGTAAACGGTGACATCGTCGCACTCCCGCCAAAAGGACAATATATCAGCAACGGCAATTTCCCTGCACCGGGAATACGAAATTTCGATCCGCTCGTAATACCTGCCAAAGGAGACACGCTGCATCCTTCACGCATGCCGGTGCGGGAGTTTCTCTTTTGTAAGCATCTCGTTACTCAGGAGCATCCGCGTAACGGATTCGTGCTTTTCCTGGAAAACGCCCCCGTTCTTCGACAGTTTTTCAGGCATGACCCGCGCGATAATAAAATAAAAATTGAGCTGCAGCTTTACCTGGACGGAGAATACGCAAACGATGCGCCGATCCGGTTTACTTCCGCTCAGGGAAGGAGTATGAACAAACCGTTCAACCAGGTTACCAACGATGATCCACGGCTCAACTACATCGACAACTGGCTGCTGCTTCAAAACTACCTGCACAGCGTGGAGCGCGTGGTACAGGCCTCATATCCGGACAAAGAGATCGAAATCCGGAAAGTTCTCACCCATAACGGGTCTGCCGTCAATGAATATGTGGTTCAGCACGATAACTATTTTATGATGGGAGACAACAGAGATAACTCGACGGATTCACGATTCTGGGGTTACCTTAACCGTAAATTTGTCAAGGCTCGTGCATTTATTATATATTTCTCTTTAGATAAAGACGTTCCGGTTTGGCTTCTTCCGGCCAAGATCAGATGGGGAAGAATCGGAAAACTCATACGTGCCTATCATCATGTAGAAGAGACTCCGCGCACCGCTCGTCAGATTGAAAACTGAGCAATGTGCGGCCGATACTTTTATCTGTTTTGCCGATAATGTGCAGCCTGCACAGCCCGACTGCGCAATATACGTATCACATACCTACGAAGTGAGTCTGTAATGCACAAGGCAATTCACCGCTGTAGTCTCTCCGTCTTTTCCGCAACGGGTCTCCTCGCCTGCGTCATATCGATTCTGTATCCTCTAGCGATTGACGCCGGGCAGTCGAAACGCGACACCTATACTACCGTTATTCAAAGCGGTTCGGTATCGGGGCATTATACCAAAAAGCACAGCCCTATTCTTATTAAGGGCAATGTAATAGTTCCGGCGGACACATCCCTCATTTTCGATGCCGGCTGCAAGGTATATATCGGCGGCGAAAATACCTGTATTGCAGTATTCGGCGCTATAGACGTACGCGGAAGCAAAAATGCCCCCGTGGTTTTTCAGTCCGCACGTCCCGATCCGAAACCATGGGACTGGGACAGAATCTACTGCCGCAGCAGAAAACAGTCCCGGTTTACACACTGCGTGGTTCAACATGCCAACTATGGCGTCTTTGTAGAGAACGGTTCTGCCGAAATCAGACGTTCGATTTTCGAAAAAAATTCGTTGCATGCAATAACCGTCAGAAACGCGCGTGTTCGCATTTCCCACACACAGCTTCGCAGAGGCCATGTATCCGCTCTGCGGTGCCGTGCAGGCGCCGATATCATAGCCGAGAGCCTTACGGTGCAAGATAACATAACCGGCATCGCCTGTGAAAATCGTTCCGTGGTACGTATCAACTCCAGCAGCATACGAAGCAACACCACCGGAATCGTCGTTGCTCCGCAGTCCGATGCACAGTTTATCAAAACGCCGGTCACGCGAAACCGCACCGGCCTCATTACGACCGAGGAAGTAACCCCGCGTCAGGCGCAGATGGTTTATCACAACGGCCAGGATATCCGTAAGGTCCCTTCCGTAAAACTAAAAGAGCATCTTACCCCGCCACAGCGAATCGCATCCCTCACCATCCCGACATCAAGCCAGCAGATAGAAACGCCCGATAATTTCACCCCGGGCTTCCTCGCACAAAAAAACAGGCAGAATACACGTACCGCGTTTATGGGTAACATCACCACCGGTATCGGCTATTTCGATCCGCGTTCGTTTTCACAGCAGATCACCACGATTGCCTACGACACCGCAGGGACTGCCCGGGACACCACGATCGATACCACTATATCACAAACCCAATACATCGGTGAACAGAGTGAATCGATACTCGATCGGTTTCAACCCCATCTTCAGCTGTTCGCCAACGGAAGACGAAAAAATTCGAACGTGAATATTATGGCGGATATTTACGGCAACACCTGGGTACCGGGAAATATTCGGGCACGCAACCTTCGCCTCACCTTTGATTACGGCGATCATAAAATATACGCGGGTGATTACATGCTGAGCGAAAGCGAGCTCACCTTTTTCGGTAGAAGTTTTACCGGCCTGCGATACCACGGGGCATTCATGGAAATGGGAAAAGGCGATAAAAGATTCGAAGCTGATGTGGGAATCGGTGAAACCCAGGTTTCCAAAGACTCGGGAGACCACGACAGAACGCTCGTTAACACGATTATCGATTCCGGTATGTCGCAACGCCAGCAGATGAGCTATTACGGTCTTCTCAGATACAAACCCCATTATGATGTGACAGTTGAAGGCGGCTGCATCGCCGCACGGGATCAGGCCAACAATCCCGCACTTCGTACAAAAATCGACGATCCCGGCAGGCCCAATCCCATCGAAGCCCAGACCGTTTTTCTGGCTACTGATGCGGATCTCATGAACGGAGATGTTTCGGTAGGGGCAGAAGTCGCTGTGGGCGTGCATGACACGCTTGCCTACGAAGACACACTCAATAGAACATCACCTGAAATACGCGCAATTAACTGGTACGACCCCGAACTCGGGGACATCGGATCTTCACTATCCGAAGGACTCGGCAAAGGGACCCACACCGCTGCATCGGTTTACGGGGAAGGTCGGTACAGTGGCTATATTCTTACCACTACGCTCATGTACATTTCTTCACGCTATTTCTCTGCAGCCAACCCGTATCTGGAGACAGACCGTCGCACTGCACAACTTTCTGTTGCCCGCGATATCACCACACAGCTGTCCGCATCCGGAGAGTACGAATACGAGAAGCGCTTTGCTTCCAATATCTTCTCCCTTAACGGTGCAACCGAATCCTCACCGCAGCATCTCCACACGCTGTCTGTGGGAACCCGTTACGCACCCGGGGAGCACCTGCCCGTGTTTACCGGTGATCTCCGCTCAGGCTACGAAACCCGTAAAGAGGTAGAAGACAGCCTGGCGATCTTCTCTTCGGCAACAGATATACCGGAGGGAGTCACCGCCCGTTATCTCATCGACACCACTAATAACGATACAGCCTTCAGTGCCGAGTTGCCTGCCGGCGTGCGCACACACGTGTTCAGCCAGCTGCTGAACCTCTCTGCGCGCCACCGGCTCAGCAGCGGACTCACCTGGGGGCTTACATACAAACTTTTATGGGACAACGAAATCGGCAACCATCCCGATACTACACAGCAGAACATCGAGGACAGGCTGCGTAATACCATACAGGGACGTTGTACACTTCGGCCATCACGCAGACTGCATAACAGCACGCGTCTTTCGATCTCACCTTACACCGAAGCTCGTGATAACATCGATGGCCTCAGCTATCAGATCTCGAACCGGCTCAAGGTATATATTGTACCCCGGCTGCTCAGCCTGGAACTTAACGGGGAATACGCCGCTACGGATGAAGAAAAAGATTCAGACTATTCGGATGCGCGAGAGCGCATACGCATACAAAGTTATTATGCGCAATGCAAAATCACTCACTCGATATCCCGCAATATCTCCTGGGATATCAGCATTGCTTATGATCACAGCGAAGACGAGACCGATTATTCGCAACAGAATTACCGGGCCTATCTCGGCGCGCTCAATGTCACCTGTCTTTTCTGATTTTCACGCGTCCGTTGTTTGTGGCTCCTTGCCTACGGGATAATACATTTTTTACTGATTGCCGTGGATTAGCACCATTTTGTCAGATCAGAAGCACAACGGCACATACAACTATACCCTCCTAACCTGCGCGATTATCGTGATAAAAAACGCGGTGAGCGTAATGATGGCAGCGCATTTCGTGTACCAATGTCTCTTTTTAGGTATTACGTAATACGGCAGTGCTGCAATGCGATCATTTCCATTGATTATACGGAGAATAGCCCCATGGCTATTATTACAATATCCACTCCATACAAAGAACACCTTATCTCCATCGGCTGGCAATAATCAGTATGCACACACGATACTTTCTTCATGCCCTGGTACGGATACTTGTCCAAAACGCTCGCTGTTACCGTACGGTTTTGCTGCTGATACTCCCGGCAATACTATACCGGTCATATGCAGACAAGCTCCTTATTCCCATGGACGAGGCACAAAAGGATCATCTCAAAGCCTACGGTGTAGTATACAATGCCCTTAACGAAGGGTCCAATGCCTCCTGGTGCCTCAACTTCCGGGGTGGTTCATTCGTACTCGATTACTCCTCACAGCATCGACTGTATGCACAAATGCACGGAGTACATACGGTACGAGTTACAACATCGCAGTGGAATAACGAGATACTTCCCACGATTTCACAGCATAACATGGAAAAAATGACGCTGGAGAAAGCACCGGATATCGCCGTGTACACCCCGCCCAACAAAGTTCCTTGGGACGATGCGGTCACCATGGCACTCACCTATGCCGGAATCCCGTATGAAAAAGTATACGACAAGGAAGTACTGCAGGGAAAACTTGACGAGTTCGACTGGCTTCATCTCCACCATGAGGATTTTACCGGTCAATACAATAAGTTTTTCCGCAGTTTTCATCATACCGCATGGTTCAAACGCCAGCGGGCACGCCTTGGTGACATCGCCGATGATCTGGGCTTTGAAAGTGTCGCGGAACTGAAAAAAGCGGTGGCGTTAAAGGTCCGTAATTATGTGGAACAGGGCGGTTTTCTGTTTGCCATGTGCTGTGCCCCCAACACACTCGATATCGCACTCGCCGCGCTCGGGACCGATATTGTCGCCCGTGTGTACGACGGTGACCCGGTCGATCCCGCCTGGCGTGCCAAACTCGATTTCAGTAACTGTATTGCATTTCGCAACTTTGAGATAGAGACAAATCCTTATGCCGGCTACTTCGGCAATATAGATGTGGTAAAAGTCAACTCCCGCATGCGTACGCCTGCACGTGATTTTACGCTGTTCGATTTTAGCGCAAAACTCGATCCGGTGCCGTCCATGCTCACCCAGAATCACGTACGGACTATCGAAGGCTTTTACGGGCTTGCCACGTCATACAACAAAGAAGTACTGCGGGAGGATGCGGTAATACTGGGGTTCAGCCCCGGAACGAATCGAGTCAGGTATCTTCATGGTATACTCGGCAAAGGAATGTACGCATATCTGGGAGGCCACGATCCTGAAGACTATTCCCATGCAGTGGGTGATCCTCCCACCGATTTGAGTCTTCATCCGAATTCACCCGGCTATCGGCTTATTCTCAACAATGTACTGTTTCCGGCGGCACAGAAAAAAGAGAAAAAAACCTGATGTGGCGCATTCTTTCCAAAGAACAATGGTCCTGGTGTCTTTATGACTGGGCAAATTCAGCCTTCATCACCACCATCGTCGTGGCGTTCTATCCAGTTTTTTTCAAAAGCGTCTGGTGTGCCCAGACATCCCACGTTGAAAGTAATGCACGGCTTTCCATCGCCAATTCAATCACTGCCGGGGTGGTTGCACTCACCGCACCGGTACTTGGTGCAATTGCAGACTGTCGTAATACCCGAAAAGCGTTCCTGCTCGGCTTTGCATTTACCGGCGCTTTCATGTCGATAGTGTTGAGTACCATCGGAACGCAGGGGTGGCTGCTCGCCAGTATAATATTCATTGCAGCCGGCATCTGCTTTTCGGGCGCCAATGTGTTTTACGATTCGCTGCTTGTCGATGTGGCACCACAACAGCACCGTTCGTTTATTTCGACCTTTGGTTACGCCCTCGGATACCTTGGCGGGGGCATACTGCTCACACTCAATGTATGGATGACCACCTCTCCTGAAACGTTCGGCCTTACATCCAGGTCACAGGCGGTTCGAGCATCGTTTATCTGTGTGGGAATCTGGTGGATGGTCTTTACCATTCCGCTCATTTTGTGGGTAAAGGAACGAATGAATTACCATAGCCATCACACAAATGCAACGCACTTGTGGCGCCTCGATGTTTTAAACGGGATCCGTCAGCTGGGATCCACCTTTCGAAGTATTCGCCATCTTAAGACGGTCGGACTTTTTCTGGGTGCGTACTGGCTCTACATGGACGGAGTGGGAACCATTCAGCGGATGTCGATCGCGTACGGGATGTCGATCGGTTTTGATACCGGCAATCTGATAATGGCGCTTCTTATCACTCAGTTCATAGGTTTTCCCTCTGCCGTTGTATTTGGCTGGATTGCGACACGGATGGGAGATCGCGTGTGTATTTTTGCTGCGATTGGCGTTTATATCGCCATCACTGTCTGGGGTGCATTCATGCACCATGTATATGAATTTTACATCCTCGCCGCTGTAGTCGGGACAGTACAGGGAGGGCTTCAGGCGCTGAGCAGGTCTTTTTATGCACGTATCATCCCTGCTGATAAATCAGGAGAGTTCTTTGGATTCTACAACCTGATCCACAAGGCATCCGCCATACTCGGCCCTGTCCTCATGGGAGGTATCGGGGTTTTCATTCAGGCTCTGGGAGCGACCTCTCAACAGGCAATCCGCATCAGCATTCTCTCGGTGTCTGTGTTGTTTATCACCGGGGGCATACTTTTCTTCTTTGTAAACGAACACGATGGGAAAACCGAACGTATTCATACATGAACTGAACGATTACCGGATCGATAACGCCGAATTACCATCTGCAGGATATATCCCCCAATGGCCAGAGACAAAGGAGACACTGAAACGAATTTTGAAGTACGAAGCTATGACACTTCTCTGAGTCCTGAAGAATACCGTGCACTGCCTTCTATGCCCATCTACGTTATTCTCGACAATTTGAGAAGTGCGTTCAATGTGGGATCCATATTTCGTATCTGTGATACGCTCAGAGTTCGCGGTCTTTTCCTCTGCGGCTATACCGCTACACCACCGCATGTCAAACTCGATAAGACATCTTTGGGAACAACCGACTACGTACCCTGGAAAAAATTCACCACCGCTATAGATGCCATAGAGTGGTGCAGACAGCAACACGTTACCGTGTATGCGTCTGAAACCACCTCAGTGTCACAACCGTTCTGTAATATCGAATATCCCTCACCCTGCGCATTCGTATTCGGCAATGAAGCGCTCGGCGTATCCAGAGATGCACTCGAGCGCTGCCACGCAATGATTGAAATCCCCACGTATGGTTTTAAAAATTCTCTCAACGTGGCTACCGCATGTGCGGTAATTACGCATACCGCCGCTCACAGGATAAAACCGGAGTCGTTTTATCCTACTGCAGCACGCAGCTGAATACCGCCGGTGTGATGTCTCCTGTGTCGGGACAACACACCAGGATAGTATATCTCTATACTGCAGAAATATCGGTTGCGTATGTGTATATGAGGTTACAGTTGCCCGCCACGGCGGCGCTCATTGCGCATACGTTTACGAATCGCCGCGTTTTTCTTCCGCTTGCGTGCTTCACACGGTTTTTCAAAATACCGATACTTTTTCAGATCGGACAATACTCCTGTACGCTCGCAAACTTTCTTGAATCTGCGGATCGCCTTCTCAGGTGCTTCGTTTCCTCGTACGATAATACCGTTCATCTACTCGTGTCACCTCCTTCACAATTCCGGTTCGGGTAACAAAATGTCTGGAGTAAAAAGTCAGTATAAAATAATATTTTACATATTTACATTCAAACACACAGCAATTCACAGATTTTCAGGTGATGACATACTACACACACAATTATGACTAACCGACGGTGCGTGTGCTATTTTTGGTATGTGCATGTATTATAACGGCACAACACGTATTACTTTTTTTTCACGACTGAATTGCAGGCGCATTTATCTTTTTTTACAATTATTATGACATGCAGACTCGGCATCGATAGATTTTTTTCCTCTCCCCCACCTGCTTTGCGCAACAAACGACTCGGCGTTTTGTGCCATGCCGCATCCGTAAATTCCGAGTGGCGGCATATCCTCGAGTTGGTACACGCCTCTTCTGAATTGCGTCTGGGTGCAATCTTCGGTCCCCAGCACGGACTTTACGGCTTTACACAGGCAAATATGGTCGAATGGGACGGATCGCTCGTTTCTGAATGGAAAGCTCCTCTCTACAGCCTATACGGCAGCACGCGCACTCCCACCGCGGAAATGCTCACACACATCGATGCACTCGTTATCGATCTCATGGATGTAGGTGCACGCCCGTACACTTATATCTGGACAATAAAAAATTGTCTTCATGCATGCAGCAAAGCGGGCATCCCGGTATGGGTACTCGATCGCCCCAACCCAATTGCCGCACTCGATTTCGACGGTCCCGTATGTCCCTCCACCCATTTTTCATTTGTGGGCGGTGCAGAAATCCCGCTTTGTCACCGTCTTACCCTGGGAGAACTGGCTTCTCTGCTGGCGCAGCGCTACTTTCCCTCGCTTAGGCTTTCTGTGGTATGGATGCAGGGATGGCACCGCAATTCTTTCTACAGCGACTTCGGACTACCGTGGATTATGCCCTCACCCAACATCCCGACCCTTGACACCGCGCGAGTCTATCCGGGGATGGTTCTGTTCGAAGCGACCAATATCTCCGAAGGCCGTGGCACCACACGGCCGTTCGAGCTCTTTGGTGCTCCATTTCTCGATTGCGACGCATTAAAAAGCCACCCGCACGTATCCACACTTTCCGGCTGCCATCTTCGGCGTCACGATTTTTTGCCGACTTTCGATAAATGGCAAGGACAGTACTGCAGAGGAGCACAACTGCACGTAACACATCCACGCCGGTTTCACCCGGTACACACTGCGGTGGTGCTTCTGGATGCATTGTGGCGCAGCTGCGGCAGCCACGTCTTTTTCAATCCGCCACCATATGAATACGAGTACAAAAAAATGCCGATCGATATTCTTACCGGTACCCCCCTGGTCAGAAAATATATCGTTTCGGGAACACTTCCCGACGATATCCGCACTCAGTGGCAACAGCAATACCGGGAGTTTGAATATACTTTCAGGCACATACGCCACTATTCTGAGGAGCCGCAATGCGGGGACTGATTCTGAGTGCCGGTTTCGGAACACGGCTTCGGCCAATTACAGGATCGATTCCAAAGGCGCTGGTACCTCTGTGCGGAGCACCTGCCCTGCAGCATAAAATCGAGTGGATGAAGGAGTGCGGATGCAACGCCGTTGGTGTCAACACGCACTATTTACATTCCCGGATCGAATCTTTCGTACAATCGAACGCGTACGACGTATCCCTGTTTCACGAAACGGACCGGATTCTCGGCACCGGCGGCGCGCTGTATAACAGTGCTTCGTTCTGCAGCAAAGACGATATTTGCGTAGTGGCAAATGTCGATATTGTGGCGGATATAGATCTGTGTGGACTTGTCGCACGTTTCAGACACATGGATGCACTTTGTGCCCCGGTCGTGTTCACCCATGCATCGCATCCCACTATTGTATACGATACGCAAACCCATACGTACCTTGGCACGTACGATAGCGTTAATTCCGATGAGAGATTACACCACGGATCGGGCGCATTCATCGGCATTACGCTTTACCGTCCCGATTTTTTTTCTTACCTGACCTCGGATGATTTTTCAATCACTGCGGTATGGGACCGGCTTCGTGCACATGGAGCACCCGTAAAGGTGTGTGTCCATGCACCTGCGTATTGGAAAGATATTGGCACCCCGGCCTCACTTGCAGCGATTCACCACGATACTATAGCCGGGATATCACCGCTTGCACCTCCAGAATGGATGGTTGTGGATACACGGACCAATTCTGCGTATAACCTCCGACTTGCGGATGATGCAATTTTACGTCTCGGTTCCCACACATGGTACGAACCTCAACAGCTTCCCTCAGCTACAAGCGTACACAACAGCATCGTCGTCCGCCACGCACGGCTCAAACCCGAATCGTCGATACGCTATTCGCTTTGTGGTGAATGGGGGTGTATGGATTATCGCTGATACGGGTTGTTACTATCGGGACGGCTTCTCGTCTAACCGCGCAGCTGCAGATATCCCTGTATAAGGTATCGCACACCCGATATGAGAGTACACAGACCTGCAACAAGGGTTGCCGATAAAAAGACCGCACCGGATACTTTGGCGAGTACAAGACAAATAACGCACGCCTGCAGGAAAGTCGTCACCTTCCCGGTCCACGAGGGAGTAATAGTCACAGATCCCATTAAAATATGGATAAGCAATGCGCCGCAGCAAAGAAACAGATCCCTGCTTATCACCAGCCACACCAGCCACATCGGAATTACCGGCAGCGTGCCATGAAAACTTGTATGGCTCAGCATTATGTAAGAGACAAAAAAAAGCGCCTTGTCCGCAAATGGATCGAGGATCCTGCCCAGGTCGGTCTCTTCATTGTTACGCCGGGCGATGTAGCCGTCAAGCGCATCCGAAAGAATAATAACTACAAAAAGTGAAAGCGCGCCGTAGCGCATAAGCTCACGATGAACCGCTTCTTCCTCGAGACTGCTTTTAAAATACAGCAGCAAAAGAACGAAGACGGCAACACCCACTATCCTGGCAAGCGTTATCTTGTTGGCAAGTGTAATATGCATATGCTAAACACGCGAATGTAAAGGAGTCCTGCACTATCTATTGCGTATCTGCGGCAGCCGTTGTGCCGCCTCTTATTCCGCTGCAGCAACGTTCTAACGTATCACCGCAGGCTCGAAAAGCTCCGCCGCTTTTTCCAAAAGCGCACTGTCAGCCTGCAATGTCTTTAGTCGGGCAAAAATCTCCCGTGCCTGTGCGCTGTCACCCCGCATAAGCTGAACACTTATCAGGTTAACATACGTCTGTGTCATCCCGGGCTCGTACCGAAGCACACGTGAATAGTAATGAGAGGCTGAATCGTATGCTCCCTTACGTGCAAAAAGAACACCCATATTGTTCATTGTTCGTACATGGGTCGAATCAAGTGAAAGGATCCTACGGTATAGTACGAGTGCACGTTGCTTTTCACCGTTTCCCTGCAGGGAAACCGCACGATTGTACAGGGCAACGATCGAATCCTGTGTACCTTTTAAAGCACGATGCGAAGATCTGCTGTCCGAACTCGGTTCCGGAGTGGTAACGGTTTTATATCGGTGTTCGATATCTTCGTTGACAAAAGAAGAATCCATTTCAATCGCTCTCGTATAAAAATTCCATGCAGTCTTTACACTATCCATATTGTAGAGGGCAACCGCACGGTTATACCATACCACCGGGTCATCGGGCGATATCTGTGCGAGCGTATCATAAACACTACGCGCAACGGACCAGTGCTGCGTACACATCGCCGCATTCGCCTTAAGGCTTAAAAGCCGCTCTTTCTGTTCATCAGCTAACGCGCGGCGCCCGATCTTTTTTTCCGCAACAAGCGCTTTTTTACACATGCCGGCATGAAACGCAGCCAGCGCTTTATTATAAAGCGCACTGTAGCCGGTGTCGGGTAGCTGTTGTAATAAATTAAATGAGCGTGTATACTCCTGCCGGGAAAACGCGAACTCGGCCTTTAGTCGTATTTTTTTAACCGCCCAGTTCGAATCGTCGGGAATTCGTGAAATGTATCGGGAAAATACCGAGTCATCGTTCATGGCCATAGCGATTTGGCACAATTGATACATATCATGTTCATTTTTATCGTCTATCCCCTGTAACACCTCGTATGCCGCGGCGGTATCCTGCTGCCACAGATGCCAGTCTACACGCACACGGGAGGCATACACGTGTCGGGGGAACTCATTAACAAGCACTTTTTTCATCTGCCGGGCGAGCTTGTCATTGGTGCGCGCACGCGCAATGAGAAAAAGATTGTATGCTGCCTCCGCCCGTTTCCCGGATGACAATGCTGTTTTATATGCCTGCGTCGCTGCCGTGGTATCCCCGGATACGGCATATGTATTGCCAATATTTATATAGAGGGCGGAATCGCCCGGATCGAGATGCAATGCATGATGGTAATAATGAAGTGCTGAATCGTACATACCGGCTTCTTCAAAACTTATACCAATGTTTTTTATAACCGTCGCGTTCGCCTCTCCATCTTTTCGCGCCTGCTGCCAGAGCGAGCGAGCGGTATCCTCCCTGCCTTCACGTGCATACACAAACGCAAGTAATGCCATGGCCGGGGCATACCCGGGATTACGCTCCAGGCTACTCTTAAATGCGCGCCTGGCCTTTTCGAGCCGATTCGACTTCAAAAATGCATGACCAAGCTGATACTCCATCTTCCACATTCCGTTGCCTTTTCTCTTTTCAAATCGTGTCAGTAATACCACTGCCGAGTCTTCCATACCTCTCTCGATATAGAGCTGTGCAAGCGTATGAAGACACTGGCTTGCAGTATCCGAATTCGCCACACACCGCTTCAGCATGCGAACCGCACTGTCAGGTTGCGTACGATCCCTGTAATAGGTCCCCAGCATCGAATAGAGGCGACTTTTCCACCGGGATGATTCAATGCGCTCCAGCATGTCCAGCACCCGCGCAATATCCCCCGATTCATAATAGATGAACGAAAGAGACTTGCGAAGAGACGCACATTGTTGATTGCCGTCACTGCAGGTATCCAGACGAGCCTGTAACACATCGCGGATACGCGTATAATCGGTTAGCGAGTCCCCTCCCGAGGCAAGTGCATAATGCAATGAGGCCTGCACATACGATGAATCTTCGGAAAGCGCTGCGGAAAACGCCTCCATCGCTTTCTTTTTATCACCCCGGGCATAATAAATCCTTCCTTTCAGATCAAAATAACTCGCACGGCGTGCGATGCCAAGGGCATTATCGATATACGATATCGCGGATGCATAGTCGCCCTGTAAAAATGCCGCCTTTGCACGAAGATAGTGCAGATGCGGATTGGAAAGAGTATCTGCGGCCCGGGAAAGATGAAACAACGCCCGATCGTAGTCTTTAAGCGCAAAGGAAAGTGTACCTATATTATAGTTGAGTACAGGATCGTTGGAATAAAACGCGTAGCCCTCTCTGAGTATACGCAGCGCCGCGGTATCGCTTTTGCAGGAGCGTGCCGCATATGAAGCATTGATAAACGCATCGACCGGCTTGGATCCGCTATGGCGAAAGTAGCGAGAATACTCCTTTAGCGCCTCGCAGTATTTGCCCTGTTCAAACTGCATATGCGCGATACGAAGCAGCATTGTTGTATCGCGTGTTTGTTCATAAGCTCGTGAAAAAGAGGATATCGCATCGCCGTGCCTGCCCTGCACTGCGTACAATATGCCACGCATGCGAAGCGCTTCGGGATCGTCTTTATACGTACGCAGAACCTTGACCGCCCCGGTGGTATCACCTGCCTGCACAAGCGCATATGCATAATTGCTCCAACACGCCTTGTTGTCCGGTACTATCGAAAAAGCTTTTTTAAAGGCACGTACCGCCTTACGATGCTTCTTCATTTCCAGATAGGCCTTACCCTTGAGCATCCAGGCCTGGTAAAAGTTCTTATTCAGTGAAAGTACACTGTCGGCGCGCTGCAGCGCCATTTCAAAGCGCCGTTCATGCAATGCGACGGTTGCGAGGTTATACCATGAAAGAAAATAGGTCGGATAGGCTTTGGTTAGCTCCCGCCATACCCGTTGTGCCTGGCCAATGATTCCTCTGCGGTAATAAACGACCCCGATATTGTTTTTTGCATCGGTATACCCCGGAAATGTATCGAGCGCCGCCGAAAAATACCGATACGCCCCGTCGAAATCACCGGCATCGAGCTTTGAAAGCCCCTTTTTATTAAGCGCATAGGCTTTTTCTATTACTTGCATCATTTCGGCCGGAACCACATCGAATACAGGTTGTTGTAGTTTAGTCTCGGCCCGAAGACCGCCAACGCACAAAAAAAACACCGCCCAGATAAAATTGACCGCAATGCGTGATGCAAACCCGCGAATACCGCACCTCTTATACCGGTGTTCCCCGTACAATCTTCTGTTCATGGTATCGCTAACCCTGCATGGTGATTAAGAAGAAAAGAGATCCATCTCGGTTAAAAACACGTATGTCCTAAACTCACTGCTGCTGGGAATCGTCCGGTGTTTGTAGCAATTGCGGCAACTGGGACCAGGACGAAAAACAAATGTCCGGGATTATGGCTTTTTTCTGATCGTGAAAAAATGCCACATCCCTGTCGCCCGCAAAGAATGCGGTGTTGAGCCGATGCGTCTGCGCAAACTGAATGTCAAGTAAAAGATCATTGCCCACAAAAAGAGTCTGTTCGGGCAATATTGAATAATCGTACAGTGCATCGTACATTTTTTGCATCAGAAGCTGATTCGGCTTTGCAACCCCATACTCATAGGAAAAAAAACAGAGCCGGGTATTGAACAAATCGAGGTAATCGAGACATTCCCCGTCACTTTGATCGTTAAGAAAAAGGGTGAGATCGATCGGTGTATAAAACTGTGCATTGGAGATGATGCCCAACTGGATATCCCGATCTTTCAGTGCAGAGAGACAATCCCACACTCCGGTATAACAGCCTCGTCCAAGCGCATGAAAGTTATAATAAAACGCCATACATCTGGCGGTATCGCGCTCATTGCCTAGTGAAAGAGCCGTATAATCATAGCCGTGTCTTTGCAGCATAAGTATGATAGTACGCCAGATCTCTTCTATCTGTATTTCGGGGTAAGAAACACCCTGCTCCCGCTTTCGGTCATGCTGCACCGCGATGAGTCCATGATAAAAATCACGCAGTGTCTCGTCAAAAGGATTCGCTTCGTTCATCTTTTCGAGAAACGGCTGCATCGAAAACCGCTGAGCTGTCTTTCGAAATGCCTTCAACAGATGGGCACTCTTCACCCCATCATTGTCGAATCCTTCAAGCCAGTAATTGACAAGGGTCCCGTACACATCAAAAACGACCGCTTTAATATCGCTCAGTGTTTTATTGCGAGCGGGACAGTCCGCACTAATACACGCTTTGGGGTTATCCTCTGATTCACGCCGGTGCAGGCGCTCTGCAAAATGTGCAACCGGGGACACTGATGTTAATCTCCTTCTGGAAAACGCAGGACTCGGTATGCAGCCATGCATGCCCCGCCGGTGTTAAAATCACCGGCGTATGCACGACCCCGGACTATCGATAATCCTTGAGGTACTTAAGCAGTTGCGATTCTGTGGAGAGTACCGCATCCGAGCTCGTATCGAGTGCGCTTTTGTAGACTTCCATCGATTTCATGAATGAATAGAGTTCCGGATCCCTGTTATAGGCTCGCGCATATATGTGGGTGGCCTGCGCATCCGCCTTTCCTTTTATGGTCTCCGATTTGCGGTATGCTTCGGATTCGATCTCCTTGAGCAGTTTGTCCTTCTTACCGCTAATGTTGATGCTGTCTCCCCGACCTTCGGAACGCAGACGTTCCGCAATACGTTCCCTTTCAGAAATCATACGGTCGTATACATGCTTTCGTACGCGGCTTACGTAATTGATTCGTTTAAAATTGACATCTATCAGTTCTATGCCGAACTCATGCAGTTTGGGTCGGGCCTGTTCCTCGATTTTACGGCATATACCGGCGCGACCGATCCTGATCTGTCCTTCCTTGTTCTCAAGCGGAGTCTCTATACCCGATGCCGCAGTATCGGCATTGGCACTGTCGGTAACCGGCAGGCTGTCCTCCTGCGAAAAATCGTACCGGTCCACGATGGTATACATATCCCTGTTTGTATTTCGTACGGTTTCCCGCAGCTCGTGTGAGGCAATCACATTACGTACCGCCGCATCGAGAATACCGTCGAGAATTTGCTGGGCCTGTGTTTCGTTATTTACCTTTTTGTAAAAAGTGAGTGCGTCAACGATTCTCCAGCGTGCAAAGGTGTCTACCCACAGGAACGTCTTGTCCTTGGTAGGCAACTGACCCCGTTCACCGTCCCACGAAAGAATCATCTGTGAAAACTTGTGGATTTCATGCACCATGGGGATCTTCATTTTTATCCCCGCTTCGGTAATGGGATCTCCGACCGGTTTGCCGAACTTGGTCATAACCGCCTGTTGCCGCTCGTCAATAATGTATAATGATTTTGCGAGTAAGGTCAGCAGCACTATCGCGATAATGATACTCAGTATACGTTTCACTTGGAGCCCCCCTTGGTAGTCATATTCAGTAGTGGCAATACATTTTTCTGGTCACTGTCAACGATATACTTCTTTCCGAGTTTCGGCACCACTTCGGACATCGTCTCCAGATAAAGCCTGCGCTTTGTTACGTTCGGGGCCCGTCGGTATTCTTCATAAAAAGCCACAAAGCGGGAGGAATCTCCCCGGGCATTGTTGACCCGCTCTTTTGCATACCCATGCGCCTGTTGCACAAGCCGTTTCGCTTTTCCACGCGCCGCCGGTATCACCCTGTTGAAAGCCGCTTTGGCCTGGTTTATCATCTGCTCTTTCTGCTGAGCCGCTTCGTTGACTTCGTTAAACGAGGGTTGTACCGGTTTAGGTACCGTGGTGTTTTTCAATTCCACATTTACCACATTTATACCTGTATTGGCCTGATTAAGCACCTCCTGCAGCTGCTGCTGCACCTTGTTGGCGATTTCGGCCCGACGGGAAATAATCTCATCTATGCTGCGATCTCCCGCAACCTGCCTCGTCATCGCTTCGGCCATATCGCGCAGGGTCCCGACCGGATCCCGCACATTAAAAAGGTAGTCGACCGGATCCCGCACCCGGAACTGTACGATCCATGGAATCAGCGCGCAGTTAAGATCACCGGTAAGCATGAGCGATTCACTCTGGTACTCTTCTTCGGGTTTGAACCTCGAGCGCGTGGCGGCCTGCTGCGTCCTGAAGCCGAACTCTTCGGTAAACACCTTGGCGACTTTTACCTTTGTCCGGCTTTCGATGCCGTCCGGTAGTTTAAAATGCAATCCCGGCGTGGCCTGACGGTTGTAATTACCGAAGCGCTGAATCACCGCGATCTCATCCGCATCGACCGTGTAAAGCCCGGTAAACAGAATCCAGCCTCCGAAAATCACCACCGCACCGACCGCGATGAGAAAACCTGTTCCTTTTTTGTCCATTCGGCGCCGCAGGGCTTCGAAAAGACGAATGAGTTGATCGTTATCCGCTTGTGGTGCCATAGTTTTCTTATTCTCCTGTTGTAAAGTAGTCGCCTGTATATGTTCCCGGCCAAATGTTACGATTTCAGATAAAAATAACCTTTGGCAGGTTCAGATACAAACGCAGCCCGCGGCCTGAAAAATCCGATCCAACAGGCTCCCCGTCCCGTTACTTTGCACCGATAACCGCATATAGATCATAAATGTCACTGTCGGTTACGGTTGCATCAACGATTGAGCCCGGCTGCACGGTCACATCGCGCATGTACACCACCCCGTCGACCTCCGGCGCATCCCAGCGGGTTCGTCCGATCGCGGTCGCCGACTGGTTTGGCCAATCGGATTCTTCAGCTGAACAATCAGGGGTATCGATATGTTCGTATTCATCTATGATAACCTCGGTAGTTCGCCCCCGCAGCTGCGCACGTTTACGAGCACTTATGTGCTGTTGACAAACCATTATCTCTTCGGCACGTTTTTGCGCAGTACTGCGGTGCGGTCGGGGCCGCAATGAATACGCCTCGGTGCCTTCCTCTGCAGAATAGGGAAACACGCCGAGTTTATCGAACTCCACCTCTTTGACAAATTTTTTCAGAGCAGAAAATTCCCGTTTCGTCTCTCCGGGAAATCCCGTGATAAGGGACGTACGAAGTGCCGCATCGGGAATTCGTGTCCTTATACGCTCTATCAGTCGGTATATCGAAGCTACATCAAGACTTCGACGCATTGCACGCCTGATTTTCGGCGAAATATGCTGCAGCGGCATGTCAAAATAGGGGCAAATACGGGGATTTTCGGCGATTGTCTCTATCAATCGGTCATCTATCCACCGGGGGTTGCAATACATCAGCCTGATCCACGGCATGTCGGTCTCCTGCAAAAGTCGCTGCAATAATAACGCAAGATTGCTTCCTGTATCGCGTCCATACCGTGCGGTATCCTGTGCCACGAGGATGCATTCCCTGGTGCCTCGCTGTTGCAGCATTTTCGCTTCTGCAAGCACCTCCTCAACGGGCCTGCTTCTGAACGCACCCCGTAACGAGGGAATGATACAAAAGCTGCATCTATTGGAACACCCTCTGGCAATTCGCAGATACTGCGTTGCGCTGTCTTCGAGATGCCGCCCCCCGTTATATTCGGTTGTATTTGTATCAAATACCCGCGCAAACTCCTGCGGCCACGACTCGACACCGAACCAGCAATCAACTTCTGGGAGGCGTTCATTGACGGATTGACGATACCGCTGGGAAAAGCATCCGGTTACGCCAAGAAAGCGACACCTTCCGCGCTCCGTTTTATATTCAGCCGCCTCGAGTATCGCATCAATCGCCTGCTGTGTTGCATCCTGAATAAACGTACAGGTGTTAACCAGAATTATCTCTGCTTCTTCATACTTCTGCACATACGTATATCCGGTACGCTCAAGATATGCGATCATGTGCTCACCGTCGATCATATTTTTGCTGCAGCCGAGATTACATAAGGTGAATGTCCTCATATGCATATTTTCCACTTTATCCCACCATATTTAACAGGATCCAAGGGATTTTGTTCACGAACGCTGATGTACGCCGTACCGATATCGGCTACTCTGAACCCATTGATCGATTATGTGGAACGACTCATTTTTCACGGGCAAGCAAATTGGTATCGAATAAAAACGGTTTCGCTTACAACTTCGTTCGGTCAGCGCGCTGTATCGATCACTGTTTGTGTCAAACGAGGCAAACCAAATAAAAAACGGATCCTATCCCCGGGGATACAATCCGTTTTCTGGTTACGTAGTTCAGCTAAGACCTCGGTGCTACCACCCGGATCCGCCTTCGTCCCCCCAGCCACCTTCATCACCCCAGCCTTCATCCGACTCCCAACCCTCGTCGGATCCGGTTTCTGTCCCTGCAGTATCTGCAGTTGAAGAAGTCGCGGGGGTACTTGACTGTTGCGTCTTTGTCATTTCGGCTGCAGGTTCAGGTGATGAAGAAGATGCGGATGTCGAAGCGGACTCCGTTTGTTGCTGACTTGATGCAGCCTCCACTTCCTGCTGGCTCTGTTCCGGTTCCGGTTTGCTCGTATTTTCAGACGAACCCGAATACGAAGATGGTGACTCTGAATACGATTGCGAGCTCGATGGCTGTGATTCATAACTCTGCTGATACGATTCATTCGATCCTCCATAGTCCTCGCCCGAATACTGCGAATCATCGTAGCCACCCACTCCCGTATGGTCGTTTGCCTTGTTATCGGTCCAGTAGCTATACCCTTGCGGAACCAATATATTCTCTCCGAATGCCTTTGCATCCGAGACACCGGCGAATCCGCCGATTCGTACCCGGTAATATGTTCCCTGAAGCCCCGGCTTGGGATTCTCGACCCGTGCGATATAGGCAGGATAGCCTTTATTCTGGAATGTATCCACATAACGCTGTGCGAGACTTCTGGGCTTGACACAGGTCACCTGCACCACATAGTTGCCACCTTCAACAAAATCGGGAGAATAATCGCGGTAACCGCCAGTTGTCGATGTGCCGTAGGCGGATGTCTCTCCATACTCGTTTCCGGCCTGGGCAGTGCTGCCTGTCTCTTCCTGCGCGGTATCCTCATCGTAGAACTCGTCAAATACATCCTCCTCTGACTGCATGGTATCCTGTGCGGTGGAATACGATGAGGTATCGGCGAAATCATCCGATTGTGTCTGTTGCTCTTTTTTTCCGCACCCGGTTATAAGCATTCCCCCGATCACGCCTGCAGAGACCAGCATTGACAACCGCATATGCACTCCTTTGTTACCGGAAATAATTCTCTTTGTATAGAAAAATAAATATAAGTACACGCATGTGCACAATTTTACCACTATTAATATCACTATCGCCTCTCGCCATGACGCACCCGCATCAATATCCATGGAGTACCGAAAGGATATTCTTTGCTTCGATACCCTGCGGGGTATCAGGACAATGACGGATGAGCTTATTCAGGATTCGGGAGGCTTTATGGATATCACCCTTGTCCATAGCCTTTCGGGCCTTGTGGGCAAGGGATCCCGCATACGCAAGCTTTTTATGGTGCTTTCGCGGCGAGGTTCTGGCGTCGGCATGCCGTATGCAGGAAGTCGCTCCTTTGCTGTATTTTCCGTAATTCATACTGAGGCATGATGAGGAATCTATACCTTCGGCAAAATAACATATCTTTTTGCTATCGAATACCACATGTGGACCGAATGTACGGTATTCTGCATGAATTTCCAGTTGTTGTTCACCATTCATATACACTCGCAGCAGCGACGGAACCTGAACACCCGAGACCGTATCGTAACGCACCCGGTATTCGATGCGTTTATGCAATGCCGAATCCATCGCGCCCCTCCGGCTCATAGCGCCGTTTTGGTATTTGTCAATTTCTACGACATAGACGAGATCGGTTACGGTATCCACACTCACACGCATGCGTGTAAGCCATGTCTCATACACGTAGCTGCCCATGTCTACATATTCATATCCGAATCGATCACCCTTCGGGGTCAAAAGAATATCACAACGGGTTTCCGTCCCCGGATCGCCGCGATCGAACTCTGCACTTGAATGCGCTCGCAGAAGCTGCAGCTGCGTGTCCTTTTTGTATTTCACCACCGAAGAAAGCACTCGTTCGACCATATCCGAAATATTTATCATCCCGGAAAGAAGCTCCCGTGTTTCAGAGGGGTATCCGGAATTGTCAACCAGAAGGCCGAACCTTGTCTTTTTTTCAAGGGTTTCCACCAGACGGGGTTGTCTAAGATCCAGTGTACGCACACTGCCGTGAAGCTGCCTGGCGACTTCACCGGATATCCTGACCGGTACGCAATAACTGCGGGGAAAAGACCCGGCAACCAGCTCCCTGGGACTGCGAATATCGCGTATATGCATATATGGATCGCGCGCTGCTTTGGCCCGTAACCCAGTAACAATCACGTACAATGTAATCAATGCACATATTGTACTCTTACGGTATATATGACGACGGTTCAAAACACTCCCTTGGTAGTATTGACACTGTCTGATGTTGTCGGATCGATACTGCATGCCCGCGAAAGACTTCTACCACACGCTTTAAAAATCGCCTCAAGGCAGTGATGGGCATTGTCACCGCGTATCAAATCTATATGCATGGTGAATCCGGCGTTATCACATACCGCTTTGAAAAATTCCCGCACAAGATAGCATTCGAAATCTCCCGCCTTGGTCTCCCGTAATGTTACCGCATATATAAGATTCGATCGTTTGCATATATCGATGCACACCCTGGCGAGCGCATAATCCATGGGAACATACATATGTGCATACCGTATAACACCCTTCATCTCACCAAGAGCTTCGGAAAACGCCTTTCCAAGGCAGATGCCTATATCTTCTGCACTGTGGTGGAAATCGACCTCGGAGTCTCCTTTACATGTGACAGTAAGGTCGAATTTTCCATGTGCGGCAAAAAGTGTCAGCATGTGATCGAGAAAACCGCTGCCGGTACTGATCTGACTAGTGCCGGTCCCATCAAGCTGCAGGGTTACGGTTATATCGGTCTCTTTTGTCGTTCGCGTAATAGTTGCACGGCGTTGCATTTGAGTTGCCTTGTTATGCAGATGAAAAGAAAGCGGATATCAGCTCCCGAAGCCTCGCATTTTCCTCCTGTGTCCCGACGGAAAGCCTGAGGCAATACGCAAGCTTTGGATAATTCGACACATCCCGCACCAATACACCGTTATCTCTCAGATAACTGAACAGGGCATCCTTTCTTCCGGTCCTTATAAGCACGAAGTTCGCCGGTGTGTTGTAACAGTTATCGAGTGGAAGTTTTCTAAGCGAATCGTATAGAATTTCTCTTTGCTGCACCGTCCTCTCGACATTCTGTGAAATGACCTCCCTGTGTGCAAGAAGCTTCATCGCGGCATAAATGGAAAAGAAATTAATGTTATAAGGAAGTTTGATTTTGTTGATCTGCGCTGTGATATCCGCTTCGGCGATCATATACCCCAGCCGCAGCCCGGCTGAGCCGACAGCTTTTGACAACGTCCGTGTTACAATGAGGTTTGGATACCCGTTTACCAGCTCTGCGGCGTCGTACCCGCCGAATTCCACATACGCCTGATCAAGTATCACGAACCCCTCGTGATTATCGAGAATAAACGACAGTTCATCCCTTGTCATCTGCGAACCGGTAGGATTATTCGGTGAGGCCATTACCACTACTGCCCCAGGATTGCTTTTGCATTTTTCCACTATCCCTTCGACATTAAAGGTAAGATCGTCGTTGAGCATTACGCGCTCTTCATAACCCCCGAGGCCATTTGCCAGAAGGCCGTATACGGTAAAGCACGGCGGAGTAATTATTACCGGGGTGTCGCGTTCGACAATTGACAGAAGGCATACCAGAAGCATCTCGTTCGATCCATTCCCCACGATTATTGAATCTTCGGATACGCCGTTGACTTGTGAGAGTAACCTCTTCAACTCATCGGGTATAAAAGGAGGATACCGGTTCCACTCTCTTTTCCCGCACTGCTCGAGAACTTCGGTCTTTAGCCATTCCGGCCAGTCGTAAGGGCTTTCATTCTGATTAAGCTTCACCTGCGGCTTTTCCGGTGCAAGATGATAGCTTTTAAGATCAAGAATCGGCGCTCGTATCAGTTTCTTTGCTTTTTGAATGTCCATTTTCATAGTGACGATATATTCCTTCTATCAAACGTCGAATATTCTGCTCCAGCGAATTGGTCTCCAGCGTCACTTGAAACACCAACAGCAGGGCAGCTGAAAAACCGAGTATAACGATAACCCACATGTGAACCTCCTGTATCGTTTTAAAAAAGTCGAATCGTAATTGTATAAACTTAATTGAGCGGTTATTTTGATGAAAGCTGCGGTGAGCCGTGCTGCTATTGTGTTCACAAAAACCGCGGGACACCCTTGTTGGTTATCTCATGATTTTCGAGAAGATAAGAGTAGTGAGGATAGTAGCGAATGTCGCGAAAAAAACCGCTCAATTTAGGTATAATTCTCTTCACGATGGTTATGCACTTAACACCTCACGCAAACACATCGGGATGTCACCCGTATTCCTTATCATCAGAATATACATTAATTACATTATTTTCACCGAATCGAAGTACGCTATCGCTGCGACGGGATATGCAGAAAAGGCCTACTCCATGTGCACCAGCTTTAGCGGGTTCATACGCGGAAAAAGGTGAGACATTGTATGCGCGATCGCATTAGCCAGTTCATATGAAGACCGTTTTTTAATTCGTGCGATTGTATCCGCCGTGTATTTCACATTTGCGGGGGTATTCGGCTTTCCGCGAAACGGTACCGGGGAAAGATACGGACTGTCCGTCTCCACACATATCCTGTCCGTTGGGGTATACATCGCGAGATCGCCCACGTTTGAGTTTTTAAATGTCACAATTCCGGAATAGGAAACATAATAGCCACTGTCAAGGACCTCGCGAAGTACCTCTTTCTCGCCGGTAAAACAGTGAAAAACGACGTTCGTCATACCCGCTGCCCGACACCGCTCCAGCACCTGTCGTTCGGCTCCACGCGAATGCACTACAGCGGTAAGCCCGTACTGCAAAGCCAATTCGAGCTGCCTCATAAATACAGGCTCCTGTCGTTGCATATGCTCGGGGCCGCAGTGATACCCGTCCAGACCGATTTCTCCCACCCCAACCACAGATTCGGAACCAAGCATCCCCTCCAGCTGGATGTCCCATCCTTCGTTCACCTCCGACGCATCCGCAGGAGAAACACCTGCTGTTGCATATATCATTGCGTGTGTTCGTGCATGATGTAACGCACATCTGCTTGTGGCAATATCGGTTCCGGCATCGATAATCCCGGAAACCATGTTTTCACTGGCATACGAAAGTGTCTTTTCCAGCTCTTCGTCGCTCAGGGCAGCACAATGACAATGAGTATCAATCCACATAATACAGCCCGGTTTTCCTTGTTATTCCCCGAATGTACGTTTCCAGCGTGATAGTGACCAGACCGAAATATCGCCTGACGGATTAATTTTAAACACCGCAACCCCTGCTTTACTTACCGGAGAAATACGATCACCGTTGAGCGTATAGTGCATCACTGCGTTACGTCCTACGCGTATATTTATGCTGTCCTGAGCCCGAAAGGTCTTCGACTGACCTTTGTAAAGTATATTTTTCCACTCTTCTCCGTCAGAATATACCTGTACCCACGAAGACTCCCGGGCGGCCTTCACCTTAAGCTCGAGTCCTTTTGCTTTCGGTTTTGATGTTTCGGCATCGCGCTTTTTCTCTGTCTCCGGCACCGGTGTTTTTGCTGCGGGTGTCTCTTTTGCCGTCCCGGTTTTTACCGTATCGGTCTCTTTTTGCCCCTTGTTTTTAAGCACACCTGCAGTATCGGCAGTCGTCGAATCCCGTTCTGTCCCAGCCAGCGTATCCACGGTATCAACCACCTCCGTGGTACTATCTTCGGGCCCCACGAAGTTGGCGATACTGTCTCTTCCAAAGAAGATCCCCAGTAAAATTATCACTATAATCAGGACTGCAATACCAAAATACAGAAACGTGGGACCCGCGTTCCCGGTTTTAATATCATCCGCACCGAACGAGGACGTCTCGTCTATCTGCTCGTACGTATCTCCTTTTTTTTCATAATATTTTTTTATTATCATGTCCGGATCGAGCATAAGATATTCCGCGATAGAACGGATATAAACACGTGCATAGGCATCGGCCGGCAACTCCTCGAAATTCTCCGCCTCGAGGGCTTTGATATACTTTATATTCAGCTTGAGATCTTTGGCCAGCGTCTCTATGGATATGCGTTTGGTTATACGGGTCTTTCGAATAATTTCACCAACCGACTCCTGCGAAATATCAGGATCCCGGGTCGGTTGGATTTCCTCGTTATTATCGTTATTCATATTTTCATCCATTACCGCAATCCTTTCGATACTTATTAAAAAGATTTATTGTTGATGCGACGGGCAATCCCACCACGTTATAGAAACAACCGTCTATTGCACGTACCAGCACTGCGCCTTCATCCTGTATGGCATATGCTCCCGCCTTGTCTTTATAGTCGGCTCGTTTTATATATGCCAGAATATCCTCTTCTTCTATTATCCTGAAATATACTTTTGTAAAATCAACCGTGCTCACACAGTAGTCATGTGTGGCGCACCAGAGTGCAACCGCGGTGATCACCTCATGTCCACGCCCGGAGAGCATACGCAGCATCCTTGCGGCTTCCTGGCTGTCAACAGGCTTTCCCAGCAACGTATCTTCACACAAGACTACCGTATCCGCTCCGAGTACCAGTGCATCAGTCGGCACCTCTTCCACCGAGCGCGCTTTTGCCTCAGCGAGCCTCTGAAGCGACCTGTTGAGATCGCCCTGATCGAGATACCTGGTCTCATCTTCAATACGGGGTGCTCGCACACAACATTCGATACCCATTCGTTCGAGAATCATCTTTCGTCGTGGTGACGTAGACGCCAATACAACCGATGGGTTAACCTTCTGCCATTGATACATGTGATAATCTTACCTTCACTGCATTTGTTGACAACGACACTGAGCGCTTTTGTTGGAAAAATCTGCTGCCACCCGCACTGCACATGCGTTTCCCCATTAATGAATCAACCAACACAATTGCCCCGTCATGTGCGAAAACGCGACAACCGTACGGCTCCCGGCAGCGATCATCAAACCAATCCTCTTTTCAGGTTACAAAAAAAGACGCTTCTTGCGGTCTAAATTGTATTTTGTAATTACATCACTGCAAACGCTGCAACGCTCACCATTACGGATCGGTTCAACTGCACAATACAGTTACAAAATATAAAATACTAAAAACCTGCGCGTAACAGGTACACTTAGAGCGGATCTTTTCAGCAGGTTTTACACAAACACGTACGTTTTTTCGCGCAACACAAATTCGGAGGACCCATGGACGAGTTATACACCAATACGGAAGATATACAGAAAGGTAACGAAGCACTCAAAGCCCAGCTAATGAACAACTCACTGGTCAATGAGCTTATAAAGGTGATGCAGTCGTGTACCGACTATGACAAGCTTATTACCACAATGCTTCTTGGCATCAAGGAAATTGCAAACTTCGACCGAATCATTATGTTTACCGTCGATTCGGATCAATTCGAGCTTAAGGCAACCAGTTCGGTAGGTATCAGCGATGAACAGATAGAAAACTTCACTATTCCCCTCGGGTTTGCAGGGGGAGAAATTACCGATGCAGTTTTTTTCAACCGGCACATACTGGTAGAAGACCCGGATACCGAAACCGATCCATTTTACAAACGTTTCTCTTCTCACAGCTATCTCACCATGCCGATTGTCGGCAAGCCTGCACATCGCTGCTGGGAATACCACGACTGCACCCAGACCACCTGCCCCGTGTATCACAGCCCCAACCCCTACTGCTGGAGTATACCGGGCAGCACCAAACGTCTTCCCACCTCATCCGAGGATCAGCGTCGCGGCTCTTGCAGTACCTGCAATTGTTTTGCGTGTCTTGGTGTCCTGTGGATGGAAAAATCTCGTCCCGACACCACCATCAGCAGCGAGGACATTTCCCTTCTGAGCTCGATCGCCACCCAGGCGGGAATTATCATCGACAACCATCTTATTTTTCATAAGCTCGAACAATCCAACGACAAGCTTACCGTAACCAACACTAAGCTGACACAGGTTAATAAAGAACTGCAGGAAGCCCAGGCAAAGATAAACGCCGATCTGTCGCATGCCAGAAAAGTACAGCAGGGTCTGCTGCCTAACATCGAGAGTGCGCTCGACTATTTTTCGATCGGCGTGCAGTATATCCCCGCACATGCCGTCGGCGGAGATTACTACGATATGTTTGAAATCTCTCCGGGAGTCTACGCAGCCGTTATTGCGGATGTCTCGGGACACGGCATCGCGTCCGCATTCATCATGTCGATGGCAAAAGTGCTGCTTAAAACAATCTCTTACCAGGGGCTCTCACCACAACAGACCCTGGAGCGCATCAACAACACCTTTCTCACCGAGGTCAAATCGGACAATTTTATAACGATATTCTATTGCATCATCGATGCCAATGAAGAAGTAATGCATTTCAATTCGGCAGGACACTGCCCCGTACTTCTCATTGACAAAGAAAAAAAAGAGTATAAAGCAATAGAAGCGGACGGCACGTTTCTGGGCATCTTCGACGATATGATGCTGGAGCAGCAGACACATCGTTTCAGCCGCGGCAAGGAACGTCTTCTGCTGTATACCGACGGACTCACAGAAGCACACAATGTAAAGGAAGAGATGTTTACCTTCGACCGCCTTAAACAACTTTCCCTCGACACACTCGCTCTTGCTGCCCAGGATGCAGTAGACCGTATCATAGACAGCTACCGTGATTTCCGTGGCAAGGAACTCAGCGTCCAGAGCCCGCAGGATGATGTCACCCTCCTGGTGATCGATCTCTGATAAATGCCACTAAACAGCTGGCGAAAAATTCCGTACGGGTACATGCACCACATTTGTAAAAACGTTTGACATCATGCGCATTGGACGGTGTCATACCCTTTCATGTATCCACGACCAGTCACGAAACCTTCATTCTATTCTCAGCCCTTCGGAATCGTTTCCTGTTGCTGAATTATCCGGGTCCAACGGCTCCAGCATACGGCCGTACCATCTGACATTATCCATTGACAAACCCGATGTGTCCGCGGCAAAAAGCACAATCCTGCTGTCAGCGCTTGTACTATCGCTTCGTGCATCAATAAAGCTGCAGTTGCGAATGCTGCTTTCCCTCACCCCGGCAAGAGTTATCTGCGCCCGTTTTTGTCCGTAATCGAGTTCTGCGGGGTCGACGCTAATAGTAACACTTCCCCGTGGCCGGGCAGGTATTTCTTCCTGGAGAGCCTCTGTAATTTTCCAGGAGATGTTATTTATACGCAAATTCTGAACCGGATGCGTAGCAGGTGCGTCCACCCGAATTCTCCCGGCTCCGCGAATGATCATGTTGTCGAATACGATATCCCGAATCATCCCGTACACCGCCTCCTCATAATATCGTGAAGCCGAATCGATAAGGATCGGATACGGACCTCCCGACTCGATCCTAATCCCGCTGAACATCATTTCCTCATAGGTTGCACCATCTTTCATATAGAGCGCAATCGCGACCGTACTGTCGTGTATTATGCAGTTTTGCATCGTTACCGCACGGATATCGGCGGTCGATTCGGTTCCGATCTTAATCGCCGCACAAAATGTCGTACATATGCAATTGGATACCACGATGTGTTCACATACCCGGCCCGAAGTAGTTTTTAGACAGATGCAATCGTCCCCGCAGCGCAGGTTGCAATCGCTTATCACCACGTTCCTGCACCCATCGGGATCGATACCGTCGGTATTGATACGTTCACGGTTGTTGTCTATTGTAACCCCTCGCACCATGACGTTGTCACAGTGAAACAAATGCACGGTCCAGAAATTCGCTCCAATAAACGAAACATCACGTATCGTCACATCACGGCACTCTCTGAAATAGACAAGGCCGGGCCTGAACTCAAAACCGCTCTTTGCATCGTTGCGGTAACCTCCGTCTATATTCCCATCACCGACAATACCGATATTGTTGGCACCATCTGCTCGAATAAATGCGGTTATGTACTTTTTTTCTATTGATGTTTTTTGGGAGGCTTCCATACGCGGATAAAGCCCGGGCTCTTCACAAGAGCATAACCGCGCACCGGCGTGAAGTCGTAAAAACACGCCGCTTTTAAGTTCGATCGATCCGCTTCGATACACCCCCCGGGGTACATCCACGTAACCGCCGCCGTTTTTATGGCATATATCGATCGCCTCCTGAATGGGCTCCCCGCACAACATCGTGCCATCCCCGATCGCCCCGAAATCCGTTATCCAGCAGCTTTCCATAACGCTCTTTCTTTTTTTTGATGTGCCGCATTCTCGTTTCGGATAAAAAATAGTATCCTTCACCCCCCGCAGAGGACAAATAAAAAAGGCCGGCACTGAAACCGCATTGCCGGCCTTTACGGGTACACCTCCTGCTATTATGCAGTTGTGTATGTTATCTGCTCACCGACAGGTAGGTTCCTGTCTGAAACTGGTCCCATCGATACAATGAAAAGTAGTACTGTCCTGATGTGGGGCAGGTCCAGACAATTTCCGCATCCGATCCGGATCCGCTCTCGATATTCGCCGAGGTCGCAGTGTCCGCACACGAAGAATAGAGTAACAGCGTCCCGTCCATATATCCGTCAATATTGATCGTATACGTTACATTCTCTTTGGCGTAAAAAGTAAACCACGCTTTATCTTCGTAATTGAGTCCTACGTAGCGTCTCGATCCGTCGGGCACTACCAGCGATGCACCGCCGCAATAGGTGCTGTCATTTCCCCCGATGCAGTAATAAACCGTCAACGATGTATCGGAAAGAACAGAAGCCGGCGCTCCGCCCTGTTGCGCCCGTACCCCGAAGGAATAGAACTCGCCATAAGAGAGTACTGTCTTATCAAACACAATGGAATCACTCGAACTACTCGTGGTAAATGCTGTCGAGGTGTCAAGCGT